>JOHN01000017.1 GCA_000719695.1 Streptomyces sp. NRRL F-6131
CACCCACCCCCCTCGACCACCTCCGGAGCCCACCGTGTCCCGCCCCACCGCCCGCGTCGTCCACCTCGTCTCCCGCCCCACCGGCGAGCCCACCGCCGACGACTTCGCCTTCCTCGACGAGACCGTCCCCCTGCTCGCCGCCGGTGAGGCCCTGGTCGAGAACATCCACCAGTCCGTCGACCCGTACATGCGCGAGGAGATGGACGAGAGCGGCGGCTGGCAGCTGCACGCCCCGCTGGAGGGCCGCGCTCTGGGCCGGGTCGTCGAGTCCCGGACGCCCGCACTTCCCGTCGGCTCCCTCGTCCACCACCGCCGGGCCTGGCGCACCCTCTCCGTGGTCACCCCGGACGAGGCCACCGTCCTGCCGGACTTCGCGGGCGTCCCGCTCAGCGCCCACCTGGGCATCCTCGGCGGTACCGGGCTCTCCGCCTGGGTCGGCCTGACCCGGATCGCCCGTCTGCGGCCCGCCGAGACGGTCTTCGTCTCGGCGGCCGCCGGCGGCGTCGGCACCGCGGCCGGCCGGATCGCCCGGCTGCTCGGCGCCGGCCGGATCGTGGGCAGTGCCGGTTCCGCCGCCAAGGTCCGCCACCTCACCGAACGCCTGGGCTTCGACGCCGCCTTCGACTACCACGACGCCCCGATCGGCGACCGCCTGCGCGAGGCCGCCCCGGACGGCCTGCACGTCTACCTCGACAACGTCGGCGGCGACCACCTGGAGGCCGCCATCGGCGCCCTGCGCGACCACGGCCGGATCGCCTGGTGCGGGGCGGTCGCCCAGTACAACCGCCTCCAGTCGCCGCCGCCCGCGCCGCGCAACCTCTTCGACGTGGTCGGCAAGAGCCTGCGACTGGAGGGCTTCCTGGTACGCGACCACCTCGACGCCCGGCCCGAGCTGTACGACTTCCTCGTCCCGCACCTGCGCTCGGGCGCGGTCGCCCCGGACGAGACGGTCGTCCGGGGCTTCGAGAACGTCGTCGACGCCTTCCTGGGCATGCTCAAGGGCGCCAACACCGGCAAGATGATCGTCCAGCTCGCCGACGAGCCGCACCGGGGACGACGGTAGGGCCGACGGCACGGCCGGCAGGCCGGACGACACCGGATGACAAACCCGCTCACGGGCCTACACCAGGACCGTGAGCCGCAGCCCCGCCAGCCGCGCCGGATCCGCCACCACCTCGAACCCGGCCACCCGGCCGGCCGCCACCTCGAACCGCAGCACCAGCCGCAGCCGCCCGTCCGGCGCGATCGCCGCCCCCACCTCGCCGTCCACCAGCACCGGCACCCCGAAGCGCGCCCGTCGTCCGATCACCCTGGTCTCCCGTGCCACGTCCTCGGCACCGCGCAGCACCGCCGGACGGCCGACGGGCAGGGCGGCCGGGTCGGCCCGGCGCACCACGTCCGGCGCGAGCACGGCGAGCAGGGCATCCAGATCACCGCCCCGGGCGGCGGCCAGGAACGCCTCCACCACCTCCCGGTTCGCCGACCCCACCCGCTCGCCCGACCCCGCCGGGTCGCCCGCCCCCGCCGGGTCGCCCGTCCCCCGCACCCGCCGCCGGGCCCGGCTCGCGAGCTTCTTCGCCGCCACCGTATTCCGGCCGACGATCGGCCCGATCTCCTCGAACGGCACCGCGAACCCGTCGTGCAGCACGAACGCGACCCGCTCGGCCGGCCCCAGCCGGTCCAGCACCACCAGCATCGCCCGGCCCACCTCGTCGACCAGCTCCGCCTCCACCTCCGGGCCGTCCACCAGCCCGTCGACGACCGCCGCCGCCGTCCTCCTCCCCCGCAGCACGTCCAGGCAGATCCTCGACACCACCGTGGTCAGCCACCCCGGCAGGTTCTCGACCCCGGCCGCGTCGACCCGCTCCAGTCGCAGCCAGGCCTCCTGCACGGCGTCCTCGGCCTCCGCCGCCGAGCCGAGCATCCGCCGCGCCACCGCTCCCAACCGCCCCCGCTCGGCCTCGAACCGCGCCGCCAGCTCCTCGCGCCCGTCCATCGGTCACCTTTCCGTCCGGTCCCTCGTCACCGGGTTGACGATGCCCACTCCCCGAAGGTGACCAGGAGCCTCCCGTGCCCACCTTGCTCCACCTCGACTCCAGCGCGAGCCCGCTCGACCGCTCCGTCAGCCGCCGTCTCACCGCCCGTTTCGCCCGGGCCTGGCAGGCCCGGCACGGCGCCGCCGGCTACCGCCACCGCGACCTCGCCACCGACCCGGTCCCGCTCGTCGGCGCGGGCTACGCCTCTCTCGGCGTCCGCGTCGAGCGCCACGGCGCCCCCGTCCCGCTCGGCGACGTCCCGTCCTTCGCCACGAGCCCCGCCGAACTCCACGAGTGGTCCCTCACCCACCCCCTGATCACCGAGCTCCACGCCGCCGACACCCTGCTGCTCGGCGTCCCGATGTACAACTTCACCGTCCCCGCCGCCCTCAAGGCGTGGATCGACCGCGTCACCTTCCCCGGCGCCCACGTCGACCCCGCCACCGGGGACGGCCGGCTCACCACCACCCGCGTCGTCGTCGTCACCGCCCGCGGCGGCGGCTACGGCCCCGGCACCCCGCGCGAGCCCTTCGACTTCCAGACCCCCTACCTGCGCGCCTGGTGCACCGAACACCTCGGCGTCCCGGACGCCCACCTCCGCTTCGTCCACGCCGAACTCACCCGCGCCGCCGACGTCCCCGCCCTCACCCCCTACCGCGACCTCGCCGCCACCTCCCTCTCCACGGCCCGCACCACCCTGACCGCCCTCGCCACCGTCTGAGCACACCGAAGGGCCGACGGGACCACCCGCCGGCCCTTCCCGGTCACGCCCTGCCCGGTCACGCCCTGCCCGGTCACGCCCTGCCCGGTCCCGCGCTACCGGTCACGCCCTGCCCGCGCCCGCGCCACCGGCCACGCCCTGCCCGCGCCACCGGGGCCAGGGCCCCCGCTACCGGCCGCCCCACGGCTCGTCGGTCGAGACGATCTCCCTCCCCAGCGGCATCAGCGACACCGGGATGAGCTTGAGGTTCGCCCACCCGAACGGGATCCCGATGATCGACAGGAACAGCGGAATGCTGGTGACCAGGTGCATCAGCGCCAGCCACCACCCCGCGAAGACCAGCCAGATCACGTTCCCGACGCACGACGGCGCCCCGGCGTCCGGCCGCTCGACGGCCTTGCGCCCGAACGGCCAGATCACGAACCCGGCCAGCCGGAAGGAGGCGATGCCGAAGGGGATGGTGATGATCAGGATGCAGCAGATGATCCCCGCGACCACGTAGCCGATCGCCATCCAGATGCCGCAGAAGATCAGCCAGATCACATTCAGAACGAAGTCGATCACCTTCATGCCCGGCACCCTCTCACGTACGACGGCCCATCCCTACGACCCTACGACCGGCCGATTCCCGCCGCCCGCCGTGTCCACGCCCCCGGAGCCCCCACCTCGGGGATCGCTCCGGGTGCCCGCCCACCCCACGGAGGAGACCGGACCCGGACCGGTCAGAGCGGGGTGACGGCCTTGAGGATGAGGAGCAGGGCGACGGCCGCGTTGAGGGCGGAGAGTGCGGAGGCGGCGGTGCCGAGGGCGGCGACCAGCGCGGCGAGGCCGGCGGGGGTGCGGGCCGGGGGCCAGTTGCGGGCGCTGGGGACGGGGCCCAGCAGGGCGGCGACCCGGCGGGGGACGGGGCCGGGGGCGGCGAACGCGGGGAGGACCGTGGAGGCCGCGGGCGGCCGGTGGGAGGCGAGGGCGGCCCGGGCGACGGCGCGGGCGGTGACCCGGCGGTCACCGACGGCCTGCGCGGACTCCTCGTCGGCCCAGCGCTCCGCGCTGTAGGCGACGGCACGCTGCAGCGGGCGCAGGAACGGGTTGACGCAGCCGGCCAGCTGGGTGGCCAGCAGGTGGCGGTGGTGCCGGTGGGTCAGGTGGGCGCGTTCGTGGGCGAGCAGGGCGGCCCGTTCGTCCTCGGCCAGGCCGGCGAGCATGCCGGTGGAGACGACCACCCGCCCGGGCGAGCGCGACGAGCCGGGCAGCGCGTAGGCGTACGGGGCCGGGTCGGGGAGCAGGGCGACGTCGGAGGCGGCGGGCAGCGCGCGGCCGAGGGCCCGCCGGGCACGGACGCGGATCCGCCGGTGCCGGACGAGGGTGCGACCCACCGCGAGCAGGACGACGGCGAGGACGAGCAGCGCCGCCGTGCCGACGGTCTCGTGGTAGGGCAGGGCGTCCCGGACCTCGGGGTCGGACCAGCTGTCGGGCAGCGGGTTGCCGGGGAGCTGGGCGGTGCCGACGACGCCGATCAGGCCGAGGCTGACCGCGCTGCACAGCGCCATCACGATGCTGAAGCCGGTGAGCAGCCGGGCGGCGCCGCGCGGGTGGAGGTGCTGTTCGGTGAGCCGGGCGACGGGCAGCGCCGTCAACGGCAGGACGAGCGGGAGGAAGACGAAGAAACCCACGGTGAGGAGGTCAGCCTTCGCGGTCGGGGGCCGGGGCGGTGGCGCTGTCGAGCAGGGTGCGCAGCAGTTCCTCGTCGTGCGGGAGCAGGGCGGTGACGAAGCTGGCGAGCACGGCGTCCCGGTCGGGTTCGCCGTCCAGGACGCGGCGCATCCGCAGGGCGGCGAGGCCGGCGGCGTCCGAGGAGGCCTGCCAGAGGTAGGAGCGGCCGGAGCGGGTGCGGGTGACGGCGGCCTTGGTGTGCAGCCGGGAGAGGATGGTCATCACCGTGGTGTACGCGAGGCCGCCGTCGAGGCGTTCCTGGACCCAGCCCGCGGTGGCGGGACCGGGTGCCTGTTGGAGCACCGCCAGCACCTGCGCCTCCAGCTCGCCCTGGCCGCGCCGACGGGCCCGCGGGTCGCCGGCCACCGGGGCGCGGGTGTCCTCTGCGGGGTCCGCGGTGTCCTCTGCCATGCCGGTCATCCTAACGAGCAGGTAAAGGACCGGGAATCAGCGCTGTGGTTCGCGGGCGTTCTGCCGCTGGTCGAGTCCGGCGATCTCGGGGTGGTGGAGGTCGAAGGCGGGCGATTCGGAGCGGATCCGGGGCAGGGTGACGAAGTTGTGCCGGGGCGGCGGGCAGGAGGTGGCCCACTCCAGGGAGCGGCCGTAGCCCCACGGGTCGTCGACGGTGACCCGCTCGCCGTACTTGGCGGTGTGCCAGACGTTGTGGAGGAACGGCAGGGTGGAGATGCCGAGCAGGAAGGAGCCGATGCTGGAGACGGTGTTGAGCGTGGTGAAGCCGTCGGCGGCGAGGTAGTCGGCGTAGCGGCGGGGCATGCCTTCGGCGCCGAGCCAGTGCTGGACGAGGAAGGTGCTGTGGAAGCCGACGAAGAGGGTCCAGAAGTGGATCCGGCCGAGCCGCTCGTCGAGCATCCGGCCGGTGAACTTGGGCCACCAGAAGTGGAAGCCGGCGAACATCGCGAAGACCACCGTCCCGAACACCACGTAGTGGAAGTGGGCGACGACGAAGTACGAGTCGGAGACGTGGAAGTCGATCGGCGGGGCGGCGAGCAGCACCCCGGTGAGGCCGCCGAAGAGGAAGGTGACCAGGAAGCCGACGGTCCACAGCATGGGGGTCTCGAAGCTGAGCGAGCCCCGCCACATGGTGCCGATCCAGTTGAAGAACTTCACCCCGGTGGGCACCGCGATCAGCATCGTCATGATCGCGAAGAAGGGCAGCAGCACCTGCCCGGTGACGAACATGTGGTGCGCCCAGACGGTGATCGACAGGCCGGTGATGGCGATGGTCGCGGCGATCAGGCCGGAGTAGCCGAAGACCGGTTTGCGGCTGAAGACCGGGATGATCTCGGTGACGATGCCGAAGAACGGCAACGCGATGATGTAGACCTCCGGGTGCCCGAAGAACCAGAACAGGTGCTGCCAGAGCAGCGCTCCGCCGTTGGCCGCGTCGAAGGCGTGCGAGCCGAACCGCCGGTCGGACTCCAGGCAGAGCAGCGCGGCCGCCAGCACGGGGAAGGCGAAGAGCACCAGCACGGCGGTGAGCAGGGTGTTCCAGACGAAGATCGGCATCCGGAAGAGCGTCATCCCGGGGGCCCGGAAGCAGACGATCGTGGTCACGAAGTTGACCGAGCCCAGGATGGTGCCGAAGCCGGAGAAGGCCAGGCCCATGATCCACAGGTCGGCGCCGAGGCCGGGGCTGTGTTCGGCGCTGTTGAGCGGCGCGTAGGCGAACCAGCCGAAGTCGGCGGCGCCGTCCGGGGTGAGGAAGCCGAGGACGGCGATCAGCGAGCCGAACAGGTACAGCCAGTAGGCGAGCGCGTTCAGCCGGGGGAAGGCGACGTCGGGGGCGCCGATCTGCAGCGGCATGATCCAGTTGGCGAACCCGGCGAACAGCGGGGTCGCGAACATCAGCAGCATGATCGTGCCGTGCATGGTGAAGAGCTGGTTGAACTGCTCGTTGGAGAGCAGCTGCAGCCCGGGCCGGGCCAGCTCGATCCGCATCAGCATCGCCATCAGCCCGCCGACCAGGAAGAACAGGAAGGCGGTGGTGAGGTAGAGGGTGCCGATCCGCTTGTGGTCGGTGGTGGTCAGCCAGCCGACCAGGGCCCGGCCGCGCCGGCGGCGGGCGGCGGCGCGCCGCCGTGCCGACCGCGGGGGGTGCGAGCGGCGCGGGGGCTGCTCCACGGGGTCCTTCGGCAGAAGAGTCACGTGCCGCGCCTTCCGGCTCCGGGGCAGGGGTCGCACCAGCAGTACCGGCCGGTCCCCCGGAGCGGCCGGGGGCGCGCGGGGCGGGTCACCCGAACAGGTGCGGTCCGGTTGCCCGGCGGCGGGCGGGGTCGGACGGTCGAAGTCCGTACGTCTCTCCGCACACCTGTCCGGGGCGCCTGTCCGGCCCCGGCGTCCGGTCCTGGAGGAATCCATGAGCAGCAGCACGTCGTCCACGCCTCCCGACCAGCCCCCGCCCTGGCGCTCGGGCACGGGCCAACCGCCGCCGACCTCGCACGGCGGGTTCCGCGACTGGGCGCCCGGCTTCGTGGTGTTCGCGGGTGTCCTGATGCTGATCAACGGCATCATGGAGGTCCTGCGGGGCATCATGGCGGTCCACGACGACGAGGTCTTCCTGACCACCGACCGCTACGTCTTCCGGTTCGACCTCACCGGCTGGGGCTGGATCCACATCGTCGTCGGCGCGCTGGTGGCGCTGGTCGGCGCGTTCCTCCTCACGGGCGCCACCTGGGCCCGCTACGCCGGTATCGCGCTCACCGCGGTGAGCGCCGTCGACAGCTTCCTGGCGATGCCGTACTACCCGGGCTGGTCGATCGTGGTGATCGCGCTCGACGTCTTCATCATCTGGGCGTTGTGCATCCACAGGCCCGACGCCGCCGGGCACTGATCCCGCCGACCGTGGTGGTCCGGACCCCGCCCGGGTCCGGACCACCCCGCGTCACGCCCGCGCCCGCTGGGTGAGCGCGATGCAGAGCAGCACCGCCACCGCCGTCACCGGCGCGGCGGCCGGGAGTTCCTCGCCGAGCAGCAGCACCGACCAGGTCAGCGTCAGCAGCGGCTGCGCCAGCTGGAGCTGACTCGCCCTCGGCACCCCGATCGCCGCCATCCCCCGGTACCAGACCACGAAGCCGCCGAACTGCGAGACCGCCGCCGTGTACGCCAGCCCGGCCACTGCCTTGGCACCGATCTCCACCGGTTCGGCGGGCAGCGCCAGCGCGGTGGTCAGCGCGGTGACCGGCAGCGCCGCGACCACCGCCCAGCCGATCACCTGCCAGCCGGGCAGCTCCCGGGAGATCCGCCCGCCCTCCGCGTACCCCGCCGCGCAGATCAGCAGCGCCGCGAACAGGTAGAGGTCGGCGATGCCCGGCCGGCCGTGGCTCTGCAGCAGCGTGAAGCCCAGCACGGCGGCCGCCCCGGCCAGCGCCGCGCCCCAGAACAGCCGGGACGGCCGGGTGCCCGAGCGCCGGGTGCGCACCGCGGCGACGGCCGCGGTGGCCAGCGGCAGCACTCCGATGACGACGGCCGAGTGCGCGGTCGAGGAGGTCCGCAGGGCCAGCGTGGTGAGCAGCGGGAAGCCGAGCACGCAGCCCGCCGAGACCACCAGCAGGCCGGGCCAGTGGCGGCGCTCGGGCAGCGGGACCCGGGCCGCCGCCAGGCAGAGCGCGGCGAGCACACCGGCGATCAGGCCGCGCAGACCGGTGGCCGTCCAGGGGCCGAAGCCGGTCAGCGCCCAGGCGGTGGCCGGGAAGCTGAAGGAGAAGGAGAGGACACCCAGAGCGGCCTGCGCGGTACCGGCGGAGTCCGCCCGGGCGGGCGCGGGAGCCGGCAGGGACGCGGCGGCCCGTGTCGGGGAGGAGACCGGAGCCGGACCCGGCGCCTGAGGCGCAGCCGTGGCCGTAGCGGACCGGGCCGCTATCGCGGAAGTCGGGGTAGCGCTATCTTGTGCTCTCATGAGTGAGCGTAGCAGTGTGACGGAACTCGCCGACAGTCTGCGGAGCGAGGTAGAGCGCTACCCGGAGGGGCGGAAGCTGCCGTCGAGCCGGACGCTGATGGAACGCCACCAGGTCAGCCCGGGCACCGTCTCCCGCGCCATCGCCGTCCTCGCGGCCGAGGGGCTGGTGGTCTCCCGCCCCGGCGCCGGGGTGTTCCGCGCGGCGGCCTTCGCGGGCCCGGCGACCGGTGCCCGCAGGACCTCGTCCGTCACCGCCCGCCCCGGGGACCTCTCCTGGCAGGAGATCGCGCTCAGCAGCGAGACCGGCCCGCGCGACCTGCTGGCCGCCCCGGTGTTCGCCACCCTGCGCGTGCCGCCGCCCGACGTCATCGACCTCAACAGCGGCTACCCGCACGCCTCGCTGCTGCCCGAACGCCTGCTCGCCGCCGCCCTCGGCCGGGCCGGACGACGGCCGGGCGCCTGGGAGCGCCCGCCCACCGACGGCCTCACCGAACTGCGCAGCTGGTTCGCCCGCGACATCGGCGGCCACGGCGGGCCGGTCGCCACCGGGGACGTGCTGCTCACCTCCGGCGGCCAGAGCGGCCTCACCGTGGCGATGCGCTCGCTCGCAGCGCCCGGCACGCCGGTCCTCGTGGAGTCGCCGACGTACCCGGGCATCCTGGCGGTCGTCCGGGCGGCCGGTCTGCGACCGGTCCCGGTGCCGATCGACGCCGACGGCGTCCGCACCGACCTGCTGGCGGAGGCCTTCGCCGCCACCCGGGCGCGGGTCTTCGTCTGCCAGCCGCTGTTCCAGAACCCGACCGGCGCGGTGCTCTCCCCCGAGCGCCGGGCCGAGGTGCTGCGGATCGCGCGGGAGGCCGGCGCCTTCGTGGTCGAGGACGACTTCGCCCGGCTGCTGGTCCACGCGGACGCCCCCGCGCTGCCCCGGCCGCTCGCCGCCGACGACCGCGACGGCGTGGTGGTGCACCTCCGCTCGCTCACCAAGGCGGCCTCGCCCAATCTGCGGGTCGGCGCCCTCACCGCGCGCGGCCCGGCCCTCGCCCGGCTGCGGGCCACCCAGGTGGTGGACAGCTTCTTCGTGCCCCGGCCGCTCCAGGAGGCCACCCTGGAACTGGTCGCCGACCCGGGTTGGGCCCGGCACCTGCGCACCCTCGGCACCGAGCTGCGGGACCGCCGCACCGCCGCGGTCGCCGCCCTGCACCGGGAGCTGCCGGGGCTGCTGACCACCTACCGGCCCGGCGGCTACCACCTCTGGCTGCGGCTCCCGGACGGCGTCGACGACGGCGCGCTCACCACCGCGGCCATGCGCGCCGGCCTCCAGGTGACCCCCGGCCGGCCGTACCACGCGGCCGAGCCGCCCGCCGGCCACCTGCGGCTCAGCTACGCCGCCGCCGAGAGCTCCGCCCAGATCGTGGACGGCGTCCACCGCCTCCGGCTCGCCCTGGACGAGGTCGCCGGCTGACCACCGCCGGGGCGGGGCCGGCTACCGGTGGCCCGCCATCCGCTCCAGCCGGGCGATCCGCTCGGCCATCGGCGGGTGGGTGGAGAACAGCTTCGCACCCGCCTCGCCCGGCCTGAACGGGCTGGCGATCATCATGTGGCTGGCGGTCTGGATCTGCGGCTCCGGCGGCAGCGGCAGCTGCCGGGTGCCGGCCTCCAGCTTGCGCAGCGCACTCGCCAGGGCCAGCGGGTCCCCGGTGATCCGGGCGCCGTCGGCATCGGCCTGGTACTCCCGGGAACGGCTGACGGCCAGCTGGATCAGCGAGGCGGCGACCGGACCGAGGATCATGATCGCGAGCAGCCCGAACAGGCCCGGTCCGTCGTCGTCGTCACCGCGGCCGAACGGGATCAGCCAGGCGAAGTTCACCAGGAACATCACCACCGAGGCCAGCGCACCGGCCACCGAGGAGATCAGGATGTCGCGGTTGTAGACGTGGCTCAGTTCGTGACCGAGGACGCCGCGCAGCTCGCGCTCGTCGAGCAGCTGCAGGATGCCGTCGGTGCAGCAGACCGCCGCGTTGCGCGGGTTGCGCCCGGTGGCGAAGGCGTTCGGGGCCGGGGTCGGCGAGATGTACAGCCGGGGCATCGGCTGGCGGGCCGAGGTGGAGAGCTCCCGGACGATCCGGTAGAGGCGCGGTGCCTCGATCTCGCTCACCGGGCGGGCCCGCATGGCGCGCAGGGCGAGCCGGTCGCTGTTCCAGTACGCGTAGGCGTTGGTGCCGAGGGCGACCAGCAGGGCGATCACGAAGCCCGTACGGCCGAAGAAGGAGCCGATCACCAGGATCAGCGCCGAGAGGCCGCCGAGCAGGGCGGCGGTCCTCAGTCCGTTGTGCCGGCGGTGCACGGCTGGCCCTCCAATGGTGCGTGGGGAAGCCCTTTCTGCCTCGTCCCTCCTGCCCGCTCAACGGGCGGGGGACGGGGCCTTGTTCCCTTGTGACCAGCACGACACCCGACCGGGGGACCGGCCACCGCCTCCGCGCACCCGCCGGGCGGGGGTCAGAACAGCGAGCCGCCGACCACCTGGAGCACCAGCTGCGGGGCCACCGAGAGCACCACCGCCGCCGAGGCGGTGAGCCCGAGGGCGGCGGTCAGCGGGACCGGCAGGCGCCGCTCGGGCGCCGTCGCGGCGGCCGCGGCCGAACCGGCCGCGGCCGACGCCGCCCCCTCCGCAGACTCCGCAGCCTCCGCCGGGGCGAACAGCAGGGCGGTCCAGCGCAGGTAGTAGTACAGCGCGACGACCACGTTGACGGCCATCACCACGGCGAGCCAGCCCAGCCCGGCGTCGACGGCGGCGCGGAACACCACCACCTTGCCGAACAGGCCGATCACGCCCGGCGGCAGTCCGGCGAGGCAGAGCAGGAAGAACGCCAGCGCCAGGGCCGTCCAGCGGCGCCGGGCGAACAGGCCGCGGAAGTCGTCCACCCCGGCCCCGGCCCGGCGGCCGACCGTCGCCACCACGCCGAAGGCGCCGAGGTTGACCACGCCGTAGATCAGCGCGTACGCGGCGGTGGCGCCCAGCGGGTCGGTCGTGGTGGGCGCGTAACCGGCCGCGGCGAGCGGGACCAGCAGGTAGCCGGCCTGGCCCACCGAGGACCAGGCGAGCAGCCGCACCGCACTGAACCGGGTGTCGAACCGCTGGCGCAGCGCGCCCGCGTTGCCGACCGTCATGGTGACGGCGGCCAGCACCGCGAGCGCCAGGCCCCAGGTGTGCGCGTAGGGGCGGAAGGCGATGGTGGTGGCCAGCGCCAGACCGGCCAGACCGGCCGCCTTGCCGACCACCGAGAGGTAGCCGGCCACCGGCAGCGGGGCGCCGGTGTAGGTGTCCGGCACCCAGAAGTGGAACGGGACGGCGGCGACCTTGAAGGCGAAGCCGACCAGGGTGAGCACGGCCCCCGCCTCGGCCAGCGGCTTCAGCTGCGCGGGCGCGTGCTCCAGGCCGGTGGCGACGGCGCCCAGGTGCAGGCTGCCGCTCGCCGCGTAGACGAAGCCGATGCCGAGCAGCATCACGGCGGTCGCGGTGACGGAGGAGAGGAAGAACTTGAGCGCGGCCTCGGCGCCCCGGCCGTCCCGGCGCAGGGCGACCAGGGCGAAGGCCGGCAGCGAGGCCACCTCCAGGGCGATCACCAGGGTGGCGAGGTCGCGGGAGGCGGGCAGCAGGGCGGCGCCGGAGGCGCTGGAGAGCAGCAGGAACCAGTACTCGCCGCCCGGCAGCCGCTCCTCGTCCACGGTGTGCGCGGAGAGCAGCGCGGCGATCAGCGCGCCGCCGAGCGCGAGCAGCTGGAAGACCAGGGCGAAGTGGTCGGCGACGTAGGAGCAGCCCCCCGCGGCGACGCCGCTGGTCAAGGGAGTGTCAGTGGCGCCTGTTACGTTCTGCGCGCAGAAGGTGGCACGGGGTGATCCCCCGGTGAGCGGGAGGAGCGAGGCGAGTGCGAGGGCGAGTCCGGCGGCGGCCAGCCGGCCCAGCCACTTCTTGTGGTGCGCGGGCAGGAAGAGGTCGGTGACCAGCACGGCGAGGGCGGCCAGTGCGGCGATCAGCGGGGGCGCGATCGCCACCCAGTCCACGGACTGGATCAGGCTGCCCGGGTTGGCGACGGCGAGGGAGGTCACAGTGGTCTGCCCCGTGGAGTGAGATCCGAGTGCGGTGCCGAGCATGGTCAGCCACCCCCGAGGAGGTGCTTGACGGCGGGGTCGGAGAGGCCGAGCAGGAGCGCGGGCCAGAGACCGGCGAGCAGGGTGAGGGCGGCCAGCGGCGTCCAGCTGACGGCCTCGTAGGGCCGCAGGTCGGCGAGCTCGGCCACCGGCGCGGGCTGCTTCGGGTCGCCCATGCAGACCCGCCTGACCACGATCAGCAGGTACGCGGCGGTGAGGAGGGTGCCGAGACCGGCCAGGACCATGTAGGTGACGAACGCGGGGCGCGAGAGGCCGGCGGCCGGGTCGAACGCGCCGAACATCGCGAGCAGCTCGCCCCAGAAGCCCGCCAGCCCGGGCAGACCGAGGCTGGCGACGGCGGCGAAGGCGAGCAGCGCGCCGATCCGGGGCGCCCGCCCGTAGAGGGCGGCGCCGGTGGTGCCGGCCAGGGTGTCGAGGTCCGCCGTGCCGTAGCGGTCCTTGAGCGCCCCGACGACGAAGAACAGCAGACCGGTGATCAGACCGTGCGCGATGTTGGCGAACAGCGCGCCGTTGACCCCCACCGGGGTGAGGGAGGCGATGCCCAGCAGGACGAAGCCCATGTGGCCGACGGAGGAGTAGGCGATCAGGCGCTTGAGGTCGCCCTTGGCCCCGGTCCGGGCGAGCGCGAGGCAGGCCAGCGAGCCGTAGACGATGCCGACGGCGGCGAACGCGCCCAGGTAGGGGGCGAGCGTCGTGGCGCCGTCGGGGACGACCGGGAGGAGGACCCGGACCAGACCGTAGGTGCCCATCTTGAGCAGCACGCCGGCGAGCAGCACGGAGCCGACCGTCGGGGCCGCCGTGTGCGCGTCCGGGAGCCAGCTGTGCAGCGGCCAGGCGGGGGCCTTGACCGCGAGCCCGACCATGATCGCCAATGCGGCGATCACCTGGGTGGAGTGGCTCAGGCCGGAGCCGTGGGCGGCGGCCAGCGCCTGCATGTCGAAGGTGCCCGCCTTGCCGCCGACCAGCAGGAAGCCGAGCAGCATCACGGCCGAACCGAGCAGCGTGTACAGGATGAAGCGGTTGGCGGCCGGCACCTTCGCGCCGCTCCCCCAGCGGGCGATCAGGAAGTACATCGGGATCAGCACGATCTCGAAGGCCAGGAAGAACAACAGCAGGTCCAGCACCGCGAAGGTGGCCAGCATGCCCACTTCGAGGAGGAGGAAGAGCCCGACGAAGGCCCGGGCCGAGGGCACGTTCTCCCCGGACGGCAGCCGCCGCTCCGAGTACAGCGCGCAGAGGAAGGTGAGCAGCGAGGTCAGCACGAGCAGCGGGAGCGAGACGCCGTCCACCCCGAGGTGGAAGCGCACGCCGATGGCCGGGATCCAGGCGACATCGGTGGTGGCCTGCATCCGGGCGGGCTCGTCGTGGTCGAAGCCGGCCGCCAGGACGACGGTGAGCACCAGGACGGCGCCGGTCACCACCGTGCCGAAGCGCAGCGCGCGCCGGTCGGCGGCGGCCGGGTCCGGGCCGAACACCGGGGCCGCGGCGAGTGCGGCGCCGAGCAGGGGCAGCGCCAGGAGGGCGATGAGGACCGCGTTCATCGGGGGCTCCTAGCGACGACGGGCGAGGACGGGAGGGACGGCATCGACTACACCGCCACCAGGACGGCCAGCAGGACGACGCCGGCGAGCAGCGCGCTGAGGTAGGTCTGCGCGTTGCCGGTCTGCGCCAGCCGGACGACCCGGCCGAGCAGGTCGGCACCGGCGCCGCTGCCGCGCACGTACGTCTCCACGACCTCGCGGTCGAGGAAGCGGACGAGCCGGGCGGCGGCCTCGACCGGGCGGACGAACAGCGCGCTGTAGAGCCGGTCGACGCCGAAGCCGTGCCGGGCCGGGCCGAACAGCGGGCCCAGCAGGGCGCGCCCGGGATCGGCGACGATCACCTCGGCGGCCGGGGCTCCGGCCTGCTCGGGCACCCGGCCGGGCTCCGCCGGGGCGGGCAGCCCCTCGGTGGCCCGGGCGGTGGCCGAGCGCCAGGCGCCGTACGCCAGCAGCACACCGACCAGGGCGAGGCCGGTGCCGGTGACGGCGGTGACCGCGGAGGGCCGCAGTGAGCCGCCGTCCAGCAGCGCGGGCAGCCAGTCCGAGCGCAGACCGGCGACGCCGAAGCCCATGGTCGGCACGGCCAGCACCCACAGCGGCCAGCGCATCGCGGGCGGCTCGGCGACGGCCGGGTCGGCCTCGTCGAGCTCGGGCGAGTACGGCGCGTCGGGCTCGTGGTCGCCGACCGCGGTGGCCCGGCCGGCGGCGGGCAGCACCGCGGGCGCCGCCGCGGCCGCGCCCGCCGGGCTGTGGAAGGCCACCAGGAACAGCCTGGCCGCGTAGGCCGCGGTGAGCAGGGCGGTGAGCCCGGCCGAGATCAGCACGATCCAGCCGGCCGCCTGCGGCACCGCCGAGGCCGGGCCGAGGCCGTTGGTCAGCGCCTCGCCGTTGGCGGCGTGCTCGGCGGCGGTCAGCACCGCCTCCTTGCTGAAGAAGCCGGAGAACGGCGGCAGGCCGACCAGGGCGACCAGCGCGATGGCCGTCGTCCAGTAGGCGTCCGGGACGCGCCCCCGCAGCCCGGGCATCCGGGACATCGCGGAGATCGAGTTGGTGTGCGCGGCGTGGATCACCACACCGGCGGCGAGGAACAGCAGGGCCTTGAACGCGCCGTGGCTGACCAGGTGGAACACCGACGCCTCGCGGTCGCCGCTGGCCAGCGCCCCGGCCATGTAGCCGAGCTGGCCGACGGTCGAGTAGGCGAGCACCCGCTTGAGGTCGTCCTGGGCGAGCGCGCAGAGCGCCGAACCGATCATGGTCACGGCGGCCATCACCGCCAGGACCACCAGCGCCGCCCCGGAGAGCAGGAAGACCGGCAGCAGCCGGGCCACGAAGTAGATGCCGGCGGCGACCATGGTGGCGGCGTGGATCAGCGCGGAGACCGGCGTCGGGCCGGCCATCGCGTCCGGGAGCCAGGTGTGCAGCGGGAACTGCGCGCTCTTGCCGGCCACCCCGGCCAGCAGGAGCAGCGCGACCAGCGTCGGGTGGCCGAGCCGCCCGTCGCCGGCGGCCCGCAGCACGTCCTCGATCCGGAAGCTCCCGGCGTCGGCGCCGAGCAGGAAGATGCCGAACACGAACGGCACGTCGCCCAGCTTGGTGACCAGGAAGGCCTTCAGCGAGGCGGAGCGGGCGTCCTCGGTCTCCCAGTGGTGGCCGATCAGGAAGTACGAGCAGATGCCCATGACCTCCCAGCCGACCAGCAGCACGATCAGGTCGCCCGAGTAGACGACCAGGAACATCGCCGCCGTGAAGAGCGAGACCAGTGCCGCGTAGGAGGGGTAGCGCGGGTCGTCCTTGAGGTACGCGGTCGAGTACACCTGCACACAGGTGGCGACCACGCCGACCAGCACCGAGATCAGCGAGCTGAAGCCGTCCAGGTGGATCGCGAGCGCGATGTCCGGGCCGCCGGTCGGGGTGAGCCGGGTGGCGGCGTCCAGCGAATGGCCAGTGCCCAGCTGCAGCGCGACGACCAGGGCCAGCACCGCCGAGACGGCGACCGGCACGATCGCCAGCGGCCGGGCCAGTCCGGGGGCGCGCCGGCCGGTGGCCAGGGTCGCGGCCGCGCCGAGCGCGGGCAGCGCGGGGACGAGGGCGGGCAGAGCGAGGTTCATGCGGTGGCCCGGCCCTTCAGCGCCTCGGTCCCGACCGGCGCCTCCTCGACGTCGGCGGTGGTCTCGGCCGGGTCGCCGAGCGCGGTGGCCCGGTCGATGTCCGCCGTGCCCCGGGCCCGGAACAGCAGCAGGACGATGGCGAGCCCCAGCCCGATCTCGGCGGCGGCGACGGTGATGGTGAACAGGGTCAGCGCCTGGCCGGCGTGCAGCGAGTCGCGCAGCCAGGCGTCGAAGGCGACGAGGTTGAGGTTGACGGCGTTGAGCATCAGCTCGACGGACATCAGCACCAGGATGACGTTGCGCCGGGCGAGCACGCCGTAGACGCCGACGCTGAACAGCAGCGCGGCGAGGACGACGGGGTAGGCGAGGTGCATCAGCTCTCCTCCGCCGGAGCGGTGTCGGGGGCCTTCGTCCCGGACGCCGGAGCGGTCTGCGGGGCCTTCGCCCCGGACGCGGCGGCCGCCTGCTGGGCGACCGTCCCGTTGGAGCCCACCGGCCGGCCGGCCCGGAGCCGACCGGCCCGGGGCGGCGGCACCCGCTTGCCCGCGCCGCGCGACAGCACGATCGCGCCGACCAGCGCGGCCAGCAGCAGCACCGAGAGCGCCTCGAAGGGCAGCACCCAGGTCCGGAAGAGGCTCGCGCCGGTCACCGCCGCCGAGCCGCCGACCGCGCCGAGGTCGATCCAGGACGTCCGGAAGGCGTCCACGACCAGCGTCACCAGGGTCCCGGCCGAGGCGAGCGCCACGACCAGGGCGACCCAGCGGTTCTTGGAGTCGGCGTCCGGCGAGCGCCCGATCGGCGCCTTGGTGAGCATCAGCCCGAACAGCACCAGCACGACCACCGAGCCGAGGTAGATCAGCACCTGCACCCAGGCGATGAACTCGGCGGTGAGCAGCAGGAACTCCACCGCCAGCCCGCCGAGCGCGGCCACCAGCCACAGCGCGGCGTGCACCAGCTGCTTGGTGGTCACGGCGACCACCGCCGAGCCGAGCACGGCGACGCCGACCAGCAGGAAGACGATCTCCACCCCGGTCGGGGAGAGGAACGAGCGCGCGGCCGGGTCCAGCGACCCGGTCGCGGCGAGCAGGGTGGTGGCACTCACGCGGTGTCACCCTTCTCCTCGGTGGCGTCGGCCGTCGCCGCGGCCACCGCGGCGGCCGCGAGCTTGTCGGCGGCCTTCCGCGCGGTGGCGATCTCCTTGGGCTCCTCGGCCGCCGGGTCCAGCGCCGGCGGCACCGGAACCGTCCACATCCACTCCCGCAGCCGGTCCCGCTCGTGGGTCAGCTCCAGGATGTCGGTCTCCGCGTACTCGAACTCGGGCGACCAGAACAGCGCGTCGAAGGGGCACACCTCGATGCAGATCCCGCAGTACATGCAGAGCGAGAAGTCGATGGCGAACCGGTCCAGCACGTTGCGGGTGCGGGCGCGGGCGTTCGGGTCGGCGGCCGGCAGCGTCTCCTTGTGGGAGTCGATGTAGATGCACCAGTCCGGGCACTCACGGGCGCAGAGCATGCAGACCGTGCAGTTCTCCTCCAGCAGCGCGATCACACCGCGCGAGCGCGGCGGGAGGGCGGGCTGCGTGTCGGGGTACTGCGCGGTGACGCTCTTCCGGGTCATCGTCCGCAGGGTGACGGCCAGGCCCTTGGCCAGCCCCGCACCGGGGAAACTCATGAGATCGCCACCTTGATGATGCCGGTGAGGGCCAGCTGGACGAGGGCGAGCGGGATCAGCACCGTCCACGCGAAACGCATCAGCTGGTCCTCGCGCAGCCGGGGGTAGGTGACCCGCAGCCAGATCACCACGAAGGCCAGCGCGAAGGTCTTCAGCAGGGTCCAGAGCCAGCCGAGCTGGTCCGGCAGCGGGCCGTGCCAGCCGCCGAGGAAGAGCACCGCGGTCAGCCCGGAGACCACCAGGATGCCCACGTACTCGGAGAGCAGGAACAGCGCGAAGCGCAGACCGGTGTACTCGGTGTACGCGCCGAAGATGATCTCCGAGTCGGCGACCGGCATGTCGAACGGCGGGCGCTGCAGCTCGGCCAGACCGGCCGTGAAGAACACGAAGGCGCCGATGATCTGCCACGGGAGCCAGTACCACTCCCAGGCGTCGACGATCCCGGGCAGCGAGAGCGTCCCGGCGGCCATCGCCACGGAGGCCGCGGCGAGCACCATCGGCAGCTCGTAGGACATCAGCTGGGCGGCCGTACGCAGGCCGCCGAGCAGTGAGAACTTGTTGGCCGAGGCCCAGCCGGCCATCAGCTTGCCGATCACGCCGACGCCCATGACGGCCAGGACGAAGAACAGGCCGGCGTCGATCGCCTGTCCGACGAAGCCGTCCGGGCCGACCGGGATCGCCAGCAGCACGAAGAGGTACGGCAGCAGCGAGACGGCGGGCGCCAGCTGGAAGATCCGTCGGTCGGCACCGGCCGGGACGATGTCCTCCTTCTGCGCGAACTTCACGCCGTCCGCGATCAGCTGCGCCCAGCCGTGGAAGCCACCGGCGTACATCGGGCCGAGCCGGCCCTGCATGTGCGCCATCACCTTGTGCTCGGCCTGGCCGATCACCAGGGGGAGGGTGAGGAAGACGACCAGCGTGGCGACGCAGCGCAGCACCGTGTCGAACAGGTTCACGCGCCGTCTCCGTCCTGGCCGGCCGATTCGGCCGGCGTCTCGCTCGTCTTCGTCTCCCCGGCACCCGGCTCGGCGGACTCCGCGGGCTCGACGGGCTCGACCGGCTCGACCGGCTCGACCGGCTCGACCGGCTCGACCGGCTCGACCGGCTCGACCGGCTTCACAGCCGACTCCGCCTCGGTGGGCTCCGCCGCGGGCCGCTGCGGCTCCTCGTGGGCCGGGACGGGGTTGTGCCAGGGGGCGTCCGAGGACCGCGTCCGGGACGGCGCCGTCCGCGCCGGCCCGGCGTCCGCGACCGGGGCGCTCCCAGCGGCCTCGACGGCCTCGGCGGCCTCACCGGCCGCCTGGCTCACCGAGCCGTCGGAGACCGACCTGGTCCGCCGGGGCCGGTCCGCCCGCACCGGAGGCCCGGCCGGCGTGGCAGCACCCTCGACCGGGGCACCCTCGACCGGCGTCCCCTCGACCGGAGCGGCGGCCGCCTGGCTCGCCGACCCCTCGGAGACCGACCTGGTCCGACGCGGACGGTCCGCCCGCACCGCGGCGGCACCCTCGGCCCCGCCCTCGGCCGCACCGGCAGCCGCCGCTCCGGCGGTCCCGGCAGCTCCAGCGGCCGCCGCACGCGGCGTGCGCGCCGCGCCGGCCGCCCGGGCGCCCCGCGCGGGCCGCTCGGCGACCGGCGGCAGGGTGCCCTTGAGCGGGCCCCACTCGTTCGGGTCCGGCACACCGGCCGGCTGCATCTTGCGCCGCGCCGGCCCGTCGCCGTGGTCGGACTCGCCCGGCTCCTTGGCGCCCGGCCAGGCCTTGGCGACCCGCGCCGCGAGGACGAACTCCTTGCGCAGCGGGTGCCCCTCGAAGCCGTCCGGCAGCAGCAGGGTGACCAGGTGGGGGTGTCCGGGGAAGTCGATGCCGAACATCTCGTGCGTCTCGCGCTCGTGCCAGGCGGCCCCGGCGTAGACCGCGACGGCGGTCGGCAGCGCGGCGCCGTCGCGCGGCACCCGGGTGCGCAGCGCCAGGTGGCGCACGCCCGGGGCGTCGACGGCGGCGAGGTGGGCGACCACCGAGAAGCCCTCGGCGAGCTCGTCGACGGCGCTGAGCCAGTCGAAGAAGGTCAGCCCGAGGGTGTCCCGGGCGGCGGTGAGCGCCTCGATCCAGTGCTCGGCGGGGACGTCGACGGTGATCAGCCCGTACGCCTCGGCGCCGGTCGCCCACTCCCCGACCGACGCCGCGTACTGCTCGGCCGTGGTCACGAGACCCCTCCCTCGGCGGTGCCGGAACCCCCGGCGGCGGGGCCCCCGACGGCGCCGGGCCCGGGCACCGGCGGACGCCGCAGCGCCGCGGCGGGCGCGGTGTAGCGGCCGGGCAGCGACTCGGCGGCGATCTTCTCCTGGAGCTTGAGGATGCCCTGGAGCAGCGCCTCCGGACGGGGCGGGCAGCCGGGCACGTAGACGTCGACCGGGATGATCTGGTCGACGCCCTTGGTGACGGAGTAGGAGTCCCAGTACGGGCCGCCGGAGTTGGAGCAGGCGCCGAAGGAGATGACGTACTTCGGCTCGGGCATCTGCTCGTAGAGCCGCTTGACGGCGGGCGCCATCTTGTCGGTCACCGTCCCCGAGACGATCATCAGATCGGCCTGTCGGGGGCCCGGCGCGAACGGAATGACACCCATCCGGATGAAGTCGTGCTTGGCCATCGACGCCGCGATGAACTCGATCGCGCAGCAGGCCAGGCCGAAGTTGAAGCACCAGAGGCTGTAGCGCCGCCCCCAGTTGAGGACGACCTTGACCGGGTCCGGCGCCAGCCGGGCCAGCGGGCCGATGCCGCGCCGCTCGACGGCGGCACCGGGCTGCGACGGGTCCGGCACGCCCAGCGGAACCGGACCGCCGGAGGCGCCGTGCCCGTGCGAGTGGGTGTGCGTCACGTCCATTCGAGAACGCCCTTCTTCCAGGCGTAGAGCAGGCCGACCGCGAGGAAGCCGATGAAGACGAACATCTCGATCAGCGTCCCGGCGCCGTACCCGGCGGAGGCGAACACGGTCGCCCACGGGAACAGGTAGATCGCGTCGACCGCGAAGATCACGTACAGGAAGGCGTAGACGTAGTAGCGGACCTGGGTGTGCGCCCAGTCCTCCCCCACCGGATCCACGCCGCACTCGTAGGCGAGGAGCTTCTCCGGCGAGTACACCACCGGCCGCAACAGGCGGTTCGCGGTGAACGCGACCGTCACGAAGAGCACGCCGACGACGGCGAGCAGGCCCATCGCGGCGTACGCGTCGAAGTAGCCGCTGCCGGCCGCCGGGTCGGCCGCGACCGAAGCCGCCCGCTGCCCCACCATGCCTCGCCTCCACATCGGCCGCGGAACCCGCCCTCGGGGCGGTTCTACGACGTTCCTTTACACGCTCATAACCATCGCCAGTGCGTGAGTCTAAGTGCACGGCCCCCGTGCCCCGCATCCTGCCCGCTCCGCAAGACATCCGATGGACGGCCGGTGGACACCCGGCGACGCACGGCGGTCACCCCGCGGCCACCGGAGCGGTGCCGACCGGGGTGGGGATAACCCCCGGTCGGGGAGACGTATCACCCCCATGGCCCCGTCCGACCCCGACCGGCCAAGCTAGGAGCACAGCTCGACCGAGAGGGACGGTAGACCGACATGAAGCCAATGGACCGCCGGGCCGGTGACGCCGGCCAGGAGCCGCCGGCGCCCGCCGAACGCACCCCGCTGTACGGCTCGCGGATGTGGCGGCAGGTCGGGCGGCTGTTGCTGAACATGCCGCTCGGGATCGCGGGCTTCGTCTTCACGATCGTGACGCTGTCGATCGGCCTCGCCCTGTCGATCACCGTGATCGGACTGCCGCTGCTGGCCGCCGGACTGGCCGGCTGCCGGGCGATGGGCGGCTTCGCCCGCGGCCGGGCCCGGTCGCTGTACGGCTCCGGGGTGCACGAACCGGAGCCGGTGCGGCGCCGCCGGCCGGGCATCACCGGCTTCGCGATCGCCCACCTGACCGACGCCCTCTCCTGGCGCTCGGCCCTCTACAACGTGCTGATGCTGCCGTGGGGCGTGCTGAGCTTCGCCGTGACCCTGGTCTTCGTCCTGGTCGGCTGGCCGGCCCTGCCCTGGGTGATCCGCGCCCAGTCGGCGGTGGACCGGATGCTGGTGGAGACCCTGCTGTACCCGGGCGCGCTCTCCGAGCGGGTCCGCGAGCTGGAGGACGACCGCGGCACCGTCGTCGACACCGCCGCCGCGGACCTGCGCCGGATCGAGCGCGACCTGCACGACGGCGCCCAGGCCCGGCTGGTGGCGCTGGCGATGGACCTCGGCATGGCCAAGGAGCGGCTGCGGGAGACCGAGACCCCGGACGACGTGGCGGCCGCCGCGAAGATGGTGGACAACGCCCACGGCGAGGTGAAGCTCGCCCTCCAGGAGCTGCGCGACCTGGCCCGGGGCATCCACCCGGCGGTGCTGACCGACCGCGGCCTGGACGCGGCGCTCTCCTCGGTGGCCGCGCGCTGCACGGTGCCGGAGGGGGTCAAGGTGCACGTCGAGCTGAAGGCGGCGGACGGCGGCACCGACCGGCCGGACTCGGCGGTCGAGGGCATCGCCTACTTCACCGTCAGCGAGCTGCTGACCAACATCTCGAAGCACTCCGGCGCCCGCTCCGCCACGGTGGACGTCTGGCGGGCCGGCGAGCAGCTGATGGTCCTGGTCCAGGACAACGGCAAGGGCGGCGCGGCCCCCTACCCGGGCAGCGGCCTGGCCGGCCTGGCCGAGCGGATCCGGGCGGTGGACGGGGTGTTCCTGGTCGAAAGCCCGGCCGGCGGACCGACCACGGTGACCGTCGAACTCCCCTGGCGAACCCGCACCCCCCGCCGCTGACCCCGGGCCCACCCCGGAGGCGAGCGGGCGAGTGGCAGCCCGGACGGCGGCGGCCCGCGAACCCTTGCGCGGTGTGCGGGCCGGCCGCCGTCCGGGGGATCGGGGCGCCCAGGCCCTAGGGAGTCCCCAGGGTGCCGAGGGTGACGTCGACGGTCGCGGACCTGCCGTCCCGGCTGTAGGTCACGGCGGCCTTGCTGCCCGGGGCGAGCGAGGCCAGTGCGCCGGTGAGCGAGTTCAGCGAGTCGACCGGGGTGTCCCCGATCTTGGTGATCACGTCCCCGGCCTGGATGCCGGCCGAGGCCGCCGGGCCGCCCGCCACGACGGTGACCACGACGGCCCCCGCCGGGCGGAAGTTCTGGTCGAAGTAGGTCGCGGCGCTGATGCCCAGCGCGGCCCGGCCGGAGTTGGTGACCTTGCCGTCCTTGATCAACTGGTCGGCGATGCTGGTGACGGTGGACGCCGGGATGGCGAAGCCGATGCCGGGCGCGGCGGCGCCGTTGGCCTCCGGCTCGGTGGCGGCGAGCGTGTTGATGCCGATCACCTGGCTGTCCAGGTTGACGAGCGCGCCGCCGCTGTTGCCGGGGTTGATGGCGGCCGAGGTCTGCACCATGTTGCCGATGACGGCGCCCGGCGAGCCCTCGCCGCGCGGCTCGGTGACGGTCCGGCCGGTGGCCGAGACGATGCCCTGGGTGACGCTGCTGGCGAGTCCGAGCGGGCTGCCCATGGCGAGGGTGATCTGGCCGAGCTCGACCTTGGTGGAGTCCCCGAAGGCGGCCGGCCGGAGGCCGTCGGGCGGGCTGCTCAGCCTGATCACCGCGAGGTCGGAGTCCGGGTAGGTGGCGACCAGGGTGGCGTCCAGCGGCTTGGTGCTGCCGGCCAGGGTGACGGCGAAGGTGGTGGCGGTGCCGACCACGTGGGCGTTGGTGACGATGTCACCCTTGTCGTCGTAGACGATCCCGGAGCCGAGGCCGACCGAGGTGGTGATCTGCACCACCGAGGGCAGCACGTTCCTGATCACCTTCTGGTAGTCGGCCTGGAGCTGGTTGGAGCCGCCCGGGCCGCCCGGGCTCGCGGACCCGCCGGCCGCCGAGGACGCCGAGGTCGCCGGGGACGACGCGGACGACGCGGACGCCGAGGACGCCGAGGACGCAGCCGCCGACGAGGAGGACGGGGACGAGGAGCCGCTGCTGCACCCGGCCACCGCGAGCGCGGTCAGCACGGCGACGGCCCCCGGTACGAGCGGCCCCCGGTCGAACGCCTTCGGCCCGGTGGGGCGCGGTCCGGCCGGAATCGGACGGGTGGGCTCCTTCTTGCGGTTCACCGTGACGGCCTCCGGATTCCTCAGCGCGCGGCCACCCGGGGCCACTCGGACACGACGCAGAGATCTTTGTCAGCATTTCACCGAAATGTCCGATTGCTTGGCTCCGACTCGCCCGCCGCACCGACCCGAAACCTCCACGGCCTAGGATTCCGCCATGACTTGGTTGATCACCGGCGGTGCCGGATACATCGGCGGGCACGTCGTGCAGCAGCTCCTCGACGCGGGCGAGCGCGTGGCCGTACTGGACGACCTCAGCACCGGTGACCGGACCCGGCTGCCGGAGGAGGTCGCCCTGGTCGAGGGGTCGACCCTGGACCGGGCCGCACTGGACGCGGCCATTCGCGAGCACCAGGTGGAGGGCGTCCTCCACTTCGCCGCCAAGAAGCAGGTCGGCGAGTCGGTCGAGCAGCCCTTCCTGTACTACCGGGAGAACGTGATCGGTCTCCAGACCGTGCTGGAGGCCGCGGCCGAGGGCGGCGTCAAGCGCTTCCTGTTCTCCTCCTCCGCCGCCGTCTACGGCATGCCGGACGTCGACCTGGTGACCGAGTCCACCCCGTGCGACCCGATGAGCCCCTACGGCGAGACCAAGCTGGCCGGCGAGTGGCTGGTCGCGGCGGCCGGCAAGGCGTACGGCATGTCCACCGTCGCGCTGCGCTACTTCAACGTGGCCGGTGCCGCCTCGCCGGAGCTCTCCGACGCCGGCGTCTTCAACCTGATCCCGATGGTGTTCGAGCGGCTGACCGCCGGGCAGGCCCCGCGGGTGTTCGGCGCCGACTACCCCACCGCGGACGGCACCTGCGTCCGCGACTTCATCCACGTCTCCGACATCGCGTCGGCGCACGTGGCCGCGGCGAAGCGGCTGGCCGCCGACCCGGCCGGTGCGACCTCCCTGGTCCTCAACATCGGCCGCGGCGAGGGCGTCAGCGTGCGGGAGATGCTGGACGTGATCGGCAAGGTCACCGGCTACGACACCACGCCGGAGATCACCCCCCGCCGGGCCGGCGACCCGGCCCGGGTGGTGGCCTCGGCCGAGCTGATCCACCGCGAGCTGGACTGGACCGCCCGGCACGGTGTCGAGTCCATGGTCGCCTCGGCCTGGGAGGGCTGGTGCAGCCGCCACCCGGAGGCCCGGAAGTAGTCCGCGCCCGGCGCCGCGCGCGGCGGGGGCTCCGGCCCCCGCCGCGCCGGTGTCAGTGCGAGGGGACCGCCGTGCCGTAGAAGGCGTCCAGCGCGTACACGCAGCGGTCCTTGCTGCCCACGAAGACCTTGCCGCCGATCGCCACCGGCGAACCGGTCAGCTCACCCTTGGTGCCGAGTTCCCAGCGCAGCTGACCGCTGGCCAGGTCCAGGGTGTGCAGCGAGTGGTCCCGGCTGCCGAGGTGGACCAGCCCGTCGGCGACCGCCGGGGAGCCGACGATCTCGCCCCGCGCGGTGTAGCGCCAGCGCTCCCGGCCACCGGCCGCCTCGAAGGCGTACAGCACCTCGCCGCTGCCGACCAGCACCATGCCGTCCCCGACCACGACCGGCTCGGCGCCCTGCCGGGTGCCGGTGACCGCGCGCCAGCGGTCCCGCCCGGTGGCCGCGTCCAGCGCGTACACGGTGCCCAGGTAGTCGGCGACGTAGACGGCATCGGCGTCCAGGGCCGGCGGGGTGAACAGCACCACCGGGGCCTCGAACCGCCAGCGCTCGGCGCCGCTCGCCGCGTCCAGCGCGTACACCCTGGTCCCCGCGGTCACGTACAGCACGCCGGCCCGCTCGACCGGGCGGGACGGCACGTCCTCGCCGACCGGGACCGACCAGCGCAGGCCCGCGCCGCGCGGGTCCACGCAGCGCAGCCGGCCGCCGCCGTAGTAGTACGCCGCGCCGGCCACCAGGGCGGGCCCGGACTGCGGGTTCTCGTAGTCCTGCTGGGCGTCGTCGGCGCGCCACAGCTCGGCACCGGTGGCCGCGGAGCGCAGCTGCACGCCGCCGCCCCGGACGCCGCAGCAGAGCACGCCCTCGGCCGCGTCCAGCGTGTACACCCAGCCGTCCAGCGAGTGCCGCCAGCGCTCGGTGCCGTCCGCGACGTCGACCGTGTACAGGTGCGGGCCGTCGGCCGCGTGCACCCGCCCGGCGTCCACGGCCAGCGCCCAGGCGACGTCCCGGGTCTTGTAGCGGCGCTGCCCGGACGCGACGTCGAGGGCGTGCACCTCGAAGCTGGAGACGAACAGGGTGCCGTCGGCGACCACCGGGGTGCCCCAGACGTCGTTGGACATCCGGAACCGCCAGGGGCGCCAGCGGGCGGCGCGGGCCGGGGGCGGGGTGAACCGGCGGACCCAGTCGGTCTCGGCGGGCGGCGCGCCCGGGCCGGTGTGTTCGGCGCGCGGCCCCGGCCCTATCCGGACCGAGGCGCCGGGCAGCCGAACCTCCGCCTCGCCACCGCCGACCGGCCGGCGGTGGCGGGTGGGGGCGGCCATCTTCTCGGTCGCGGCCTCGGTGTCCGGGCTCGGCGGCGCGCTGTGCACCGGGCCGCCGGACAGCGGGGCGTGGCCGACGACCTGGCGGGTGCGCGGGTCCTCCTGGGCCGGCCGCGCCACCGGGGCGGGCTGGGGCGCTGGCGGGTGGTGCGGCACCGGCTGCGGCGGGACGACCTGCGGCGGAGCGGCCGGGGCCGGCCGGCGGTTGCGCTTCTGCTCGATCAGGGCGAGCGCGTTGGGCGGCAGCCAGTCCCCGGCCTCGCCCGAGGCGTCGTCCCGGGAGAACAGGTGCGGGGCCAGCTCGACCTGGATCTGCTCCGGGGTCGGCCGGTGCTCGGGCGCCGGCCGCATGCAGGCGCGCACCAGGTCGACCAGCTCGGCCGGCAGACCGGAGAGGTCGGGCTGCTCGCGCAGCAGCTGGAACACCGTCTCCACCGGATTGGCGCCCCGGTACGGCGGGTGGCCGGTGGCGCAGAACACCAGCAGCGAGCCGAGCGAGAAGACGTCGCTGGCGCCGGTGACACCCCGACTGTCCCGGGCCTGCTCCGGCGACATGTACGCGGGGGTGCCGACCGCGACGTTGGTCATGGTGAGCCGGGTGCTGGAGACCCCGGCGGCGATGCCGAAGTCGATCACCCGGGGGCCGTCCTCGACCACCAGGACGTTGGACGGCTTGAGGTCCCGGTGGACCAGCCCGGCGGCGTGGATGGACTGCAGCGCCTCGGCGATACCGGCGACCAGCCAGCGCACCGCCCCGGCCGGCAGCGGCCCGCACTCGGTGACCAGGTCCTCGAGGGACGGCGCCGGGACGTACGCGGTGGCCAGCCAGGGCACCCGGGCGTCCGCGTCGGCGTCGACCACGGCCGCGGTGTAGAAGCCGCCGACCGTCTTGGCGGCCGCGATCTCCCGCGCGAAGCGGACCCGGAACAACTCGTCCTCGGCCAGTTCCCCCCGGACGGTCTTGATCGCCACCCGACGGCCGGACGCGGAGCGCGCCAGGTAGACCAGGCCCATGCCACCCGCCCCGAGCCGCCCCAGCACTTCGAAGGGCCCGATCCGCCTCGGATCGTGCGCCGTCAGCTGGTCCACCCGCTGCCACCTCCCCGTCTTGTAGCACCGCCCGCGTGGTGCCGAGCACCCGCCGCGTGGTGCCGGACCCGATTCTCCAATGCCGCCCGGCCCATCTCCAACCTCCCCCGCCCAGAGCCCTGTCCGGCCGGCCGGAGGGCCCCGGAGGGACCGCCGTCCGGTCAGTGGATCCGGAACGGCCGGAATCTGACGTCCGCTCCGGCTCCGGCTTGCACCCGACACGCCCGGAGCCGTCCTGAGGGGCGACTCACACCGCCGACCGGTTCGTCACGCTCCGTTACTCAATAACCCCTCAGCGAAGGGGTCGTCACCCTGTGGCGTCATCGGTGCACGGGGGGGCGTCAGAACGGGCCCCGGAGGCCGATGAATATCCGTCCGAAGCTCCCCGAGCCCCTATACCAACCCCCGTGCGGAGTAATTGTCACATCACCGAATCGCGCCAAGATCGGGCCACGGTAAGCTGACGGCATGACAGGACAAGTTCGCACCGTCGACGGTCGCGTCGCCGGGCGACGCGGACAGGAGACGCGGCAGAAGCTGCTCGACTGCCTCCGCGAGATGCTCAGCACGTCGCCCTATCGGGACGTCAAGGTCATCGACGTCGCCCGTATGGCGGGTACCTCCCCCGCGACCTTCTATCAGTACTTCCCGGATGTCGAGGGCGCCGTCCTCGAAATCGCCGAGGAAATGGCCAAGGACGCCGACACGCTCAAAGAGCTGGTGGCCGGAAAGTCCTGGGCAGGGAAGTCCGGCACGGCCACTTCGGAAGAGCTGGTCGACGGATTCCTCGCCTTCTGGCGCAAGAACGACGCCATTCTCCGAGTGGTCACGCTCGGTGCCGCCGAAGGGGACAAGCGGTTCTTCAAGATCCGCATGACGGTCCTCAACGCGGTCGCCAAGCCGCTCACGGAAGCCGTCAAGGAACTCCAGGCGAAGGGACAGGCCGACAAGACCCTGGATCCGGCCGCCGTCGCCGGGTCACTGGTCTCGCTGCTCGCCTCGGCGGCCGAGCACCAGAAGGCCTTCACCTCCTGGGGCGTCAAGGTCAAGGACCTCAAGCCCAACCTCGCTCCCCTGGTGTACCTGGGCGTCACCGGCAAGAAGGCGCCCAAGTAGACCGATCCGCATCGACCCACTCTTCCGCTTCGCGTGCGCCCCGGCCTCCTGTCCGGGGTACGACGGACGGCGGCCGTGTCCTCGGGGGAGGTCCGCCGGCGGTCCGCAGCGCGCCACGACACGCCTGTGGGCGGTCACCCCGTGCAGGGTGACCGCCCACAGGCATGCCGCTCACCCAGCGGCGAGCGGGCGAATCACCGCCCCGAGCCGCACCCAGGGGGCGAGCGGGCGAATCACCGCCCCGAGCCGCACTTAAGGGGCGAGCGGGCGAATCACCGCCCCGAGCCGAAGGGGCGCGCCGGCGCCGAAAGGGAGAAGCGAGGAGGCCGCGAGATGGGGGTCCCCCCGGCCGGAGGCTGGGGGAGAGCGGCATCGGAGCGCCGACCGTCGGCGCCGGACGAGAGCGCCCCGGAGGCGAGCGGGCGAATCAGGGGCAGCGCACGACCTGGCCGGCGTAGGCCAGGCCGCCGCCGAAGCCGAAGAGCAGGACCGGGTCGCCGGGCGACAGCTCGCCGCGCTCGACCAGCTTGGAGAACGCCAGCGGGACCGAGGCCGCCGAGGTGTTGCCGGACTCGACCACGTCCCGGGCGACCACCGCGTCGGTCACCCCCAACCGGTTCGCGATCGCGTCGATGATCCGCAGGTTGGCCTGGTGCGGCACGAAGCCCTTGAGCTCGGACGGGTCGATCCCGGCCCGCTCGCAGGCCTGCCGGGCCAGCGGGGCGATCTGCGTGGTCGCCCAGCGGAACACCGACTGGCCCTGCTGGCTGATCACCGGGTCCCAGCCCGTGATCACCACGGCGTCGCCCCGCTCCGGCTCCGAACCCCAGACCACCGGGCCGATGCCCGGCTCGGCGCCCTCCTCCTGGGCCTCGACCAGCGCCGCGCCGGCGCCGTCGCCGAAGATCACGCAGGTGGACCGGTCGGTCCAGTCGAGGGTGTCGGACATCCGCTCCGCGCCGATCACCAGGGCCGTGCGGGCCGCCCCGGCCCGGATCGCGTGGTCTGCGGTGGCCAACGCGTACGAGAAGCCCGAGCAGACCGTGTTGATGTCGTAGGCGGCCGGGGAGGCGATCCCGAGCCGGGCGGCGACGGCGGCGGCCGTGTTGGGGCTGCGCTCCACCGCGGTGCAGGTGGCGACCACGACCAGATCGACCTCGGCGGCCGACCGGCCGCTGTTGGCCAGGGCCTTCTGCGCCGCCTCGGTGGCGAGGTCGACGACGGTCTCGTCCTCCGCGATGTGCCGCGTCCGGATGCCGACGCGGCTGCGGATCCACTCGTCGTCGGTGTCGACCAGCTTCGCCAGGTCGTCGTTGGTGAGGACCTTGGGGGGCTGGTAGTGGCCGAGTGCCACGATGCGCGAACCGGTCATACTGCCCACTCAACCCGGTTACCCACTGGTCAGTCGGGCGCGACCGGCTACAGGATCCGCGCCGGGATGCTGTAGGAGACCGACAAGGGCCGTTGCGGCAGAAGGGTTCCGCCCGGACGCGAATGTGGAGTCGTGCGCGAACGACCGGCCGGGCCGGGGTGCCTCAGGCCGCCAGCGAGGCCGTGTCCCCCATCACGATCACCGGACGGGCGGCCGGGTCGAGGGTGCGGATCAACTGCGCCATCTTGTCCTCCGGGATGGAGACGCAGCCGTGCGTCGGGCCGCCGTGGTCGACGTGGATCCAGATCCCGCCGCCCTTGGTCGAGCCGTTGGGGCGGCGCGGGTCCAGCGGGGAGTTGCCGGCCACCCGGTTGTAGTTGATCGCGACGACGTAGTCGAAGGAGCCGGCCAGCTGCTCGCCGGCGAAGCCCGTCCCGGAGACCACGAAGTTGGAGTCCTTGTCGTACGGGAGCTTGCTGCCCGGGTCGGCCTTGCGCCCGCCGGCGTCGGTGAGCGAGAAGACGCCGATCGGGCTGCGCAGGTCGCCCTCGTTGTGGTCGGTGGTCCAGCCCTTGAAGGCGTTGTGGCCCTGCCAGCTCTCGCCCGCCAGCCAGCGGCCCTCCGCGGTGCGGGTCCACAGCGTGACGGTGCTCCGGTTGGTGTCCTTGCCCTCTCCGGAGGCCAGCACCACCTGGGTGGTGTCGGCGGGTATCCGGCCGAGGAAGGCGGCGCCCAGGCCCGGTATCGCGGCGACCGAGCCGTCGGCGCGGGCCTCGCTGCGGTCGGCGGCGGGGGTCTCGTCCTGCCGGGCGTCGGCGGCCCGGGCTGCCGGGGCGGCGGTCGGCGAGGGCTGGTCGGCCGTCGGCTGCGCGGCGACGCCCTCGGGGCCGGGGCCGTCGGCGGTGGTCACTCCGGGCTTGGCGGCGTCCTGGCCGACGGTGTACCAGCCGGCGGCGGCCGCCAGCAGCAGGGCGGTGCCGGCGGTGACGGCCCGCCCGGTCCGCTTCTTCCTGGGCTTGCGGCGGTGGCCGCGGGCGGCCGCGCGGGGCCCGGGGGCGGCGGCCGCGGTGGAGGCGGTCGCCTGCCGCGGGACGACCGGTCGCGCGGGCTCGGGGTCCGGCTCGGCCGGGGCGCCGCCGAACGGGCGGTCGTAGACGTCGTGCTCGGCGAGGCTCCGGTAGCCGTACACCGACTGGTCCTGCTCGTCGTACGAGCCGTACGACCCGTACGACGCCCCGTACGACGACCCGTACGACGCCCCGTGCGGGTCCCCGTACGGGGCCGCTGGCTGGTACGCCGGGTCCCCGGTCCGGTCCCCGTACGCCCCGACGGAGGGCCCGTACGACGCCCCGTGGGCCTGGAGGTGGGTCTGGTCGTGGACCTGGTCACGGGTCCGGGCGTACGGCGCGTGGGCCTGCTCGTCCTGCCGCCGGTACGGCTGCCCGTACTGCTGGTCGCCGCCGTACGGCTGCTGGGACACCTCGTGGGCCTGCTCGTGCACCTGCTCGTACACCGGTTCGTACGACGGGTACGGGGAGGTACGACGATGACCGGACATGGGGCCGATCCTGCCAAACCAACGCCGCGTTGGGAAACCCGGGGGCTGTGCGGGCCCGGTGAAGAAGCCGCCGCCCGGACCGCGGGGGTCCGGGCGGCGGTCCTGTGCCGGGCCGGTGGGTCGGCCCGGCACGCAGGGCCGGTGCGTCAGAGGCGCATCGCCTGCGGGGTCTCCCGACGGGCCAGGTCGGGGCCGTCGTACTCGCGGATGACCTCGTAGCGGGTGTTGCGCTCGACCGGGCGGAAACCGGCGTCCCGGATCAGGCCGAGCAGGTCCTCGCGGTTCAGCTTGTTCGGGGTGCCGAAGTTGTCCGCGTCGTGGGTGATCTTGTACTCGACCACCGAGCCGTCCATGTCGTCCGCGCCGTGGCTGAGCGCCAGCTGGGCGGTGGTGACGCCGTGCATCACCCAGAAGACCTTGACGTGCGGCACGTTGTCGAAGAGCAGCCGGGAGACCGCGAAGGTCTTCAGCGCCTCGGCGCCGGTGGCCATCTCGGTGCGCTCCATCAGCCGGTTGCGCACGACGCCGTCCTTGGAGTCGTGGAAGTCGTGCTGGTAGCGCAGCGGGATGAAGACCTGGAAGCCGCCGGTCTCGTCCTGCAGCTCGCGCAGCCGCAGCACGTGGTCCACCCGGTGGCGGGGCTCCTCGATGTGGCCGTACAGCATGGTGGCCGGGGTCTTGAGGCCCTTGCTGTGCGCGAGCCGGTGGATCCGCGACCAGTCCTCCCAGTGGGTGTCGTGGTCGACGATGTGCTGGCGGACCTCCCAGTCGAAGATCTCCGCGCCGCCGCCGGTCAGCGACTCCAGACCGGCGTCGATCAGCTCGTCGAGGATCTCGTCGGCGGGCAGGCCGCTGATCTTCTCGAACCAGTGGATCTCGGTGGCGGTGAACGCCTTGAGCGAGACGTTCGGCAGCGCGGCCTTCAGCTCCCGCAGCGAGCGCGGGTAGTAGCGCCACGGCAGGGTGGGGTGCAGGCCGTTGACGATGTGCAGCTCGGTGAGGGAGTCGACCTCCATCGCCTTGGCGAGGCGGACGGCCTCCTCGATGCGCATCGTGTAGGCGTCCTTCTCGCCCGGCTTGCGCTGGAACGAGCAGTACGCGCAGGACGCGCTGCACACATTGGTCATGTTGAGGTGGCGGTTGACGTTGAAGTGGACGACGTCGCCGTTCTTCCTCGTCCGCACGTGGTGGGCGAGCCCGCCCAGCCAGGCCAGGTCGTCGCTCGCGTAGAGCGCGATCCCGTCCTCCCGGGTCAGCCGCTCCCCCGCGTAGACCTTCGCCTCCAGCTCGCGCTTGAGCCCTGCGTCCATGCGGTGCCCCGCCTCCTCCGACTTCGAATCGTTGCCGGAACGAGCGTACGCCCCCACCGGCGGCGACTCGCGGGCAGCCGCCCCGCGCGGGTCAGCCGGCCAGGAGTTCGGCGAGCAGCGCGGGCTCGATGTTGCCGCCGCTCACCACGGCCGCCACGGTCCGCCCGCCGGTCTCGGCGGCCCGGTGGAAGTACGCGGCCGGGGCGACCGCGCCGGACGGCTCGGCGACGATCCGCCCGCGCCGGGCCAGCAGCGCCACCGTGGCGCGGATCTCGTCCTCGGTGACCGTGACGATGTCGTCCACGTAGGCGGTGAGGTGCTCGTACGGCAGCACGCCCACGGAGGGGGTGCGCAGGCCGTCGGCGATGGTCCGGTAGGTGTCGGCGACCGGCCAGCTGATCCGCTCGCCGGCCCGCAGGCTGGCCTGCGCGTCGGCGGCCAGCTCGGGTTCGACGCCGATCACCCGGACGTCCGGGCGGGTCAGCTTGAGCGCGGCCGCCGTGCCGCCGATCAGCCCGCCGCCGCTGACCGGCACAAGCACGGTGTCCAGCTCCGCCGGGGCGTCGTCGGCGATCTCCAGGCCGACCGTGCCCTGGCCCGCGATGATGAACGGGTCGTCGTACGGCGGCACCCAGACGTAGCCGTGCCGCTCGGCCAGCTCCCCGGGCAGGACGTCCCGCTGCTCGGGCGTCACCACGACCACCTCGGCGCCGAACGACCGGGTGGCCTCGATCTTGACCGCCGGAGAGGTGTCCGGCATCACGATCACGGCCTTGATCCCGAGCAGCTGGGCGGCGTACGCCACCGCCTGCGCGTGGTTGCCGCTGGACTGGGCGACCACGCCGCGGGCGCGCTCGTCGTCGGTCAGCGCGGCCAGCCGGTTGTACGCGCCGCGGGTCTTGAACGCCCCGGTCGGCTGGAGGTTCTCGGGCTTCAACCAGAGCCGGCGCTCGCCGTCCGCCGCCCAGGGGGCGGGAACCAGCGGGGTGCGCACCGCGACCCCCGCGATGCGCTGCCGAGCCGCCCTCAGCTCCTCCAGACCGACCAGTGCCATGTCCGCCACTCCCCCGTGCGTCTTCGTCCGTGCTGTCCGTGCTGATCGTGCTGTCCGTACCGGCGTGGTTATTCGCCGTCGACGAGCGGCAGCTCGCTGACCCGGCTCTCCCACTTGGTGGAGAGTACGACGGTCGTGCGGGTGCGAGCCACACCCTTCGTGCCCGAGATCCGCTTCACCACCGACTCCAGGCCCTCGACGTCCGGCACCCGGACCTTGAGCATGTACGAGTCGTCGCCGGCGATGAACCAGCAGTCCTCGACCTCGCCCAGGTCCTTCAGCCGGAAGGCGACGTCCTCGTGGTCCGCCGCGTCGGTCAGCTGGAGGCCGATCAGGGCCGTGACGCCGAAACCGAGCGAGGCCGGATTGACCGTCGCGCGGTAGCCGGTGATCACACCGGCCTGCTCCAGCCGGTTGATGCGGTCCGTGACGCTCGGGCCGGAGAGGCCGACCAGCCGGCCCAGCTCGGCGTAGGACGCGCGGCCGTTCTCCCGGAGCGCCTGGATGAGCTGTCTGTCCACCGTGTCCATATACCGTCCGCGTCCTTCCGAACCTCACCAGACCCACAGATCATTATCCGGATTCAAAGGCGCCGTGCTCGGACCAACCCGGATATCGCAGAGAACATACTCTCCCGTCCTGCGGCACCTCACTCCCCCTCAGACCGGCCGCTCCGTCGCGCGGGCCGCCGCGCCCAGCTCGCCCTCCCACCGCCGGTACAGCGCGTGGGGCACGCCGACCGCGTCCAGCACCCGTCCGGCCACGAAGTCGACCAGCTCGCGGACGGTGGAGCCGCCGGCGTAGAAGCCGGGCGAGGCGGGCAGGACGACCGCCCCCTGCGCGTCCAGCTCCACCAAGTGCTTCAACGTCACCCCGTTGAGTGGCGTCTCGCGGACGCAGACGACCAGCGGGCGCCGCTCCTTGAGGGTGACGCTGGCCACCCGCTGGAGCAGGTCCTTGCTGAGACCGAGCGCGATCCCGGCCACCGCGCCGGTGGTCGCGGGCACCACCAGCATCCCCTTCGCCGGGTACGAGCCGCTGGACGGCCCGGCCGCGAAGTCCCCGGCCGGCCAGTACCGGACGTCCTCCGGACCGTCCGCCGCGATGCCCAGCCACTCGGCCAGATCGGTGCGCCAGTGCGCGTCCCGGAAGGCGATGCCGGTCTCGTCGAGGATCGTCAGCCGGGCCGCGCGGCTGACCACCAGGTCGACGGACTCGCCGGCGGCGAGGAGGGCGCGGATCACGGAGGCGGCGTACGGGGTGCCGGACGCGCCGGAGACCCCGACGATCCAGGGGCGGCGGACTGGCTGCTCAGGCTTTTCCATAGTGCTTACTTTCTATCCCCACCCGGCCCCCGCCCGCCCTGGGAGGATGGCCGCATGGCCCCGACCCTCGTCGACCTGACCCACCAGGTGACCACCGCGATGCCGGTCTACCCCGGCGATCCGGCCGTCCTCCTGGAGCCCGCCCTCACCACCGCCACCGCCGGGGTGAACGTGCTCGCCGTGCACCTCGGCTCGCAGTCCGGCACCCACGTGGACGCGCCGTACCACGTCGACGTCACCTGGCCGACGCTGGACGGCCTGCCGCTGGAGCGGTTCACCGGCCCCGCCGTGGTGGCCGACCTGCGCGGGCTGGAGCCACGCGCCGCGATCACCGCCGAGCAGCTCGCGCCCGCCCTGGAGCGGGCCGGCGAGGGCACCGTCCTGCTGCTCGCCACCGGGTGGGCACGGCACTGGGGCACCGACGCCTACCTCGCCCACCCGAGCCTGACCGAAGGGGCCGCGGCGGCGATCGTGGCCGCCGGCGTCCGCACGGTCGGGGTGGACGCGCTCAGCGTCGACCCCACGCCCGACCCGGGTCCGGGCGACCCGGCGGTGGCCGCACTGCTCGCCGACCTCACCGACGAGCACGACCGGTCGGCCGCCGAGGAGCCCACGCTGGCGGCGCACCGGGTGCTGCTCGGGGCGCCGGGCGGCGGAGTGGTCGCGGAGAACCTGACGGATCTGCGGCCGCTGCTGGCGGCGCAGGAGGCGGGACGGCCGGTCGAGGTGTCGCTCTTCCCGCTCCGGCTGGTCGCGGCGGACGGCGCTCCGGTCCGGGCGGTGGCCCGATTGGGGTGAAGCCCTTGCCCCGTCGGGGACTTGGTCTAGACCATCATCGGCGGGCGCCGGTACGCTGTCCGGCCATGGCAGAGATCATCGGAGTCATCGAGCAGCTCTGGCGCTACCCCGTGAAGTCCACCGGCGGCGAGCGGCTCGACTCCGTCGAGGTGGACGACCGCGGGCTCGCGGGCGACCGCCTCTACGCCGTGCGCGACGGCCACGGCAAACTCGGCTCCGGCAAGAACACCCGCCGCTTCCGCCGGATGGACGGCCTGCTGCGCCTCTCCTCCCGGCTCGGCCACCGGCTCGACGGCCCCGAGCTGGTCGACCCGCTCGGCCGGCCCGTCGCCGACCCGACCGCCTTCCTGCGCGCCTACCTGCAGCGCGAGGACGTCGAACTCGCCCGCGAGGACGCCGTCTCGCACTTCGACCAGCTCCCGGTCAGCGTGCTCACCACCGCCACCCTGGACTGGGTCGCCGAGGCCGCGCCGTACGCCGTGGTCGACGTCCGCCGATTCCGCCCGAACGTCCTGCTGCGGACCCCTCCGGGCACCCCGCCCTTCGTCGAGGACGACTGGTTCGGCCACCGCGCCAGCGGCTCCGCGCGCTCCGGCGCCCGGCTCGCCTTCGTCCGGTCCAGCGAACGCTGCGCCATGACCACCGTCGCCCAGCCGGGACTGCCGCACGCCCCCGAGATCCTCAAGGCCATCGCCCAGGCCCACGACGCCCGGCTCGACGCCCTCGCCGAGGTCGCCGCCCCCGGCCGCCTCGCCGTCGGCGACACCCTGACGCTGGACTGACCGCCGGACCGCCCGCACGACGGCAGGACCGACCGCAGGACCGCAGGACCGGCGCCGGGTCTACGCCGTGCGGCGGGCCGGCAGGAGGCACAGCGGGTGCCCGGCCGGGTCCGCGTAGACGCGCCACCCGCCGGCGTCCTGGAGCAGGGTCGCCCCGAGGGCCCGGACGGCGGGGTCGGCGGTGGCCAGGTCGGGCACGTCGACGTCCAGATGGGCCTGCTGCGGGTGCTCCGGGTCCGGCCAGCGGGGCGGGCGGTACCCGGCCACCCGCTGGAAGCAGAGCACCCGGCCGTCGGGGGTGTGCAGGGTGGACCAGTCCTCGCCCAGCGACCAGCGCGGGTCCGGCCGGTCCACCTCGCCGCCGAGCAGCCCGGCGTAGAACCGGGCCAGCGCGGCCGGGTCCGGACAGTCGAGCACGACGCACTGCAACCGACCGATCATCGGGGCTCCTTCGGGAGGATCCGGGGTCGGCGGCCGCAGGCTCCGGTGGCCGTGCTGGACAAGCCGACCGAAGATCGTAAACATGCTCGGATGACCACTCCGGACGGATCCGTGCACGCGCGCCTCGACCGACTGCGCCGCGAACGCGGGCTGCTCACCCCCGCCGAACTGCTCGACCTCGCCGACCAGGGCGTGACGGTGCTCGACCCGTTCTCGGTGATCGTCTCCCGGCGGGTGGAGATCGGAGCGGACAACGTGCTCCACCCGGGCGTGGTGATCGAGTGCGACGAGCGCAGCCACTGCACGCTCGGCCCCGGCAACGTGCTGTACGGCGGCACCAGAATCTCCGCCACCGACGGCGGCCGGGTCACCGTCGGCGCCCGCTCGCGGATCGGCGACGGCGGCACCCGGATCATCGCCGGGGCCCACGAGAGCATCGGGATCGGTGACGGCGTCAGGCTGATGGACGGCGCCGAGGTCACCGGCGACAGCCTGCTCGGCCACGGCTCCCAGATCCTCGGCCGGATCTCCGCCCGTTCGGTCGAACTCGCGGCCGGCCTGCCGTACACCCACCCGGACCCGGACGGCCGGGGCGGCGTGATCAAGGGGATCGGCCGGGCCGCGGGCGCCCTGGTCGGCACCGGCGAGGTGCTGTACGACCTCGGCGCCGACCTGATCGACACCGAGCCCAAGCGGCAGCGGCTGTACCACCCCGAGGCCCCGAGGCTCGGCCCCGGCCCCACGCTGGAACGCCTGACGGCCGAACACGCGGGCGGCGTCCTCGCGTTCGAACGGGAGAACCGGGGGTTCTTCGCCTCCTCGGTACCCGACCGGGGCGACGACTACTTCACCCCCGACGGCTTCGCCGACCGGCACCGCGCGCTGCTCGCCGAACAGGCCGAGGGCCGCTGCCACTTCCACGTCGTCCTGAACAGCTACGGCCGGATCGTCGGCCGGGTGAACCTGGTGGACGTGGCCGACGGCAGCGCCGAACTCGGCTACCGGGTCGCGGAGGCCGACACCGGGCAGGGAGTGGCCCGGGCGGCCGTCGCGCAGGTCCTCCGACTGGCCGCCACCGACTACGGGTTGACCGCGCTCACCGCCGTGACCACGCTGGACAACGAGGCCTCCCGGGCCCTGCTCGCGCGCACCGGGTTCGTCGAGACGGGCGAGCGACTCGTCGACGACCGACCGGGCACGGCCTACCGCCGCGTCCTCTGATCCGACGAAGAGGACCTACCCGAGCTGCCGGACCCGTTCCCGCACCGCGGGCGAGGCCTTCGCCCACGAGCCGCTGTCGAAGGGAGGCACCGGGTCGTACTCGGCGTGCAGTTGGACCGCGCGGGCGGTGGTCTCGTCGGTGAGCAGCGCGGCCAGGTGCAGCGCCATGTCGATGCCGGCCGAGATGCCGGCCGCCGTGAGGATCCGCCCCCGGCGCACCACCCGCTCGGGGGTGTACGTGGCGCCGTGGGCGGCGAGTTCACCGGCGGCCGCCCAGTGCGTGGTGGCGGCCTGGCCGTCGAGCAGCCCGGCGGCGCCGAGCAGCAGCGCGCCGGTGCACACCGAGGTGGTGAACCGGGTGGTCGCGTGCGTCCGGCGCAGCCAGTCGAGGAGGGCGGCGTCGGTCTGCAGCGGCCGGGTGCCGTGCCCGCCCGGGACCAGCAGGACGTCACAGGCCTCGACGTCGGTGTACCGGGTGGGCACGTCCAGCCGCAGCCCGCCGATGCCGTCCACCACCCGGCCCCGCTCGCCCACCGACACGAACCGCACGGCGGCCCCCGGCAGGTGGCCGAGCACCTGGTACGGGCCGATCGCGTCGAGCGGCTCGAAGTCGTCGAAGAGCACGATGACGATGTCCATGTCCCGCAGCGTAGGGCCGGTTCGGCCGTGCGTACCGTCCCTGGGCAGCGGATTCACGAGAACGAGTGGTCTGCACCACTGGCCTTTACCGCAGCGCATCCAACTCCGCGCCGATGGCCGCGCGGATCGGGTCGTGGGCGGGGGCGAGGGCGTGCGCCGGGTCGGTCCAGCGGTCGTGCGGGTAGAGCCAGACCGGCAGCCGGACGAGGTCGGCGGGCTCCCAGTCGTAGCGCGGCCAGACGTGGGCGTGCAGCATCGGGTCGGTGTTGCCGAGGATCTCCAGGTTGACCCGCCGGAACGCCGGGTCGGCCGCCCGGCAGGCCCGCTCGACGGCCTCGCCGAGCCGGTCGAGGTCCTCCAGGTACGCGAGCCGGCGCGGCCGGGGCAGGTCGGAGAGCCGCTGCACGCCGGGGTCGTCGGCCAGCAGGATCGCGTACCCGGGCAGGAACTGCACGTCCCCGATCACCGCGAACCCGGCGTCCAGCCGGCGGACGACGGTGGGGTTCTCGCCCCGCAGCGCGCTGCCGATGCGGTCGGACTTCCAGTCGGCGCTCTTGTCGATCATGTGCCGATGCTAGCGAGGGACGCCCGGCCGGGAGGTTCCCGGCCGGGCGTCCGTGCGTGCCGTGCGCCGCGGCGGAGCGGATCAGAACTGGGTGCTGACCGTGACGCCGCTGAAGTCGGTGACCGCGTACAGGCTGAGGTAGCGGTAGCCGGCCGTCGGGTTGGTGACGGTGAGGGTCTGGGTGGTGCCGGTGGCGGTGGAGGAGGCGGTGAAGGCGGTCGGCGAGGCCCAGATGTCCGCGTTGTAGTACAGGTGCGCGGTGCCGGTGCCGCCGGAGGTGGTGACCTTCAGCGTGGTGGTGCCGGCCGGCAGGTAGACGTAGAGGTAGTCGGAGTTGCCGGCGGTCGCGGCGCGGCCGGTCCGCGAGCAGTTCCGGCCCATCGCGTCGGTGCGCTGCTCGGTGCAGGTCGGCAGGACGACCGGGGCGGCGGTCACGGTGACCGAGGTCGGGGTGACGGCGGTCCGCCCGGTGTCGTCGGTGGCGGTGAGGGCGACGGTGTACGTGCCGGCCGCCGCGTAGCTGTGGCTCGGGTTGCGCTCGTCGGAGGAGGTGCCGTCGCCGAACGTCCAGTGCCAGGAGGTGATCCGGCCGGGGCCGGTCTGCACGGACCGCTCGCTCACGCTGACGGTCGCGCCGTTCACCGAGGCGTCGAAGAGGGCCGTCGGGCCGGCGGCGTAGCAGGCGCCGGCGGCGCAGGCGGTGAGCCAGGCGTCGAAGTCGGCGTCGTAGGAGGTGCCGAGGTTGTTGTAGACCGCGTAGCCGCCGGTGTAGTCGGCGACCCGGAAGCGGTCCAGCATGGTCCGGACGTCGGCCGGGTGCTTCTCCAGCATGTACCGGACGGCCAGGTAGCCCCACGGGTAGACGCGGGTCGAGTCCGAGTTGCCGTAGGTGTTCTGGAAGATGGTGCTGAGCTTGTAGGTGTGCTGGGCGGCCTGGGCCATCGCGTCGGTGTCGGTGGTGGCGCGGTAGCTGTACGACATGTACTCGGCGACGCCCTCGACCCACCAGATGTCCGGGACGGACGTCTGGGTGGAGAACTTGCCCTTCATGTCGTAGATGCCGTCGAGGTAGTGGGTGTACTCGTGGTTGAGGTTCCACACCCGGGCGGGGTCCTTGGTGTTCCACGCCTTCTGGTACATCACGTTCGCGGCCCGGCTGTTGGGGTCGGTCGCGTCCATGATGGTCTGGCCGCCGTTGTCGGTCGAGTTGCCGAAGATCGCCCAGGAGTAGACGGTGTAGTCGGCCTTGTTGGCGAAGATCCCGAGGGTGACGGTCTTGGCGTACTGGTTCGGGATCGGCCCGTTGTCCTTGACCACGCCGTGGAAGAACGCGTCCTGGTTGCGCAGGCTGGCGCAGACGTCGGCCAGTTCGGCGGCCGACAGGGCCTGGGCCTGGATGGTGCGGTGGTCGCAGACCAGCTGGTTCGGCAGGACCACCGAGGTGAGCTTGGCCGGCAGGTTGCAGATGCCGTAGTACGAGCACTGGCCGTTGTTGTAGACGACGGCCTGGTAGGCGGTGTGCACGTACAGGTCCCCGCCGGCCGTGAGCAGCGGCGAGGCGTCCAGCACCTTCTTGACCAGCGGCTTGACCGCGGCCTCGACGGCGCCGCCGCCGCCCGCCATCCGGGCCAGGTCGTTGCCGGCGTTGGTGTCGAGGACGGCGTTGGGCCCGCCGAGCAGGTCCTTGTGGTTGAGCGCGAAGTCGGCGAGGGCGGTGGCGAGGCTCGGGTCGGCGCCGAGCGCGGCGACGAAGTTCGGGTTGCTGTTGCCGCGCCAGAGCGGGAACCGGAGCACCGAGTTGACCGCGCTGACCATCAGCGGGATCGCGTTGTAGGAGTTGTCGTAGTCGTTCAGCACCCGCTTGTAGACGCCGAGGTAGTCGGCCTGGATGTTGGCGCTGTCGGTGAGGGTCAGGACCTCGCGGAGGACGGCCCCGTTGGCCTCGGTGACGTCGTGCCAGCGGGTACCGGCGAAGAACGCGTCCAGGCCGGCCTTGACGGCGGTGGTGAGCGCGGCGGTGTAGGGACCGGCCCCGGCGGGGTAGTTCGACTGGATGTAGTAGCCCACCCGCAGGTAGAGCACGATCGGCAGGATCCCGGTCCCGTTGTCGCCGGTGTAGCCGGCCGCCAGGTCCTTGAAGGCGGCCGCGACGGTCAGCATCCGGGCCTGGGTGAAGATGCCCGGGTCGCTGCTGCCGTTGGTGAACAGCGCGTTGACGCAGTCCGCGGTCGAGCCCTTGATGAACGCGACCAGGTCGGCCCCGGTGCGGCCGGCGAAGTCGGCGGGGGTGCAGCCCGCGACGGCCTCCCCGGCGGCGCCCGCCAGGCCCCGGACGGACGGGGACTCGGGGTGGGCCGGGGCGCCGGTCGCGGCCGTTGCGGCCGGCTCGCCCATCAGGGTCTGGCTGAGCACGGCCGGGGGCAGCGGGGCCGCGGGGGCGGCGTGCTCCTCGGACACCGCCCCCGGGGTGCCGGCGGCGGACGGGCCCGCCGGCTTCGCGGCGGCGGCGAGCAGGGCCGCCGCGGTCGACGCGGTCGCCTTCGGGGTGGTCGGGGCGGTCGCGGTCGGGCCGGCCGTGACGGCGGTGGGCGCCGCCGCGAGGGCCTGGGCCGGCAGTACGAGGGTGGCCGTGGCGCAACAGGCGGCGACGCCGGCTGCGAGGGTGGAGAGTCTGGTGCGCAGGAGCACGCCGAATCCTTCGTCGAGTGGGGGCAGCCCGACGTGGGGTCGGGCTGAAGGAAGGAGATCGGCGTGGATCCTGTCACCGCTCGGAGATCAGAACAATGTCACAGGTTATATTTCACGAGAATTTCGGCCACCCCGCCGTCCGCGACGCTCCCCGCACGACCGACCTGCCGCGGCCGGGCCCCGGAGGCTGCGCCGACGGTCGGCAGCGGGGCGACGGCGCCGCGGGCGAGGGGATCCACCTGCGGCCGGACCGGCCGCACGGCCGCGCAGAGTGGCCGGATCGACGAGTGACGCGGATCACATCCGGTCCGTCGATGAGTTCCCGCCGCGCCCCCGGTCCTAAGGGCATGACGAACACGCTGACGGCGCAGACCGCCCCCGCACCCGCCACCCGCTCCCTGCTGACCGCCGGGGCGGTCGGCGGTCCGCTGTTCCTCGCCGTCGGAGTGACCGGCGGGCTGACCCGGGAGGGGTTCGACTTCACCCGCAACGCGCTGAGCCAGCTGAGCCTCGGCGAGCTCGGCCGGATCCAGCAGGCCGCGTTCCTGCTCACCGGCGCGCTGCTGCTCGCGGGTGCGGTCGGGCTGCGCCGGGCGCTGCCGGGGAGCGCCTGGGGTCCGCGACTGGTCGGGGTGTTCGGGGCGTCCTTCGTCCTGGACGGGTTCTTCGCCGCCGACCCCGGGGCCGGGTTCCCGGTCGGGGCGCCCGAGGGGCGGGTGACGGAGCTCAGCGGGCACGGGGCGGTGCACCTGGCGGGCGGGGCGGTCGGCTTCCTCGCCCTGTGCGCGGCGTTCCTCGTCCTCGCCCGGCACCTGGACCGCCCCTGGGCCGTCGCCTCGCGCGTGGTCGCCGCCGTCGTGCTGGTCGGCTTCGCCGCCTCGGGCGCCACCGTGCTGGCGTTCACGCTCGCCGCCGCACTGGGACTGGCCTGGCTGAGCGCTGTCACTCTCAAGCTCGATGCGTGAAGATCATCGATCAGTGGACCACCGACCTGACTTCGAGGAGCACCCCGTGACCACCCCCGCCAACGGCCCCGCCAGCTACTTCCCCTCCATCGAGAAGAAGCACGGGCAGCCGATCGCCCACTGGGTCGAGCTGATCCGCGCCTCCCCGCTGACCAGGCACATGGAGCTGGTCGCCTGGCTGAAGGCGGAGCACGGGCTCGGCCACGGGCACGCGAACGCCCTCGTCAAGCACACGCTCGACGAGGGCGGGAAGTAGGGCGCCCGGCGGGGCGCGGCCTCACATGCCGAGGCCGCGCACCACCAGGTCGACCAGCGCGAAGAAGAACAGCGAGATGCCGACGAAGCCGTTGGTCTGGAAGAACGCCCGGTTCAGCCGCGACAGGTCGTTCGGCTTCACGATGGTGTGCTCGTAGACGAAGGCGCCGGCCACCACCAGCAGGCCGATCCAGAACGCGACGCCCGCTTCGGTGAGCACCCCGTACCAGCCGAGCAACAGCGTGGTGAGGACGTGGCAGGCGCGCGCGCCGCGGATCGCGGCCGGGACGCCGAACCGGGCCGGCACCGAGCGCACGCCGCCCGCCCGGTCGGAGGCGACGTCCTGGCAGGCGTAGATGAGGTCGAAGCCGCCGATCCAGATGCCGACGGCCGCGCCGAGCACCACCGCGTCCCAGGACCAGGTGCCGGTGACGGCCAGCCAGGCGCCCACCGGGCCCATCGCCTGGGCCAGCCCGAGGATCGCCTGCGGGAAGTCGGTGAACCGCTTGCCGTACGGGTAGACCACCATCGGCACCACGGCGACCGGCGCGAGCGCCAGGCAGAGCGGGTTGAGCAGCGCGGCCGCGCCCAGGAAGACCACCAGGGCGACCGCCGAGCCGACGTAGGCGGTCTTCAGCGACACCGCGCCGGTGACGAGTTCCCGCCCGGCCGTGCGCGGATTGCGGGCGTCGATCTCCCGGTCGATGATCCGGTTGGCCGCCATGGCGAAGGTCCGCAGCCCGACCATGCAGACCGTGACAACGAACAGCTCGCCCCAGTGCACCCGCTCGTCGGCCAGGTACATCGCCGTCAGCGCCGCGATGTAGGCGAACGGCAGGGCGAAGACCGAGTGCTCGATCATCACCAGCCGCAGGAAGGACTTGACCTTGCCGGGCGGGACCTCGGGAAGGGCGGCGGCGGTGCTCACAGGCCGTACTCCTTCCAGCGCCGGCTCACCAGGGCGGCGGTCTCCGGGTCGGAGCCGACCATCTCGGGCCAGCCGCCGTCGCGGGTGTAGCCCTCCTCGGGCAGCTTGCGGGTCGCGTCGATGCCCGCCTTGCCGCCCCAGAACTGCTGGTAGGAGGCGTGGTCGAGGTGGTCGACCGGGCCCTCCACCACGGTGAGGTCGCGGCTGTAGTCGACGTTGCCGAAGGCCCGCCAGGCGACCTCCTGGTAGTCGTGGACGTCGCAGTCGGCGTCCACCACGATGATCAGCTTGGTCAGCGACATCATGTGCGCGCCCCAGATGGCGTGCATGGTCTTCTGGGCGTGCTTCGGGTACTTCTTGTCGATCGAGACGATCACGCAGTTGTGGAAGCCGCCGGCCTCGGGCAGGTCGTAGTCGACGATGTCCGGGATGATGATCTTCAGCAGCGGCAGGAAGAAGCGCTCGGTGAACTTGCCCAGCGGGCCGTCCTCCGTCGGCGGGCGGCCCACCACGATGGACTGCAGGATCGGGCGGCGACGCATCGTCACGCAGTCGATCGTCAGCGCCGGGAACGGCTCCTGCGGCGTGTAGAAGCCGGTGTGGTCGCCGAACGGCCCCTCGGGCAGCATCTCGCCCGGCTCCAGCCAGCCCTCCAGGACCACCTCGGCGTCGGCGGGGACCTGCAGCGGGACGGTCTTGCAGTCCACCATCCGCACCCGCTCGCCCGCGACGAAGCCGGCGAACAGGTACTCGTCGATGTCGCCCGGCAGCGGCGCGGTCGCCGCGTAGGTGACGGCCGGCGGGCAGCCGAAGGCGATCGCGACCGGCAGCCGCTCGCCGCGCTTGGCGGCCACCGCGGCGTGGTTGCGGCTGTCCTTGTGGATCTGCCAGTGCATGCCGATGGTGCGGCGGTCGTGCCGCTGGAGCCGGTACAGGCCGAGGTTGCGGATGCCGGAGTCCGGGTCCTTGGTGTGGGTCAGGCCCAGGTTGAAGAAGGAGCCGCCGTCCAGCGGCCAGGTGAACAGGGCGGGCAGCTCGTCCAGGTTGACGTCGTCACCGGTGAGCACCACCTCGTGCACCGGCGCGTCGGCGGACTTGACGTTCCTCGGCGGCACGTGGGCCATCGAGGCGAGCTTGCCGAAGGCGTCCCGGAAGCCGGTGAAGCCCTGCGGCAGCTCCGGCTTCAGCAGACCGGAGATCCGGTCGGCGATCTCCTCCGGGCCCTTGAGTCCGAGGGACTTGGAGAGCCGGCGCTCGGTGCCGAAGACGTTCATCGCCAGCGGCATCGACGAGCCCTTGACGTTCTCGAACAGCAGGGCCGGCCCCTTGGCCTTCTGCACGCGGTCGACGATCTCGCCGATCTCCAGATAGGGGTCCACCTCCGCCTTGATGCGCTTGAGGTCGCCTTCGCGGTCGAGGGCCCGCAGGAACGAGCGGAGATCGTCGTATGCCATGCCTGCCAGTATCCGCCACCCGCTAGCCTGGCCTGTGTCAAGGGCCCCCTCGAAGCGGCGCACCGCCCGACGGACCGGCCCGCCGCCGCGAGGACGCGCCCGTCCGCCACCGACGTCACCCGGGGGAGATCGCCGCCGTGCTGAGGATCCTGACCTTCGTGCTCCCGCTCGCCCTGTGGGTCTGGGCGTTCATCGACTGTCTGACCACCCCCGAGGACGAGGTGAAGCACCTCCCCAAGGTGGTCTGGGTGATCATCGTGCTGCTCTTCCCGCTCGTCGGCTCGATCGCCTGGCTGGTGGCGGGCAAGCAGCGCGGGGCACTGCGGACCGGCGCGGCGGGCGGCTACGGTTCCCCCGACGCGGCGTACGACACCCGGCGCGACGGCCGCCCGCTGGCGCCGGACGACAACCCCGAGTTCCTCGCCTCGTTGAAGAAGCACAACAACGAGCACGAGGACATGCTCAAGCAGTGGGAGGCGGATTTGCGCCGCCGCGAGAACGAGCTGCGAGGGAAGGACGACCCGGACGAAGGGCGTCGCGGCTGACCGCGCATCGCCCGGACAGCCCACCCGGCATCCACCGGGTGGGCTGCGGTGTTTTTGGCGCATCCCTACGACTGGAAGGCGAGCAGCAGCCCGTCAGCACGGCCTTCAGCGCCGTACCAAGCGCCCCTTGAGCGACCCTTGAGCACGCTCGGCCAGAATCGATGGGGACAGCCCTGACCTGCACGTTTCCTCATGTTCAGCTCACCCGGAGGCCATCCGGGCGACAGCTCGGGGTAATCGAACGGCTACCGGCCGCACGGGCTGAAACGCTTCGGTTTCTGTGCAGCCCTGACATCTAAACGGACGCGACCTTGTACGGAATCGACGCCGAAACCAGCGTGCGGCCCCTCGTACAGTCATAAGTGAAGAAGTGATTCGCAGCCGGGGGCATCGCAGACGTTGGCTGTCGGACAGTTCCCTCACCTTTGGAGTGGTTCGAGATGACGGTTGTGCACCAGGCGCCGGTCGACGACGCCCCCGAGATCCCCACGGACGTCCGGGGCAGAGTCGCGGAGCTGCAGGAGCTCCGCGAGCAGGTCCGCCGGGGTCCGAGCGAGAAGGCCACCGAGGCCCAGCACGCCAAGGGCAAGCTGACCGCCCGCGAGCGGATCGAGCTCCTGCTCGACGAGGGCTCGTTCCGCGAGGTCGAGCCGCTGCGCCGGCACCGCGCCACCGGCTTCGGCCTGGAGGCGAAGAAGCCGCACACCGACGGCGTGATCGTCGGCTGGGGCACCGTGCACGGCCGGACGGTCTTCACCTACGCGCACGACTTCCGGATCTTCGGCGGGGCGCTCGGCGAGGCCCACGCGCAGAAGATCCACAAGATCATGGACATGGCCATCGCGGCCGGTGCCCCGCTGGTCTCGCTGAACGACGGCGCCGGCGCCCGCATCCAGGAGGGCGTCACCGCCCTGGCCGGCTACGGCGGCATCTTCCAGCGCAACACCCGCGCCTCCGGCGTGATCCCGCAGATCTCCGTGATGCTCGGCCCGTGCGCCGGCGGCGCGGCCTACTCGCCGGCCCTGACCGACTTCGTCTTCATGGTCCGCGAGACCTCGCAGATGTTCATCACCGGCCCTGACGTCGTCCAGGCCGTCACCGGCGAGAAGATCAGCCAGAACGGGCTCGGCGGCGCCGACGTCCACGCGGGTGTCTCCGGCGTCTCGCACTTCGTCTACGACGACGAGCAGTCCTGCATCGAGGAGGTCCGCTACCTCCTGTCGCTGCTGCCGCAGAACAACCGCGAGATGCCCCCGCCGGTCGTCAACGACGACCCGGTGGACCGCCGCAACGAGACGCTGCTCGACCTGGTGCCGGCCGACGGCAACCGGCCGTACGACATGCGCAAGGTGATCGAGGAGATCGTCGACCACGGCGAGTACCTGGAGGTCCACGAGCGCTGGGCCACCAACGTGCTCTGCGTGCTCGCCCGGATCGACGGCCACGTCACCGGCATCATCGCCAACCAGCCGCAGTCGCTGGCCGGCGTCCTGGACATCAACGCCAGCGAGAAGGCCGCGCGCTTCGTCCAGATGTGCGACGCCTTCAACATCCCCCTGGTCACCATGCTCGACGTCCCCGGCTTCCTGCCCGGCGTCGACCAGGAGCACGACGGCATCATCCGGCACGGCGCGAAGCTCCTCTACGCCTACTGCAACGCGACCGTGCCGCGGATCCAGCTGATCCTCCGCAAGGCCTACGGCGGTGCCTACATCGTCATGGACTCGCGTTCGATCGGCGCCGACCTCTCCTTCGCCTGGCCGACCAACGAGATCGCCGTCATGGGCGCCGAGGGCGCGGCCAACGTCATCTTCCGCCGGGACATCAACGCCGCCGACGACCCGGACGCGATGCGCAACCAGAAGATCAAGGAATACAAGAGCGAACTGATGCACCCGTACTACGCGGCCGAGCGCGGCCTCGTGGACGACGTCATCGACCCCGCCGAGACCCGCCAGGTCCTGGCGTCCTCGCTGGCCATGCTGCGCACCAAGCACGCGGACCTGCCGAGCCGCAAGCACGGCAACCCGCCGATGTAGCAGCGCCGCCCGGCCCCGAGCAGTACGGCCGGCCACGCCGACGACCCCTCACCCCTTCCGCCGGGAGAAATCCGGACCATGACCGCTTCCGCCGAACCACTCGTCCGCATCGTCCGCGGCTCGCTCACCGACGAGGAGCTCGCCGCCCTGACCGCCGTGCTGATGGCCCGCGCCGCGACCGCCCAGCAGGCGGCGGCCGCCGCCTCGCCGGTCGAGCCGATCGCCAACTGGCAGCGCCTGGAGCGCCGCCCGGCGTACTTCTCGCCGGTCAGCTGGCAGTGGGCCGCCTGACGGCTCGCCCGAGGCCCCGAACGCCCGCCGTTCGACCGTCGGCCGGCCACCCGCAGCACGGGGGTGGCCGGCCGACGGCGTTCCCCGCGGGCGGGGATCCGAAGCCGGGCCCAGGGACACCCACCGGTGCCCGAAACGGCTCGAAAGGGTCGCTACCGGACGGTACGCGGGCCGTCGTCCGGCCCGCCCCCGTAGGATCCAGCAGCTGACGACCGGAACGACCAGGGAGGCTGCGATGGCCAGGCAGGCCCGGGCGCTGGCGACCCGCCGGGCGGTGCTGCGTGCCGCGGCCGAGGTGTTCGACGAGCGCGGCTACGCGGGCGCCACGATGGCCGAGATCCTGGACCGGGCCGGTGTCACCAAGGGCGCGCTCTACTTCCACTTCCCCTCCAAGGAGGAGCTGGCGCTCGCCGTGATCGAGGGCCAGGGCTCCTGGCTGGCCACCTGGCAGCCCGGCTCCGACAGCCCGATGCAGACCGTCATCGACCTCGGCTACGCCTTCGCCCACGCGCTGCTGGACGACCCGCTGCTGCGCGGCGCGATCCGGCTGACCATCGAGCACGGCAGCTTCACCCAGCCGCAGATCGGTGCCTACCAGGGGTGGACGGACGCGGCGCGCGAGCTGCTGGAACGGGCCAGGGAGGCCGGCGAGCTCCACCCGGGGGTGCGGCCGGCGGCCGCCGCGGGGGTGATCACCGGCGCGGTGACCGGGATCCAGCTCAGCTCCCAGGTGCTGACCGACCGCAAGGACCTGCTGGAGCGGATGGCCGACCTCTGGGCCCTGCTGCTGCCCGGCCTGGTCGAGCCCCGCACCCTCGCCCGGCTGAACACCGTCGACCGGATCTGAGGACCGGCGGGCGGTCCGGACCCGGTGGTCCGCCGGGCACCGGGCGGGCACCCGGCGGGCGGTTCAGATCCGGTAGTCCGCCAGGCGCTCGGCGGGCACGAGGGACGGCAGGGCGGCCGCCCAGAGGCCGCTGACGGCCTCCTCGGCCAGCCGCCCGGTGGACTCGGCGGCGAACAGGACCAGCCCGGCCGCCAGGGTGGTGAGCAGTCCGGCCGCCTGCGCGCGGTCCAGCCCGGGGCGCAGCTCGCCGGCCGCCCCGGCCCGGTCGAGCAGGGTGCGGAAGACCGCGGTCAGGCTCCACCAGGCGTCCGCCGAGGGCTCCGGCGGCGAGCCGGCCGGCGACACCACCGCGCCCACCCCGCAACCCGCCGGCCGGCCGCCGAGGCCGAGCAGCACGCCCGCCCGGACGACCACGTCCTCACGCAGCAGCCGGGCCAGTTCGTGGGTGAGGTCGAGGAGTTCCTGGACGGCCGGCCCGCGGCCGCGCAGCGCGCCGAGCACGGCCAGGCCGATGGTGTCGGCGGCCGCGGCGCGGACCCCGTCGGCGAGCGCCTGCTTGGAGACGAAGTGGAAGTAGAGCGCGCCCTTGCTGACGCCCGCCCGGCGGCTGATGTCGACCAGACTGGCCGACTCGAAACCCGCGTCGGCGAAGGTGTCCGCCGCTGCGAGCAGCACGGCCTGCCTGGTTCGCCCCGCCCGTTCCTGCTTAGCCACTCGGCCCCTCCGGCCCCCGGCCGTGGCGAGCTCCGGCTCGCCCGGTTGCTGTCACGGCGCCGTCGTCGATGGTGCGGCGCCCCGTCTGCGGGCCGTCGGCGGCGCGCACGCCCGCCCGAAACCGCATGGTTGGTATCTAATCTAGCCCCTGCCCGGCCCCCGCCGTCCAGGGGGGACCGGCCCCCGCCCAAGGTCCGGAGCGGGCCGCCCGGGCGTTGCCGCAGGCAGGCGCGCGAGTACCGTGAACCCGCCGGGTCCGCGCCAGGAGCGACCCCGCGGGGGGAGCAGAAACCGGGTGGCCTGTATGTTTTGCGAGGGCCGCCCGTACGGCCGGCCGACCGACACCCGGGAGTGGGGCCAGTCATGCCAGTGTTCACCGCGATGGACGGCGACGCTCCGTATCTCCACCCCGGTCCCGGCCACCCCGGCCAGCGCCGCTACGACTTCCACGAACGGACCGTCTCCCGCCAGTTGGTCCACCGCTCCTCGGTCGCCGAGGTGCTCATCACCGGCTGGCAGTCCACCGGCCCTTACGACTTTCTGCTCGGTGCCCAGTGGCCACGGCTGCACGGTTTCTACCGCCTGCCCGGGGACCGGCACCACGACCCGGTGCTGATGGCGGAGACGCTCCGGCAGGCCGCGCTGCTGGTCGGCCATGCCGGTTTCGGCGTCCCCCACGACCACCACGCCGTCCTCGACGAACTCGGCTACACGCTCGGCCCGGCCGGCCTCGACGGTCTCGCGGTCCGCGCCGCCCCCACCGAACTGATGCTCCGGATCACCTGTCACGACGTCCGGATGCGGCACGGCCGGCTGGTCGCGCTGCGGGTGCACGCCGAGATCGAACGCGACGGCCGACCGGTCGGCCGGGGTGTCGGGGGCCTGCGGATCCTCTCCCCCGCCGCGTACGACCGACTGCGCGGCCCCGGGCGCCCGGGGTACCCCGCCGCCCCGCCCCGGATCCCGGAGCAGGTCGTCGCACCGGAACTGGTGGGCCGTCAGCAGGCCGCCGACGTCGTGCTCGGCCCCGCGCTGCTGCCCGGCAGCTGGCTGCTGCGCGCGGACGCCCGCCACCCCGTGCTGTTCGACCCGATGGACCCGGCCCCCGGTCACCTGCCCGGGATGCTCGTCCTGGAGGCCGCCCGGCAGGCCGCCCAGCGGCTGCACCACCCGGACCGGGTGGTGCCGGTGGACCTGGTGACGTCCTTCCACGATCCGATCGCGCCGGACCGCCCCTGTGTGGTGCGGGCCGTCCAGGAGGTCGGGCCGGACTCCGGTCAGGACGGCTGCGGCCGGCGGGCGCCCGTGCGGGTCGTGCTGGTGCAGGACGGCCGGACGGTGGCCGAGGTCCGGCTGACCGGCGCTCCGGCCGACGGCGGCCCGTCGGCGGCCGCCCCGGCCCCCGCCCGGCGCGGTCTGCCGCTCGCCAGCTGAGCCGTCCGGCCCGGCCGCGCCCGCCGGGCCGGACCCCCTGCGCCCGCCCGGCCCCCTTCCCCCTGCCCCCGTACTGCCCGCGCCCGTGCCCCGCCGGGTCAGGCCGCGACCAGCGCCGACGCCGGTCGCCCGGCGTGCATGACGCTGAGGTTCTCCGCGAGCCGCCCCGGGTCCTGCGCCAGCCAGAGCCGCAGCGCGGCGCCCAGCATCGCGCTGGCCGAGCCGATCCGCACCTGGGTCACCTGGGCGATCCGGGCCGCGCCCGGGACGAGCAGGTCGGCCAGCGGTGTCGGCAGCCAGACGGTCAGCGCGCACGGCGCCGGGGCCGCGAGGGCGGCCAGCAGCCGGTGGGCGTCGGCCGGCGAGACGAACGTCGGGATGACGTCCAGCAGCCCGTCGGCCACCACCTCGGAGACGTCGCTGCGGTGCCCCTGGGCGAGCCGTCGGAGCAGCAGGTGCTCGGCGGCGGTGATTCGGACGGTCAGCATGACCTCGTCGCACTCCATTGCGCGATTTCCTCCTCAGTTCCTCCCCGTGCCGGACCGGGCGGCCGGCACGCACTACCCCTGTCGCACCTCGGCCCGGCTTCCTCGTCTGGAGCGCCGGGCCGGTCGGTGGGTTCCGTTCCGGTCAGATCCCCGCGTAGGAGTGCTTGCCGGTGACGAAGATGTTCACGCCGTAGTAGTTGAACAGCCAGCAGGCGAAGGCGGCGAGGGCCAGGTACGCGGCCTTGCGCCCCTTCCAGCCGGCGGTGGCGCGGGCGTGCAGGTAGCACGCGTAGGCGACCCAGGTGATGAACGACCAGGTCTCCTTCGGGTCCCACTCCCAGTACTTGCCCCAGGCGGCCTCGGCCCAGATCGCGCCGGCGATGATGGTGAAGGTCCAGAGCGGGAAGACCAGGGCGTTGATCCGGTAGGACAGCTTGTCCAGGGTCGAGGCCGCGGGCAGCCGGCGCCAGATCGACGGCGAGGTGCCGAGCGGGCCCCGGGCCAGGCCGGCCGCCGTCCGCCTGTCGAAGGAGTCCTTGCCCAGGTACAGCAGGGTCGTGACGAACGCCGCGTAGAAGGCGCCGCCGCAGACGATCGCGGTGGAGACGTGGATCGCCAGCCAGTACGAGTGCAGGGCCGGCACGAGCTGCTCGGACTCGGTGTACAGCACGGTGACGGCGACGCCCAGGGTGAGCAGCACCGCCAGGGTGACCGGCAGGCCGAGCCAGCGGACCGGCTTCTTCGCGACCAGCAGACCGACGAAGGCGACCGTCATGGCGAGCGCGAAGGCGCAGGAGAACTCGTACATGTTGCCCCACGGCCAGCGGGAGACCGAGAGGCCGCGGGTGAGCACGGCCGCCGCGTGCAGCAGGGCGGCGAGCGCGGTGAGCGAGACCGCGATCCGGCCGGACAGGTCGGCCTTCTCGCTGCTGCCGGCCGCGCCGGGGCCGTCGACGTCCTCGTCGCCGCGCCCGCTGGTCACCACGGTCGCGCCCTCGCCGGCCAGCGCCGTGCGGGTGAGCGTGGTGGTGCCGCCGCGCGCCGAGGCGACGGTGACGGTGACCTTCTTGGTGCCCTTGGCCCTGGCCTCCGCCTCGGCCACGGTCCCGGCCAGGCCGGCCTGTTCGGTGGAGCGGACGGCGACGGCGCCCTTGGAGCCGAAGGTCCACTCGAACATGTAGGCGAACATGGCGATCAGGTAGACCGCCATCGCCGAATAGATCAGCTTGTTGGACAGGTCGGCCAGCTGCGGGTCGACCGACGAGGCGAGGTGCACCGTCTACTCCTTGGAGTTCTGCGCGGCGGGGACTGCGGATTCTGCGGGTGCCGGGGCCTCGTCGGCCTCCGTGGTGCGGGGGCCGGGCGCCGTCCCGTCCGGGGCGCCGCCGGGCCCGGCGGACCCGGTGGGCCCACCCGACTCGGCGGACCCACCGGACTCGGCGGGCTCACCGGACTCGTCGTCGAGCGCGGGGGCGTCGTCCTGGAGGTCCACCGCGAGCGCGGCCAGCTCCTCGGCGATCTTCGCCGACTCGCTGCGGCCCAGCCCGGCCAGCTCGACCAGGGTCCCGCCGTCCGGCAGGGCCACCGCCCGCACCCAGATCCGGCGCCGCTGGATGAACAGCGAGCCGATCAGACCGGCGATCGCCAGCACCGCGCCGGTCAGGGCGATCCCGTTGCCCGGGCGGTGCGAGACGTTGAAGCTGGCCCACTGCCGGTAGCCCTCGAAGGTGACGCTGCCGTAGCCGTCCGGCAGGCTCCAGGCCTGGCCCGGCTTCAGCCGGGCCTTGGCGGGCTCGCCGTCCCGCTGCAGCTGGGTCAGGTTCTTGGTGTTGAGCTGGTAGATGTTCTGCGGCAGGCCCGAGTCGGTGCCCAGGTCGCCCGCGTAGGCGTTGAGCACCAGCGCCGGGTCCGCGTCCCCCGGGAACAGCGAGCGCGGGCCGGTGTTCTTGTCGAAGGCCACCGGGGCGGTCGGCAGGAAGAAGCCGGACAGGCCCAGCTGGGTCTTCCTGCCGTCCTTCTCGCCGTAGTCGGAGACCTTGATGACACCGGTGGAGGTCAGGTTGCCGTCCTGCGGCAGGAACGGGGTCGCGCCGGTGTAGACGACGTCCCCGGCGGCGTTGCGCACCGTGATCACCGGGGCGTAGCCGTGCCCGATCAGGAAGAACTTGCTGCCGCCGATCTCCAGCGGGTGGTTGACCTCGATCTTCCCGTGCTTGAGCTTCGCCGGGTCGTCGCCCTCGTAGTAGTCGACGTTCGCGGTGAACTCCCGCGCGCTGCCGATCTGCGAACCGTTGTTCTGGAACTTCGAGGTGAAGGTGTTCAGCTTCACGTAGAAGGGGTCGAGGTCGTCGGTGCCGTAGAACCGGGTGCCGGTGAAGTCGTCCAGCTGGGTGATGGTGTTGGAGTAGCCCTCGCCCTCGACCAGCAGCTTGCCGCCGGTGCCGCTGGCCAGGCTCGCCCAGGCGAAGCCGCCGAGCAGCGCGAACAGCGACAGGTGGAAGACCAGGTTGCCGACCTCCCGCAGGTAGCCCTTCTCGGCCGCCACCGCGCCGCCGTCCAGGTGCGCCCGGAAGCGCCGCCCGCGCAGCAGCCGGTGGGCGGCGGCGTTGACGGCCGCGGCGTCCGCGTCCGTCCGCCAGGCCGCGTACACCGGCATCCGGGTCAGGTTGCGCGGCGCCGCCGGCGGCCGGGAGCGCAGCACGCCGACGAACTGCCAGGTGCGCGGGACGATGCAGCCGGCCAGCGAGACGAACAGCAGGATGTAGATCGCCGAGAACCAGACCGAGCTGTAGACGTCGAACAGCTGGAGCTTCTCGTAGATCGGCGCGACCGTGGTGTGCTGCGCCTTCCAGGTCTCGACCTTGAACTGGTTCTGGCCGTTCTGCGGGATCAGCGAGCCCGGGATGGCGGCCAGCGAGAGCAGGAAGAGCAGGATCAGCGCGACCCGCATCGAGGTCAGCTGGCGCCACATCCAGCGGAGCCAGCCGAGCACGCCGATGCCGGTGGGGCCGTCGGAGTCGGCCGGCGCGGTGGTCAGCCGCTCGGCCGCGTCCTCGGCCGCGCCCTGCTCCGCGGCGGCCGCGCGCTGCTCGCGGTCGGTCGTGGTCTTGGTCACGGGTCAGATTCCGATCTGGAAGTCGGCGAACTGGTTCTGCAGGTCACTCACCATCGAGTCCCAGACCCCGGTGACCAGCAGCAGACCGACCACGACGAGCATGCCGCCGCCGATCCGCATGACGAGCGGATAGTGCCGCTTCACCCAGCCGAAGGCGCCCAGCGCCCGGCGGAAGGCCAGCGCGGCCACGATGAACGGTACGCCGAGGCCCAGGCAGTAGAAGACCATCAGCAGCGCACCGCGCTGGGCGTCGGCCTGGTTGAGCGCAAGATTGGTGACGGTGGCCAGGGTCGGCCCCATGCACGGGGTCCAGCCGACCCCGAAGACCACACCGAGCAGCGGCGCGCCGAGCAGCCCCACCACCGGGCGGCGGTGGGTGCGCACCTCGCGCATGCTCAGGCCGGGCACCAGGCCCATGAAGGCCAGGCCCATCACGACGGTGAGCGCCCCGAGCACCTTGCTGATGACCGCCTGGTGCTCCTTGAGCGTGTCGCCGAACTGGCCGAACAGCGCGCCGCTGGAGACGAAGACGGCGGTGAAGCCGAGGATGAACAGTCCCGCGCCGGCCAGCATCCGGCCGCGCCGGGCCCCGCGCGCGTCGGCGAGGTCGGCGGCCGAGAAGCCGGTCACGTAGGAGAGGTAGCCGGGGACGAGCGGCAGCACGCAGGGCGAGAAGAACGACACCAGGCCCGCCGCCAGCGCGATCGGCGCCGCGACCAGCAGCGCCCCGCTCTGGATGGTCCCGATGTTGTCGGCGAGCTGGAGCGTCGCACTCACTTCTGCTGCTCCGCCACGATCGGCTGGAGCATGGTCTCCAGCGCGTCGTCGGTCTGGCCGCCGACGGCGCGGGCGGCGAGCCGGCCGTCCCGGTCGATCACCAGGGTGGTCGGGATGGACTGCGGGTTGAGGCTGCCCTTGGGGAACTTCAGCAGCTGGGCGCCGGCCGGGTCGTAGATGCTGGGGAAGGTGACGCCCTTCTCCTGCTCGAAGCGGACGGCGTTCTTGATCTCGGTGTCCCTGGTGTTGATCCCGAGGAACTGCACGCCCTGGTCCTGGTACTTCTCCCAGATCCGCTGGAGGTCGTCCGCCTCCGAACGGCACGGGCCGCACCAGGAGCCCCAGACGTTCAGCACGACGACCTTGCCCCGGTAGTCGGAGAGCTTGGCCGGGGCGCCCTCCAGGGTGTCGCCGCCGATGTCCGGCGCGTCCTGGCGGTGGCCGACGGCGGCGGTGGAGATGTTGCTGCCCTTGGCGGTGACGAAACCGATCTGCCCGTCGCCACTGGCCGAGGAGCCGGAGGAGCTGCAGGCGGTGAGGACCAGTGCGGCAGCGGCGGCGGTGACCGCGGCGGCGGCGAGGCGGGGACGGAGGCGCGTCATGCCAGACATGTGAAAAGTTTCGCATGGAGTCACGGGCAGGTACCGGGGGGTCCGGCATTGTCTGCCGGACCCCCTCTGACCTGCGACGGGACCGCTCGGCGGGGTGTCGCGGGAGTGTGACCCAGGTCTTACTCACACGGCGCTTACACCGAATCGGGAACCATGAACACCGTTCCGCTCGTCCGGGCTCCCTCGGCGTACCCGGATCGCGGCCCCGTCGCGGTGGCCCCGTCGTGGTGGCCCCGGAGCCGGCGTCAGGCGCCGAAGCTCTTGCCCACCGGCTTGCTCTTGCCGCCCTTGCCGACCAGGTGGGCCGGCAGCAGGTCGCGGGCCGGCTCGCGGTAGCCGACCGAGACGATCCGGTCGCCCTCGTAGGTGAAGCTGGTCAGCGAGGCCAGCGAGCACTGCCGGTTGCGCGGGTCGTGCCAGAGCCGGCGGCGCTCCACGAAGGAGCGGACGATCCAGATCGGCAGCTGGTGGCTCACGCAGACCGCCTCGTGCCCGCGCGCGGCGTCCCGGGCCGCGGCCAGCGCGCCCATCATCCGCACCGCCTGCTCCAGGTACGGCTCGCCCCAGGAGGGCTTGAACGGGTTGGTGAGGTACTTCCAGTAGGACGGGTTGCGCAGCGAGCCGTCGCCCACTCCGAAGGTCTTGCCCTCGAAGATGTTCTCCGCCTCGATCAGCCGCCCGTCCGACGCCAGGTCCAGGCCGTGCGACTTGGCGATCGGCGCGGCGGTCTCCTGGGCGCGCTCCAGCGGGGACGCCACCACGTGGGTGATGTCCCGCCCTGCCAGGTCCTCGGCGACCCGCTCGGCCATCTCACGGCCCAGCTCGGACAGCCGGTAGCCCGGGAGGCGGCCGTAGAGGACGCCCTCCGGGTTGTGCACCTCACCGTGCCGCATCAGGTGGACGACGGTGATGTCCTTGGCGCTCACTTCTCGGTACTCCTGGGAACTCGTAAGGGCTGGCTCGTGCGGGCTGCGCGGGCGGGCTAGGCCGTGGCTTCGGCGGCGGCCCGGGCGGCGGCGGGCAGGGCGGCGGCGATCCGCTCGATCGCCCGCTCGTCGTGCGCCGAGGAGACGAACCAGGACTCGAAGGCGGACGGCGGCAGGTAGACGCCCTCGGCGAGCATGGCATGGAAGAACGCGGTGAAGCGGAACGCCTCCTGGGTCTTCGCCTCGGCGTAGTTCGTCACCGCGTCCTCGGTGAAGAACACCGAGAACATGTTCCCGGCGGTCTGCATCCGGTGGGCCACGCCCTCCTTGGCGAGCGCAGCGGAGACCAGGCCGGAGACCTCGGCGGCCACCCGGTCGACGGTCGCGTAGACCTCGTCGGTGCAGCCGCGCAGCTGGGCCAGGCCGGCCGCGGTGGCGATCGGGTTCCCGGACAGGGTGCCGGCCTGGTAGACCGGGCCGGCCGGGGCCAGGTGGGCCATCACGTCGGCGCGGCCGCCGAAGGCCGCCGCCGGGAAGCCGCCGCCCATGACCTTGCCGAAGGTCAGCAGGTCGGGCGCCCAGCCCTCGTTCGCCGCCTCCAGGCCGTACCAGCCCGCCTTCGAGACGCGGAAGCCGGTCATCACCTCGTCCGAGACGAACAGCGCGCCGTTCTCCCGGCAGAGCCGGGCCAGGCCGCCGTTGAAGCCGGGCAGCGGCGGGACGACGCCCATGTTGCCGGGCGAGGCCTCGGTGATCACGCAGGCGATCTCGCCGGGGTTGGCCCGGAAGGCCTCCTCGACGGCGGCGAGGTCGTTGTACGGCAGCACGATGGTGTCGCCGGCCTGGGCGCCGGTGACGCCCGGGGTGTCTGGCAGGCCGAAGGTGGCGACACCGGAACCGGCGGCAGCCAGCAGCGCGTCCACGTGTCCGTGGTAGCAGCCGGCGAACTTCACGACCTTCGCGCGGCCGGTGAAGCCGCGGGCCAGCCGGATCGCCGACATGGTGGCCTCGGTGCCCGAGGAGACCAGCCGGACCTGCTCCACCGGGGCGACCCGGGCGACGATCTCCTCGGCCAGCTCGACCTCGCCCTGCCCGGGCGTGCCGAAGGAGGTGCCGCGGGTGACCGCGCGCTGCACGGCGTCCAGGACGGCGGGGTGCGCGTGGCCGAGGATCATCGGACCCCACGAGCAGACCAGGTCGACGTACTCGCGGCCGTCGGCGTCGGTCAGGTAGGGGCCGGTGCCGGACACCATGAAGCGCGGCGTACCGCCGACGGCGCGGAAGGCGCGCACCGGGGAGTTGACGCCGCCGGGCGTGACGACCGAGGCGCGATCGAAGAGCGACTGGGACTGAGGTGCTTCGTAGGGATAGCTCACGGGAGACATGGTCTCAAATCGTGTCCTTCACCTCTGCATGTCGGACCTCATCATCTGGAACGATGATCCGGGCGCCCGAGTCTGTACGGTTATCCGTACAACAGGACCCCTGGCTGCGCCGGCCCCCCGGACCAGTCAGACTATGTACCCGGAGTGTCTCCGGGGTTCGGCCGGCCGTCAGGACGGGCAGGAACCCCGGGTCGACGCAGGGGTGTGGAGAGGACTGCCGCGTACCGCGACTGGGTACGGCGGCGCATGACGGGTAAGGAGCACGTCCGGAGGGACACCGGATGTGCGGGGGTCTGTCGATTCCGGCGAATTCCGGTGAGGATGGTCCGAGTGTCCGAGGCGCAGGACGGCTACGACGAGGCCGCGGGTGGCCCCCGCCGGCCCGCCGAGGCCGCACGCGGGGGTACGGGAGCGGGAACGGGGCGTGGCGGCCGTGGCCGTGAGAGGCGGGGTGAGGGACGCGTGGGGGTGACGTACAAGTACTTCGGCGCACCCGACCGGGCGACCGCGGCCCGGGTCCCGACCGCGCTGGGTCCGGGCGGGCTCGGTCTCGACGCGGGCGAGCTCGGCTCGCTCGGCCGGCTCGGCGACCTGATGGAGACCAGTGGCTCGCCCAACGGCCACCTCTCCACCAAGATCAAACCGGAGACCATGAGCGCGATGGTCCTCACCGGCATCCAGGGCGTGCCCCTGCACCAGGTGCCGCCGCTGGAACTGGTCGTGCTGCACCCGGACTACGCCGTCGTCCAGCTCCCGCACAACGTGGTCGAGCCGCTGCGGAAGGCCGACGAGACCGAGCTGGGCGCCGCCGCCTTCATCTGGTCGACCGTCCCCGACCGCCGGGGCCCGCGCGACGCCTTCGTGATCTACAGCATGCTGCACGAGTGGCAGGACTTCGCCAACCGCCTGCACGAGGCCGGCCACCAGCTGTACTGCCTGGTCTGGCCCTGAGTCGACGGCTCCCCCCGGCCGGGGAGCGGGAAACGGGAACGGGCGGGGCCCCGGCGCCGAGCCGGGACCCCGCCCGTTCGTCGTCGGCCGCGCCGACCGGAGCCGTCGGGGGATCAGCCGCCCGAGCCGTAGCTGGTGTTGGCGCAGATGTCGTCGTCCGCCGAGCGGGCCTCCTCGGTGACCGAGCTGGGCAGCGGGGCGGGGGCCGCGGGAGCCGCCGAGGCGCCCGGGGCGGGGGCGCCGGCGCCGCCGTTGGCGTCCGCGTAGTCCTTGCCGAGGACGACGCTGATGCCGGCCGCCGAGGTCGCGGTGAGGGTGGCGCCGGGGAACAGCGCGGCGACCTTCTCCGCGTTGGCCTTCTGCCCGGCACCGTACTCGATCGTGGTGGTCGCCTTGTTGGTGGACTTCGCCTGGTTGACGCCGGTGACGGTGAACTGCGCCGCCTTGAGCGCCTCGCCCGCCTTGGCGCCCAGGCCGTTGACGGTCGTTCCGTTGTAGACCGCGACCTTGACCGGCGCCGCCGGGGCGACGTGCGCGGCGGGCGCGGTGGTGGTCGGCGCGGGCGCCGGCGCGGCCGGGGCCTCCGGGGTGGCGGACGCGTCGGGCTGCTCGCCGGTGGCGTCCTTGCCGTCGAGGGTGCGGTCGGCCTTGATGGCCTCCCACAGCCGGTCCACGTCCGGCTTGACCAGGTCGAGGTTGGCGTCGCTGTAACGCCACGGCGGGGTCACGAACTTGAGGTCGTGCAGGTCGATGTTCTTCAGCGACAGGGCGAAGGACATCAGCTTGTCGACCGAGTTGAGCCCCTCGTCGACGCGCAGCGACTTGGTGGCCGCGTCGGCCAGCGGCAGCAGGGTGGTGGGCTCCAGGCCCTTCTTCTTCACCGTGCTGATCATCGAACTCATGAAGGCCTGCTGACGCTTCATCCGGCCGATGTCGGAGCCGTCGCCGATGCCGTGCCGCAGCCGGACGTAGTCGAGCGCCTTCTGGCCCTCCACCTTCTGCCGGCCGGCGGGCAGGACCTGGGCGCCCTTCTTCTGGAGGTTGGGATTGATGTCGTTCTCGTAGATGGCCTTGGGCAGGCACACCTCGACCCCGCCGACCGCCTTGGTCATCGCGGCGAAGCCCGAGAAGTCGACCACCAGGGTGTGGTCCACCCGGATCCCGGTGAGCTTCTCCACCGTGTTCTGGGTGCAGGCGGCGTTGCCGTCCGGCGAATCGCCCTGCGAGAACGCGGCGTTGAACAGGACGTCCTTGCCCTTCTGCTCCTTGGTCCACTTGCCGTTGGGGAGCTTGCAGGGCGGGATGGTCACCAGGGTGTTGCGCGGGATCGAGACGCCGATGGCGTTCTTGTGGTCCGCGTAGACGTGCAGCAGGATCGTGGTGTCCGAGCGGGCTCCGTCGGCGTCGCCGCCGCCGAGGTCGGAGTTGCCGCCGCCCCGGCTGTCGGAGCCGATCAGCAGGATGTTGACCGGCTTGTTGCCGTTGGCGTCGGCGGTGGACTCCGGCGGGCGGTCCTTGCTCAGGCCGTCCGAGTCGATGGTCTTGATGTTGCCGCTGAGCTTGAGGTAGATCGCGCCACCGGTCCCGGCTATCAGCACCAGGGCGCCGACCGCCGTCCAGCCGACGATCTTCTTGATCTTGCGTTCGGGCTTCTTGCCGCGCCCGCCGGAGCGGCGGTGGCCCGTACCGTTCTGTCCGCCGTCGCCGCCCTGTCCGCCGCGGCCGCCCTTGCCCTGGGCCGCTCGCCGGGCCTCGGCGCGGCCGCCGGGCCGGGGGGCCGGGATCGAGCCGGTGGCGCCGGTCGTCGCCGCGCCGGCCGTCCCGCCGCCGGAGCCGGTGCCGGCGCCGCCCGCGGACGCGCCCCGGGTGCCGCCGGAACCCGCCGAGCCGGTCGAGCCCTGCGAACGCGGCCCGGCCACGCTGGGCTGACTCCTGTCTCGGCGACCCGACATCCCCGCACCTCTCACGGCTGTGCCATCGAACGATCGGCGCCAGGTCGTCCCCCCTGGCGCCAGGTGGAGCATACAAGCCGACCGGAAACGACCCGTCGCCGCGCCGGGGCCCGCGGGTGCGCGGGCGCCCGGGCGGCGGGCGGTCACCCGTCGGCGGTCACCCGCCGGAGGGCCGGACGGGCGACCGCGGGCGGGCGGGTGTCAGCGCGACGGACGCAGCAGTACGGCGGTGAGCCCGAAGGCCAGCGCGAGCAGCCCGGTGGCGACCGCGAAGGCGAGCCGGAAGCCCCCCGTGAGCGCCTCCGCCGCGGGGTGGCCGGCGGCAGCCAGGGCGTCGCCGTGCGAGGTCGCCAGGGTGGAGAGCACGGCCACCCCGAGCGCCGCGCCGACCTGCTGGGTGGTGTTGAAGAGCCCGGAGGCGGTGCCCGCGTCCGCCTCGCCCGCGCCGGACATGCCCAGCGAGGCCAGTCCGGAGAGCACCAGCCCTCCCCCGCCGACGAGCAGCATGGTCGGCAGCAGGTCGACCGCGTAGCCCGCGTCGGCCGGCAGCCGGACCAGCAGACCGAGCGCGGCGACCAGCAGGGCGAGGCCGGCCAGCAGGACGGCGCGCTCGCCGAACCGGGCGCTCAGCCGGGCGGAGAGCAGCAGCGAGACGGCGCCGATGGCGACGGCCGCGGGGAGCATGGCGAGCCCGGTCGCGGCGGCGCCGTAGCCGCGCACGTTCTGCAGGTAGAGGGCCACCAGGATCTGGAAGCCGAACATCCCGGAGATCACCAGCACCTGCACCGCGTTGGCGACCGAGACGGCCCGCGAGCGGAACATCCGCAGCGGCAGCAGCGGCGTCGCGGCCAAGGCCTGCCGGACCAGGAAGCCGGCCAGCAGCACGAGCGACAGGGCGCCCGGGCCCAGGGTCCGCGCGGAGGCCCAGCCGTGCTCGGCGGTGCCGACGATGGTGAAGATGCCGAGCATCAGCGCCGCCGTGATCAGCACCGCGCCGAGGGCGTCGGCGCCGGCCCGCAGCCCGGGCCCGCGGTCGGGGGCCAGCACGCGCAGGGCCAGCAGGGCGGCGGCCAGGCCGAGCGGCAGGTTGATCAGGAAGATCCAGTGCCAGTCCAGCGCCTCGGTGAGGATGCCGCCGAGCACCTGGCCGATCGACGCGCCGGCCGCGCCGACGAAGCTGAACGCACCGATGGCGCGGCCGCGCTCGGCCGGCTCGGGGAAGAGCGTGACGATCATGCCGAGGCTGACCGAGGAGGCCAGCGCGCCGCCGACGCCCTGCAGGAAGCGGGCGGCGATCAGCATGCCCTGGTCGGTGGCGAGCGCGCAGAGCAGCGAGGCCGCGGTGAACAGGAGCAGCCCGGCGACGAACACCTTCCGGCGGCCGACGAGGTCCCCGAGCCGGCCGGCGAGCAGGAGCAGCCCGCCGAAGGCGATCAGGTAGGCGTTGACGGTCCAGGTGAGGTCGGCGGAGCTGAAGCCGAGGTCCTGCTGGATGGCGGGCATGGCGACGGTGACGATCGAGCCGTCCAGGACGATCATCAGCATCCCCGCGCAGAGCACCGCCAGGGCGAGCGCCCTGGATCGGGTCGGGGTGGTCCTGGTGGGCTCCGCGGAGGTGGGCCGCGGCCCGGTGGGCTCGGCCGCGGCCGGTTCCGGCGCGGTCGGGGCGTGCGTGGTCATGGTGGGTCTCCCGGTCGTCGAGTACCGGGTAAGACGCTAACAGATGGTTTTGTTGTGGACTATCTTTTGAAGGAGAATCTTCTGCGGGATGATCCTCTTCGTGACATCAGCCCCGGGAACGACGGGCCCGGCGGACCGTCCGCTCGCTCTCCACCGGCTCGGCCAGCGGGCCGCCCACCAAGCGGGTCAGCGCCGCGACGAAGGCGGTGCGCTCACCCTCCGGCAGCGCCTCCAGCACCTCCCGGTGCACCCGGTCGGCGATCGCCGTGCCCTGCTCGACGGCGCGCTCCCCCGCCCCGGTGACCGAGACGATCCGGGCCCGGCGGTCGGCGGCGGACGGCCGGCGCTCGGCCAGCCCCGCCTTCTCCAGCTCGTCGACGGTCACCACCATGGTGGTCTTGTCCAGGTCGGCCAGCTCGGCCAGCTGGATCTGGGTGCGCTCGGCCTCCATCGCGTGGAAGAGCACGCAGTACGCGCGCGGGGTGATCCCGAGCTCGGTGAAGGCGGCCGCCATCCGGGTCGCGAGCACGTGGCTGGCGTGGTCCAGCAGGCCGGAGATGTCACGGGTCTGCCGCACGGGCGGGCTGGTCGTCATGGTTCCGAGGTTAGCAACGACCGTCCGCCGACGGATGATCCCGTGCGGGACCGCTTCCGGGCCCCGCACCACGACGGGATTCGCCAACGGCGTCCCACGACGGGAAGGGGCCTGCGGGACACGGCTCCGCGGGCGGCCCGGCTCTACGGGATGCCGAGCTCGAACAGCGCGTACCCCGCGTACCAGCCGGCCGCCACCGCCGGCATCGCGAACAGCCCGGCCACCGTGCTCGGCCGCAGCCGGCGCAGCGCCACCGCCAGACCGATGCACAGCGGGAAGGCCGGCAGCAGGTAGCGCGAGATGTTGCCGTAGATCTGGTTGCTGCTCAGCGCCATGAAGACGGTCATCAGCGTGTAGACCACCAGGACCAGCGGCGGTCGCAGCCGCAGCAGCAGCACCAGGAGCCCGGGCAGGGCGATCAGCAGGGCCACCGCGATGAGGTCCGGCGCCGGGTTGGACTGCCAGAACGTCCAGTGCCCGGTGACGGTGTCCAGGGTGCTGCGGGCGGTGGAGGCGCCCCAGTCGAAGTAGCGGTTCCAGGCCCCGCGCTGGAGCTTGAAGTAGCCGGTCCAGTCGCCCATCCGCCAGCCGACCCAGGCGATGTACCCGAGCATGCCCCACGGGGTGATCAGCATCGCGGTCAGCGGCCGGGCCACCCCGTCGGTGCGCCGGACCAGCGCCACCAGCGCGGCGATCGAGACGGCGGCGATCAGCGTGGCCGCCGTCGGCCGGTTGAGACCGGTCACCAGGGCGAGCACCCCGGCGGCCAGCCAGCGGCGGGTCATCACGCAGTAGCAGGCCCAGGCCGAGAGGGCGACGAACAGCGAGTCGGAGTAGACCGCCCACTCCACGCCCGAGCCCGGGAACAGGCCCCAGACCACCGCCGCGATCACACCGGCCCGGAAGCCGCCGAGCCGCTCGGCGATCGCGAAGATCCCGGCCGCGGCGACGAAGGAGGCGAGGACCGAGACCACGATGCCCGAGCCGTACGGGCCCAGCCCGGTCACCGCCCCGACCAGCCGCATCAGCCACGGGTAGAGCGGGAAGAACGCCGCCGAGTTCTCGTAGTAGGTGGCCAGCGGGTAGCCGTGCAGCGGAATCAGCTGCGGGTCGTAGCCGTTCTCGGCGATCCGCTGGTACCAGACGCCGTCCCAGGTGCCGAGCACGTCCCAGGGCCGGGCGCCGCCGCCGCGCCCCGGGTCCTTCTTCAGGAAGTCCTCGGTGTGCGAGAGCAGCAGCAGGAACACGGTCAGACCGGTCGCCTTGACCATCGCGTACGCGCCGAGCGCCGGTGCGAAGCGGTCCACCAGGGCGCCGAACCGGCCCGGGCCGGGGCGGGGCGCGGTCGGTCGCTCCGACCCCTCCACCTCGTCGGCCGTCCGCGGCGACGACGGCGTGGCGGACGACGGGGGCACGCCCGCGCCACCGCCCGACGACTCGGTGCTCGATGCCGTGCTCATCAGCTCTGGTACTCCCCGCCCCGCTCGTGACCGGCGCGCCGACCGACACCGCGACGCCGGGCGAGCCTACGACACCGCGGCCGCCGGACCGGCGGGCAGCCCGGCGGCGGGTCGCGGACGGAGCGACCGTGCAGGTGGGCGGTGCCGAGCCCGCCCGGCCGGCGGAGCCGCGCGGACGCACCGGTGTGCGCGGCCGGCTCGGGGGGCCCGGGCGGGGAACGCCGCGAGCCGCCACTCCGCACCCCAGGAGGGAAGCGCGGGAGCGGCGGCTCGCACCGGCCGGACCGAGGAACGATCAGCCGTGGTTGATGCAGGTGTTGCCGAAGGCCGGGTTCAGCAGGCCGATGACGTTGATGGTGTTGCCGCACAGGTTGACCGGCACGTGCACCGGGACCTGCAGCTGGTTGCCGGAGATGACACCGGGGGAACCGGCGGCAACGCCCTCCGCGCCGGAGCTGGCCATCGCGGTGCCGGCACCGGCGGCCACGATGCCGACAACAGCGGCGCCGACGGCGGCCGTCTTCTTGATGCTCATGAGGAGCCTCCTGACTGTTCGACAGAGATGCACGGGGAGTGCGACATCTCCAACGAGACCCGATCAGCCCGGTTGCGAGGGCACCCCCGTTGTCACCCGTCCGGAGGAACGGCACCCCGGGACAGGCATTCGGGTGACTGCCGCATCCGACCGTTTCCCCCGGCGCACTGCCTCGTTCTCCCAGTCGGAACACGCTCCACCGCCCGCTACGACGAGGAGATCCGCCGCCGGTCCAAGCCCGTCCGGAATTCCTCCCGGTCGCGCGTCGATGCGAATTCTTCCCGGCCGTGCGGGAATCGTTCGCGGCGCACGGTACCGCGGCGGCCGCTCATCGCCCGCGCCACGGGCGACACGCGCCATCTGGGCCGCCCGAGTGACAATCACGGCATTCCCAGAAGCCAACGGGCCAGGATTTCCCCTCGCCCGGCTCCCGACTATTCCACAGACGGTCGGGCAGAAATCGGAGGAAGAACCACATGCGTAACCTCAAGAAGGCTGCCGCCCTGTCCCTCGCGACCGCCGGCCTGGTGGTCGGCGCGGCCGGCGGCGCGTTCGCCAGCTCCGGTGCCCAGGGCGTCGCCGCCGGCTCCCCGGGTGTGCTCTCCGGCAACCAGATCCAGATCCCGGTGCACATCCCGGTCAACGTCTGCGGCAACTCCATCGGGCTCATCAGCATCCTGAACCCGGCGTTCGGCAACACCTGCGTCAACCAGGGCTGACCCGTCGGCCGCCGCCCCGGCGGCCGAGGTTCCCCCGCGCCCGCGCCGCACCCCGCCACCGGCGGGGTGCGGCCCGCTCAACCCGTGTGTGATCGAGGAGATCAACCCCCATGCAGAACGTGAAGAAGGCCGCCGTCCTCTCCGCCGCCGCCGCCGGCCTGGTGCTGGGCGCGGCCGGTGGTGCCGCCGCCAGCTCCGGCGCGGAGGGCGTCGCCGCCGGCTCGCCCGGTGTCGTCTCCGGCAACCAGATCCAGGTCCCGGTGCACATCCCGGTCAACCTGTGCGGCAACGCCATCGACGTGGTCGGTCTGCTGAACCCGGCGTTCGGCAACACCTGCGTCAACGCGGAGGCCCCGCAGCACCAGCACGACATGGACGACTGCTGATCCCGATCGGCACGCGTTCCGCCCGCACTGCCCCCCGGCCCGCCGGCCGGGGGGCGGTTCGGCGTACCCGGGCGCGGTCCGGTCGCCCGGGGACCCCCTCCCCCCGAAGGTGATTGCGCATGGTTTCGAAGAAGAGCGGGGCCGGCCTCGCCGCCGCCCTGGGCGCCGCGGTACTGCTCGGCGGTGCCGGTGCGGGCGCGGCGCACGCGGCCCCCGCCGAGGGCGGCGCCGCCCTGGCCAAGACCGACGTCAACCAGGCGCTCGGCGGCACCACCGCCGGGCTCGGTTACGCCGTGGCCCCGGTCAAGGACCTCCGGCTGGACCCGTGGGCCAACTCCTCGGCCGACGTGCTGAACAACGGCGCGACCCTCCAGCCGGAGAACTCGGGCCTGGCGCCGGTCGGCACCGACCTGCTGACCGGCCCGCTCAGCGCCGGCGGCGGCCCGCGCGACCTGCCGGTGGTCGGCGGGCTGCTCGGCGCGCTGCCCGGCTGAGCCGCCGCACCGGCGCCGCCCGCGCGCGGGAGCCCGGCACCCCGTCCTGCGACACGGGGTGCCGGGCTCCTGCGCGTCGGCGCTACAGCTGGGCCAGGCCCGCCAGACCGGTCTCCTGGACGACGCCGGTGGTGGTGGCGGTCGCGGTGGTCGCCAGGTTGTCCACCGAGTCGGTCACCGAGATCCGCTCGTCCTCGTTGCCCAGCGAGGCGCTGGCACCGGGCACGGCCTGCACCGCGCCGGTGACCAGCCGCGGGTCGATCTCGTCCACCTTGACCCGGCCGTCGGCGAGCTGGCCGGTGCCGTCCTGGGCCAGCGAGAGCGGCTTGCCGAGGCCGATCCCGGGGGTGTCGGCGTGCAGCGGCGCGGCCGGGGCGTCCAGCAGCAGTTCGCCGAGGTCGGCGCCCCGGTCGACCAGTGGCAGCGGCAGCTCGGCCTTGGCGGTCGGGCCGACCCGGCCGGTGCCCAGGGCCGGCACGATGCGCTCCGGGATCAGCGCGTCGCCGGTGGTGTGGGCGGGCACCGGGGGCATCACCAGCGAAGTCGGGATGCCGCCGGAGATCCGGCTGTCCAGCGGCGCCACCGGGATGTCCACCGGCACCTGCTGGGTGGCCAGGTGGTCCTCCAGCGCCCCCACCTGCTCGGGGCCGACCGGGGCGGCGGACGCCGCCCCCTGGGAGGCGAGCACGCCCGCACCGACCGCCAGCAACATCGCGCCGGCCCGCTTGGAGAACCTCATGCTTTTCACCGTTCTGCCTGTCCGTACTGGAGATCACTCAGGGAAGGCTGCGCGGGCGCAGCCGAAAGCAATGTGCTCAACGATCCACCCGGATCCCGGATTGCGGCGGTTAACCGGTTCGGGCTAATAATCCGACAAGAAACACCCGACCGCCGAGCCTCCCGGACTCTTTTCGGAAATCCCCGTAACCTTCCGTGCCGTCATTCTTTGATCTGAGCGTCAGTGACCGCAGACCGGGTCTGAGCGTTGTACGCGTTGTACGCACGGAAACCAAGAGCTTTTCAGAGAGGGATCTCCCCATGATCCAGAAGTCCTTCGCGGCCGCCGGCCTGGCCGCCGCCGCGCTGGCCGTCGCCGCGGCGCCGGCCTCGGCCATCGGCGACTCGGACGGCTCCGCCGGGTCGTTCCAGGGCAACGGCGGCACCAACTTCACCGGCACCGTCGGTGACCACAGCCCGAACTTCCACTTCCTGGACAACGCGAACGTCTGCCTCCCCGAGATCCACAACATCGCGGTCGGCGTCCTCGGCGTGGCCGTCCCGGTCGAGGTCCCGATCGCCAACAGCGGTGGCAAGCAGTACTGCACCCAGGGCCAGGGCACCCAGACCAAGGGCGACTCCGGCGTCTCCCACCTGATCGGCTGACCCGCTCGTCCCCAGCCGCGTCACCCCTCCTGATCCATCCTTCGAATCGCTCCCCGATTCACCCCCCTGAGAGGAACACCGAAATGATCAAGAAGTCTCTCGCCGCCGCCGGTCTGGCCGCCGCCGCCATCGCGATGTCCGCCGGCTCCGCCTCCGCCATCGCCGACTCGGACGGCTCGGCCGTCTCGGTCCAGGGCAACGGCGGCACCAACCAGACCGGCACCCACGGTGACCACAGCCCGAACTTCCACACCCTCGACAACGCGAACATCTGCCTGCCGGAGGTCCACAACATCGCGGTCGCCGTCCTCGGCGTGGCCGTCCCGGTCGAGGTGCCGGTCCTCAACAGCACCCCGAAGCAGATCTGCAACGTCGGCCAGAACACCCAGTCCTCGGGCGACGCGGGTGTCTCGCACCTGATCGGCTGATCCAGCCGCACGGCGCGACGGAGGGCCCGGGGACGTCTGGTCCCCGGGCCCTCCGGGCGTACGGCTCCGGACGGCCGGACCGCACGGCCGCCGTCCGGCGCACCCACCAGAGGCAGGGCGCCCGCACGGGGCGCTCCGGAAGAGAGGGCAGAGATCCATGAAGAACAAGCTGGGCAAGCTCACGCTGACCGCCGTCGGCGCGCTGGCGCTGGCCGGCCTCGCCGCCCCGGCGGCGTCCGCGCACGTCGGCCTGGCCGGCGGCGCCGAGTTCGCCGCCTCCGCGCACCCGGTGTGGGCGGCCGGCGAGTGGGGCGGCATCGCCCACACCTCGCACATCCTGACCGGTGCGCACGGCTGGGGCGCCGCCACCTCCACCGACGCGGTCGGCGGCGAGGAGGGCTTCGCCCACATCGGCGGCTGGTAGGACGCGCGCACTAAGGCCGGGTCCCCCCCGAGGGGTGGGACCCGGCCTTCGGTGCGTGCGGACCCGGGCTACTTCACCATCGCGGCGGCCTCGACGGCCCAGTAGGTGAGGATCTGCTCGGCGCCGGCGCGGCGCAGCGAGGTCAGCGTCTCCAGGATCATCCGCTCCCGGTCGATCCAGCCGTTGGCCGCGGCGGCCTCCACCATCGCGTACTCGCCGGACACCTGGTACGCGGAGACCGGCACCGGCGAGGCGTCGGCGACCTGGCGCAGGATGTCCAGGTAGGCCATGCCCGGCTTGACCATCACCAGGTCGGCGCCCTCGGCGACGTCCAGCTCCAGCTCGCGCAGCGCCTCCCGGGCGTTGGCCGGGTCCTGCTGGTAGGACTTGCGGTCGCCCTTCAGCGAGGAGCCGACCGCCTCCCGGAACGGGCCGTAGAACGCCGAGGCGTACTTGGCGGTGTAGGCGAGGATGCCGACGTCCTGGTGGCCGGCCTCGTCCAGGGCCCTGCGGACCACCGCGATCTGGCCGTCCATCATCCCGGACGGGCCGACCAGGTGGACGCCCGCGTCGGCCTGCACCCGGGCCATCTCGGCGTAGCGCTCCAGGGTGGCGTCGTTGTCCACCGAGCCGTCCGCGGCCAGCACGCCGCAGTGGCCGTGGTCGGTGTACTCGTCCAGGCACAGGTCGGACATGACCACCAGGGCGTCACCGACCTCGGCGACCACGTCCCGGATCGCCTGCTGGAGGATGCCGTCCGGGTTGGTGCCCTCGGTGCCGGTCGCGTCCTGCGTCTCGGGGACGCCGAACAGCATGACGCCGCCCAGGCCCGCCTCGGCCGCCTCGGTGACGGCCTTGCGCAGCGTCTCCCGGGTGTGCTGGACGACGCCCGGCATCGACGAGACCGGGACCGGTTCACGCACGCCCTCGCGGACGAACAGCGGCAGGATCAGCTCCGCCGGGTGCAGCCGGGTCTCCGCGACCAGCCGGCGCATCGCCGGGGTCGAGCGCAGCCGGCGCGGGCGGACGTACGGGAATTCAGCGGACACGGCTTCTCTCTCCGAACGGTGGTGCGGGTGCCGGGGGCGGTTCGGGTGGTCCGCCCCCGGCCTCGATTCAGCGCGCGGCCTTGCGGCGCGAGCCGGGACGGCGCTCGCTGGGGCGGTACACCGGCTCGCCGGCGGCGGTCGCGGTGTCCCGGCGCTTGGCCCCGAAGTCTGCCAGGGCCTGCGCGAGCGCCGCGGCCGACGGGGCCGGGGCCATCACGTCGACCCGCAGGCCGTGCTCCTCGGCGGTCTTCGCGGTGGCCGGGCCGATGCAGGCGATGACCGTCACGTTGTGCGGCTTGCCCGCGATGCCGACCAGGTTCCGGACGGTCGAGGACGAGGTGAACAGCACCGCGTCGAAGCCGCCGCCCTTGATCGCCTCACGGGTCTCGGCCGGCGGCGGCGAGGCGCGCACCGTCCGGTACGCCGTCACGTCGTCGACCTCCCAGCCCAGCTCGACCAGGCCGGCCACCAGGGTCTCGGTGGCGATGTCGGCGCGCGGCAGCAGCACCCGGTCGATCGGGTCGAACACCGGGTCGTAGGGCGGCCAGTCCTCCAGCAGCCCGGCGGCGGACTGCTCGCCGGACGGCACCAGGTCCGGCTTCACACCGAAGTCGACCAGCGCCTGCGCGGTGGTCTCGCCGACCGCCGCGACCTTGATCCCGGCGAACGCCCGGGCGTCCAGGCCGTACTCCTCGAACTTCTCGCGCACCGCGCGCACCGCGTTCACCGAGGTGAAGGCGATCCACTCGTACCGGCCGGTGACCAGGCCCTTGATCGCCCGCTCCATCTGCTGCGGGGTGCGCGGCGGCTCGACCGCGATGGTCGGCACCTCCTGCGGCACCGCGCCGTACGAGCGCAGCTGCTCGGACAGGCCGTGCGCCTGCTCCTTGGTGCGCGGCACCAGGACGTTCCAGCCGAACAGCGGCTTGGTCTCGAACCAGGAGTGCGAGGAGCGGTGGGCGACCTGCTCACCGACCACGGCTATCACCGGGGTGGCCGGGTCCACCGGGGCGGAGACCGGCGCGGGCAGCACCCGGGCGGCCTTGAGGTCCGCCGCGATGGTGGCGAGGGTGGCGGTGAAGGTGCGCTGCCGGGTGGTGGTGCCGGAGAGCGTCGCGCTGAGCGCCGACTCCGGCTTGCGGCCGTTGGAGACCAGCGCGTTGGCGGTGGCCGGCAGCTGCCCCAGGGTGGTGCGCACCACCAGGGTGGTCTCCGGCGCGCCCAGGTCCACCGGGGAGCCGGCCAGCAGCGCGCCCGCCTCCACGAAGCGGACGTCGGTCCCGGCGGCGCCGCGCAGCGGCACGCCCGCGTAGGCCGGCACGCCGACCGACTGGGCGACGCCCGGGATCACCTCGAAGGCGATCCCGGCACCCGCGCAGCCGAGCATCTCCTCGGCGGCGCAGCCGTCCAGGCCGGGGTCTCCGTCGACGGTCCGCACCACGTGCTTGCCGGAGCGCACGGCCTCGGCGACCAGTCCGGCCAGGTCGAAGTCCGGGCCCTCCGTACCGGGGGCGTGCACCTGCACGCCCGACGGACAGTGACTGCGCACGGCGGCGGCGGTCAGCGGGTCGGCGACCAGGACGTCGGCCGAGGCCAGGACCTCGACCGCGCGCAGGGTCAGCAGGCCCGGGTCGCCCGGGCCCGCACCCAGGAAGGTGCACCGACCGGTCGCGGGGACCGTGCCCCCGAACGGGCTGTCGGCCGGGAACGGGCTGTCGGTGGCGGCGGTGGGGCTCATCGGGCTCGCTCCCCCATCAGGGCGGCCGCGCCCGCGTCGAGCAGCCGGGCGGCCAGCGCGCGGCCGAGGGCCACCGCCTGCTGCTCGGCGGACTCGTCGAGGACGATCGGACCGTGGGCGGACATCTTCAGCAGGGTGGCGCCGTCGGTGGTGCCGACCACGCCCTCCAGCCGCAGTTCGGATCGGTGGCCCCAGCCGGCCAGTGCGGCGACCGGTGCGGAGCAGCCGGCCTCCAGGGTGGCGAGCAGGGCGCGCTCGGCGGCCACCGCGACCCGGGTGGGGGCGTGGTCGAGGCCCGCCAGCGCGGCGGCCAGGCCGCTGTCGGTCGCGGCGCACTCGACGGCCAGCGCACCCTGGCCGGGGGCCGGGATCATCAGCTCGGGGTCGAGGTGCTCGGTGATCTCGGCGGACCGGCCGAGCCGGTTCAGGCCGGCGGCGGCCAGCACCACGGCGTCCAGCTCGCCGGAGGCCACGAAACCGATCCGGGTGTCCACGTTGCCGCGGATCGCGACGGTCTCCAGCTGGGCGCCGCGAGCGCGGGCCCAGGCGTTGAGCTGCGCCATCCGGCGCGGCGAACCGGTGCCTATCCGGGCCGGGCGACCGGCTCCGGCCAGCTTCTCCACCAGTTCGCCCAGCGCCAGGCCCTCGCGCGCCACCAGGGCGTCGCGGCTGTCCTCGCGCTCGGGGACGGCGGCCAGCACCAGACCCTCGGGGGCGGCGGTGGGCAGGTCCTTGAGCGAGTGGACGGCGAAGTCGATCCGGCCCTCCAGCAGCGCGTCGCGCAGCGCGGAGACGAACACCCCGGTGCCGCCGATCTGGGCCAGCGCCTCGCGGGAGGTGTCGCCGTAGGTGGTGATCTCCACCAGCTCGACGGGGCGCCCGGTGAGGCGGGTCACGTCGCGGGCGACCATGCCCGACTGGGCCATGGCGAGCGCGCTGCGCCGGGTGCCGAGCCGCAGGGGTGCCGCGGTGGCGTCCGGTGCCTGGCCGGTGAGGGGTTGACCGTTCATGGGGTGATCGTCCCGGTGGTACTCGTGGGATGGCTGACGGTTCATCCGGCGCCCCCGCCCGCAGGCTGCTGGGTGCCGATCGGGGTGCCCGAGACCGCGTGGACGGCGGACGGGTCGAGGTCGAACAGTTCACGCAGTGCCTCCGCGTAGGAGGCGCCGCCGGGCTCGGCGGCCAGCTGCTTCACCCGCACGGTGGGCGCGTGCAGCAGCTTGTCGACGACCCGGCGGACGGTCTGGCCGATCTCGGCGCGCGAGCGCTCGTCCAGACCGGGCAGCCGGGAGTCCAGGCGGCCCAGCTCGGCGGCGACCACCTCGGAGGCCATCGCGCGCAGCGCCACCACGGTCGGGGCGATCCGCGCGGCCCGCTGGGCGGCGCCGAAGGCGGTGACCTCCTCGGCGACGATGCCGGTGACGGCGTCGACGTCCCCGGCGCCGGGGGTGGCGGCGTGGGCGTGCGAGAGGCTCTCCAGGTCGACCAGGAGCGCGCCGGGCAGCTCGTGCACGGCGTGGTCGACGTCGCGCGGCATGGCGAGGTCGAGGAAGGCGAGGGGGGTCGCGGAGCCGCGCGCGGCGACGGCGGCGGCGACGTCGTCGGCCTTGATCACCACGCCGGCCGCGCCGGTGCAGGAGATCACCAGGTCGACGTCGGCCAGCGCCTCGGGGACCTTGGCCAGCTCCAGGGTGCGGGCGACGTCGCCGCCGAGGATCTCGACCAGGCGCTCGGCGCGCTCCGCCGTCCGGTTGGCGACCAGCAGGTCGGTCACGCCCGCGCGGACCAGGGTGGCGGCGGCCAGCGAGCTCATCGAGCCCGCGCCGACCACCAGGGCCCGCTTGCCCGCGATCTCGCCGGCGCCGGCCGCGACCTGCTCCAGGCCGAAGGTCACCAGGGACTGGCCGGCCTTGTCGATGCCGGTCTCGCTGTGCGCCCGCTTGCCGACCCGCAGGGCCTGCTGGAACAGCTCGTTCAGACCGCGCGCGGCGGTGTGCTCCTCCTGCGCCCGGGCCAGCGCGTCGCGCAGCTGACCGAGGATCTGGCCCTCGCCGACCACCATCGAGTCCAGGCCGCAGGCCACCGAGAAGAGGTGGTGGACCGCGCGGTCCTCGTAGTGGACGTAGAGGTGCGAGGTCAGCTCCTCCAGGTCCACCCCGCTGTGGTGGGCGAGCAGCAGCGACAGCTCGGCGACGCCGGCGTGGAACTTGTCCACGTCCGCGTACAGCTCGATCCGGTTGCAGGTGTTGAGCAGCGCGGCCTCGGCGACGGTCGCGGACGCGGCCGCGTCGTGCAGCAGCCGGGTCGGCACCTCACCGGTCAGCGCGGCCCGCTCCAGCACGCCGACGGGGGCCGTGCGATGGCTCAGCCCTACGACGAGAAGACTCACGCCCGCCCCCTGGTCCCACGATTCTCGGTCCTGCTCATGCCGGCATCACCGCGGACAGCTCGCCCTCGCCGGTCGTGCCGGGCTTGCCCTTGGCCGCCGGATCCGCGTCCTTGGCCGGCTCGGCCGCGGTGCGGGGCTTGGTGGTGCCGCCGGCCGCGCGGCGCAGCTTGGCCGCGGCGGCGCGGACCGGACCGGGGGCGCGGTCCAGCACCGACTCCGTGCGGTCCGGCTCGTCGCCGGCCTTGCGCTGCTCGTGGAAGGCGAGGATCTGCAGCTCGATGGAGAGGTCCACCTTGCGCACGTCCACGCCGTCCGGGACGGTCAGCACGGTCGGGGCGAAGTTCAGGATGCTGGTGACACCGGCCTCGACCAGGCGGTCGCAGACCTGCTGGGCGGCGCCGGGCGGGGTGGTGATGACACCGATCGAGACGTGCTGGCTCTCCACGATGGACTCCAGTTCGTCCATGTGGCGCACCGGCAGACCGGCGGCGCTGCTGCCGACCACGGCCGGGTCGGCGTCCAGCAGGGCGGCGACCCGGAAACCGCGGGAGGCGAAGCCGCCGTAGTTGGCGAGCGCGTGGCCGAGGTTGCCGATGCCGACGATGACGACCGGCCAGTCCTGGGTCAGGCCCAGCTCGCGGGAGATCTGGTAGACGAGGTACTCGACGTCGTAGCCGACACCGCGGGTGCCGTACGAGCCCAGGTAGGAGAAGTCCTTGCGGAGCTTGGCGGAGTTCACCCCGGCCGCGGCGGCCAGCTCCTCGGAGGAGACCGTCGGCACCGAGCGCTCGGAGAGCGCGGTGAGCGCGCGCAGGTAGAGGGGCAGCCGCGCGACCGTCGCCTCCGGGATGCCCCGGGCACGCGAGGGTCGGCGCGCGGCGCCCTGGTCGGGCGTCTGCGAACTGCTCTGTGGTGATCGGCCGATTGCCACGGTGCTCCTGTGGGTGAAGCTGGGCTTTGGCTGCCAGGCTATGCGTTTGTGAACGTGTGCACAAAGATGGTGTCCGTTTTGTCCCGGCACAGTGATGCGCATCACGCCGTCGGACCCATAGCACCGGAGGATTTCCGGGCCGCCGCCGGGGGCGGTTCAAGGGGTGGCCGAGGGCCGTACAGCAGGCCGTTCGGGAGACCGCCCGGCAGAGCCGACGGCCGCTCGGGCGACGGCGAGGACAGCGGCTCGGACAGCGGCTCGGACGGCCGTCCGGAGGGAGCGGGGCGGGCGGACTCCCGCAGGACCAGCGGCACCGGCTCGCCGGACGGGCGGGACCGGGCCCGCCCCAGCCGCGGCCACGGCACCCGGGCCGCCTCCCGCAGCGGCTCCGCCCAGTCGGCCGGCGGGCAGGACGGCGCGCCCAGGCAGTGCCGGAGCAGACCGGCGGTGGCCCGGGCGTCGCCCAGCGCGGTGTGCGCGGCGAACCCGCCGAGTCCGGCCGCCTCCACGCAGGCCGCCAGACCGAACCCGCCGGCCTCCGGCAGATGGGCGCGGGCCAGCCGCATCGTGCACAGCGACGGCACCGGCGGCAGCGGGACGCCGATCCGGGCGAACTCCCGGTCCAGGAACGCGTGGTCACAGGTGACGTGATGGCCGACCAGCACCCGGCCGGCCAACAGCTCCAGGAGTAACGGCGCGATCTCGCGAAAACGCGGGGCGCCCTCGACGTCCTCCTGCGCTATCCGGTGCACATGGGTCGGACCGACCGGGCCGAGCGGGTCCAGCAGGGTGCAGAACTCGCCCTCGGGGCGGAGCCGCTCGTCCAGCAGCACCACGGCCACCTCGACCACCCGGTGCCGCCAGGGACTGCGTCCGGTCGCCTCCACGTCCACCACGGCGAAGCCCCCGCGCGCGGCCGACGGCTCGGCGGGCATGCCGGGGCCGGGGCCGGTGGGCGGACCGGGAAGCATGGCGGCACTCCTCGCGTGCTCAGCCCCCCATGGGCGCAAACGAGTTCGATCGTAAGCCGAGCGACCGGGGGCGCCCCCGGCCCAGCACGCGGAATCTTCACAACGATTCGGCGAACCGCCCCCGCCGTCCGGCGGGGGTGCGGCGCGGCTCCGGCGGGGGCGGCCGCGCCGTTTCCGGCGAGGGGCTCCGGCAGGGGACCGGTCAGGCGCCGAGGGCGGTGCGCAGGCGCTTCTCGTCCACCCGCCAGAAGTCGTGCTGCCGGCCGTCGATCAGGGTGACCGGGATCTGCTCCCAGTACAGCCGGTGGAGCTCCTCGTCCTGGGTGATGTCCTTCTCCTCGAAGGCCGCGCCCAGCTCGGCGGTCACCCGGACGATCACCTCCCGGGCGTCGTCGCACAGGTGGCAGCCGGGCTTGGCCACCAGGGTCACCGTCCGGTCGGCCGGCTTCGGGCCCCGGTTCTTGTCACGTCGCAGCAGTGGACTCACCCCGCCATTGTGCGCCGCCCCCGCGGGTGGGCCGGACACGACCGTCCTTCCCTCCGTTCACCCTCCGGGCACGTCGCCGTCACGGCCGCCGCACAGGCGGCTGGCTATGCTCGATGACATGGCCGTGCTCCGAAGGCTCACCCAGACAAGGCGCTCCACCGGCTCGCGGACCGCACTGGCGGGCGAGGCCGCGGCCGAGGCGGCGGAGGCCGCCCTGCGGGCCGCCCCGGAGCCGCCCGCCACCCCGGCCCGGACCTCCGCGGAGACCTCCGCGAAGCCCCCGGCGGAGACCGTGGAGGACGCGCAGCCGGCCAAGCGCGGCAAGTCCCCCAAGGCCCCCGCGGAGAACCACACCCCCGAGCCGGACGACCCGCGCGCCGCCGCCTTCTTCGACTGCGACAACACCATCCTGCGCGGCGCCGCGATCTTCTACCTCGGGGTCGGCCTCTACCGCCGCGGCTTCCTCACCCGCCGGGACATCGCCCGGTTCGCCTGGCAGCAGACCTGGTTCCGGGTGCACGGCGCCGAGGACCCGGACCACGTGGCCGACGCCCAGCACACCGCGCTGGGCCTGGTCGCCGGCAAGCGGACCGCCGATCTGGAGGCGCTCTGCGAGGAGGTCTTCGAGGAGGTCATCGCCGACAAGGTGTGGCCGGGCACCCGTGCGCTGGTCCAGATGCACCTGGACGCCGGGCAGCGGGTCTGGCTGGTCACCGCTGCCCCGGTCGAGGTGGCCCGGATCATCGCGGCCCGGCTCGGCATGACGGGGGCGCTCGGCACGGTCGCCGAGGCGCGCGAGGGCGCGTACACCGGCCGGCTGGTCGGCGAGCTGCTGCACGGGCCGGCCAAGGCGGCCGCGGTGCGCTCGCTGGCCCGGCGGGAGCGGCTGGACCTCGACCGGTGCGCCGCCTACAGCGACTCGGCCAACGACATCCCGATGCTCTCCCTGGTGGGCCACCCGTACGTGGTGAACCCCGACGGCGCGCTGCGGCGGCACGCCCGGGCGCAGGGCTGGCGGGTCCGGGACTTCCGGACCGGGCGGAAGGCGGCCCGGGTGGGGCTGCCGGCGGCCGCCGCGCTCGGCGTGGCCGCGGGCGCCGCGGCGGCCGGGGCCGCCCTGCACCGCCGGCACCGGGCCTGAGCCGGGCCCGAGCCACGCCCTGCGGGTCCCTGCCGGGTCCTCGGCGGGTCCTCGGAGGGTCTGCCGCGCGACACCCCGCCCGGAGGGCCCTCACCGGGGTGAGCCCGGTCAATTCGCGCGCTGACGATGCCGCCCGTACGGGCGAACTCCCGCGCGTCGCGGGGCCGTCCGGCCCGTTCGACCGAACTCGCCAGCCAGTGACCGGATCTGATCGTTCGCCAGCCGGGGAAAGTCAGGGGTTATCGGGCCCAAGAACCGGGAAACCACCCGCCGCACCGCCGAATTTGTCACCTGGCGCACCCGTTCTGTCACGTTGGGCCAGACGATCGATGACATGTTCGGTCACTGTCGGCCGGATATGCGCCCAATGCGGATCCCAAACGACCACTTCGACCACACGGTGTAGCTGTCATTGCACAAAGCGTTATTCTCTCCTGGATGCACGTCACCCACCCGCCCCAGCACGACCGGGCGGTCGGGCGTGCTCTCCGCGCAGGCGGAGGTGATCCGTCCACAGTTCTGCCTCTGGGAGTCCCGTGTACCCACCCGTCCGGAACGACGCGCCTGCACCCTCCCGCCCGTCGTCCGCGCCCCTGCGCTCCCGCACCAGCCTCCGCGGCCGCCCGGTCCCGCCCCGGCAGATCTCCACCGGCCTGGACCTGCTGCGCAGCCTGCTCCGCAGCCAGCTCGCCGCCACGCCCCAACTGGTCCCCGCCGGAGCGTCGTCGGGCCACGGTCCGACCCAGCCGGGGGCCCCGCTGCTGCGCACCACCGCGGCCGGCTCGGCCGGCGCCGGGACCCGCGGCCGCACCGGCAGCACCGGGGGGCGCAGCCGCTCGCGCACCACCACCGGCCCCGGTTACGAGACCGAGCACAACCCGATCATGGAGCTGGTCGAGCGCGCCCAGGCCGGCGAGAGCGAGGCCTTCGGCCGGCTCTACGACCACTACGCGGACACCGTCTACCGCTACATCTACTACCGGGTCGGCAGCCGGGCCACGGCCGAGGACCTCACCAGCGAGACCTTCCTGCGCGCCCTGCGCCGGATCGGCACGTTCACCTGGCAGGGCCGGGACTTCGGCGCCTGGCTGGTGACCATCGCCCGCAACCTGGTCGCCGACCACTTCAAGTCCAGCCGGTTCCGGCTGGAGGTCACCACGGGCGAGATGCTCGACTCCAACGAGTGCGAACGCAGCCCCGAGGACTCGGTGCTGGAGTCGCTCTCCAACGCGGCGCTGCTGGAGGCGGTCCGCCGGCTGAACCCGCAGCAGCAGGAGTGCGTCACGCTGCGCTTCCTGCAGGGGCTGTCGGTCGCCGAGACCGCCCGGATCATGGGCAAGAACGAGGGTGCCATCAAGACCCTCCAGTACCGCGCCGTGCGCACCCTGGCCCGTCTGCTCCCGCCCGACGCGCGGTGAGCCGGCGGTCCGGGGAGGGCCCCGGGGAAGCGGCCGGAGAGATAACGGGCGGGCCGTCACCCTGGACGGCGGCCCGACACATCCGGGTGAACGGTCGGTCCGATGATCAGTCGTGCGTAACCGACCGCCCGCACCGCTCGTTGGCCAGCGTGCAAGCCTCCACCAGGCGTGCGGTCAAGTCGAATTGCGACCTCTCACCCGATGGAGTGGCTTTGGCTTGCCGGGGCAACCGTCCGGCAGGTCGGGGTGTCGACAACGACGAAGGGAGGTGTGGCCCGTGACGGCAAACGTGCTGGAGCACCGGCGGGCGAAGGCCTTCGCCGAGGCGCTGGAGGCCCACCAGGCGGAGCAACGCGCTGCCGACGGCAACGGAACGGCCAACACCGCTACCGGCAACGCCGGTTCGGCCGCGACGGCCGAACTCATCGACACGGTCGGCGCGCTCGGCGCGCTGCCCGCGCCGGGGCTCGACCGCGAGGTCCGGACGGTCCAACGCGCCCAGCTGATGGCCGCGTTCGAGCAGGCCTTCGCGGGCGGCCCGGGCGCCACCGTGCCGCGGCAGCGCCGCCACCGGGCGATCCGCACGGCGCCGCGCGGACGCTGGAGCCGCCGGTTCGCGATCGGCGGACTGGTCGCCGGCCTCGCCGTCGGCAGCTTCGCGGGTGCCGCGGCCGCCAGTGGGAACGCCCTCCCCGGCGACCCGCTGTACGGGATGAAGCGCGGGCTGGAGGGCCTGCGGCTCAACCTCGCGGACACCGACAGCGAGCGCGGCGAGCTGCTGCTCGACAACGCGGCCACCCGCCTCGGCGAGGCACGGTCGCTGGTGGGACGCGCCGGTGACGGCGGCTCGCTCAGCCCGGGCACCGTCGACCAGGTCCGCAAGGCCCTCGACGACATGCACGCCGACGCCCTCAAGGGCCGCGACCTGCTGCGCGCCATCTACCGCAACAACGGCTCGCTCGACCCGATGCGCACCTTGGCCGGCTTCGCCCAGGACGAGGACGGCACCTGGGCCGAGGTCCAGTCCAGGCTCCCCGTCCAGCTCATCCCGCAGGCCCACCTGGTGGACCAGCTCTTCGACGACATAAGTCAGGACGTCGCGCCCCTGCGTCTGGTCCAGCAGCCCGCCAAGAGCGGCATGCCGGACGACGGCGGGGCGGGCGACGGCACCCGCGGGTCCGGCGCTCCGGGCGGACCGTCCGTCGGCCCGGTCCCGGGCGGCGGCCCGGCGGTCGGCGAGGTGCCGGCCCAGGGCGGTGCCACCGGCGGACCGGCCGGCGGCGCGGTCGGCGGCCGGCCGGGCAGCATCCCGCAGGTCCCGCCGCAGGGCGGCGCCCCCGCGCCGGCGGCCCCCGCGGCCCCCGGCGCACCGGCCGGACCGGCGCCCAGCGCGAGCGGCGGTGCCGCCCAGCAGCAGGGCGTCGAGGTGCCCCCGCTGATCCCGGGCCTGCTGCCCGGTCTGCGGATCCTCGGCGGCTGACCTGGCGGCCGAACGGCGGGCGGCCGGCCGGGCAGCATCCCGCAGGTCCCGCCGCAGGGCGGCGCCCCCGCGCCGGCGGCCCCCGCGGCCCCCGGCGCACCGGCCGGACCGGCGCCCGGTGGCGATCGGCTCGCCGAACTCGATGATCCACTTGGTCGGCAGCGGCACCGCCCCGAGCGGGCCCAGCCAGGGGAAGGTGGGCGTGATCGGCACGTACGGCAGGCCCAGCAGCCGGGCCAGGGTCTTGAAGTTGCCGATCATCGGGTAGGTCTCCTCCGCCCCGACGATCGAGCACGGCACGATCGGCACCCGGGCCCGCAGCGCGGAGGAGACGAAGCCGCCCCGGCCGAAGCGCTGCAGCTTGTACCGCTCGGCGAACGGCTTGCCGACCCCCTTGAAGCCCTCCGGCCAGACCCCGACCAGCTCGCCGCGCTCCAGCAGCGCCTGGGCGTCCTCGTTGCAGGCCAGCGTGTGCCCGGCCTTGCGGGCCAGCTCGTTGACGCCGGGCAGCACGAAGACCAGGTCCGCGGCGAGCATCCGCAGGTGCCGGTGGAGCGGGTGGTGGTCGTGCACCACCACCTGGGTCATCAGGGCGTCCAGCGGGATCGTCCCGGAGTGGTTGGCGACGATCAGCGCGCCGCCCTCGGCCGGGATGTTCTCGATCCCGCGCACCTCGACCCGGAAGTACCTCTCGGCCAGCGGCCGCAGCAGCCCGAGCAGCACCTCCTCGGTGAGCTCCCGGTCGAAGCCGAACTCGTCCACCTCGTAGTCGCCGGTGATCCGGCGGCGCAGGAAGCCCAGACCGTCGGCGGCGCGGTCCTCCCAGCCCTTGCCGAACGCGCGGGTCGCGGCGGCGCCGAGCCGCCCGGCCAGCGCGCCGCCCACGGCCTCGGCGACCCGGTCGGCCAGCCCCGGGCCGTCGGCCGGCGGCTCGGTCCAGCTGGGGGCGGACTCGATCGGGATGACCTTCGCCTCGCCCGGCCCGTTCTCGGCGGCGGCACTCATAGGGGTTCAGCTCCTGGGTCGGTGCGGTCGGACGGGGGCGCCCGGGTCGGTGGGCCGGTCGGCCTCCCGGGCGGTGCGGTGGCCGACCGCGGACCCGAGCAGCGCGGCCAGGCCGTCGGTGACGGCGGTCAGCCGCCGCGGCGGCAGCAGGCCCGGCGACTGGGCGGCGGCGAAGTCCGCGAAGGCCTCCGGGGTGGTGAAGGCCGGACGGTAGCCGAACGCCTCCCGCAGCCGCGCGGTGTCCACCACCCGGCCGTGGGTCAGCAGCCGCAGGTGTTCGGGCGAGACGTCGACCAGCCGGGTCTGCCGGGCCAGCCCGGCCGTCCAGCTGACCGCCGGCAGCAGCAGCGGCAGGGTCGGCCGGCCCAGGCGGCGGGCGCACTGGGAGAGCAGCAGCACGCCCTCCCCCGCGACGTTGAAGGTGCCGGTGTTCACGGTGCCGGGCTCGGCCGGGAAGGCCGCCCGGCAGAGCACCTCGGTCACGTCGTCCTCGTGCGCGAACTGCAGCCGGGGGTCGTAGCCGAGCACGGTCGGCAGCACCGGCAGCGCGAAGTAGTCGCTCAGCGGGGTGTCGGCGTTCGGGCCGACGATGTTGGCGAACCGCAGCACCGTGACGGCGACGTCCGGGCGACGCCGGGCGAAGCCGCGGACGTAGCCCTCCACCTCGACCGCGTCCTTGGCGAAGCCGCCGCCCGGCAGGGTCTTCGGCTGGGTCCGCTCGGTGAACACCGCCGGGTCGCGCGGGGCCGAGCCGTAGACGCCGGTGGTCGACTTCACCACCAGCCGCCGCACGCCCGGCGCCTTCTGACAGGCACCGAGCAGTTGCATGGTGCCGATCACGTTGGACTCCTTCACCGCGGAGCGGTTGGTGGAGCCCAGCCCAGTGGCGCTGACCGCGAGGTGGACCACGGTGTCGACGTCGTGCTCGGCGATCACCCGTGCCACGGCGGGGCGGCGCAGGTCCAGTTGCTGGAAGCGGTACGGCGCGGCGGGCCCGTCCGGCTCCACCAGCGCGCGCAGCGCCGGGGGCGGCGGCTGCACGTCCACACCGACCACCAGGTCCACCCCGGGCCGGCGGCGCAGCTCGGCGGCGAAACGGGCGCCCAGGTGCCGGGCCACGCCGGTGACGAGCACGACCGTTCCCACAGCGCTGCACCCCATTCCTCGGCCCGGGCGACCTGCGTGCACCGTACCGCGCCGTCGGGGCGGCCCGGGAAACGACACCGCCCGCCCGGGCCACGGGGGCCTGGGCGGGCGGTGCGAAGCGCTGGGCGCGCAAGGCGCGGCCGGGGTCGCTTACTTCTTGTTGCGACGCTGAACGCGCGTGCGCTTGAGAAGCTTGCGGTGCTTCTTCTTGGCCATACGCTTGCGACGCTTCTTGATGACAGAGCCCACGGAACAACCCTCGCTCACTGAGACTCTCGCCCGTGAGAGACGGAGTCCATACGACTGACGGAGGGCCCAGCCTACCGTCCCCTTGCCCAGGGTCGTAATCGTGCTCCCCGGAGCAGGCGAACGGAGGGCGAATCCGGGGCGAACGGATGCGGGGTCCACCGGCTGTGGACCCCGTACCGACCGGCCTGCCTACGCGCTCTCGAGCCGCACGTAGGACTCCTTGAGGTACTCGTGCACTGCCTGCTGGGGCACCCGGAACGAGCGGCCGACCCGGATGGCGGGCAGCTCACCGCTGTGCACCAACCGGTAGACCGTCATCTTGGAGACCCGCATGACCGCGGCCACCTCGGCCACGGTCAGGAAGACGACGTCCTGCAAGGGGCGTTCGCCGGAACTCATGACCATCACCCGACCCTTACCCGTGTGCAAGGCACCGGCTTCCCCTCCGGTGACTCCACCGGCACACGTGTATCCCCAGAGTAGTTATGGGTGGTACCAGTGGGAAGAGGGGGAAGCGCAGTCCTCGTACGGTGAGGGATAAGTCCGTTGCAGTACGTAGCCGATCGGCGGTCTGTACCGGTCGGCCTGCGCACGGAACGCGACCGGGCACCAGGTCTTCACAAGCGGACGGCGCGGATTCGCCGGCCGGGTCAGGGCAGCAGGCCGTGGTGCGGCAGGACGGCGCGGCGGGTGGCCAGGATCGCCTGGTCGAGGCGGTCGGCGGGATCGTATCCCGCGTCGAAGTCGCGCCAGACCGGGCGGGCGCCGTCGGTCATCCGCAGCGGGGCCGGTCGGCGGGTGCGCCGGTAGACCTCGGCGCGCCAGGACTCCGGGGTCTCGGTGGCCGGGTCGACCGGGCGCCCGGCGGCGGTGGCGACCAGATGGGTCCAGGTCCGCGGGACGACGTCGACGACGGCGTAGCCGCCCCCGCCGAGGGCGAGCCACCGGCCGCCGGCGTGCTCGTGGGCCAGCCCGTGCAGCTCCTCGGCGATGGCCCGCTGGGCGTCCACGGTGACGGCGAGGTGGGCCAGCGGGTCCTCCAGATGGGTGTCCGCGCCGTGCTGGGTGACCAGGACCTGCGGCCGGAAGGCCGCGAGCAGCTCCGGCACCAGGGCGTGGAACGCGCGCAGCCAGCCGGCGTCGCCGGTGCCGGCCGGCAGCGGGAGGTTGGCGGCGGAGCCCTCGGCGCCGGGCCCGCCGGTCTCGGTGGCCCAGCCGGTCTGCGGGAAGAGCGTGGCGGGGTGCTCGTGCAGCGAGACGGTGAGCACCCGGGGGTCGCCCCAGAACGCCTCCTGGACGCCGTCGCCGTGGTGCACGTCCACGTCGACGTAGGCGATCCGCTCGGCGCCGAGTTCGAGCAGCCGGGCGATGGCGAGGGCCGGGTCGTTGTAGACGCAGAAGCCGGAGGCCCGGTCGGGCATCGCGTGGTGCAGCCCGCCGGCGAAGTTGACGGCGTGCGGGGTCTCGCCGCGCCAGACGGCCTCGGCCGCGGCGACCGACTGGCCGGCGATCAGGGCGGAGGCGGAGTGGACGGCGGGGAAGGCCCAGTTGTCGTCGGTGCCGAGGCCGTGGCGGGTGTCCTGCCGCTCGGGGTGGGCGGCGGCGAACTTGACGGCCTCGACGTACTCCGCGGTGTGCACCAGGCGGAGGGTGGACTCGCCCGCGGGGGGCGCGGCCCGGACGGTGACGCCCGGTCCGGCGGCCAGGCCGAGCGACTCCACCAGGCGCATGGTGAGCGACAGCCGGGCCGGATCCATCGGGTGGCCCGGGCCGAAGTCGTAGGCGGTGACCGCCTCGTCCCAGAAGAGGTGCAGGCCGCAGGAGGTGTCGCGCTCGGCGTCGGGCATGGCGTCCACCGTAGTGGGTGGCGGCGGCGCGGCCGGGCAACGGGTCCTCGAACTCCGGCCGTACGGGAGTCAGACCCGGGCGCCCGCGTCCGCGGCGGGTGCGCCGGTGGGGGTCGGGGCCACCGGGGCGCCGGCCCGGGCGGGGCGGCGGCCGGCCAGTCGGCAGCCGAGGCAGTCGGGGTGGCCCCGGCGGCCGGCCGGGTCGGGGGTGCGCCAGTGCCGCAGCTCCGGCGGGCGGGGCCCGGTGGCCTTGCCCCGGCCGGCCAGGTGGAGCGTCCAGGCGGCGAGCGCCCCCAGGACGGTCAGGGCCCCGCCGGCCCAGAGCCCCGGGACGGAGCCGGCGATGAACGCCGCGCCCGCGACGGCGAAGCCGAGGGTGGTGACGGCCGTACCGGTCCAGCCGGCCACGGTGTGGCCCATGTCGTGTTCACCGTGTGCGCCCATGTCTCCTCTTTTGGTGTGATGGACGGGTTCGCGGGCCCGCCCGACGACGGTCGCGTCCGCGAACACCCATACCTCTTATCTCACGAGATAAGTAACTTAGATGCTAAGGAGATACCCCGTGGAAGGCAAGCCGCGCCCGGAGGCGACGGCCGAGCAGGCGCTCTACGCGATGGACCGGATGATCGCGCTCGCCCAGTTCGGCCAGCAGGACATCGCGGCGCGGCTCGGCCTCAACGTCACCGACCTCACCTGTCTGGGCTTCCTGATCGAGGCGGCGATGGCCGGCGAGGCACTGGCCGCCGGCGACCTCGCCGAGCGCGCCCAGCTGACCACCGGCGCGGTGACCGGCGTGCTCAACCGGCTGGAGAAGGCCGGGTACGCCCGGCGCGAGGCCGACCCGGGCGACCGCCGCCGGGTACGGGTGGCACTGGAGGCCGACGCGCAGGTCCGGATCCTGGAGGTCTACGGGCCGTTCTACGAGCGGATCAACCGCCTCTTCGCCGACTACACGCCGGCCGAGATCGCCGTCCTCACCGACTGGTTCACCCGCGCGAAGGCGATCCTGCACGCGTCCCTGGAGGAGATCCGCGAGGCCACCCCCTAGGCGAGCGGTCCCCCCGGGGGCGTCCTCTCAGACGGTGCCCCGGACGGTCGGGCGGGCGGGGGCGGGGGCCGCCGCGGCCGGGGCGAAGCGGTCGGCGAGCGGCAGGACGGCCAGCACCAGCAGCATCGGCGCGAGCAGCGCCCAGCGGTACGAGCTCGCGTCCGCCAGCGCCCCCACCAGCGGTGAACCGACCAGGAACCCGACGTAGTTGAAGAGGTTGAGCCGGGCCACCGCGGCGTCCGAGTCGGCCGGGAACAGCCGCCCGCCGGCGGCGAACACCTGCGGGATGATCGCGCAGATCCCCAGCCCCAGCACGGTGAACCCGGCGATCCCGGCCCAGGCGGCGGGCGCGGCGGCCGCCAGGGCGAAGCCGAGCGCGGCCAGCGCCGCACCGGAGCGCACCACCGGGACGGCGCCCCAGCGCTGCACCGCGCGGTCCCCCAGCGCCCGGCCGAGCAGCATCGCCACCATGTAGCCGAGGTAGGAGAGCTTGGCGACGTCCTCGGGACTGCCCAGGCCGTCGGTCAGGTACTTGACGCTGTAGTTGGAGACCGAGGCGTCGGCGATGTACGCGCAGGCCATCGCGAGGCAGAGCGGCAGCAGCGGACGCCAGGGGATCGACCGGGCGGCGGCCGCGGCGGCCTCCCGCACGGCGTCGCCGAGTTCGGCCGGCCCGGCGAACCGCGTGCCGGCCAGCAGCGCGAGCGGGGCGATCACCCCGGCCGCCGCCCCGAACAGCACCGGCAGACCGAGATCGACGTGCGCGCCGAGGCCGGCGAGGGCCGCCCCGAGGATCCCGCCGAGGCTGAACGCGGCGTGGAAGCCGAGCATCACCGAGCGGCCGTAGCGGTGCTGGATGCCGACCCCGAGCATGTTCATGCTGGCGTCCAGCGCACCGACCAGCAGGCCGAAGGCCCCCAGGGCGAGGGCCAGTTGCCAGAGCGCGTCCCCCAGGCCGACGGCGGCCAGGGTGGCGCAGACCGCCGGCTGGACCGCCCGCAGCACCGCCCGCGCGCTCGTCCTGCGCACCAGCCGCTCGGAGGCGATCGACCCCACCCCGGCCAGCACCGGCACCGCGGCCAGGAAGAGCGGCAGCAGGGCGTCGCTCAGCCCGTAGCGGTCCTGGATCTCCGGGATGCAGGTGACCAGCAGGGCGAAGGTGACGCCCTGCAGGAGGAAGCTCGCGGCCAGCGCCGTCCGGCCGGCCCGCAGCCGCGGCGTGACCGGGACGCTCCCGCCCCCCGCGTCACTCCCGGAACGGTCGCCACTCTCGGTAGGCACATGCACCTCGCTACTGGCCGGTACGGCGGTCGGTGGCGAGAGCGTAGGCGCAGAAGGGCGTTTGCGGGAGGGGGTGTGCGCGTGAGACGACTCCGCGGGGGTCCGCCGGGCCCCGTCGGCCGACCTGCGGCGTCGCCCCCGGCGCTGTCCCACAGCTGTCTCATGATCGCCCCGGGGAGCGGCTTGAGACAGTGCGGACCTTGGTCGTCGGCCCGCGAACCAGCAGAGTCGTCGCCGGGGCCGGCAGCACGCCGGACCCGCCGATCGTGTGCCGACCCGGGCACACGCTCATCAGGGAGGGAACCCATGCGCAAGATCATCACCGGCCTGGCCGTCGCCGGCCTCGTGTTCGCCGGCGGCGTCTCCACCGCCACCACCGCCTCCGCCGCGAGCAGCGGCCAGCCGTGCTCCGAGTGGAGCACCTCCGAGCCGCTGCTGAAGGCCGGCGCCACCGGCGACGCGGTGCGCGAGCTGCAGTGCGAGCTCAACCGCTCCATCCACCCGGACCGCGGCTACAAGCTGATCGCCGACGGCGTGTTCGGCCAGGCCACCCGCAACGCCGTCATCTACTTCCAGGGCTGTGTGCACATCCAGCAGGACGGCGAGGTCGGCCCGCAGACCTGGTCGAAGCTGGACTACTGGAACGTCCAGCCGAACTACGCCTGCTGATCGACCGTCACGATGCCGAGGGGCGGGGCACCGGTGGGTGCCCCGCCCCTCGGGGTGCTCGCCGCGGCCGCTACCGGTCGAGCAGGGCGAGCACCTGGGCGAGGTCGGCGATCAGGCCGGTGGCCCCGGCGGCGGTCAGCTTCGCGGGGGCGGTCAGGGCGGTGTAGCCGTACACGTCCATGTCGGCCGCGCGGGCGGCGAGCACACCGTTCGGGCTGTCCTCGACCACCAGGCAGGCCGCCGGATCGACGCCGAGGGTGCGGGCGGCGTGCAGGAACAGGTCGGGCGCGGGCTTGCCCACGCCGACGTCCTGGGCGCTGAAGATCCGCTCCTCCGGGAAGTACCCGCGCAGACCGGTGACGTCCAGCGCGGTACGGATCCAGCTGTGGTGCGCGGACGAGGCCAGGCCGTAGGGGACGCCGAGCCGCTGGAGCTCCTTCAGCAGCGCCTCGGCGCCCCGGACGGCGGTCAGTTCGGCCGTGAAGGTGTCGAAGACCCGGCCGTGGAACGCGTCGTCGAAGCCCTCCGGGAGCCGCGCGCCGTCGTGCCGCTCGGCGATCACGTCGTGCACGCGGTGGGCGGCGGTGCCCATGAAGTCCCGGTAGGAGTCCTCGACGGTGGTCGGGTAGCCGAGTTCGGTCAGGTAGTCGGCGAGCACCCGGTTGGAGAGCGGCTCGCTGTCCACCAGGACGCCGTCGTTGTCGAAGATCACCAGTTCATGGGCCATGCGTGCGACCCTACCGGCCGGGCCGACCGGTCACTTGCCGCCGGAGGCCAGCTCCCGGGAGCGGTCCCGGGCCGCCTCCAGGGCGCCCAGCAGGGCCGCCCGCACGCCGTGGTTCTCCAGTTCGCGGATGGCCGCGATGGTGGTGCCGGCCGGCGAGGTGACCGCCTCGCGCAGCTTCACCGGGTGCTCGCCGGAGTCCCGCAGCATGACCGAGGCGCCGATCGCCGACTGCACGATGAGGTCGTGCGCGACCTGCCGGGGCAGACCGAGCAGGATGCCCGCGTCGGTCATCGCCTCGACCAGGAAGTAGAAGTACGCCGGACCGGAGCCGGAGAGGGCGGTCGCCGCGTCCTGTTGGGACTCGGGCAGCCGCAGCGCCTTGCCGACCGAGCGGAAGATCTCCTCCGCCCGCTCCAGGTGCGCCTCGGTGGCGTGCGAGCCGCCGGAGATGACGCTCATGCCCTCGTCCACCAGCACGGGCGTGTTCGGCATCACCCGGACCACCGGGGTGCCGGCCGCCAGCCGGGCCTCGAACCAGGCGGTCGGGATGCCGGCCGCCGCCGAGATCACCAGCCGGTCGGGGTCGACGTGCGGCGCCAGCTCGTCCAGCAGGGTGCCCATGTCCTGCGGCTTCACCGCGAGGATCAGGGTGTCGGCGAGCTTGGCCGCCTCGGTGTTGCCCACCACGCCCACGCCGTACCGGGAGGCCAGTTCGGCGGCCCGCTCGGGACGGCGGGCGGTCACCAGGACGTCCGCGGGGTTCTTGCCGGCCCGCAGCAGACCGGAGAGCAGGGCCTCCCCGATCTTGCCCGTGCCGAGGAAGGCGATCTTCTGTCCGTGCGCCGCGCTGCTGGTCATGGCCGCTCCTTGCCTCCGGTGCCGCGTTCCGTCACCGCGGCCATCCTCGCACCGCGCCCTCGCCCCCGGCGGCAGCGTCCACTCTGCGGGCAGCCGCCGTGGCACCCGGCGGCTGCCGCCCGGCCCCGTCGAGGGGCAGCCCCTAGGGCGAATCTCGGGGTTCTCCCCTATGGCCCGGGGATGGACGCGGGCGCACCGTGGAGGCATGGCACACGGAGAGATGTCCCGACGTGAGAACCGGCAGGTCGCCGTCGCCGCGGCGACCCTGGGCCCGTGGCGGACGGCCGCGGGAGTCGGTGCGCTGGTGGGGGCGACGGACCTGGTGATCGATCTGATCGACGGGGAATGGTCGCTGAGCATGCTGGCCGGTCCGGTCGGCGTGGCCCTGTTCTTCTTCTTCCTGGTCGGCACGGTCGGCGGCCGGCTGCGCCGGGACACCGCGGACCGGCGGCTGCGAAAGTGGGCGAACGAGCACCCCTGGCAGGCCGCGGCACCCGCGGCGGGCGGGCTGCTCGTCCTCACCATGCTGGCGCAGCTGTTCCTCGGGGACGCGGGCCTGTTCGAGGCGTTCTTCGTCTCGCTGTTCCCGGCCGCGCTGGTGCTGGGTGTCGCGGGGGTGGTCGGCTCGGTGAAGCGCGCCCGCGGCAAGGACTGACCGCCCCGGCGGGGGCGGGGCACCCGCCCCCGCCGGGTCAGCGCTTGCGCTTGCCCCGCGCCCCGGCACCGGGCCGACCGCCGCGGCCCGCCTGCCGGCGTCCGTGCCGGGCGAGCGCCTCCTCGTACCGGGCCCGGTGGACCGCCTCGCCGGGGGCCTCGCGCAGGCTGCGGACGAAGTAGGCGAGCAGGGCGCCCACGCCGCCGATCACCCAGACCACGCCGAGCGACCTGTCCTCGGCCATCCAGCCGGTCAGGTTCTCCTTGCCCTCGGTGAGCAGCTTCCAGGTGCGCAGCGCCGCGAGCAGCGAGCAGATCGCCACGGCGGCGACCAGCAGGCCGTTGAGGAAGCCCCCGTTGTCGGCCACCCGGATGCCGTCCACGGCGAGGCGCAGCACGAAGGCGGCGGCCGCGGCGGCCAGCAGGGCCCCGATCGGGACGAGGACGCGGCGGAGCCGGTAGTCGCCGCCGCGGTCGACCCAGCTGGTGCCGAACCAGCGGATCGGCTCCGGCCCGGGGGCGCCGGCGGGCTGGGTGGTGGGGGTGGGTTCCTGGGTCACGGGTCCGATTATCCTCGGTGGCCGGGAACGGCGGAGGCGCCGTCCCGGCGGCCGGGACGGCGCCCCGCGGGGCCGGTCGGGGTCAGCCGAGCTTGCTGACGTCCCGGACGGCGCCCTTGTCGGCGGAGGTGGCCATCGCGGCGTAGGCGCGCAGGGCCTGGCTGACCTGGCGGTCGCGGTTCTTCGGCCGGTAGCCGCCACCGGCCTCCAGCGCGCGGCGGCGCTCGGCCAGGACCTCGGCGGGCACCTCCAGGGCGATCGACCGGCCCGGGATGTCGATGGCGATGGTGTCGCCGTCCTCGACCAGGGCGATGGTGCCGCCGGAGGCGGCCTCCGGGGAGGCGTGGCCGATGGACAGGCCCGAGGTGCCGCCGGAGAAGCGGCCGTCGGTGACCAGCGCGCAGGCCTTGCCCAGGCCCCGGCCCTTGAGGAAGGACGTCGGGTAGAGCATCTCCTGCATGCCGGGACCGCCCTTGGGGCCCTCGTAGCGGATGACGACGACGTCGCCCTCCTTGATCCGCTTGGCGAGGATCGCCTCGACCGCGTCCTCCTGGGACTCGACGACGACGGCCGGGCCGCTGAACGTCCAGATCGACTCGTCGACGCCGGCGGTCTTCACGATGCAGCCGTCCTCGGCGAGGTTGCCGTACAGCACGGCGAGGCCGCCCTCGACGGAGTAGGCGTGCTCGACGCCGCGGATGCAGCCGCCGGCGGCGTCGGTGTCCAGCGACTCCCAGCGCTCGGACTGCGAGAAGGCCTCGGCGGAGCGGACGCAGCCGGGGGCGGCGTGCCAGAGCTCGACGGCCTCGGCGGACGGCGAGCCGCCGCGGACGTCCCAGGTCTTGAGCCACTCGGCGAGCGAGTCGGAGTGGACGGTGTGCACGTCCTCGTTGAGCAGCCCGCCCCGGTACAGCTCGCCGAGGATCGCCGGGATGCCGCCGGCCCGGTGCACGTCCTCCATGTAGTACGAGCCGTTGGGCGCGACCTTGGAGAGGCAGGGCACCCGGCGGCTGACCGCGTCGATGGCCCGCAGGTCGAAGTCCAGCTCGGCCTCCTGGGCGGCGGCGAGCAGGTGCAGGATGGTGTTGGTCGAACCGCCCATGGCGATGTCCAGGGCCATCGCGTTCTCGAAGGCCGCCCGGGTGGCGATCGAGCGCGGCAGGACGGAGTGGTCGTCCTGGCCGTAGTGGCGGTTGGTGATCTCGACGACGGTCCGGCCGGCGTTCTCGTAGAGCGCGCGGCGGGCGGTGTGGGTGGCGAGGACGGAGCCGTTGCCGGGCAGCGAGAGGCCGATCGCCTCGGTGAGGCAGTTCATCGAGTTGGCGGTGAACATGCCCGAACAGGAGCCGCAGGTCGGGCAGGCGTTCTCCTCGATGATCGCGATGTCCTCGTCGGAGACGTTCTCGTTGACCGCCTGGGAGATCGCGTCGACCAGGTCGAGCCTGCGCACCGTGCCGTCGACCAGGGTGGCCTTGCCGGCCTCCATCGGGCCGCCGGAGACGAACACGGTCGGGATGTTCAGCCGCAGCGCGGCCATCAGCATCCCGGGGGTGATCTTGTCGCAGTTGGAGATGCAGATCAGCGCGTCGGCGCAGTGCGCGTTCACCATGTACTCGACCGAGTCGGCGATCAGGTCGCGCGAGGGCAGCGAGTAGAGCATGCCGCCGTGGCCCATCGCGATGCCGTCGTCCACCGCGATGGTGTTGAACTCGCGGGGGATGCCGCCCGCCTGCTTGATCGCCTCGGAGACGATCCGGCCGACCGGCTGGAGGTGGGTGTGGCCGGGGACGAACTCGGTGAAGGAGTTGGCGACCGCGATGATCGGCTTGCCGAAGTCCTCGCGGGCTACGCCGGCCGCCCGGAGAAGCGCCCGGGCGCCTGCCATGTTGCGACCGTGGGTGACCGTACGGGACCTCAGCTCGGGCACTGTGCTCCACTCCTTCGGAGGCTGGCTGGCGGCCCCGCCGGGTGAGGAGGTGCGGGGCCACTGTGTCTGTCGAGCCTACGCCCGCCGTCCGGGCGGCGGACGTCGCGTCCGCGATGCGGTCAGCCGGGTGGTCGTCCGGGGCCGGTGGTCGCCGGGGCCGGGCCGGGTCCCGGAGGGTGACCGGGTCAGGCCGGGGTCACCGCGACGGTGAGGTCCAGCACGTACGGCTCGACGACCGTGCCGTCCGGGAACTCCGCCAGCAGCGCCTCGCGCTCGACCGCCAGCAGCGGCGCGCGCTGCTCCGGGGTGAGGGCCGCGAGGTAGGAACGGGAGGTCAGGTCGGTGATCACGTGGTCGACGGTGACCCGGCGCTCCCAGCGGAGCACGACGTGCTCGGTCCGCAGGTCGTACGGGGCGAGGTGCGAGGTGATCTCGTTGACCGCGCCGTAGCCGTGGTAGGTCGTGGGCAGCGCGGCGGCGAGCCGCTCGCCCATCGCCCGCACCCAGGCGACCCCGCCGTCCTTCACGTTCCACCAGGTGGCCAGCGCGCCGCCGGGTCGCAGGACCCGGATCGCCTCGGGCACCGACCGCTCCGGGCGGGTCCAGTGGAAGGCCTGGGCGTAGGTGACGAAGTCCGCCGAGTCGTCGTGGAACGGCAGGGCGTCGCCGCTGCCCCGGACCAGGCCGAGCCCGGTGGAGACGGCGAGGAACTGCGCGGCCATGCCCGCGCTCGGCTCCACCGCGACGACGTCCGCGCCGCGCCCCGCCAGCAGCCGGGTGGAGATGCCGGTGCCCGCGCCGACGTCCAGCACCCGCGCGCCGTCGAGGCCGCGCCCGGCCAGCCGCTCCAGCGCGTCGAAGAGCTCGTCCGGGTAGGACGGCCGGGCCCGGTCGTACTCCGCCGCCACCCCGCCGAAGGACTTCGCGAGCTCGCGGTAGTCGCTGCCGGGCCGGGTCTGTTCCGCCATGTCTCCCCCTGTGGACGGCAGTTCGTGTGCCGTCAGCGTACGCGCGCGGGGGTGGCCAGGTGCAAGCGGGTGAAGGCGAGCGCCTCGGCCAGATCGGCCTCGCGTTCGGCGGGCGACGCGGAGCGGCGGGTGTTGACCTCCAGCACCACGTGGCCGTCGAAGCCGGTCCTGGCGAGGTGCTCCAGCAGCTCCGCGCAGGGCTGCTTGCCCCGGCCGGGGATGAGGTGCTCGTCCTTGCCGGAGCCGGAGCCGTCCGCCAGGTGGATGTGCGCGAGCCGGTCGCCCATCCGCTCGACCATGGCGAAGGCGTCCACCCGCGAGGTGGCGACGTGCGACAGGTCGATGGTGAAGTGCCGGTACTCCTCCTCGGTGACGTCCCAGCCCGGCGCGTACGCCAGCATCTCGCGGTCCTTGTAGCGCCACGGGTACATGTTCTCGACGGCGAAGCGGACGTCCGTCTCCCCCGCCATCCGGTGGATGCCCTCGACGAACTCGCGGGCGTACTGCCGCTGCCAGCGGAACGGCGGATGGACGACGACCGCGCTCGCGCCGAGCTTCTCGGCCGCCGCCCGGGCGCGGACCAGCTTGGTCCACGGGTCGGTGGTCCACACCCGCTGGGTGATCAGCAGGCAGGGCGCGTGCACGGCGAGGATCGGCATCCCGTGGGCGTCGGAGAGCCGGCGCAGCGCCTCGACGTCCTGGCTCACCGGGTCGTTCCAGACCATCACCTCGACGCCGTCGTAGCCGAGCTTGGCGGCGAGCTCGAAGGCGACCGCCGTGTTGGCCGGGTAGACCGAGGCGGTGGAGAGGACGACCTTGGTGTCCGGGATGTGCAGGGTCGGGTGCGGGGGCAGCACCAGGCGGTCGGTGGTGCGCAGCAGCGGCGGGCGACCGGCGGCCTGGCGGGCGGCCTTGACGGACTTCACCGACTGGACGGCGGCCTTGGCGGCGCCGGCCGCCCGGGCGGTGCGGGTGGTGCGGGCGGACTCGGCGGCGGGGGCGGCCGGCCCGGTGGAACCGGCAGGCTTGCCCGCCGTGGCTGCCTCGGTGGCCTTGGCCGTCCTGGCTGTTCTGGTCGCCTTGGCCGCCTTGGCCGCCTGGGCTGTCTTGGCCGCCCGGGCTGTCTTGGCGGCCTTGGTCGCCTTGGTGGCCTTGGTCGTCTTGGTGGCCTTGGTCGCTTCGCCGGCCTTCGCCGTCCGGCCGGCCGCTCGGGTCGCGGCCTTCCGGGCCGCCTTCTCGGCGACGCCGCCGGCCGCCTCCCGGGCCGCCCTGACGCCCTGGGCCGCCTTGCCGAGCGACCGGGTGCGGGCGGGTTCGGCGGGGTCCGCCGGACCGGTCGGGTCCGGGGTGACGCCCGGGTCGGTGCCGGGGGCCGGCCGCGGGGAGCGGCGGCCCGGGCGGCGCGGGACGTCCGGCCGCGGCTGCCCGTCCTCGGGCGCGCGGCCCTCCCGCGTCCCGTCCTCGCCCGCTGGTTGCGCCACGGGAGACAGCGTAAGCGGACCGCGCCCGGAACGGGGAGCCGGTCGGCGCCTGCCCGGCCGCCCGGCGGGCCCGGTGTCAGGGGGTGAGGACGGGCCGACGCCGGTCGGCGGAGCCGTCCATGGCGTCCAGTCGGCGCAGGATGATGCCCTCGCGCAGCGCCCAGGGACAGACGTCCAGCTCGTCGAGTCCGAACAGGTCCATCGCGGCGTCGGCCACCAGCGCGCCCGCGAGCAGCTGCTTGGCGCGCCCCTCGGAGACCCCGGGGATCTGCGCCCGTTCGGCGACGGTCATCGCGGAGAGCCGGGGCAGCCAGGCGGCGAGGTTGCTGCGGGTGAGCCGGCGGTCCGCGTACGGGCCGGCGTCGGCCGGGGCGGCGCCGGTCATCCGGGCGAGCTGCTTGAAGGTCTTGGAGGTGGCGACGGCGTGGTTCGGCACCCCGAGCCGGGAGATCTCCCCCACGACGGTGGCGATCTCGGCCCGGATGTGGCGTCTGAGCTCGCGCAGCTGCTCGGGGTCGGCGACGTCGCCGGGCAGCCAGCGGGCGGTCAGCCGACCGGCGCCGAGCGGCAGCGAGCAGGCCGCGTCCGGCTGCTCGTCCAGGCCGCAGGCGATCTCCAGCGAGCCGCCGCCGATGTCGAGGTTGAGCAGCCGGCCGGAGGACCAGCCGAACCACCGACGGACCGCCAGGAAGGTGAGTCGGGCCTCGTCCTGGCCGGAGAGCACCCGCAGCTCGACGCCGGTCTCCTCGGCGACCCGGCGGAGCACCTCCTCCCCGTTGGCGGCCTCGCGCACCGCGGAGGTCGCGAAGGGCAGTATGTCGACCACGCCCTTGTCCTCGGCGACCCGCAGCGAGGAGGCGATCATGTCGATCAGCTTGTCGACGCCGGCCGCGCCGATCGCGCCCTCCCCGTCGAGGAGTTCGGCGAGCCGCAGTTCGGCCTTGTGGGAGTAGGCGGGCAGCGGGGCGGCGCCCGGATGGGCGTCCACCACGAGGAAGTGGACCGTGTTGGAACCTACGTCGAGCACACCGAGTCGCATAACGCTCCACGCTACGCGATCCCGTGCCGGGGGAGACCGGTCGTGCCGGTGTTCGTGCTGGTCCGGGTGCTGATCGCGACTCCGGGCGGCCGACCGGGGCGGCTCCGCCGGGCGGTTCGAACGGCGTTGGGCCGGTGTTGTCCCGACGTTCACCGGGCCGGGCGGTGAACTCGTCGTAAACCCCGTGGCCACGGACGGTTCGCGGCCGCGCGAAGGCTCTACCCTTGCCGGGTGGCAGCAGCAGAGACGTCCCAGCACAGCAGCACTTCCGAGAACGACCGGGCCGCGAAGGCCGACAAGAGCGACAGGGCCGACAAGGGCCGGAAGAACAAGGCGAAGGCCGGCGGTCCCGCCCCCGTCGACCTGGCGATGCCGACCCTGCGCTCCGAGCTCCGTCCCGAGGTCCCGCTCGACTTCCCGCGCGCCTGGGTGGAGTTCGCCGACCCCGACGACGAGGAGCAGGTCTTCCGCTGCGACCTGACCTGGCTGACCTCCCGCTGGTCGTGCATCTTCGGCCAGGGCTGCCACGGCATCCGCGAGGGCCGGGGCGAGTCCGACGGCTGCTGCACCCTGGGGGCGCACTACTCGGACGAGGACGACGAGAAGCGCGTCTCCGGCCACGCGGCCCGGCTCACCCCGGAGCTGTGGGAGAACCACGCGCACGGCACCGACGCCAAGGGCCGGCTCAAGCTCGACAGCGGCATCACCATGTTCGACGAGGACGGCGACCGCCAGACCCGGCGGGTCGACGGCGCCTGCATCTTCGTCAACAGCCCCGGCTTCGCCGGCGGCGCGGGCTGCGCCCTGCACGCGCTGGCGCTCGCGGAGGGCCGCGAGCCGCTGGAGACCAAGCCGGACGTCTGCTGGCAGCTGCCGGTCCGCCGGACGTACGACTGGATCGACCGCCCGGACGACACCCGCTACCTCCAGGTCACCATCGGCGAGTACGACCGCCGGGGCTGGGGCCCGGGCGGCCACGACCTGCACTGGTGGTGCACCGGCAGCCCGGAGGCCCACCAGGGCGCCGACCCGGTGTTCGTCAGCTACCGTCCGGAGCTCACCGAGCTGATGGGCCGGGCCGCGTACCAGGTGCTGGCCGGTCTCTGCGAGGAGCGGATCGCCACCAAGGGCGACCGGAAGGTGGCCCCGCACCCGGCCGACCCGGCGAAGCGGCCGAAGGCGCCGAAGAAGTAACGGGACGGGGGCGGGGGCGGCCCGTCCCCGCCCCCCGCGGGTCTACGGGTGTCTACTTGTCGATGTCGCCGACGACGAAGAACATCGAGCCCAGGATCGCCACCATGTCCGCGACCAGCGTCCCCGGCAGCAGTTCGGTCAACGCCTGGATGTTGTTGAACGAGGCCGAGCGCAGCTTGAGCCGCCACGGCGTCTTGTCGCCGCGGGACACCAGGTAGTAGCCGTTGACGCCGAGCGGGTTCTCCGTCCAGGCGTAGGTGCTGCCCTCGGGGGCCTTGAGCACCTTGGGCAGCCGCAGGTTGACCGGCCCGGGGGCGAGGGTGGCCAGCTTGTCGAGGCAGGCGTCGGCGAGGTCGAGCGCGTTGACGGTCTGCTCCAGCAGGCACTCGAAGCGGGCCAGGCAGTCGCCCTCCTCGCGGGTGACCACGGTCAGCACCTGCCGCAGCTCCTCGCTGCCGTACGCCAGGTAGGGCTCGTCGCGGCGCAGGTCGAGGTCCAGGCCGCTGGCCCGGGCGATCGGGCCGCTGACGCCGTACGCCTCGGCCTGCGCCCGGGTCAGGACGCCGACGCCGGCGGTGCGGGCGCGGAAGATCTCGTTGCCCAGCACCAGCTCCTCGAAGACCGGCAGCTGGGAGCGGACCACGGCGACGGCGGCGCGGACCCGGCCGAGCCAGCCGGCCGGCAGGTCCTCCTTGAGGCCGCCGACCCGGTTGAACATGTAGTGCATCCGGCCGCCGGAGGCCTCCTCCAGCACGTGCTGGAGGTCCTCGCGGCCGGTGAAGGCGTGGAAGATCGGGGTGATCCCGCCCAGCTCCAGCGGGTAGGAGCCGAGGAACATCAGATGGTTGAGGACGCGGTTCAGCTCGGCGAGCAGGGTGCGGATCCACACCGCGCGCTCGGGCACCTCCATGCCGAGCATCCGCTCGACGCCGAGCACCACGCCCAGCTCGTTGGAGAACGCCGAGAGCCAGTCGTGCCGGTTGGCCAGCATGATGATCTGCCGGTAGTCCCGGGCCTCGAAGAGCTTCTCCGCGCCCCGGTGCATGTAGCCGATCACCGGCTCGGCGCTGACGATGCGCTCGCCGTCCAGCACCAGCCGCAGGCGCAGCACGCCGTGGGTCGCCGGGTGCTGCGGGCCGATGTTGAGCACCATGTCGGTGCTGTCCGCCGTGCCCGTGACGTTCTCGGCTCCCGCCCCGATGCCGACCGTGGTCTCCCTCATGGGGTCAGAGTCTGCCATCCCGGGAGCGCCCCGAGGCTCGGCGGTACCGGCATGCGGACGGTCTGCGAGAGCCAGCCGAATCCGCCCAGGCCCGCCGGGTCGGTGAGCTCGGCGCCCTCACCGGCGCCGCCCAGCGCGCGCAGGTAGCCGGCCGGGTCGGTGGAGGCGAGGGCGAGCGGGGGCCGGGCCCCGCTGACGCCGAGCGCCCGCAGCGCCTCCCGCTGCGTCGTCCACAGGCTGTGGAGGGCGGGGACGGCGGCGGCGTCCAGCGCGACGTGCGCGGTGACGTCGCAGGAGCCGTCGGGCACCGGGGGCACCTCGCGGCCGGACCGGAAGCCGGTGCGGGTGGGGAACGGCGGGCGGCGCCCGGCGGTGTGCCCGTAGTCGACGGCGACGGCCAGCCCGCGCTCCAGCCCGGCCACCGCGTGCGCCCAGGCGGCGTCCCGCGGCGCCCCGAACTCGACGAAGTCCCCGGGTCGTTCGGCCGGCCACCAGCGGGCGGCCCAGTCGGCGTCGGCCGGGTCGACGGGCGCGCCGCGCCGCTCCTCGCCGGTCGCGGGGTCCACCTCCAGGTAGCGGAGCCGCCCGTCCTCGTCGACCTCGCCGGTGTCCAGCGGCACGTTGTCCAGCCACTCGTTGGCGAACAGCAGCCCGGTGACGCCGCGCGGCACCTCCGCCGTCCACTCCACCGCGGCCCAGCGCGGCTCCGTCCACAGCCCTGTGGACGGAGCCGCGGGCGGCGCGGCCGGGCGGGCGGCGAGCTCCACCGCCCACACCCGCAGCCGCTCCCCCACCGCCCCGGGCAGTTCGGCCAGCACTCCGGCGACCAGCTCGCCCCGGCCGGCCCCGACGTCCACGAACGCCAGCTCCTCCGGACGGCCGAGCGCGTCGTCGACCTCCAGCAGCAGCCGGGCGACCGCCCGGGCGAACAGCGGCGAGGCGTGCACCGAGGTCCGGAAGTGCCCGGCCGGGCCCTCCGGCCTGCGGTAGAAGCCACCGTCGGGGTCGTAGAGGGCACGCTCCGTGGCGGGCGCCCACCGCATCCAGCTCATGGAGCGGGACGCTACACACCCGGTCCGTACCCGCCCAATCCGTACGGCAGCCGTACGCCGGGCTCTCCGACCTAGGGAGTAGGACGGATCGCCCTCCCGGCGGACCTGGGCACGGTGCGCGACTGCCTACGCTTGAGTCGTGCATCGACTCAACGCCTGGCTCCGCCGTCACCCCATGGTGGTCGACTCCGTCTGGGCCGCGATGGTGCTCTTCCTCGGCGTACTGCCGGAGGACGGGACCGGAACCAGCGGCTGGCGACTGGGGGTCCACTACGTGGTCGCCCTCGTGCTGCCGCTGCTGATGGTGGTCCGCCGCCGGTTCCCCGACGCGACCGTGATCGCCGCGACCCTGATCGGCCTCACCCAGGTCGCGCTCGACGTCAACCCGGCGATCTCCAGCATCGCCTATCTGGTGTTCGCCTACACGGGTGCCGCGTTCGGCCGGCCGTGGACGTCCCGGCTGGCGCTCACCGCCGGCCTGCTGGCCGGGCCGCTGGTGTTCTGGCGGCTCCACCCGATGAAGACCCAGATCAACGACCAGCGGGACGTCATCTACGCGGACTACTCCGTCCCCGAGTCACTGTTCTACATGGGTCTGATGACCACCCCGTTCATCCTCTGCTGGGCCTGGGGCCGGCTGACCCGGGTCCGTCGGGCGTACCTGGTGGAGCTGGAGGACCGCGCCGCGCGGCTGGAGCGGGAGCGCGACGCCCAGGCCAAGGTGGCGGTCGCCGCCGAGCGGGCCCGGATCGCCCGCGAGCTGCACGACGTGGTCGCGCACAACGTCTCGGTGATGATCGTCCAGGCCGACGGCGCCGCCTACGTGCTGGACAACTCGCCCCAGCAGGCCAAGGAGGCGCTCGGCACCATCGCCTCCACCGGCCGCCAGGCGCTGGTCGAGATGCGCCGGCTGCTGGGCGTGCTGCGCACCTCCGACACCAAGGGCGAGGAGTACGTGCCGCAGCCGGGCGTCGAGGAGCTGCCGGAGCTGCTGGACCAGGTCCGCACGGCCGGCCTCCAGGTGGACTTCGCCACCTCGGGCGACCCGCGCGAGCTGCCGCGCGGTGTCGAGCTGACGGTCTACCGGATCGTCCAGGAGGCGCTCACCAACGTCCGCAAGCACGGCGGCCCCGATGTGCACGCCCGGGTCGCGGTCGACTTCGGCGAGCGCGAGCTGGCCGTCCTGATCGAGGACGACGGCCGCGGCAGCACCGACGAGCAGCTCGCCGCCGGCGGCACCGACGGCCAGGGGCACGGCCTGATCGGCATGCGCGAGCGGGTCGGCATGGTCAGCGGCAGCCTCGACGTCGGACCGCGCCCCGGCGGCGGCTTCCGGATCCGCGCCGTCCTGCCGCTCAAGGCCGCCTGACCAGGGCACCCACCGACCACCGCCGTCCCCCACGACCTAGGAGCCACCCTTGACCATCCGCGTGATGCTGGTCGACGACCAGGAGCTGCTGCGCACCGGTTTCCGGATGATCCTGCAGTCGCAGGGCGACATCGAGATCGCCGCCGAGGCCGGGGACGGCGCCCAGGCGGTGGAGAAGCTCCGGCACACGGCGGTGGACGTCATCCTCATGGACGTCCGGATGCCGCGGCTGGACGGCGTGCAGGCCACCCGGCAGATCTGCCTGGCCGAGGACGGCAGCCCGCTGCCGAACGCCCCGCACGTGCTGATCCTCACCACCTTCGACCTCGACGAGTACGCCTTCGCCGCGCTCAAGGCCGGGGCCAGCGGCTTCCTGCTCAAGGACGTGCCGCCGACCGAGCTGGTGGCCGCGATCCGGGCCGTCCACGGCGGGGACGCGGTGGTCGCGCCGACCACCACCCGCCGCATGATCGACCGCTTCGCCGAGGTGCTGCCCACGCCGCAGACCGGTCCGGGCGGCGCGAACACCCTGGGCCCGCTCACCGAGCGCGAGCGCGAGGTGTTCCTGCTGGTCGCGCAGGGGCTGTCGAACGGGGAGATCGCGGCCCGGCTGGTGCTGTCCGAGGCCACCGTGAAGACGCACGTCGGGCGGATCCTGGCCAAGCTGGGCCTGCGCGACCGGGTCCAGGCGGTCGTCCTGGCCTACGAGGCGGGGCTGATCAGGGCCGGCGCCACCGACTGACCCGGCCGCGCGCGCCCCGACCCGGCCGCGCGCGCCCCGACCCGGCCGCTCGTCCTCCGGTCCCGACCCGGCCGCCATCCTGTCCCGACCTCGCCGCCCGTCCGGCCCCGGTCCGGAGCGAACCGCTCCACGGCCCCGGCCCCGCCCTTAGAATGGGCCGGTACGTCCGGTACCCGGCAGTGGACTGGAACGGAACCCTGGACAAAGGTGGACGCGTGAGTCCGTCCGACTTCGCCGACCACGGCGAGTTCGCCCCGCTCGCCGACGGCCTCGGCGACCCGGCCGATCCCGGCAACCGCCCCGCCCGCCTCGCCGTCGGAGTGGTCGGCACCGGCCGGGTCGGCCCGGCGCTCGGCGCCGCCCTCCAGCTCGCCGGCCACACCGTGGTCGCCGCCTCCGGGGTGTCCACCGCCTCGCGCCGCCGGGCCGAGTCGCTGCTGCCGGGCGTCCGGATCGTCACCCCGCCGCAGGTGCTGGCCGCCGCGGACCTCGTCCTGCTCACCGTCCCCGACGACGCGCTGACCGACCTGGTCACCGGCCTCGCGGCCACCGGCGCCGTCCGCCCCGGCCAGCTGCTGGTGCACACCTCCGGCGCGCACGGCGTGGCCGTGCTGGAGCCCGCCACCCGGGCCGGCGCGCTGCCGCTCGCCCTGCACCCCGCGATGACCTTCACCGGCACCTCCGTCGACCTGGCCCGGCTGGCCGGCTGCCCGTTCGGGGTGACCGCCCCCGAGGAGCTGCGCCCGGTCGCCGAGGCGCTGGTGGTGGAGATGGGCGGCGAACCCGAGTGGGTGCCCGAGCACGTCCGCCCGATGTACCACACCGCCCTCGCGCACGGCGCCAACCACCTGGTCACCCTGGTCGCGCAGGCGATGGAGCTGCTGCGCACGGCCGGTGTCGCCGAGCCGGGGCGGATGCTCGGCCCGCTGCTCGGCGCCGCGCTCGACAACTCGCTGCGCTCCGGCGACGCGGCCCTCACCGGCCCGGTCGCCCGGGGCGACGCCGGCACCGTGCGCCGCCACCTGGCGCAGCTCAGTACGGTGTCCCCGGACATCCCCGCCGCCTACCGGGCGATGGCCCGCGCCACCGCCCAGCGGGCCCTGGCCCACGGGACGATCGACGAAACGTCGGCGGCGGCGCTGCTGGACGTACTGAACGAGGAGAAGCAGTAATGGCACGCGGCAAGCAGCCGGGCAAGACCCAGCGCGCCCCGAAGGTCCACCGGGCCGTCGTGACGCACACCGTCGACGAGTTCGAGTCGGCGTTCTGGCCGGACGAGCAGCCGGTCGACAACGCGGTCGTGATGACGATGGGTGCCCTGCACGAAGGGCACGCCGCGCTGATCCGGGCCGCCCGCAAGCAGGTCGGCCGGGACGGCCGGGTCGCCGTCACGGTGTTCGTCAACCCGCTGCAGTTCGGCGCCGGCGAGGACCTGGAGCGCTACCCGCGCACCCTGGACGAGGACGTGCGGATCGCCGAGGCCAACGGCGCCGACGTGGTGTTCGCGCCGTCCGTCGACGAGGTCTACCCGAACGGCGAGCCGCAGGTGCGGCTGGCGGCCGGCCCGATGGGCGAGCGCTACGAGGGCGCCACCCGGCCCGGCCACTTCGACGGGGTGCTGACCGTCGTCGCCAAGCTGCTGCACATCACCGACCCGGACTTCGCCCTCTTCGGCGAGAAGGACGCCCAGCAGCTGGCGGTCGTCCGCCGGATGGTGGCCGACCTGGACTTCGACGTCGAGGTCGTCGGCGTGCCGACCGTCCGCGAGGAGGACGGCCTGGCGCTCTCCTCCCGCAACCGCTACCTCTCGGCGGAGGAGCGCGGCCACGCGCTGGCCCTGTCGGGAGCGCTGTTCGCCGGCCGCGACGTGGCCGCGCAGGGCCCGAAGGCCGTGCGCGAGGCCGCCGCGGCCGTCCTCGACACCGCCGAGGGTGTCGAACTCGACTACCTCGCCCTGATCGATCCGCACGACTTCACCGAGGCGCCGGACGACTTCCAGGGCGAGGCGGTGCTGGCCGTCGCCGCCAGGGTGGGTGCGACCCGCCTGATCGACAACGTCCGCATCATCGTCCGGTAGCCGCGGCACCGGACCGCGACAGGCGCTCGCCCGCCGAGCGTCCGGCAGCAAGTACCCCCTAGGCATGCACTCACAGGAGGCGTGACCCGCGATGCTCCGCACCATGCTCAAGTCCAAGATCCACCGGGCCACCGTGACCCAGGCCGACCTGCACTACGTCGGCTCGGTCACGGTGGACGAGGACCTGCTCGACGCCGCCGACCTGCTCCCCGGCGAGCTGGTCCACATCGTCGACATCAACAACGGCGCCCGGCTGGAGACCTACACCATCGCCGGCCCCCGCGGCACCGGCGTCATCGGCATCAACGGCGCCGCCGCCCGCCTGGTCCACCCCGGCGACCTGGTCATACTGATCGCCTACGGGCAGATGGACACCGCCGAGGCCAAGGGCTACCTCCCCAAGGTCGTCTTCGTCGACGAGCACAACCGGATCACCGGCACCGGCGGCGACCCCGCCGAGGCCGGGGAGGGCACCGGCCTGCTGCGCGGCGACGCGGCGTACCGTGGCGACAACGGCGCGGCCGACCCGGTCGCGCGCTAAGGAGCCACTGAAGTCATGTCCGTCACGCACCGCCTCACCGCCCCCGCACCGGGCTGGACCACCGACACCGACGTCGTGGTGGTCGGCTCCGGCGTGGCCGGGCTCACCGTCGCCCTCAACGTCCGCAAGGCCGGCCTGCGGGCCATGGTGGTCACCAAGGCGATGCTGGACGACGGTTCCACCCGCTGGGCCCAGGGCGGCATCGCGGCCGCCCTGGGCGAGGGGGACACCCCCGAGCAGCACCTGACCGACACCCTGGTGGCCGGCGCCGGGCTCTGCGACGAGGACAGCGTCCGCACCCTGGTCACCGAGGGCCCGGACGCGGTCCGCCGGCTGATCGCGGTCGGCGCGGCCTTCGACCGGGGCGAGGACGGCGGCATCCTGCTCACCCGCGAGGGCGGCCACCACCGGAACCGGATCGCGCACGCCGGCGGGGACGCCACCGGCGCCGAGATATCCCGCGCCCTGGTCGAGGCCGTCCGGCGGGACCCGGACGTCGAGCTCATCGAGCACGCCCTCGTCCTCGACCTGCTCACCGACGCCGACGGGCACGCCGCCGGGCTGACCCTGCACGTGATGGGCGAGGGCCAGCGGGACGGCGTCGGCGCGGTCCGGGCCCGCGCGGTGGTGCTCGCCACCGGCGGCATGGGCCAGGTCTTCTCGGCCACCACCAACCCGGCGGTCTCCACCGGCGACGGCGTGGCGCTCGCGCTGCGGGCCGGCGCGGAGGTCACCGACCTGGAGTTCGTCCAGTTCCACCCCACCGTGCTCTGGCTCGGCCCCGACGCGGAGGGCCAGCAGCCGCTGGTCTCCGAGGCGGTCCGCGGCGAGGGCGCGCACCTGGTCGACGCGGACGGCGTCCGGTTCATGGTCGGCCAGCACGAGCTGGCCGAGCTGGCCCCCCGGGACATCGTCGCCAAGGCGATCACCCGGCGGATGCAGGCCCACGGCACCGAGCACATGTACCTGGACGGGCGGCACTTCGGCGCCGAGATGTGGCAGCGACGCTTCCCGACCATCCTGGCCTCCTGCCGCGCCCACGGCATCGACCCGGTCACCGAGCCGGTCCCGGTCGCGCCGGCCGCGCACTACGCCTCCGGCGGGGTGCGCACCGACGGCCACGGCCGGACCTCCGTCCCCGGCCTGTACGCCTGCGGCGAGGTGGCCTGCACCGGGGTGCACGGCGCCAACCGGCTGGCCTCCAACTCCCTGCTGGAGGGCCTGGTCTTCGCCGAGCGGATCGCCGCCGACCTGACCGCCCGGCACACCGCCGGGGACCTCCCCGAGCGCACCGTCGACGTGGCGACGGCCCGCGCCGCCCGCCCGGTGCCGCTGCCCGCCCCCGAGGCCCGGGCCGAGATCCAGCGGCTGATGTCGCGCGGCGCGGGCGTCCTGCGCTCCGCCGCGTCGATCGCCGCCACGGCGGAGGGGCTGGCGCTGCTCGCCGAGCAGACCCGCGCCGCCGTCGCCGAGGAGAAGCCGGCCGACCCCCGGGTGGAGACCTGGGAGGCCGCCAACCTGCTGCTGGTCGCCGGCGCGCTGGTCACCGCCGCCGGGCAGCGCGAGGAGACCCGCGGCTGCCACTGGCGCGAGGACTTCCCGGAGCGGGACGACGCACACTGGCAGCGCCACCTGATCACCACCCTCACCGCCTCCGGCGGACCCGTCAGCACCCCCGAGGAGCAGTAACCACCATGACCGACGTGACCCACCTGCACGAGCACGACGAGCTCCCGCTGGCCGGCGGCTGCGGCGACGGCTGCGCCTGCGGGGACGGCGAGGGCTACGAGACCGGCCTGGACCCGCAGCTCGCCGAGCTGCTCGAGGAGGCCGGCCTGGACCCGGTCGAGGTCGAGGACATCGCCACCCTGGCGCTGGCCGAGGACCTCGCCGGCGGCGAGGACGTCACCTCGGTGGCCACCGTGCCGGCCGACGCCGTCGCCACCGCCGACTTCACCGCCCGCGCCGCGGGCGTGGTGGCCGGCCTGCGGATCGCCGAGGCCGTCGTCTCGCTGGTCTGCGAGGAGGAGTTCGAGGTCGAGCGGCACGTCCAGGACGGCGACCGGGTCGAGGCCGGCCAGGTGCTGCTCTCGGTCCGTTCCCGCACCCGGGACCTGCTGACCGCCGAGCGCAGCGCGCTCAACCTGCTCTGCCACCTGTCCGGCATCGCCACCGCCACCCGCGCCTGGGCGGACGCCCTGGAGGGCACCGGCGCGGTGGTCCGCGACACCCGCAAGACCACCCCGGGCCTGCGCGCGCTGGAGAAGTTCGCGGTCCGCTGCGGCGGCGGCGCCAACCACCGGATGGCGCTCTCGGACGCGGCCCTGGTCAAGGACAACCACGTGGTCGCGGCCGGCGGCGTCGCCGAGGCGTTCCGGGCCGTCCGGGCCGCCTACCCGGAGCTGCCGGTGGAGGTCGAGGTCGACACCCTGGAGCAGCTGGCGCCGGTCCTGGAGGCCGGGGCCGACCTGATCCTGCTGGACAACTTCACCGTCGAGCAGCTGCGCGAGGCGGTCGCCCTGGTGGCCGGCCGGGCCCGGCTGGAGGCGTCCGGCGGACTCACCCTGGCCACCGCGCGCGAGGTCGCCCAGACTGGTGTCGACTACCTGGCGGTGGGCGCGCTGACCCACTCCTCGCCGGTCCTGGACATCGGCCTGGACCTGCGCGCCTGACCGTCCGTCCGTCCGCCCGCTGGTCCTCGACGCAGAAAGCGCCTCATGCTGCTCACCATCGACGTCGGCAACACCCAGACCACCCTCGGCCTGTTCGGCGGCGAGGAGGTGGTCGAGACCTGGCGGATCTCCACCGACCCGCGCCGCACGGCGGACGAACTGGCGGTGCTGCTGCACGGTCTGATGGGTTCGAACACCGCCATCGCCGAGGCGAAGGTCGAGGGTCTGGCGATCTGCTCCTCCGTCCCCTCCGTGCTCCACGAGTTCCGCGAGGTGACGCGCCGCTACTACGGCGACGTCCCCGCGGTGATCGTGGAGCCGGGGGTGAAGACGGGCGTGCACGTCCTCATGGACAACCCCAAGGAGGTCGGCGCCGACCGGATCGTCAACGCGCTGGCCGCCAACCACCTCTACGGCGGCCCGTGCATCGTGGTCGACTTCGGCACCGCCACCACTTTCGACGCGGTCAACGCCCGCGGCGACTACGTCGGCGGCGCGATCGCCCCCGGCATCGAGATCTCGGTCGAGGCGCTCGGCAACCGCGGCGCCCTGCTGCGCAAGATCGAGCTCACCCGCCCGCGCAACGTGATCGGCAAGAACACCGTCGAGGGCATGCAGTCCGGCATCCTCTACGGCTTCGCCGGGCAGGTCGACGGCCTGGTCGACCGGATGGCCCGCGAGCTGTCCAAGGACCCCGACGACGTCCAGGTGATCGCCACCGGCGGCCTGGCCCCGCTGGTCCTCGGCGAGGCGGCCTCCATCGACGTCCACGAGCCCTGGCTCACCCTCATCGGCCTGCGCCTCGTCTTCGAGCGCAACCGCCCGAGCTGACCCCCGGCGGACGGCGCGGCCCCGCCCCGGCGATCGCCGGCGCCGCGCCGCCGGCCGGCGGCGGCCACTGGGCCACCGCGGGGGATCCCCGGCCAAACGTGGGGGATCGGCGCGACGTTACCGACAAATCGGATATTCCTCACGTAGTGTCAGCCCATGCCTACGCCACACGGATCGCGCGGCGGCATGGCCTTCAGCGCCGACGAAGTCCGCGTGCTGCGCCGCGCCCTCGCCCAAGCCCTGCACCCCGCCGTCCCCCTCCACTTCCGGCTCCCCGAACGTCCGGCGTACGCCGACACGGGCGCCGCGCTGTGGGCCGAGGACGTCCAGGAGGCGCTGCGCCTGACGGAGGCCATCGACGAGGCCGTCCAGGAGGGCGGCCGGCTGCGCGCCTTCCTCCTCGCCGACCTCGCCCGCTACCGGGCCGCCCTGCCCGGCAGCGCCCGCGGCTACCTGGAACGGCTGGAGGAGGCCGTGACCGACGGCTACCTCCCCGGGCCGGAGGACCTCACCGCCCTGCGCGGACTCTCCCGCCAGCCCTGCGGCCAGCACGAGCGGTCCCGCCGCTCCCGGCTGGCCGGGCGCTGCCACGCGCTGGCCGAGGCCGCCGTCCGTGAACGGCTCGCCCTCACCAGCGGCCAGCGCCACCTCGTCGCCGTACCGAGCCCCGCCGCACCCCCGAGCAGTCCCCTCATCCCTGTTGGAGGACGGATCCCGATGAGCAGCACCGAGCCCCCCGTCGAGCAGCCCGCCGCTTCCCGCAAGGGCGCGCCCCGCGGCCCGCAGGGCCAGCAGCCGGCACGCCCGCACCGGATGCCCACCCCCGCCGAGCTGTTCGGCCGCCGCCCCAAGCCCCCGGTCCACCCGGACCGGCCGGCCCACCCGGCCGAGCAGGCCGCGCCCGAGGACCTGGAGCTGGCCACCGGCACCGGCTGAGCCCGGGGGCCGCCTCCTGGCACCACCGCCTCCCGGGGAGGCCGCGCCGCACCGAGCGGCCCGGCCTCCCCGGTCCACGTGTCGACAATCCCGTTCCCCGGGCCGATCGTTCGGGTCACAACTCCATAACCATCACCGCGTCCGCCGCCGGATCGCTCCCGTCCTGTACGAATTGATGGTCGATCAACCGGCTTGACGTCCGTCCGGCCGTCCATAGGGTCGCGGGGACACCCCACGATCAAGAGGATCCCCGTGAACTCGACCCGCACGCGCCGGGTGCTCGGCCCGGCCGCGGCGACGGCCGTCGCCGCCCTGTCCGTCGGCACGCTCGCCGTCCCCGCCCACGCCGCGGAGCACGCCCTCAGGCTCGACGTCGGCGCCGTGATCCAGATTCCGGGCGAGCCGGCCACCCAGCCGCAGTTCGGCGAGAACGTCTTCCTGCGGATCGGCCGGACCGGCGCGGGCGCCGTCACGGGCGCCAGGCTCACCCTCGACACCGGCGGACTCGACGGCGTCGCCACGCTCACCGCGTCCGGCGGCCGCTGCGCCACCGCGGCCCGGACCATCACCTGCGACATCGGGTACCTCGACAGCGACAGCGTCAACATCACCGACCACCTGTGGCTGAGCGCGCTGCCCGGGGCGAAGCCGGGGTCGCGCGGCGCCGTGCACGCCACGCTGTCCGCGCCCGGTGCCGAGTCGGCGAACGCGGACTTCACCGTCGAGGTCGGCGGCGCCGTGTTCCGCACCGCCGAGATCGCCCCCAAGGAACACGCCGCGGTCGGCAGCACCTTCACCCCGGCCGTCCGCTTCGCCAACCGCGGCGGCGTCTCGGCCGCCCGGGCGGTCGTCGAGGTCATGATGCTGCCGGGCCTGAAGGTCGAGAACTGGCCGTCCAACTGCGAGTACGCCACCGACCCGGGCCAGATCGGCCGCGAGGGCTTCGGCACCGCGATCCCGACCACCCACGGCATCTGCACCGTCGAGGGCGAGATCCTGCCCAACGAGACGGTCCGGCTGAAGGGCCTCGACCTCACCGTCACCTCGGAGGCCGAGTACACCTTCGCGGACTTCTCGGTCCTCGCCGGCCCGGACGCCGCCGGCGCCCAGGGACCGGCCCTGCGCAAGCGGCTGGCCTTCCAGCGCGGCACCGGCGCGCCCGCCACCCTGTCCCGGGACACCGCCGAGGGCATCCCCTCCGGCTACCCCGACCCCAACGGCCACTTCGCCGAGCAGGAGGTGTTCGCGGACAACGGCGCCGACTTCGAGCTGACCGCCACCTGGGCGCCGGACGCCTCCGGCCGCGAGGGCGCGCTCACCGTCACGGCGGCCAACCGCGGCCCGGCCTCGATCTACGACCGCAGCGGGGGCGAGGGCACCCCGTTCGTCCGCGTCCAGCTGCCCGAGGGCGCCTCGATCACCGAGCTGCCCAAGACCTGCCGGGCCGACGACTACGTGCTGGGGCAGAAGCAGGACCACCCGCTCAACAAGTTCGACTGCGACGCCTTCGACTTCTTCATGGCCAACGGCGCGACCAGCACCCGTGTCCTGGGCGTCCGGCTGGCCGAGGGCACCACCCCGCTGACCGCCACGGTCACCTTCCAGAACCAGCTCAGCGAACTGGCGGAGGGCTACCCGGAAGCTCCGCTGAGCTGGGACCCCGACCCGGACAACAACCGGGTCAAGGTCGCGCTGCGCTCGGCCCCGACGCCCGCGCCGACCACCCCGGCGCCCGCGGCCAGCACGCCGCCGGCCGCCGTGGTCCCGGCCGCCGCGGTGGACCCCGCCACCGGCGGGACGACCGCCACCGCGGGCGTCCCCGCCGGGACCGGCAGCGGGAGCACGGCCCGGACCGGCACCACCGGAACCACGAGCGGCACCGGGACCGGCCGGACCACCGCCACGGCCGGCCTCGCGGACGGCGGCGAGCTGGCCGACAGCGGCCGCGGCGACGCCGTCCCGCTGGCCTGGGCCTCCGCCACCGCGCTGACCCTGGGCGCGGGCGCGCTGCTCACCTCCCGCCGCCTCGGCCGCCGACGGTCCTGACCCCACCGCGCGGGCGGGGCACCCGCCCCGCCCGCGCGGCGCGGCAATCCCGTGGCGGAGCACCTGTGAGGGCTGGCTACCCTGGTGGGGTGAGCGATCAGAGTCCCATCACCGCGACCGACGACCTTCCCGAGCAGATGCGCGTCCGGCGCGAGAAGCTGGACCGGCTCCGGGCCGCCGGCGTCGACCCGTACCCGGTCGGCTTCCCCCGTACCAGCACCATCGCCGACCTCCGGGCCAAGCACCCGGACCTCGCCCCCGACACCGCGACCGGCGAGCGGGCCGGCATCACCGGCCGGGTGATCCTCTCCCGCACCGGCGGCAAGCTCTGCTTCGCCACCCTGCGCGACGGCTCCGGCGACCTCCAGGTGATGTTCTCCCTGGACAAGCTGGGCGAGGAGCGGCTGGCGGCCTGGAAGTCGGACATCGACCTCGGCGACCAGGTGGGCGTCGAGGGCGAGGTGATCACCTCCCGGCGCGGCGAGCTGTCGGTGATGGTGGACCGCTGGGAGCTCACCGCCAAGTGCCTGCGCCCGCTGCCGGACAAGCACAAGGGCCTGACCGACCCGGAGGCCCGGGTCCGCCAGCGGTACGTGGACCTGATCGTCAACCCCGAGGCCCGCGAGATCCTGCACCTGCGCTCCAAGGTGGTCCGCTCGATCCGCCGCACCTACGAGGAGCGCGGCTACATCGAGGTCGAGACCCCGATGCTGCAGCCGGTGCACGGCGGTGCCAACGCGCGTCCGTTCAAGACGCACATCAACGCCTACGACATCGACCTCTTCATGCGGATCGCCCCCGAGCTGTACCTCAAGCGGCTGGTGGTCGGCGGCGCGGAGAAGGTCTTCGAGATCAACCGCAACTTCCGCAACGAGGGCGCGGACTCCACCCACAACCCCGAGTTCACCTCGCTGGAGTCGTACGAGGCCTACGGCGACTACGACACCCAGGCCGAGCTGATCCGGGCGACCATCATCAACGCCGCCCGGGACGCCCTGGGCACCACGGTGATCAAGGGTCTCGACCCGCACGGCGTGGAGCACGAGATCGACCTGGCCGAGCCCTGGGACGAGGTCGCCGTCTACCCCGGCATCTCCGCCCACCTCGGCGTCGAGGTCACCCCGGAGACGGGCGTCGAGGAGCTGCGCGAGCTGGCCGCCGCGCACGGCATCCCCTTCGAGAAGGAGTGGGGCCACGGCCAGATCGTGCTGGAGATGGTCGAGCGCCTGCTGGAGGAGAACGCCGTCCGGCCGACCTTCATCAAGGACTACCCGACCGAGGTCTCCCCGCTCACCCGCCAGCACCGCTCGACCCCGGGCGTGGCCGAGAAGTGGGACCTGGTGATCTTCGGCACCGAGATCGGCACCGCCTACTCCGAGCTGATCGACCCGGTCGAGCAGCGCGCCCGCCTCACCGCGCAGTCCCTGCTGGCGGCCGGCGGCGACGTCGAGGCGATGCAGATCGACGAGGACTTCCTGCGGGCCCTGGAGTACGCGATGCCGCCCACCGGCGGCCTCGGCCTCGGGGTGGACCGCCTGATCATGCTGCTCACCGGCAAGAACATCCGGGAGACCGTGCTCTTCCCGCTGGTGAAGCCGGAGCCCAAGGCGTCCGCCGGTGCGGCGGAGCAGACCGAGGAGGAGTGACCTGATGGACTACGTCAGCGCGATCGTCCCGCCGCTGGTCATGGCGATCGGCTTCGGCTTCCTGGTGCGGGCCATCATCCGCAGCCAGGGCGGTGCCCAGAAGGCCAAGGAGGACCTGGCCGACTGAGCGCCGCCCGACGGTCGCCCGACGTCCGTCGGCCGCCCGCGGCACACCGCGCCGCCATTCCCGGATTCCGGGGGTGGCGGCGCGCCGGTTTGGCGGCACTTCACAAGTTTTGCCCCATTCATTCCCTATCCTGGCCGGACTATGGTCCGGCAACTCGGCGAACTTGAGAACGCCATCATGACCCGGGTGTGGCAGTGGAACCGACCGGTCACCGTTCGCGAGGTTCTCCTGGATCTGCGGTCGGAACGGGATATCGCGTACACCACGGTGATGACCGTCCTGGACAAGCTGCACAGAAAGGGCTGGCTCCGCCGGGAGCGCGCCGGCCGGGCCTATCGATATGAACCGGTCTCCTCCCGCGAGGCGTACACGGCGGCCCTGATGAACGACGCGTGGGCCACCAGCGACAATCCGGCCGCGGCCCTGGTGCACTTCTTCGGCCTGATGTCGCCCGAGCAACGGGAGGCCCTGCGGGACGCGTTGCGGGTGGCCGCTCTGTTCCCGTCCGATCCGGCCGGCCCGGATTCCCCGGAGAGCGGACCGGATACCGGGGAGACCCGATCGGGGTCGGCACGATAACGTCCCGCCATGGAGGTCACCATCCGCCGGGCGCGGACCACGGACGTGCGGGCAGTGCGCGGGCTCATCGACGCCTACGCGCGGGACGGCATTCTGCTCGACAAGCCCACCGTCACGCTGTTCGAATCGGTGCAGGAGTTCTGGGTCGCGGAACGCGACGACAACGGGACGGTGGTGGCCTGCGGCGCACTGCACGTGATGTGGGAGGACCTCGCCGAGGTCCGCACGCTCGCCGTCGACCCGTCCTGCCGCGGCCACGGGGTCGGGCACCTGCTGCTGGAGAAGCTGCTGCAGACCGCCCGCTGGCTCGGCGTCCGTCGGATTTTCTGCTTGACGTTCGAGGTCCCCTTCTTCGCGAAACACGGTTTCGTGGAGATCGGGGAGGTCCAGGAAACCGATGATGGTACGACAGACCCGGCGGCGATCGCTACGGATGTCTATGAAGAACTTCTCCGCTCGTACGATGAAGGTGTCGCCGAGTTCCTCGACCTGGAGCGGGTGAAGCCCAACACACTGGGCAACTCGCGCATGCTGCTGCACCTGTGAGCCGCCCCCGGGACGCCCAGGGGTTTGTGTTTTCCGGAGAAAGGCGCTTTCCTTTCCTTAGGCAATGGGTCGTTTAGCGGAAAGGGAAGCCCGTGGCACAGAGGGTGCAGGTCATTCTTGAAGACGATCTCGACGGCGGGTCGGCGGACGAGACGGTGACGTTCGCGCTCGACGGCGTTGCCTACGAGATCGATCTGAAGAGCGCCAACGCGGACAAGCTCCGCGGTCTGCTGGCGCCGTACGTCGAGAAGGGGCGCAAGCAGAGCGGTCGGCTCGCCGGCCCCCGCCGCGCGGGCCGCAGCACCGCCCCGCGCCCGTCCGGCAGCGTCCCGGACACCGCCAAGATCCGCGCGTGGGCCAAGGAGCAGGGCCTGGAGGTCAACGACCGCGGCCGCGTGCCCAGCAACGTGCGCGAGGCCTACGAGAAGGCCAACGTGGCCTGACCCGGGCGACGCCCCGCCGCCCGGACGGGTGCGGGGTTCCGGGCGACGCCCGGGCCGTCACCGGCACACGCGCGGGGCGCGGAGGGGAAACCTCCGCGCCCCGCGGCGCACGTCCGGACCGCGCCCCGCGGGCCCGGCGCGGGCGCGGCTGCCCGTTCGGGCAGCGGGCCGGGCTCGGGCTCGGGCGGCAGAACGGTCACGGCCTGTGCAACGCTGGAGGGGCGAAGCGGTAACGCGGACCACCGGGATGGCGTACCGGCCGTCCCGGCCGCGGCTGACCGACCGTCAGTGGCGGCCGACTTCTCGCCAGGCGAACACCGCCACCGCGGAAACTGCGCGAGAACCGCCCCGATACCGGGTATGAATGCAGATGGACGAGGTCCGTGACCCCGTCCGGGGCAGTACGCGTGACCGGTCGGACGCCCACCGACTGCGCCGCGGCGAAGGTTGTTCGCCGATGGCGTAGCGGTATCCGGTGCATCCGGCCCGCGTGCGGGAACACCGTCTCCCAACATCGGGTTGGGATTGGTGTCGGCTGGTCGCGCAGCATGTCGCTCCCTTGGCAGGGAGTGAATCCGTGGGCCGCGCCGCTGAGCGGGACTAGCATGCGGAAGGACAGGGCGGGGACGGACCCCGAACTGCCCGACCGCTCTGAGGAGCGATAAACGATGTTCGAGAGGTTCACCGACCGCGCGCGGCGGGTTGTCGTCCTGGCTCAGGAAGAAGCCCGGATGCTCAACCACAACTACATCGGCACCGAGCACATCCTCCTGGGTCTGATCCACGAGGGTGAGGGTGTCGCCGCTAAGGCCCTGGAGAGCCTCGGGATTTCTCTTGAGGCCGTTCGCCAGCAGGTCGAGGAGATCATCGGCCAGGGGCAGCAGGCCCCGTCCGGTCACATCCCCTTCACCCCCCGGGCGAAGAAGGTCCTGGAGCTGTCGCTCCGGGAGGCCCTGCAGCTCGGCCACAACTACATCGGCACCGAGCACATCCTGCTCGGCCTGATCCGCGAGGGCGAGGGCGTCGCCGCCCAGGTCCTGGTGAAGCTGGGCGCCGACCTCAACCGGGTCCGTCAGCAGGTCATCCAGCTGCTCTCCGGTTACCAGACCCCCGGCGGCAAGGAGTCGGCCACGGCCGGCGGGCCCGCCGAGGGCACTCCGTCGACCTCGCTGGTCCTGGACCAGTTCGGCCGCAACCTCACCCAGGCCGCCCGCGAGGCCAAGCTCGACCCGGTCATCGGGCGCGAGAAGGAGATCGAGCGGGTCATGCAGGTGCTGTCCCGCCGCACCAAGAACAACCCGGTCCTGATCGGTGAGCCCGGCGTCGGCAAGACCGCCGTGGTCGAGGGCCTGGCCCAGGCGATCGTCAAGGGCGAGGTCCCGGAGACGCTCAAGGACAAGCAGCTCTACACGCTGGACCTGGGCGCCCTGGTGGCCGGCTCCCGCTACCGCGGTGACTTCGAGGAGCGCCTGAAGAAGGTCCTCAAGGAGATCCGCACCCGCGGCGACATCATCCTGTTCATCGACGAGCTGCACACCCTGGTCGGCGCGGGCGCCGCCGAGGGCGCCATCGACGCCGCCTCCATCCTCAAGCCGATGCTGGCCCGCGGTGAGCTGCAGACCATCGGTGCCACCACGCTCGACGAGTACCGCAAGCACCTGGAGAAGGACGCCGCGCTGGAGCGCCGCTTCCAGCCGATCCAGGTCGCCGAGCCCTCGCTGCCGCACACCATCGAGATCCTCAAGGGTCTGCGCGACCGCTACGAGGCCCACCACCGGGTCTCCATCACGGACGCCGCCCTGGTCGCCGCCGCCACCCTGGCTGACCGGTACATCTCGGACCGCTTCCTGCCGGACAAGGCCATCGACCTGATCGACGAGGCCGGCTCCCGGATGCGCATCCGCCGGATGACCGCGCCGCCGGACCTGCGCGAGTTCGACGAGAAGATCGCCGACGTGCGCCGCGAGAAGGAGAGCGCGATCGACGCGCAGGACTTCGAGAAGGCCGCGTCCCTGCGCGACGACGAGAAGCAGCTCCTGCAGGCCAAGGCCAAGCGCGAGAAGGAGTGGAAGGCCGGCGACATGGACGTCGTCGCGGAGGTCGACGAGGAGCTCATCGCCGAGGTCCTGGCCACCGCCACCGGCATCCCGGTCTTCAAGCTGACCGAGGAGGAGACCTCCCGGCTGCTGCGCATGGAGGACGAGCTGCACAAGCGCGTCATCGGCCAGAAGGACGCCATCAAGGCGCTCTCCCAGGCCATCCGGCGCACCCGTGCGGGCCTCAAGGACCCGAAGCGCCCCGGCGGCTCGTTCATCTTCGCCGGCCCGTCCGGTGTCGGTAAGACCGAGCTGTCCAAGACGCTCGCCGAGTTCCTCTTCGGCGACGAGGACGCGCTGATCGCGCTGGACATGTCGGAGTTCTCCGAGAAGCACACGGTCTCCCGGCTCTTCGGTTCGCCCCCCGGCTACGTGGGCTACGAGGAGGGCGGCCAGCTGACCGAGAAGGTGCGCCGCAAGCCGTTCTCCGTCGTGCTCTTCGACGAGGTGGAGAAGGCCCACCCGGACATCTTCAACTCGCTGCTGCAGATCCTGGAGGACGGTCGCCTGACCGACTCCCAGGGCCGCGTGGTCGACTTCAAGAACACCGTCATCATCATGACGACCAACCTCGGCACCCGGGACATCTCCAAGGGCTTCAACCTGGGCTTCGCGGCGCAGGGCGACACCCAGACCGGGTACGAGCGGATGAAGGCGAAGGTCAGCGAGGAGCTCAAGCAGCACTTCCGCCCCGAGTTCCTGAACCGCGTCGACGACATCGTGGTCTTCCACCAGCTGTCCGAGGAAGACATCATCCAGATCGTCGACCTCATGATCGCCAAGGTGGACGAGCGGCTCAAGGACAAGGACATGGGCCTGGAGCTCAGCGTCGAGGCCAAGCAGCTGCTGGCCAAGCGCGGCTACGACCCGATCCTGGGCGCCCGACCGCTGCGCCGGACCATCCAGCGCGAGATCGAGGACCACCTCTCCGAGAAGATCCTCTTCGGTGAGCTGCGGGCCGGCCACATCGTGGTCGTCGGTGTCGACGGCGACGGCAAGGACGCGAAGTTCACCTTCCGCGGCGAGGAGAAGTCCGCGGTCGCGGACACCCCGGCCGCTGTTGCCTCGCCGGGTCCGGACCTGACGAAGTAGCAACATTTAACAGATAACAGCAACGGTTTGGGCCCCCGGCGTTCGCGCCGGGGGCCCGAACCGTTTTCCGTTCCCGCGCCGAAGCTGTGATCCGAACCACGAAGTGGCAGGTCGGGGGCCTGAATGGGGGACGGTGCGGGTGCGACCCAAGCTGCGGTCATCTTTAATGGCAATGCTGTTGACAGCACGTCAGCTGATACGAAGTTGCGGAGGATAGCGCTGTGGCCATGTCACGGTCAAGGTCTATCTTTTCCGTCCACGCTTGGATCAAATGACGTCCACCTGTCTTTCATTGGTTTACCGGAAGGCCAAGAGCCGGACGGTTTGGGGAGGACGTCACAACGTTGAAGATGACCAGGAAAGCCGCTGCGGTCGCCTCGGCCGCGGCGGTCATAGCCGCGCTCGGCGCGGGACTGCTCCCGAGCACGGCGGTCGCCGCCGGCGCCGCCCCCGTCCCGCAGGACCCGGCCGACGCCGTCCAGACCAGCACTGAGCACAACATTCCCGGCCCGCTGACCGAGAAGGTCGAGGCCGAGCAGAAGGCCGCGACCGAGCAGCTGCTCGCCGGCACCGCCCAGATCGAGCAGCACGGCGGCGGCTCCAGCATCAAGCTGGGCAAGGACAAGTACGTCGAGCTGGCCCGTGAGCGCACGGACAAGATCTTCACCATCCTGGTGGAGTTCGGTGACGAGGTCGACAACACGACCAAGACGCCGGACGGCAAGATCAAGTACGGCGGTCAGCCCGGCCCGCAGCGCAACCAGATCGCGCAGCCGGACCCGGCGACCAACAACTCCACCCTCTGGCAGGCTGACTACAACCAGCAGCACTACCAGGACCTGTACTTCAGCAAGACCGGTGACTCGCTGAAGACCTACTACGAGAAGCAGTCCTCGGGCCGCTACTCGGTCGACGGTCAGGTCACCGACTGGGTGAAGATCAAGTACAACGAGGCCCGTTACGGCTCGGACTACTGCGGCCAGCACGTCTGCGCCAACGCCCAGGACCTGATCCGCGACGCGATCGACACCTGGGTCGCCGACCAGAAGGCCAAGGGCCAGACGGACGCGCAGATCAAGGCCACCATCGCCCAGTACGACCAGTGGGACCGGTACGACTTCAACCACAACGGCAACTTCAACGAGCCGGACGGTTACATCGACCACTTCCAGATCGTGCACGCCGGTGAGGACCAGTCGGCCGGCGGCGGCAAGCAGGGCACTGACGCCCTGTGGGCCCACCGCTCGTACGTCTACGGCACCGGCGCCGGCACCACCGGTCCGGCCACCAACAAGCTCGGTGGCACCCCGGTCGGCAGCACCGGTGTCTGGGTCGGCGACTACACCATGCAGCCCGAGAACGGCGGCCTGGGTGTCTTCGCCCACGAGTACGGCCACGACCTCGGTCTGCCGGACCTGTACGACACCTCGGGCAGCGGCATCGACAACTCGGTCGGCTTCTGGTCGCTGATGTCGTCGGGTTCCTGGCTCGGCGAGGGCAAGAACTCGATCGGCGACATGCCGAACGACCTCGACGCCTGGAGCAAGCTCAAGCTCGGCTGGCTGAAGTTCGACAAGGCCAAGGCCGGCACCGAGTCGACGCACCACATCGGCCCGGCGGAGTACAACTCCAAGCTGCCGCAGGCGCTCGTCGTCGACCTGCCGAAGAAGTCCGTCACCACCACCATCAACAAGCCCTTCGCGGGTGCGAACGAGTGGTGGAGCGGCAGCGCGGACGACCTGAACGTCTCGCTGACCCGTGATGTCGACCTGACCGGCAAGACCAAGGCCGCGCTGTCGGCCAAGGCCTGGTACGACATCGAGCAGGACTTCGACTACGGCTACGCCGAGGTCTCCACCGACGGCGGCGCCACCTGGTCCGCCCTCGAGGGCACCTACAACGGCGTCGCGCTGCCGAAGGACCCCTCCGGCAAGGCCTCGCTGACCGGCAACTCGGGCGACAAGTGGGGCGACCTCGCCTTCCCGCTGGACGCCTACGCCGGCAAGGCCGTCAAGGTCCGCTTCCGGTACACCACCGACGGTGGCCTGCACCTCAAGGGCCTGGCCCTGGACGACATCGCCGTGACCGCCGACGGCGCCTCCGTCTTCACCGACGGTGCCGAGAACGGTGACAACGGCTGGACCGCCAAGGGCTTCTCCCGCACCACCGGCTCGTTCACCAACGAGTACAACCAGTACTACATCGCGGAGAACCGCCAGTACGTCTCGTACGACCGCACCCTCAAGGTCGGCCCGTACAACTTCGGCTTCGCCGACAAGCCCGGCTGGGTCGAGCACTACCCGTACCAGCCCGGCCTGCTGATCTGGTACTGGGACGAGTCGCAGAGCGACAACAACGTCACCAACCACCCCGGTCAGGGCCTGATCCTGCCGGTCGACTCGCACCCGACCCCGCTGAAGTGGAAGGACAACACGCTGATGCGTCCGCGCATCAACGGTTACGACTCCACCTTCGGCTCGCGCCGCACGGACGGCCTGACCCTGCACAGGGCGGGCGTCGAGACGGTCATCCCGAAGGCCAAGGGTGTCGACGAGTTCTCCGACCTGAAGTCCTACTGGACCAAGGACAACCCGTACAGCAGCGTCATCGTCCCGAAGACGGGCACCAGCATCGAGGTCGAGAACGAGTCCTCGAACTACCTGGAGACCTGGATCCGCGTCCGCCCGGTCGACAACTGATCGACCGAGCTCTGACGCCCGGTCCGTGACCAGGCACCGCTGAGCCGATCCGGCCCGCTCCCGCACCTGCGGGGGCGGGCCGGATTCTTCGTTCCCGGACCGGCTGAAACCCGCCGGGCGGGTGGTGCTCCTCACAGCCCCCGGGGGCGGTACGAGCGGGGGTAGTAGATCGGCCGGGCGAACGGCTCCGGCCATCGTCCTATGAACGGACCATCCGATCGCATGATCGTTACTCCGTCGGTTTGAATCTCCGGCGCGATGCTGACTACACGCCGTAGTACGTCACACCGTTTGGGACTCCGCTCGGTGACGGTTACACCTGAGTGGTCCCCCACTCAGCACGCCCGAACGGGCTCAGCGTGCTGCCCCCGTACGTTCGTGAGGTCGAGTTCCCGATGCCTTCCGTCCCCCCTCTGGGGCCGGCCCTGTGCCGGCTCGCCGACGCCTTCCTTCGGCAGACCGACCGGAACCGCTCCACCACCGCCGCCGCGGCCGGGGCGGCCGTCCTCACCGGTGCCCTGCTGATCGCCGCCTCGGGCAGCGCCTCGGCCCAGACGATCGCCCCGACCACACCCGGCAGCTCGGTGTTCACGGCGCCGCACGGCACGGCCCCGGCGTCGGCGCTGGTCCAGGTCGCCGGTCCCAGCCCGTACACCCTGCCGTCCGAGCAGGTCTCCGCGCAGGACTCGGTGGCGATCGCGGTCAACCTGCTGACCGCGCAGGACGCCGCCCCGGCGACGTCCGCCGACCAGGCCCCGGCCGACGGTCAGGCCGAGGGCCGGGCCGAGGAGCAGGCGGAGGGCCGGGCGGAGGGCCGGGCGCCCGCCGCCGAGCCGGAGGCCGCCCCGCAGGAGGCTCCCGCCGCGCCCGCCCCGGCGCCCGCACCCGCCCCTGCTCCGGCTCCGGCTCCGGCTCCGGCCCCCCAGTGGTCCGCGCCGATCCCGGGTGCGCCGACCAGCAACCCGTACGGCGTGCGCAATCCCGACTACGCGGCCGGGTACCACACCGGGGTGGACTTCGCGGTCTCCCCCGGCACCGCGCTGCTCGCGGTCGGCAACGCCACCGTGGTGTCGGCCGGCTGGGACGGCGCGTACGGCAAGGAGGTCGTGCTGCGGCTGTCCGACGGACGCTTCGCCCAGTACGCGCACATGTCGGCCCTCTCGGTGAAGCCCGGACAGCACGTCGCGGCCGGCCAGCAGATCGGGCGCTCGGGCAACACCGGCAACTCGACCGGTCCGCACCTGCACTTCGAGATCCGCTCCGCCAACCAGTACGGCGCGGTGATCAACCCGATCGCCTACCTCGCCGCGCACGGGGTCACCGACTTCTGACCGCCGGACTCCTGACCCCCGGCCACCGGGGCCGCTCAGTCCGTCGGCGCGGGCCGGACGATCAGCCGGCAGATCTCCAGCGCCACGTGCTGGGCGGCCTCGATCGCCTCCTCGCGGGTGGCCTCGGCGACCGGGATGTCGCCGACGTAGCGGTCGACCTCCGGCCTCTTGTCCTGGTAGAGCAGGAAGAGCGCCGAGTTGATGGTGAACAGCGACATCATCGCGCGCAGCCGGTCCTCGAAGGTCGCCCCCGGGCCGTGCACCAGCCGGACCAGCGCGATCATGCGGTCCCGGAACTCCTGCCCGGCCGGCAGGTCGCGCAGCGCGGGCTGGTTCTCCTGGAAGAAGCGCAGCAACGGCGCCCGCTCGGCCATCCCGGCCGCGAACCGGCGGATCAGCTCGTCCCGCACCTCGGGCGTCCAGGACTGCTCGCGCCCCCAGACGATCAGCTCGTCGATCGGCGCGGCGGTGGTCTCCACGATGCCGTGGACGATGTCTTCCTTGGTCTTGAAGTGGTAGTAGAGCGCGGCCTTGGTGACGCCCAGCCGGTCCGCGATCTCCCGCAGTGAGGTGCGCTCGTAGCCGTGCTCGGAGAAGAGCTCCAGGGCGATCGCGACGATGCGCGCCCTGGTGTCGCTACGGGGGCTCTGCGTCGTGCCCATCGCCTGCCTCTGACTGCGTCGTGGTTCGGTCTCCGACGGCCCGCGGCCGCCGCGGCGTAGCGGCGGTTGCCTCCCTCGGCGACCACTGGTGCGCTCATTCTTCCTGCCCGGGGAGCCCGCCGAAAAACTGGCTTGACGCCCGGCTAGTGAACAACCTACCGTGCCCACGGTCCACAAACTAGCCGGGCGACAAGTAAGGGGGCTGCCGCAGGCCGCGCCGGTCGCCCGACCCCCCTGTCCGGGAGTCCCACCCATGTCACACCCCAAGGCCGACAACGCGGCCCCCGAGAAGAAACCGACCGAGGACGAACAGCCCCGCTCGGCCCGTGAGATCCGCCTGGTGATGATCGGCCTGGTGGTCACCATGCTGCTCGCCATGCTCGACGGCCTGATCGTCGGCACCGCGATGCCGACCATCGTCGGCGAGCTCGGCGGCGCCGAGCACCTCTCGTGGGTGGTCACCTCCTACACCCTGGCCACCGCCGCCTCCACCCCGATCTGGGGCAAGCTCGGCGACCTCTACGGCCGCAAGGGCACCTTCCTCACCTCGATCGTGATCTTCCTGGCGGGCTCGGCGCTGTCCGGCCTCTCCCAGGACATGACGGAGCTCATCGGCTTCCGCGCCCTCCAGGGCCTGGGCGCCGGCGGTCTGATGGTCGGCGTGATGTCGATCATGGGCGCGCTCGTCCCGCCGCGCGACCGCGGCAAGTACCAGGGCATGTTCGCCGCGGTGATGGCGCTCGCCACCATCGGCGGCCCGCTGGTCGGCGGCTTCATCACCGACCACCTGAACTGGCGCTGGACCTTCTACATCAACCTGCCGCTCGGCGCCGTCGCGCTCGCGGTCGTCGTCGTCACCCTGAAGCTGCCGAAGGTCCGCAGCACGGCCCGGATCGACTACCTGGGCGCACTGCTGCTCACCACCGGCATCACCGCGCTCACCCTGATCACCACCTGGGGCGGCCAGGAGTACGCCTGGGGCTCGAAGCAGATCCTCGGTCTGACCGCGCTGGCCGCGGCCACGCTGATCGGCTTCTGCTACGTGGAGCAGCGGGTCGAGGAGCCGATGCTCCCGCTCTCGCTGTTCAAGAACCTGAACTTCACCCTGGTCTCGATCATCGGCTTCGTGGTCGGCTTCGTGATGTTCGGCTCCACCGTCTTCCTGCCGCTCTACCAGCAGACCGTGCAGGGCGCCTCGGCGACCAACTCCGGGCTGCTGCTGATGCCGATGATGTTCGGCATGCTGGTGATCTCGCTGGTGGTCGGCCAGGCCGTGACCAAGACCGGCAAGTACCGGATCTACCCGATCATCGGCACCGTCGTGATGACCGCCGGCATGGTGCTGCTCTCGACCCTCTCCACCGACACCTCGGGCTTCACCTCCGCCTGCTGGATGGTGGTGCTCGGTGCCGGCATGGGCTTCCTGATGCAGATCACCATGCTGGTCGCGCAGAACAGCGTCGAGCTCAAGGACATGGGTGTGGCCAGCTCCACCGCCACCCTGTTCCGCACCATCGGCGGCTCGTTCGGTGTGGCGCTGTTCGGCGCGCTGTTCAACAGCCGGGTCACCGAGACCATGAACGAGCGGCTCGGTTCGGCCGCCGGGGCGGGCGGCTCGCAGGGCGGCGACCCGGCCCAGCTGAGCCCGGCCGCGCTCAAGGCGCTGCCCGCGCCGGTGCAGGACGCCTACCACCACGCGGTGGCCAACGGCATGCACACCGTCTTCCTGTGGGGTGCGGCCGCCGCCGTGATCGCGGTCGCCGCCGCGGTCTTCATGCGGGAGGTGCCGCTGCGCGGCGCCGGCACCCCGCCGGCCGACGGCAAGGACGGCGAGGCCGGGAAGGGCGCCGCGCCCGACACCGTCGAGGCCGTCGCGATCTGACGCGACCCGACGCGGTCTGACGCGACCCGACGCGGTCTGACGCGACCCGACGCGGTCCGACGCGGTCCGTCGCCGGAGCAACGGAACAGCGCGAAGGCCCCCGCTCGCCGTACCGGCGGGCGGGGGCCTTCGCGGTGCTCCGGCGGGCGCGCCGGGCGGGCCCTGACGGCCGGTCCCGTGCCCGGCCCGGCGGCCGCTACTGCGGCAGCCGGTAGACGCCCTGCTCGACCGGTTCGACCAGGCCGTCGGCGACCAGCCCGTCCAGGGCCCGGGCCCGCTGCACGGCGTCCGGCCAGACCGCGTCGAGCCGGGCCTGCGGCACCTCGCCGTGGGCCTCACGGAGCACCGCGAGCAGCTTGCCGCGCACCTGCCGGTCGGTGCCCTCGTAGGACTGGCCGCGCCGGGCCGGGCCCTCGTACGGCGGGCGTCCGGCCCGCTGCCAGGCGCAGGAGGTGAACAGCGGGCAGTCCCCGCACTCCGGGCCGCGGGCCGTGCAGACCAGGGCGCCCAGTTCCATCACGGCGACCGCCCAGGTGGCGGCCGTCCGGTCGGCCTCGGGCAGCAGCGCGGTCGCGGTCCGCCGTTCGGCCGCCGTGGTGGCCTGCGCCGGGTACTCCACGCCGGTCACCGCGCGGGCGAACACCCGTCGGACGTTGGTGTCCAGCACCACGTGCCGCTGGCGGAAGGCGAAGGAGGCCACCGCGGCCGCGGTGTACTCGCCGACCCCGGGCAACGAGAGCAGGGTCGCGTGGTCGTCCGGGACCTCGCCGCCGTGCTCCTCGGTGATCGCCACCGCCGCCCCGTGCAGGCGCAGCGCCCGGCGCGGGTAGCCCAGTCGGCCCCACATCCGGACGGCCTCGCCGGGCGCCTCGGCGGCCAGGTCGGCCGGGGTCGGCCAGCGCTCCATCCAGGCCTGCCAGGCGGGCAGCACGCGCTTCACCGGGGTCTGCTGGAGCATGAACTCGCTGACCATCACGGCCCAGGGCGAGGCGTCCGGCGTCCGCCAGGGCAGGTCGCGGGCGTTGGCCTCGTACCAGTCGAGGACGGTCGAGTGCAGGACCGGCAACGGGAGACCGAGCTTCGGCGTCGCGCCGGCGGTCGTGTCGGCGGTCGTGTCGGGGACCGGCGCCGCGACGGGGGTCGCGGGTGCGGGGAGGGCGGGGGTGACGGTGTTCGCAGCCATGGCCCTTCGATCCTCCCACGCCCGGGGCGGGCGCCGAAGCGGATCATGGAACTCCGTTTCAGCGCGCAAAACGCCCCATACGGCCTCGCCCGAACGGCGCAAATGGCGGATCATGTGAAGGAAGGGATGACTGTGCGGTGTTGGTGCGTCAAGGGGCACACACTGTCTCGTAGAGTTTGGGCGTGCCCTCTCTGCGTCAACCCGTAGGACCACTGCCGGCCTCGATCTACTGGCGCCGGCGCGTCGTCGTGCTCGTCGCCGCCGTCGCGGTCGCCGCGCTCGTCATCTGGCTGATGGCCGATCAGGGCGGGGGTGGCGACGGCGGGAAGGACAAGGCGGCGCAGGCCGTGCCGACCCAGTCCCAGAACCAGACGCCGGCCCAGACGATCACGCCGGGCGCCTCGCCGAGCGGACCGGCCAACAACTCCCGCCCGGGCGGCGGTGGCGGCAGCGCCTCGGGCGGCGCGGCGGGCGGCTCCGGCGGCGACGTCAGCCTGAGCACCGGCGGCACGACCGGCGGCGGCGCCAACCCGGCACCCGCCCCCGGCGGAACGGCGGCGGGCGGCACCGGCGGTGGCGCCTCGACCGGCGGTGCCCCGGCCGGCACGGGCGGCGGCACCGGCGGGACCACCGGCGGCGGCTCCACGGGAGGCGGCTCCACGGGAGGCGGCTCCACGGGCGGCCAGCCCGCGGTGAACACCCCCGAGATCATGGCCCTGCCGATCTGCGCCTCCTCCCAGCTGACGCTCAATCTGGCCGGTACCCAGAACGCCTACCAGCCCAAGGACAAGCCCAAGCTGGCGCTGACCATCAACAACTCCTCCGGCACCACCTGCCGGGTGGACCTGGGCCGGACCGCCTCCGCGATCACCGTCACCGCCAGCAACGGCGAGCGCATCTGGTCCTCCGGCGACTGCCCGGCCGACCGGAACAGCACCTGGGTCCAGCTCCCCGCCAACGGCGGGCTGACCGAGACCTTCGGCTGGGACCGGGTCCGCAGCAAGCCGCAGTGCGCGACCGCCGACCCGGCGCCCGCCCCGGTCGGCACCTACCTGGTGGTCGCCGACCTCACCGGCCTCTCCGGCGGCCAGGCCTCGGCCCGCTCCTCGATCCGCCTGGAGAACTGAGACCGGACCGCCCTCCCCCGACGGCACGAAGAGGCCCGGACCGCTCAGGCGGTCCGGGCCTCTCGGCGTCCGGCGCGGGTCCGGCACGGCGTCCGGCGCGGCGGCCGGGCGGTGCGGGACCACTCAGACGTAGCGCTCCAGGATGGACGATTCAGCAAGCCGGGACAGGCCCTCGCGGACCGAGCGGGCCCGGGTCTCGCCGACGCCCTCGACCGTCTGCAGGTCGTCGATGCTGGCGGCCAGCAGCTTCTGCAGCCCGCCGAAGTGCTCCACCAGTCGCTCTATCACCGTGTTGGGCAGTCGCGGGATCTTGGCCAGCAGCCGGTAGCCGCGCGGCGAGACCGCCGAGTCCAGCGACTCCGGCGTGCCCGAGTAGCCGAGCGCCTTGGCCACCGTCTGGAGGTCGAGCAGCTCGGCGTGGGTCAGCGCCTCCAGGTCGGCCAGCACCTCGGTGACGGTCCGGCCCTTCTTGGCGGCGCGCTCCGGGAAGTAGTCGCGGGCGACCAGCTCGCGCTCCGGCTCCACGCCCGCGATCAGCTCGTCCAGCTGCAGCGAGAGCAGTCGGCCGTCGATGCCGAGTTCCAGCACGTAGCCGGCGATCTCGGTGGCGATCAGCCGGACCATCTCCAGTCGCTGGGCGACGGCGGTGACGTCCCGGACCGTCACCAGGTCCTCGATCTCCAGCGCGGAGAGCGTGCCCGCCACCTCGTCCAGGCGCAGCTTGTAGCGCTCCAGGGTGGCCAGCGCCTGGTTGGCGCGGGACAGCACGGTGGTGGAGTCCTCCAGCACCCGGCGGGTGCCGTTGACGTACATGGCGATCAGCCGCATCGAGTGCGAGACGGCGACCACCGGGAAGCCGGTCTGCCGGTTGACCCGTTCGGCGGTGCGGTGGCGGGTGCCGGTCTCGTCGGTCGGGATGGTGGAGTCCGGCATCAGGTGGACGCCGGCCCGGACGATCTTGGTGATGTCCTTGTCCAGCACCACGGCGCCGTCGAGCTTGCACAGCTCGCGCAGCCGGGTCGCGGTGAACTCGACGTCGAGCACGAAACCGCCGGTGCAGATCGGTTCGACGGTCTTGTCGAAACCGAGCACGATCAGACCGCCGGTGTTGGCCCGGAGCACCCGCTCCAGACCGTCACGCAGTGCGGTGCCGGGGGCGATGGCGGTGAGGGAGGCCCGCAGCAGGGCCTCCTCGCGGGAGGACTTGTCCGCCCGGTCGCTGGCTGCCACGTGACTCCTCCGGTCGACCCCGTACCGCGCGCCTCGTGCGGGGGGCGCCGGCCTGCGGTCTGTTGCTCTGTCGCTTAGTACTGCCTTATCACCAATGAGACAGGGGAAAGTCTAACTGCGTGCGGCAACGACAGGGCTTGGGTCAGTGCAGTTCGTCGGAGTCGAGCGGCTCCCACCCCTCCATGAGCTCCTCGGCGTGGGCCACCGGCCGGGGCGCGCGGGGGGCCGGCGGCGCCGACGGTGCCTCACCCTTCGGCTTCGCGGCGGCCCGGCGACGCCCCGGGATCGCCCGCAGCGCCTCGCCGATGTCCGACACCTCGACCACCTTCATGCCGGGCGGGACCTTGCCCGGGTCCGGCGGGACGAGCGCGTGGGTGAAGCCCAACCGGTGCGCCTCGGCCAGGCGTCGCTGCACACCCGTCACCCGCCGCACCTCGCCCGCCAGGCCGACCTCGCCGATCGCGACCAGGTTGCTGGGCAGCGGGGTGTCCGAGGAGGAGCTGGCCACCGCGAGGGCGATCGCGAGGTCCGCCGAGGGCTCGGAGAGCTTCACGCCGCCGACGGTCGCGGTGTAGATGTCCTGCTTGCCCAGCTTCACCCCGCCGTGCCGCTCGACCACGGCGAGGATCATCGCGATCCGGGGCGACTCCAGGCCGGAGGTCGTCCGGCGCGGCGAGGGGATCTGCGAATCCACCATCAGCGCCTGCACCTCGGCCACCAGGGGCCGCTTGCCCTCCAGGGTGACGGTCAGGCACGTCCCCGGCACCGGCTTGTCACGCCTGGTCAGGAAGAGGCCCGACGGGTCGGCCAGGCCCTCGATGCCCTCGTCGTGCAGCTCGAAGCAGCCGACCTCGTCGGTCGCGCCGTACCGGTTCTTGACCCCGCGGATGATCCGCAGCCGGGCGTGCCGGTCCCCCTCGAAGCTCAGCACGACGTCCACCAGGTGCTCCAGCAGACGCGGGCCGGCGATCTGGCCGTCCTTGGTGACGTGGCCGACCAGCAGGGTGGCCATGCCGCGGTCCTTGGAGGCCCGGATCAGCGCGTTCGCCACCTCGCGGACCTGGGCCGGGCCGCCGGGCGCGCCGTCCAGCTCGGCGGAGGCGATGGTCTGCACCGAGTCCAGGATCAGCAGGCCGGGGTTGACCGCCTCGATGTGGCCGAGGACGGCGCCGAGGTCCGACTCGGCGGCCAGGTAGAGGTGCTCGGAGAGCGCGTTGATCCGGTCGGCGCGCAGCCGCACCTGGCCCGCCGACTCCTCGCCGGTGACGTAGAGCGTGCGGTGCCGGTCACTGGCCGCCTTGGCCGCGACGTCCAGCAGCAGGGTGGACTTGCCGACGCCGGGCTCGCCCGCCAGCAGCACCACGGCGCCCGGGACCAGGCCGCCGCCGAGCACCCGGTCCAGCTCCGGCACACCGGTGGAGCGGGCCGTCGCCACCTGGCCGTCCACCTGGGCGATCGGGCGGGCGGGCGCGCTGACCGGGCCAGCGGCGGTGGTCCGGATCGGCACCGCGCCGTACTCCTCGACCGTGCCCCAGGCGTTGCACTCCGGGCAGCGGCCGACCCACTTGGGCAGCTGGTTGCCGCACTCGGTGCAGCGGTAGGCCGGGCGCGGCTTGGCGGTGGTCTTGGTACGGGCAGCCATGCGGTCACCGTAGCGCCCGGGTACGACAACGCGGGGGCCGGCCGGGCCGGGAGCGGGACGCCGGGGTGGGGAGCCGGGTGCGGGAGCCGGGTGCGGGGGTGAGGAGCGGACGGTGCCCCCCTTCCCGGCTCCCGGTCCACGAATGAGCGATGTTGTTACCCGAAAGAAGTACAACCGGGCGGAATGACCCGGGTCGGGCCCGCGCCGTCTCTACCGTCGGACGGGTGACGACGAGTACCGAAGGGCCGCGCGACGCCGTCCTCGCGGCGTACGAGCGACAGGTCGACGGCCTCTTCACCTACTGCCTCTCGGTGCTGTGCGAGCACGAGGCCGCCGCGTCCGCCCTGCGGGAGGTCCGCGAGCTGGCGGTCCGGCACGGCTCCCGGCTGGCCGAGCCGGGGCTGCTCCGGGCCTGGCTGTACTCGCTGGCCCGGTACTGCTGCCTGCGGCGGCTGGCGGACGGGCCGGTGACCGGAACGGGCGCCGGAGCGGCGGGCGGCGGCCCGACGGGCGTGGTGGGCGCGGCGAGCGGCGGGGCGGCCCGGTCGACCGGGCCGACCGGGGTGACCGGGGTGACCGGGGTGACCGGTGAGGGCCGGGACGGCGGCGCGGAGGCGGTCCGGCGGCGGCGCGAACTGGCCTCGCTGGCCTGGCCCGAGGCGGCCGGCACCGGTCCCGAGCAGCGCGAGGCGCTGGAGCTGGCGGTCCGCCACCGGCTCAGCCCGATCGAGGTCGCCGCCGTCCTGGGGCAGCCGTTCGACACCGTCCGGGTGCTGCTCGCCACCGCGCGGGCCGAGGTCGACCGGACCAGGGCCGCCCTGCTGGTGCTCGGTGTCGGCAGCTGCCCGGAGCTGGACCGGCTCGGCGGCGCCGGCGCGGAGAGCTGGCGGGACTGGGTGCTCGGCCCGGCGCTCCGCCGCGAACTCGTGCAGCACGTGGTGGACTGCCCGACCTGCCGGGGCACGGCGGAGCGGGTGGCGGGCGAGGTGCCGGAGGGCCCGGGGCTGTCCGGGCTGCCGGTGCTCGCCGCTCCGGACGGGGCGGCCGGCGCGGCCGGAGCGCCCGGGGTGGCCGGGGTGTCGGCGGGGAGCGTGGGGTTCCTGCCCCCGCCCGCGCGGGAGCGGGCCGGACGGCGGGCGGGCGCACCGGTGCCGGTGACCGAGCCGGGGCTCCGCTTCGACCAGGGCGGCTTCCCCCGGCACCGCGCGCCGGACTCCGGGCGCGGGCCGACCGTGCGCCGGCGGGTGGTGACCACCGGGGTGCTGGCCGCCGTCCTGGCGGCGCCGGTCGTCGCCCTCTGGGCCGGGCACCGCGGCGGTGGCGGGCCGGGAGCGGCGGCGGCGGTCTCCTCCGTCCGGGTCGAGGAGGACGGCCGCCCGACAGTCCGACGGCCCGGCGGTCCGGCGGACGGCCCGGCGGGCGGGGCCGTGGACGCCGAGGCGCTCGGTGCCGTGATCGGCGCGACGGGCGGCACCGACGATCGCGGCGGGGCGGCGGGGCGCGGCGGCCCGGCGGTGGTCGGGATGGAGCTCGCCGGAGCGGGTCCGCTCGGTGCAGAAACGTTGCTGCCCGGGATCCAGGGCCCGCTGATCCCGGTCCCGGCTCATGGCGCGACACCGCTCGGCAGCCCCACCCTGGTCGCGGCCCCCGCGGGCGGCGCGGCGACCGGGCCGTCCGGCCCCGGCACCCCCGGGAGCGGCGCGCCCGTGCCGTCCGGCCTGCTGACCGTCGAAGCGGGCGAGTACGGCAACCGGACGGTGCTCACCCTCACCAACTCGGGCGGCACCGAGATCCGCTGGCACGCCGTGGTGGACGCGTCCTGGCTGCGGCTCAGCCGGGACTCCGGGACGCTCGCGCCCGGGCAGCGGATCACGGTCATCGTCAGCGTCGACGAGGACCTCGCCCCCGCGACCCGCTGGACCGCCCGGATCGCGCTGCCGCCCTCGCAGGCCGTGGTCACGCTGGAGGGCGGACCGCAGCACCGCGGCGGGTCCACCTCGGCGCCGGCCGAGCCCGGCACCGCCGAACCGACCACCACGCCGGGCCCCACCCCCACCGGCGGGCCGACCCCGTCCGGCACCCCGTCCCCGAGCGGACCCCCGACCGGCACGCCGACGCCCACCGCCCCGGCGACCGCCGGTCCGACGCCGACCGCGGGCCCGACGACCGGCCCGCCCGCGCCGACCGGCACGCCGACGGCGGCCCCGACGGCTTCGGCGACCCCGACGGCGTCCCCGTCCACCCCCGCTCCGGCGGGCCCGTCCGATTCCGCGAGCCCGTCCCCGCACTGAATCGGGGCGGGGACGGGCTCGCGGGGTCGGTTCGGCCGGCCCGGTCAGGTGGCCCGGGCGGTCAGGTGACCGGCCCGGTCAGCTGGACAGGCCCGGTCAGGTGGACAGGCCGGACAGGGCCGCGCCGAGGTGGGTGGTGCCGAGGGTGAGCAAGAGGACCAGCAGCACCGCCGTGTTGTGGGTCGCCGCCCAGGCCTTCCACTCCTCCAGGCGCCGGGGCGCCCGCGCGCCGCCGAGGAGGTGGACGCCCAGGGGCAGCAGGGCGCCGAGCGATCCGATCAGCACCAGCAGCACGGCGGCGCCCGCCTTGCCACCGGTCGGCGCGGTACTGGTCGCGATCGAGACCCCGGCGCCGACCGCCAACAGCAGGTTCTTCGGATCGGTCGCCAGCAGCACCACCGCGAGGCCGGCGGCGCGGGCGGGGGTGGAGCGGTCGACCGTCCGCATCCAGTCCGGCGGCGGGTGCACCCGCCCCTCGCGCGGACGGTCCCACCACTGGCGCAGGCCGAGCAGCAGGAGCAGCCCACCCAGGACCAGTTCGAACCACCACGACCACTCCGGGGCGGCCCGGCCCGCCGCGAGCCCCGATCCGAGCGGCACCACGACGGCGGCCGGCACCGCCAGCGCGGCCGCCCAGCCGGCGGCGAACGCCGTCCCGCCCGCCCGGCCCCGGGGACCGGCGAGCAGCAGGACCGTCGCGATCAGCGACATCGGGCTGATCGCGACGCCCGCGGCCGAGGCGAGCATCGCGCCGACGGCGTCGCCCATGCGGCTTCCTTCCTGACCGGGCCGGTCCGATCCGGCCGTGTCCCGTTCCGGGTCTGCTCCGTCGGGCCCTGTCCCACCGGCCCGCGGCGGCGTCCACCCGGCACGCCCCCGATCCACCGTCGCACTCCCGCCGCCCACCCGGAGAGCGGGCGGACGGCGCCGGGGTGCGCAGGCCGCGAGGCGGAGCCTCTCCCCCGGTCGGGGGCCGGGGCGACCGACGACGACGCGGCACGGCGGGGTGTCTCCTGGTCGAAGGCCGGAAACGTGCCCGCCCCGGCGGCGCGACCCCGGCGAGTATCAAGAGAGGCCCTGGCTCCGCCGGAGCGGCGGCAGGCGGTAGGAGCCGTTCAGAACGGCCGGGCCCGGTCGGTAGAGCCGCATCACCGGACGGAACGGGCCGTCGGGCGCGGGCAGCCAGTTGGCGGCCGCCGCGGGGTCGGTGGGCGGCCGGTGGCTCAGGTGCAGGGTGAGGCCGCCGTCCGGGTCGCGGACCAGGCCGGGCGTGCCTCGGTGGGCGGCAGGCCGTCCGGCGGGAAGCGCAGGGTGCAGGGCCGGGAGCCGTCCAGCGGGCGGCCGTCGGCGTCGTCGGTGGTGGCCGCGGACAGCGCCTCGTAGGCATGGCTGCCCCAGAGGCCGGCGCGGGCGGCGGCGGCCCGGCTGAGGTAGCCGGCGCGCCGGTCCGGGATCCGCCACTCGGGGTCGTCGAGGGTGCCAGGACCGAGGAAGTCGACGTTGTGGTCGAACAGGTGGAGCGCCGCACGCCATTCGCCGGCCGGGTGGTCCTCCGGCGGCCGGGTGGCGGCCTCGACCCGTTCGCGCCCGGCGGCGAGACCGCTCGCCAGGGCGAGCGTCCAGTCGGGGACGGCCGCGCGGTACGGGGAGACGCCGGGGTCGAGGAGGCCGAGCGGCGCGAACCGCTGCTGGTACTCGCGGTCGGGCTCGGCGGGCGGGAAGGCGGCCGTCCAGACCCGGAGGCGTTCGAAGAAGGCGAGCCGCTCGGGCACGTCCGGGTCGGGTGCGGGCAGTCCGGCGGCGAGACCGCCCGGCTCCATCGGCTCGAGGGTCAGCCCGTCCTGGAGGGCCCGGACCCGCGGGACGTCCTCCGGACCGGTGCAGGCGAACCGGCCGACCACGGTGGCGACGGTGGTCGGGGCGACGATCACCCGGTCCGGCTCGGTCGGGGTGCCGTGCCAGTCGGGCGGGACGATCAGCCAGGTCTGGGCGACGGTTCCGCTGGCGCGGCTGCCGACGTAGGCGAAGTTGGCGGTCCAGGCGTCGACGAACTGCAGCACGTAGTAGGCGCCGCCGGTGTCGGGCACGCGGAGCAGCTGCGGACCCTCGGAGAGATCGAGCTGGGCGACCGAGTAGAGGACGTCGTTGTTGGCGGAGCCGAAGTCGTCGTCGGGGCCCGCCTGCCGGGTGGCGTGGGCGAACCGGTTGAAGGGCGTGGGCGGCAGGACGCCCAGGCCGCCGCCGACGAAGCGTTCGACCATGGTGAGGCCGGCGACGAGCGGGTAGCCGTAGACGTAGGCGTCGGCGGCCATCGCCTCCAGCTCGGGTGGGGTCATCGGGGCGTCCTTCCCGGGTCCGGGGGTGCGGGCCGGCGGTGGCCGGCGGATCAGCGCGGGGTGAGCGGAGGCGGCGTCCAGCGGCCGTCGAGCACGGCGCCGTCCGGGCCGTAGAGGCGCAGCACGGCGGTGAACGGGCCGTCGGGCACGGGCAGCCAGTTGGCGGCCGCCGCGGGGTCGGTGGGCGGCCGGTGGCTCAGGTGCAGGGTGAGGCCGCCGTCCGGGTCGCGGACCAGGCCGGGCGTGCGGTGGTCGCGCCGGCCGGCGTCGGGCGGCCGGTGGCCCTCGCTGTCCGCCTGCCAGGCGCCGTACCAGGCCTCCTCGACGGGCAGGCCGTAGAGGCCCGTGACCGCGCCGACGGCCTGCTCCAGGTACTTGGTGCCGATCCGCTCCCGGGTGCCGAAGAGCCCGACCGAGGACTCGGTCCGGGCGACGGCGCGGGCGAGTGCGGCCTTGCCGTCGGCGATGCCGCGTTCCATCTCGGCCCGGACCGCCATCGGCAGGGTGGCCGGTTCGAACTCGCCGCGGCCGTCGACGCCGAGGTCGGTCAGCCGGCCCCGCAGTCCGGCCTCGGTCGGCAGGGCCGGGAAGAAGCCGAGCAGGAAGTCGAGGAAGGAGAAGAACTCGACGGTGTCCAGCACGGACTCCCGCCAGACCGGCCAGACCGGCTGCCGGGCGGGTTCCGGTTCCGGGGTCCCGGTGTGGACGTGCAGCGGGCGGAGGAGGTAGCGCTGCTGGATCCCGCCGAGTTCCCGGACGGCCTCGGGGGAGGTGCCGACGGCCTGGGTGCGGCCGACGATGCCGACCAGCCGGGTCGCCGCGCGGATGACGCTGCTGATGCCGGCCGGCGGCTCGCCGTCCCAGTCCGGGCCGGCCACCAGGTGGTCGCCGGCCTCCTGACCGGTGCTCCGGGAGCCGACGAACCCGGCGTACACGGTGTCGAGCTCGTGCACCGGCAGGACGTAGTAGCGGTCCACGGCGGGGACGGAGAGGACCCACGGTTCGGTCCGCAGATCGAGCCAGGCCCAGGAGTACGGGGTGTCGTTGCTCGGGCTGACGACATCGGTGTTGGCGGGGGTGAAGGGGCGCGGGTAGTGCCGGAAGACGCCGAAGCCGCCGACGTAGCGGGGGTCCGCGTCGTCCAGGGCCTGGGTGTAGAGGGTGCGGTAGTTCTCCAGGATCGGCCGGCCGCGGATCCATGCCTCGGCGGCGGTCGCGCGGATGGTGTCCGGGTCGACGAGTGCCGGGTTGACCATGGTGCCGCTCTTCCCCGCGCCGGGCCCCGGCCCCGGGGCGCGGCGGCTGCGTGACGTGCCTGACGGCAGGACGTGGATACCGGTGGGAGCGCTGATACCGGTACAAACCGGATGCTATGCGGGCCTCTGCGGCTCGGCATCTCGGTCGGCCCCGGCAGTCCGGGAGGCGCGGAGACCGGGCGAGCCGGGAGGGGCGGGCGTGCGCCGAGGGCGAACGGCGGTATGCGGAGGACGGGCCTGGGACAGTCTTGCCGGTATGAAGATCCTTCTGCTCGGCGGCTCGTCCTTCCTGGGACGGGCGTACGCCTCCGAGGCCCTCGCCCGCGGCCACTCGGTCACCACCTTCAACCGCGGCCGCACGGCCGCCGACCTGCCCGGCGTCGAGGCCGTCCACGGCGACCGCGACACGGCCGAGGACCTGGCCCGGCTGGTCGAGGGCCGGCGTTGGGACGCCGTGGTCGACACCTCGGCCCAGCAGCCCGCCCAGGCCGCGGCCGCCGCCCGGCTGCTGCGCGACCGCGCCGACCACTACACGTTGATCTCCTCCGTCCACGCCTTCGCCGACTGGCCGGCCCGGGCCGTCGACGAGACCTCGCCGCTTCACCCGTGCCCGGCCGACACCCCGCCCGGGCAGGAGTTCAGCGCCGCGCTCAAGGCGGGTTGCGAACGCGCCGTCCTCGAGCACTTCGGCGCCGACCGCGCGCTGATCCTCAACAGCGGGCTGCTGATCGGACCGTACGAGCGGGGCGGCCGGCTGCCCTGGTGGCTGGAGCGGACGGCCCGGGGCGGGCCGGTGCTGGCACCGGGCGAGCCGGGGCGGCCGATGCAGCTGATCGACGTCCGGGACTTCGCGGTGTTCGGTGTCGACCGGCTGACGGCGGGCACCACCGGCCGTTTCGTCACCACGGCGCCGCCCGGCCGGCTCACCTACGGGGAGTTCCTGGCGGGCTGCGCGGAGGTGACCGGCGGCGCGGACGTCGAGCTGGTCTGGGTCGCGGACGAGCGGCTGCCCACGGAGGGGCCGGACGGCGTCCAGCCGTGGAGCGAGCTGCCGCTCTGGACACCCGATGGGCCGGAGACGGCGGGCACCTGGCAGGTCGACACCGGGCGGGCCGAGGCGGCCGGACTGCGGTGCCGGCCCTTCGTCGAGACCGCCCGGGACACCTGGGAGTGGCTGCGGCGGCGCGGGTCGGCCGAGGACACCGAGCCCGACGGGCGCAAGCGCGGGCGGATCGTTCACGGCATCGAGCCGGCGAAGGAGCGGCGACTGCTGGACGCCCTGGCCTGACGGCGCGGACCGCCGCCCGGGCTCAGTGGGTGCGGCGGGTGACCAGCTCGGCGAGCGCGAGCAGTTCGTCGGCGGCCGAGGGCTCGGGCACCGCGAGGGCCAGCTGGGCCATCGCCGCCGCCATCCGCTCGCAGGACTCGCCCTGCGCCCAGGCCCGCCCGCCGGCGCCCTCGACGGCGGCCGCGCAGCTCGCCAACTCCTCCGCGGTGAGCGGACGTTCCAGCGCGTACAGCTCGGCCAGCCGATCCCCGTCCGGCGTCCCGGAGCGGAGCGCGGCGACCACCGGCAGGGACTTCTTCCGGACCAGCAGGTCCGCGCCGACCGGCTTGCCGGTGACCTCCGGGTCGCCCCAGATGCCGATCAGGTCGTCGATCAGCTGGAACGCCAGGCCGATCTCCCGGCCGAAGCCGTCCATCGCCTGCGCGGCCGCCTCCGAGCAGCCCGCGTACTGGGCGCCCATCGCGCAGGCGGCGCCGAGCAGCGCGCCGGTCTTGGCCTCGGCCATCGCCAGGCACTCGGTCAGCGAGACGTCGCTGCGCTGCTCGAAGGCGCAGTCGATCTGCTGGCCCTCGCAGAGCTCCACCACGCAGTCGGCCAGCCGGCGGACGGCTTCGCCGGCCACGGCCTGACCGTCCTCGGCGAGCAGCCGCAGGGCCAGCGAGTGCATGGCGTCACCGGCCAGGATGGCCTCGGTGGTGCCGAACACCAGCCAGGCGGTGGGCCGGTGCCGCCTGGTCTCGTCCCGGTCGATGATGTCGTCGTGCAGCAGCGTGAAGTTGTGCACCAGCTCGACGGCGGCCGCGGCGGCGGTGACCTTGGCGGGGTCGCCGCCCAGGGCCTGGGCGGCGGCGAGCACCAGGGCGGGCCGGATGGCCTTCCCGGCGGACGCGGCCGAGGGCGAACCGTCCGCCTCCCACCAGCCGAGGTGGTAGCCGGCCACCCGGCGCATGGTGCCGGGCAGCGAGTCCACCGCGGCCCTCAGCACCGGGTCGACCAGGGTGCGGGCGCGCGCGAGGACGTCCTGCGCCTCGTGTCCCTCGCGATGGTCGCGCTCCAGCGTGAACATTCCCATGGGTCCTCCCCCTTGGTGGTACGACGGGCCGACCCGGTGGCGGGCGGGCCCGGTGGCGGGCCGGAACCGTCAGGGGCGGTGCCCGGTCGGGCGGTGGGCGCCGCCCGGCCGGACGCCGTGGTTCCGGTCGGCCCGGATCAGCCCTGGTGGTGGGCGATGTCGACGTTCTCCAGAACACCGACGGCGTCCGGCACCAGGATCGCGGCCGAGTAGTAGGCGCTCACCAGATAGGAAATGATGGCCTTCTCGCTGATTCCCATGAATCGGACCGAAAGGCTCGGCTCGACTTCATCCGGAATTCCGGTCTGGTGCAGACCGATGACACCCTGGTTGTCCTCGCCGGTGCGCATCGCGAGGATCGAGGTGGTGCCGCCGTTGACGATCGGGATCTTGTTGCACGGGAAGACCGGCACCCCGCGCCAGCCGAAGACCTGGCGACCGTGCACCTCGACGGTGTCCGGGTAGAGGCCGCGCCGGTTGCACTCGCGGCTGATCGCCGCGATGGCCTGCGGGTGGGCCAGGAAGAGCTTGGTGCCGCGCCGGCGGCTCAGCAGCTCGTCCATGTCGTCCGGGGTGGGCGGGCCGGAGTGGGTCTGGATCCGCTGCTCGTGGTCGGCGTTGCGGAGCAGACCGAACTCCGCGTTGTTGATCAGCTCGTGCTCCTGGCGCTCGCGCAGCGCCTCGACGGTCAGCCGGAGCTGGTGCTCGGTCTGGTTCATCGGCTGGTTGTAGAGGTCGGCGACCCGGGTGTGCACCTTGAGGACGGTCTGGGCGACGCTCAACTCGTACTCGCGCGGCTTGAGCTCGTAGTCCACGAAGGCGGTGGGGAGTTCGTACTCGCCGTGGTGCCCGGCGGAGAGGTCGATCGCCGCCTCGCCGTGCTTGTTCTGCGGCTGGTCGAAGCCGGCCAGGTACTCCATGACCTGCAGCTGGAGGGCCTCGGAGCGGTCGGCGAGCTCCTGGAAGTCGGCCCAGCGCAGCGCCAGCACGGTGCCGGCGGTGGCCGCCCGGACGGTGTACGGCCAGTCGCCGTTCTCCTCCCGGATCGCCTCGTCGCCGAGGTGGTCACCGTCGGCCAGGGTGCCGACCACGGTCTCCTCGCCGTACTTGCCCGTTCCCAACCGGTTGAGCTTGCCGTACGCGATGATGAGGATCTCGTCGACCGGCGCTCCGGCGGCGACCAGGACCTCACCCGCGGAGAACTCGCGTTGGACGAAGCGCCCGGCCAGTTCCGCCAGGACGGCGTCGTCCGGGAAGCCCCGGAGCACCGGGACCTCGCGCAGGGTCGGCGGCAGGATCCGGGCCTCGCTGCCCGTCCGGTCGAAGCTCACCCGGCCGCGGCCGACGGCGTGGCGCAGCCGGCGGTTGACGCGGTAGGCGCCGCCCGAGACCTGGACCCAGGGGAGCGTCCTGAGCAGCCAACGGGGGCTGATCTCCTGCATCTGGGGCGCGGACTTGGTCGTCGTCGCCAGGTTCCGCGCGGCCGCGGTCGCGAGACTTTGCTGGTCCCGGGTCTGCGCCTCACCGCCCGGTGCAGGAATACCGACGTTGGTTTCGGTCGACATAGGGAGCCCTTCGCGTACCCGTACCCGATGAAGTGTCGCCTTGCAACTTGCAACAATCATGGTGGGCCCATTCGGAGGGCTGCCGCAATCACTCTTTCGAGTGGTCGGAATAACCGAAAAAATAGTACGAATAGAATGTCTGATCGATATTAAATCGATCAGGTGATCTACCGAATTCCGGAACGGGACGGTCCGGTTCACCCTCCCGGCCGGTGCCCGGCAGGCCCACCCCGCGTTCACGCCCGTTCGGGGGACCGCTAGGGTGCCACCTCAAAGGGCCACGGGGCCAGGACGAGCGCGGCCGCACCACAGCCCTTCCCCTCTCGTTCACCCCTGCCCTGGGAGCCCCATGAGCGCCCCCGTCACCGTCTGGCTCAACCGCACGTACGCCGAGAACGTGTTCTTCATCGAACAGTTGCGCGCCGCACCGCGCCCGGTCCGGGTCCACGCGACCCACGTCGACCCCGACTCCCCCGTCCTCGCCGCCGCCGACACCGCCGGCCTGGAACCCGCCGACCTCACCCCCGACGCCTACGTCGCCTACGCCCTCGACCACTGCGCCCGCCACCGCGTCGACGTGTTCGTGCCCCGGCTGCACCAGCTCGCGATATCCCTGCACCGCCACGAGTTCGAGGCCGTCGGCACCGCCCTGGCCTGCCCGCCGGCCACCGCGATCGCCGCGTTCGAGAGCAAGGCCGACGGGTACGCGGCGATGACCGCCGCCGGACTGCCCACCCCGCCGTGGTGGCTGGTCCGCACCGCCGGCGAACTGGTCGACGCCGTCGACCGGATCGAGTCGGCCGGCCTCACCGCCTGCCTCAAGCCCGCCTCCGGCGCCGGCGGCGAGGGGTTCCGGATGCTCACCCGCGAGCCGTTCGGACTGCACCGGCTGGCCGGCTGGGACAGTCGCGTCCAGGTCGAGCAGGTGGCCGCCGCACTGGACCTGGCGGCCCGCGAGGCCCCGGACACGGCCACCGACCTGCTGGTCATGCCCTACCTCGAAGGCCCCGAGGTGTCCGTGGACTGCCTCGCCGACCTGGACGGCACCCTGCTCGCCGCGGTCGGCCGCAGCAAGCACCGGCGCCGCCGCAGCTTCACCACCGAACCCCGGTACCTCGAACCCGCCCGCCGCCTGGTCGAGGCCACCGGGATGGCCTACCTCTCCAACGTGCAGTTCCGGCACCTGCGCGGCGAGCCGGTGGTCATCGACGTCAACACCCGGCCCTCCGGCGGGCTGTACCAGCTACGCCTGTGCGGGCTCAACCTGCCGTGGAACGCCGTGCAGTTGGCACTCGGCGAACGCCCGGACACCGAGTGGGCCGAGGATCCGGCGGGCATCGAGTACACCCTGGTCTCCGGCATCCAGCCGGTACTGCCCCGCCAGCTGCCACCGTACGCCCCGACCGTCCTCCCGGCGATCCAGCTGGTGCACTGACCCGTCGTCGATCCCCGTGCTAGAGCGGGCCGTTCCAGTCCAGGGTCGGCTCCAGCACGCCCTCCAGGGTGAGCAGCCAGCGCTTCACCTCGATCCCCACCCGGCCGCCGCCGAAGCCGCCGATCCCGTCCGCCGCCACCACCCGGTGGCAGGGCACCAGCAGGGCGACGGGATTGGCGGCCATCATCTGCCCGACCGTGCGGGCCGCCAGCCCGGGCTCCTCGACATCGGCGAACACGCCGCTGCGGGAGGCGAGTTCGCCGTAGGTGACGGTCCGCCCGTACGGCACCTGGTGGAACAGCGTCTGCAGCACCGCCCGGTGCGGACCGGTGCTCAGGCTCCAGTCGATCGGCAGCTCCAGCTCCCGCCGCCGGCCCGCCAGGTACTCGCCGACCCGGCCGGTGACCGCGGCGATCTTCGACTCGTCGGTGCAGCGGGGCAGTTCGCCCTCCCGGCCGAGGTAGCCGACCGCCGCCACGCCCTGCGCGGTCACCGCGACGTGCAGCGCGCCGCTCGGCAGCGGCGTCTCCACCGTCAGCCAGGACAGCGGTGCCGTGGTGCTTCCCGCCATGCCTTCCCCCCTGCTCCCCGCGGTCCGGTCCGTCGGCGTCCGGTCCGTCGTCCGGTCCTTCGGCGGCGAGCGGACCACCCGCCCCGCGCGCCATCGTACGGCGGGCCGGGCGGGTGCTCCGTTCCGTGCGCGGTCAGGGGCGCCGCCCCTTCAGCTCCGCGGCGAGCGTCCGCGACCAGCCCGCCAGCTCGGCCCGGTCGGCGGCCCGACCCTCGCACAGGGCGGCGAGCTGGGCGTCGTTGATCCGGTTCGGCCCCGGGATCTCCAGCAGGTACGCGAGCTCGTCCAGGACGGTGGCGAGCCGCACGGCGTCCGTGTGGTCCAGGGACGCGGCCGCCTCGTGGTGGCTGATGGTGAGAGAACCGGGCATGGTCTGCCTCCTCCGTTCGCCCCCGCACCCCTCCACGGTACGACCGCCCGGCTCACCCGGCACCCGCCGCGGACCGGGCCGGCCGCCCCTCCTCGCTCCCGGACGCCGCCGCGCCCGGGTCCCCCGGTTCCGTCCAGCGCCGGCCGCGCACCGCGCGCACCGCCAACACCGCCGCCCCGGCCACCAGTTGCCAGCCCGCCCCGAAGGCCAGCACGGCCGACACCCCCACCCGGTCGGCGAGCGGGCCGGCCGCCGCGAGGCCGAGCGGCCCCAGCACGAACGCGCCGAGCCCGCCGAAAGCCGTCACCCGCGCCAGCGCCTCGGGCGGCACCCAGCTCTGCAGGGTCGAGCCGTACAACGAGCCGCAGACCGCCGAGCCGGCCCCCGCCACCAGCGCCGCCGCCACCGTCCAGCCCAGCGGCAGCCCGGCCGCGAGCGCCGCCGAGGGCAGCGCCCAGCCGAAGGTCGCCACCGTCGCCACCGCGAGCGGCCGCCCCGGCCGGCACCCCAGCATCAGCAGCCCGCCCAGCACCGCCCCGACTCCGTAGACGCCCATCACCAGTCCCCAGGCCCGCGCCCCGCCCAGCTCGCGCTGCGCGAGCAGCGGCCCCAGGACCAGGAACGGCGCCCAGACCAGCAGATTGAACAGCGCCATCTGCAGCGTGGTCACCCAGAGCCACCGCCGGGAGGCGAACTCGGCCCAGCCGTCCCGGAGATCGGCCACCATCGACGCCTTGCCGCCGCGGGCCGCGTCCGCCCGGTCCGGCCCGCCGGCCCCGCCCGGCAGCGTGGCGGACAGCCGGGCCAGCGCCAGCGCGCCGACCCCGTACGTCACGGCGTCGATCAGCAGCACGACCCCCGGGCCGTACCCGGCCGTGATCACCCCGGCGAGCGCGGGACCGGCCACCGTCGACACCGAACGTGCCAGCCCCAACAGGGTGTTGGCGTCCGACAGGTGCTCCTCGCGACGCACCAGCGCGGGCACCAGCGCGCCCAGGGCCGGCAGGAAGACCCCCTCCCCCAGCCCCCAGACGGCGACCAGCGCCACCATCACCCAGACCGGAGCGTGTCCGGTGGCCAGCAGCACCGCGAACCCGGCCTGCACCGCACAGCGCAACACGTCGGCGGCCAGCATCACCCGGCGGCTGCCCCACCGGTCCGCCACCACACCGCCGATCAGCAGCACCAGCACGATCGGCAGGATCCGGGCGGCCATCACCCGGCCGAGGTCCGCCCCGTCGCCCCCGCCGTCGAGCACCGCGAACGCCACCGCCACCGGCGCCATGGAGGAGCCGACCAGCGAGGTCGCGTACCCGATGAAGAACCACCTGAAGTCCCGCTCGCCCAGCACGGCCGACCGGCCCGTGCGGCGAGTCCCCGCATCCTCTGTCACGGTCGGCAAGTCTGCTCGCGGAAGGGGCGCCGGACAAGGGTTTCCGAGCCAAAACTTGAGCCGATGGGCATCAATTCTCCTCGAAGGCTCGACCACCGCAGTAAAGAGGCCCTCCTCCCCTTCTCTACCTGCTATTTACTGCGCATGGCGCTAGAGTTTCCCTGCCACGAATCCATCGATTTACTGCGGAAAGCGAGCGACCGATGCCCCAGCCCGTCCCCGTCGAGTACGCGGTCGCCGTCGACCGCTACCTGGCCGCCTCCGGGCTGGGCGCGGGCTCCCGCCGGGTCTACCGGATCGCCCTCGACACCTGGGCCTGGGCCCTGGCCGACCGCCCCGCCCCGACCGGCCCCGACCGCCGCCGGGCCGGGCCGCCCGTCCTCCCGCTCGCCCTGCTCGACCACCCCGGCTGCGCCGCCCGACTGCGGGCCGCCGTCGACCGCCGCGCCGCCGAGACCGACCCGCGCACCCTCAACCGCGAGCTGTCCACCCTGCGCGCCGCCGTCACCTGGTGGCGCGCCCGCGGCTGGATCGCCACCGACCCCACCGACGGCCTGCGCCCCCGCCCGCTCCCGGAGCCCGGCCGCGGCCCCGCCCCGCTCACTCCCGAGGAGCTCCACGCCCTGTTCGCCCTGCGCGTCCCGCTCCGCGAACAGCTCCTCTGGCGCCTCCTCCACGAGAGCGGCGCCCCCGTGGAGACCGTGCTCGCCCTGGACGTCGACGACCTCGACCTCCCGCACCGCCGCACCCGCCCCCCGGCCCCGCCCCTGACCTGGCAGGCCGGCACCGCCCGGCTGCTCCCCCCGCACCTCGCCGGCCGCCCCACCGGCCCGCTCTTCCTCACCGACCGCCGCGCCCCGGCCACCACCCCCGCCGCCGACCGCTGCCCCCACACCGGCCGCGCCCGCCTCTCCTACCGCCGCGCCGCCGAACTCTTCACCACCCACGCCCCCGCCCACACGCTCCGCCAGCTCCGACCCGCCCGCCGGCCCCGGTCCTGACGGAACGACGAAGGCCCCCCGGCTGCACGCCGGGGGGCCTTCGTCGAGGGACCTGCGGAGCCCCCTGTCGGATTCGAACCGACGACCTACGCTTTACAAGAACACCAGTAGGCCGATCCATGATTCGGAGAGGTTCAGAGAGGGCCGGACAGCCTGGACATAGCCGCGCCGCCCCCACCGACTCCGAGGATCAGAGAGGGTGAGAGCGGCGCGAAGAGTGGGGGTTGTGGACCGGATGTGGACTCAGGAGACCGCTCGGAGCTGCGGTTTTCCCGCCTGAACGAGAGCGGCACGCACCGACTCCACAACGTCCGGACCGGCGTGCTGGTACAGCCACGTCACCTTCGACCCGCGGTCGTGGCCCATGATCGCCTGGGCCTCCTTCTCCGGCACACCCTGGTCCTTGAGCCTCGTCGCAAAGCGGTGCCGGAAGTCGTGCATCCGCGGCCACCACTCCGTCCGCCCGGTCTCCGCGCTGACAACCTTCCGGGCCACCCCGGCAGCCTGGATCGCCTCGATCCACACCCGCCTGAAGTTGTGGTGGCTGATCACCCCACCTCGCGGGCCCCTGAAGATCAGCTCCTCCGGGTGCATGCCGGAGTCGGTGTCCGAGCGGGTGTCCTTCGGCTTCCACCTGGCCGCCATCTCCTCGACGGCGGCCAGGGCGCGGGGGGTGAGCGGCACGGTCCGAAAGCCGGCGTCCGTCTTGGGTGCCGGCTGGCGGTAGAGGGTGCCCTTGTCGGCCGCGATGATCTCGGCGACGCGCACGGTCGCCGCCTTCAGGTCGACGTGGCAGAGCCGCAGGCCGGTGTACTCGCCCCACCGCATGCCCGTCTCGTCGGCGACCGCGATGAGGGGGTGGTAGTAGGCGGGCAGGTGCGCCAGGATCCGTTCGCACTGTTCATCCGTCGGCGGCCGGAGGTCGTCAGGGTGCCGGGCCGGGGGCGCCTCCAGCTCGACGCCGAAGGTCGGGTTGGTGGTGATGCGCTTGTCGAGGATGGCGGCCTGCATCATGCGCCGCATGAACTCCAGCGCCTTCTTGCGGGTGTGGAAGCCTTTGACGTCGTTCTGCAGCCAGGTGTCGAAGTCCAGGAAGCCGATCCCGGAGAGCTTCCACCCTCCCCACTGCGGCTCGATGTGCTTGCTCCAGATCCCCTGCTTGCGGTTGCGCGTTGTCGGGCGCCCCTTCTTCTCCTGGGACTTCCACCAGATCTTGTGCCACTCGGTGACGGTGATCTGCCCGCGCTTCGGATCGAGGTAGGTACCCTGTCGGACCGTCGTCCGGACCTCGTCGAGGAACGCGAGCGCATCCTTCTGCTTCTCGAAGTTGCGCGCCTTCTGCTTGCCGTCCGGCCCGCGGTATCGGGCCTGCCACGATCCGATGCAGTCACGCCTCGGCTTCCGATCGCCCGGATACGCCTCCAGGCACAGCTTGCAGCCGCACTCCCTGTGCCGGACCTGACGGGGGTTGTTCTGCGCCCTACGAGGCAATGCGGGCTCCTTCGACCGTGCGCTGCGCGGGGATGTACGGCAGCGTCACAGGCGCGCCGCAGCAACAGACTGCCCCACCCGGGGGCTGGGTGATGGCGAGTTCGGCCAGGACGGCCCGGACTGCAATGAGGGAAACCGCAGAGCTGAGGCCGGCCGGGATGGTGATGGTGAGGGTGGCCGGGTCCCAGGGGATGAGGGTGACCACTGGGTCAGTGCTTCTGCGGACGGTGATACACATGCGCGTCCCCCTCGGGGCATGAGGTGCCGTTAGGGCCGCTGGGGGAGGACGGTTCAGCGGTGTGCTTGAGCACACGAACATAGCGCGCGCGGGCCGCTCACGCGAGCAAGATGGGGGCGCACGGCACCGAGTGCCGCGCCTTTTGTGGCATATGCCAACTAGGCGCTCAGGTCGTCGGCAGCGAGTGCCGCGAGCTGCCTCTCGACGAAGCGCTGTTGCTCGGCGGTCAGCCGGCGGTACAGCGTGAGCATGCGCTCCTCGGCGTCCGGGGTAAGAGGGCCCGGGGTGCGCCGGTTGGCGGCCGCGAAGACGCGCTCGCGCGGTTCGCCGAGGGCTTCGGCGAGTTTGTCGCAGGACTTGCGGGAGGGCACGCGGGTGCCGAGGGCCCAGGTGTTGACGGCGGAGATCGAGACGCCAGCTCTCCGCGCGATCTCGGTCTGCGTGAGTTCGGGGCGGTCGCCCTGTACGCGCCGGATCAGCTGCGGGAGCGTCTCGCCGCTCTCGTCAACCGTGTTCATGTCGCCAGCATGCCGGACAGCCTTCCACATACACAAGCGCAACGTGGAAGGCTGGCGCGATTCCAACTTTAGGCGAACAGTCGTTCGATTACAGCAGGCGCGCCGAAACTCTCCGACACTCCCCGACACTCTTGACGGCCTTCCACTTCCACTGTAGAAATGTGGATGTCGACAGCGACCAGCTACCGACAGAGACGCGAGGTCCCCATGTCCCGCCTGTACCGCAAGGGCAACGGCCGGCCGATCCGCGAGGCCATGGCCTCAGCCGGACTGTCCATCCCGCAGCTCGCCGCGGCCACCAGGGCCGCGGACCCGGACGGCCGAGGCGTCGGCAAATCGATCATCGGCGCCCTCGTCTCGCGAGGAAGCTTCACGCGAGAGGTGGTCCGACTCCGGACGGCTTGGCTCATCGCCTCGGCGCTCGGCCAGCCGCTCCAAGACCTGTTCGACATGCCACGAGGTTCCACATCTACAACGGAAAGGTCAATAGCCGATGAGCACGACGACGCTTCCGCTGCCGCTGCTGAAGCAGCGGCAGGTTGAGGAGTACTTCGGCGTCTCGGACTGGACCGTCAACGGCTGGGTCCGCCGGGGGTGCCCGGTCGAGTACCTGCCGAACGGTCACCGCCGCTTCGACCTCGGCGACGTCCGTGAGTGGGTGGCCGATCAGTCCGAGGCCGGCCGCGAGCAGCGCCGCCGCCAGTCCGAGCACGCGCTGGCCCAGCGCTCCGCCTGACCCACAGACATGGGTCGGGCCGCCCAGAACTCCTACGCCCGGGCGGCCCCGGCCCACCGATCAACCCCAGAAGGAAGGAGGTAGGCCCAGATGGAGCCTACCGAACCGTTGACCGAGGACTCCCTCGACAAGTTGCGTTCCCTGTACGCGCAGTCGGAGTCCCCCGAGGGCAAGCTCATCGTCAAGCTGCTCGACGAGATCGACGAGCTGGACGACGCCTTGCACGCCTCGGAGGACGAGGTCGAGTCGCTTCGAGCCAAGAACGCGCAGCTGCGTCGACTGGTGGAGCCGAAGGCGCCGAGCGTGTCGCTCTCGAAGACCAGGGCCGGAGCCTGGGCGGTCCGCTGGCGGGACGGCGACCTGCGGCGTTCGCAGTCGTTCCCGACCCGGCGGCAGGCCGAGAGCTTCCGCGCGGCGATGCTCGACCGCTGGAACGGCGGTGCCGAGTGAACCCGCGCCCCACCCAGCTGAGCCCCGCGGTCGCGCTGGTGCAGCTGCTCAGCGAGAACCCCAGCCTCCCGGCCATGAACTGGGAGATCCGCCCGGACGGCGAGCTGTACGGCCGTCTGTGGGCCGACGACACCCGCGCCGTCTCCGCCCACCTGCAGCAGCTGCTCGGCATCGAGCACGTACTGACGGCGCACTACACCCACCGCGACCAGCTGATGGTGTCCGAGGACATGCGGACCGTGTGGCGGGACGTTCCCGTCCGGGTCTCGCTTCGCTCCCTCGCCTCCGCGTACGAGCCCGCGCTGCTGGCGGTGACGGCGTGATGGCCGAGTACTCGCCCGAGCAGCGGGCCCGCGCGACGGGCGGCAAGGAGCTGGTGACGGCTGCCGGTCTGCCGGTGCGGCTGCCGATGGACGCCGAGGTCGAGTTGACCATGCGGTGGATGGACGAGCACGGGGACGACTTGCAGGACTGGCCGGTCGACGTGGAGCTGCGGTACGCGGCCGCGGTCGCTGCGCTGCGGGAGCGGTGGCTGCGCGGTGAGGTCCGGTGACCATCACGCCGTCCGGCTGCCAGCACTGCGGCGTCCCGGAGCGCGAGCACGAGTACGGGCAGCGCTGGAAGCCGCCGGTGGGCTGGCACACCTGGGCCCGCCCCACGAACTCCCAGATCCTCGCGCGGATGCAGGCCCGTCGGGCCGCCCGCGCCGCCACCACCCCGAAGGGGACCCGATGAGCACCAAGACGTACACCCAGTGGTCCGCCCAGGGCCACGTCGACAACGTTGGCACCAACCGGGACGGGAGTCTGAGCATCTACCCGGGCTCGATCACCGGCGACTGCTTCACGATCTACCGGCGCGACAACCTGACCGACGAGCAGATGCTGGCGGTCGCGGACCGGGTGTTGGAGGGCGTCAGGCAGTGGCGGGACGCCGTCGCGACGACGTTCGAGCGGAACCGCACCACGGAGGACGAGCTGGCGGAGGCCCGCGCGGAGATCGCCCGGCTCAAGGGCGGTGCCCTGTGAGCACCGAGAACCCCGTCGCGCGCCGCGCGGCCATTCTGATCGGCAACACCACCGGCACGCCGGAGGAGATCGCCGCCGCGCTCGACGCCGCCGGCATGCTCCAGCGGCCCCCGACCCGCATCACCGGCGCCTACCCGGTGTGGGTGCGGCCGACCGCGCTCGGCATCGCGATTGACGTCCACCCGCTCATCTCCGCCATCGTCCGCGAGCTGGCCTCGCACGCGGTGGAGAAGCCGGAGGAGGTCACGGAGGAGCTGGTCGCGATCGCGGAGGCGTCCGGCCCGGAGCGGGACGCGCTCGTGCTGGCGCTGCTGGACCGGCTCGGCGGGACGGACGCGCAGTACGCCGCGCAGGACGCGCGCCGTCTGGCGGAGGCGCTGCTGTCCATCGTCGGCCCGGCGCTCCCGCAGCAGCGGAACGGGAGGGCGGCCTGATGACCGTGAAGACCGTAAAGGGCGTCGCCGCCGGAATCGACCACGGCACGGCGCGCGGCTACCGCCAGCACATGTACCGCGAGGTCCCCTCGTGCGAGGACTGCCGTCGCGCCTACCGGGAGTCCGAGGCCACGAAGAAGCCGCGGGGCAACCGCCAGACGCAGTCCTGGAACGGCGGCATGGTCGGCGAGTCCCGCGCGTCCGTGGCCGTGTCGGCGACACCGGCGCGCTGCACGGAACCGAAGTGCGGCGGCGCGGCGGCCAGCGTGCCGAACAGCTGGGTCACCGCGGTGGTCGGCGGCGTGATGCGCCGGTACTGCCGCAGCTGGTGCGCGGTGTACGCGGAGGCGCTGTTCGACGTCCGCTCGATCGGTCAGACGGAGGTGGCGTGATGCCGTGGATCTCCCGCCGTACGGCCGCTGAGACCGCTGCCGCCATGACCCGCCTGCGCGACCAGGTCGCCGAGCTGCGGGCTGACGTCGCCGAGCAGGGTCGCGCGAACGGCAGGCTCGCCCGGCACGCGGGCGCCGCCGAGGCGTCTCTCACGGTCGAGGCCGCCGCGCTCCGGTCCGCGCACGCCGCCACCCTGGAGCGGTGCCGCAGGCTGGAACAGCTGGTGGACACGTACCGCACCGCGAACCGCGGGTTGACCTCCCAGTTGGAGCACGCGCTCGGCTACACCGCCGAGGAGATCGCGATGCTCGACGCGGGGGTGAGCACGCGGTGACCATGACCGAGCTGCCGGGGCCGAGCGCCCCGGCCGCCGGGCGGCGCCGGAAGACCACCCCGCAGCCCACCGGACCGGACCGCATCCCGCGGCCGTCCGCCGGCTGGTATCGGGACAAGGTCACCGGCGCGAAGTACCGGCGCGTCACCACGATCCTCAACTTGGGCGGGACCAAGGGCGAAGTCCTCTCCCGCTGGGCCGCTGGCGTCGTCGCCGACGCCGCGTTCGCCAACCTCCCCCAGCTCGTTGCTTCCTCGCTCCGCCCGGACGAGCGCGCCGAGAAGCGGGACTGGCTTTCCCGGGCCGCGCTCCGCAAGCGCGACGAGCGGGCCGACATCGGCTCTGCGGTGCACCGCATCATCGAGGCGCACGTCCTCGGCCAGCCGGTCCCGGCCGGTCTGGTCGAGGACCCCGAGATGGCTCCGTACCTGCGGCACTTCACGCGGTTCGTCAAGGAGTGGCAGGTCACGTTCGAGGCGTCCGAGATGGTCGTCGGCAGCCCCGAGTTCGGGTACGCCGGCACCCTCGACTACCTCCTGCACTCACCGCTGATCGAGGCCTCGCTCGGCGTCCCGGCCGGCACCGTGCTGATCGGGGACACCAAGACCGGGGGCGAGCTGGACGTCAAGGGCGTGTACCCCGAGGCCGCGCTCCAGATGGCCGCGTACCGCCGGGCGGAGATCGCGTGGCTGCGCGACGGCAGCACCGTGCCGATGCCCGCCGTGCACTCGACCGGCGTGGTTCTGCACCTGCGCCCGGAGGGCTACCGGCTCATCCCCGTGGTCTGCGACGACCAGGTGTTCGCCGCGTTCCGCATCACCCAGCAGGCCGCCGAGTGGGTGTCCGGCCTGTCCAAGACCGTCGTCGGCGAGGCCCTGAGCCTGCCGGCCCGCACCGAGGGGAAGGCCGCCTGATGCCCATCCTGGACCTCCAGCGCCGCATGCGGCAGCTCGGCGAGATCCGCATCGGCCACGCCGTCGACACCGGCCGCGTGACCAAGTACGGCAAGAGAATCGTGCGCCCCGTGAAGCTCGACGCGTTCCGCTTCACCTCCCCGTCCCGCCCGATCCTGGAGCAGGTCGCCGCCCTGTACGGCGGAACCGTGCAGCCGTGGACCCCCGCGAACGGCGGCCCGTCGGAGTTCGAGGTGTTCTCGACCACCGACAGGCTCCCGGTCCTCGTCCCGCCGCGCGACTCCGTGTCGCAGTGGTACGAGCTGTACCAGGGATCGAAGTGCGTGCGCCGCTGCGACGGGCAGACCGAGCAGAAGTCCGACCGTCCGTGCATGTGCGACCCCGTCAAGCGGGACTGCTCGATCACCACCCGGGTCAACGTGATGCTCCGCGACCTGCCCGCGCTCGGGCAGTGGCTGCTCGTCTCCAAGGGCTACCACGCCGCGGTCGAGCTGCCGCCGGCCGCTGAACTCCTGTCTCAGGTCGGCGGGTACGTGGCCGGGTGGCTCGGCATGGAGGCCAAGACCGCAGTCAACGAGGACGGCACCCACCACTTCATGGTGCCGACGCTCGACGTCGAGATCACCCCGACCGAGCTCATGTCCGGCCAGATCCGCGGCGTGCCCGCCGAGGTGACGTCGGCGGGCCCTCAGCGGGCCGCGATCGAGGCGGCCCCGGCCGCGCCGGTGCCGGACTACGCGGCGCTGGCGAAACTCTCCCGGAACGCGGGCGCGGTGCGGGACATCTGGAAGACCGCGGCCGGCAAGGGGCACATGACGCCCGAGCTGTCCGCCCAGTTGACGGAGATCGCGGGCCGCTTCTCCGCCCCGGCGGAGGCCGAGGAGCCCGAGGACGAGGTCATCGATCCGGAGATCGTGGACGACCAGGACCCGACCGAGGTGTGGTTCCAGATCATGGCCGCCGCCGGCGCCCGGAGTTGGACCACCGACGCCACCGAGCAGGCGTTCGCCGAGCGCAACGGCGGCACGATGCCAGGCTCGGCCAGCGCCGCCGAGCTGCGGACCTTCCTGGCGTGGCTCAAGGGCGGTGCCCAGTGAGCCCGATGCCCCGGCCAATCCCGGCCGGTTCCCGGTTCGGCCGGCTGGTCGTGGTCATCGACCGTCAGCCCGGCGAGCGCCTCGCGACGGTCCGCTGCGACTGCGGAACCGAGCGGCAGGTCGACTTCCGCCTCCTCGGGACGAGCACCCGATCGTGCGGGTGCTTTCGGGTCGAGGTGACCACCCAGCGCAGCACCCGGCACGGTCACGCGGGCACCCCCATCTACATGTCGTGGGCGGACATGGTCGCCCGCTGCACCCGTACCACCCACCCCCGCTACCACGACTACGGCGGCCGAGGCATCACCATCTGCGAGCGCTGGCGCGACTTCGCCAACTTCCTCGCCGACATGGGCGAGCGGCCCGAGGGCATGACCCTCGACCGAATCAACAACGACGGCGGCTACGAGCCGGACAACTGCCGGTGGGCCGACTGGTCCACGCAGGCCAGGAACCGCCGGCCGTCCGCGTACGCGGGCAGTGTGCGCGACGCCGTCACCGGTCGGTTCATCTCGAAGGCGAGGGAGGCCGCGTGAGCTGGCACTTGGGTCGCATGTGTGCGTTCGATACGGAGACGAGTGGCGTGGACGTCGAGGCCGACCGCATCGTGACCGCCGCGGTGCTGCTCGTCGGCGGCGGTCGGCCGACCGAGACGCACACCTGGCTCGCCGATCCCGGGGTCGACATCCCGGAGCCCGCGAGCGCGGTGCACGGCATCACCACCGAGCGGGCCCGGGCGGAGGGGCGGCCGGCGGCCGAGGTCGTCGAGCAGGTGTCCGCGTTGCTGGCCGAGCAGGTCGCCGCCCGGGTCCCGATCGTGGCGATGAACGCCCGGTTCGACTTCACCATCCTGGACCGTGAGTTGGGCCGGCACGGGCTGCCGCCGCTGGTCGAGCAGGCCGGCGAAGTCGAGCCGCTTGTCCTGGACCCGCTCGTCATGGACAAGCGGGCCGAGCGCTTCCGGCGGGGCAAGCGCCGTCTGGTCGACCTCGCCCAGGTCTACGACGTCCAGCTCGGCGACGACGCGCACGACGCCGGGGCCGACGCCCTCGCCGCCGCGCGCATCGTCTACAAGCTCGCGGCCCGGTACCCGGCGCTGCAGACCACCGAGCTGGAGCGGCTGCACCAGATGCAGGTGGCGTGGGCGCGCGAGCAGGCGATCGACCTGCAGGAGTACCTGCGCCGCAAGGACCCGGCCACCGTGGTCGAGCAGGCCTGGCCGCTCGTCCCTCGCCCGCGGGCCGGTGCGTGATGACTGCCACCCAGCTCGCTCTCACCGCTGTTCTCGACCGGCTCGCCGCCGCGCTGCCCGTCGTCCCCGTCCCGGCTCCGACCGGGGCGGGGACCCCCAGCCCGACGCCGCTCGTCATCGGCCTCGACGTCTCCCTCTCCTGCACCGGCGTGGCCAGCCGCGGCTGGGCGGAGGCGATCCGCTCCGGCCGGCGCGACGGGCACGAGCGGCTCGCCCACCAGCTCCACGAGATGCAGTCGTACTACCGGCACGCCGAGCTGGTCGTCATCGAGGGCCCGGCGTTCAGCCGCGCGATGCAGCGCGGGCACGACGAGCTGGCCGCGATCCGGTGGATGGCCCGCCACGACCTGTGGAAGCGCGGCATCCCGTACGCCGTCGTCCCGCCGGACAACCGCACCATCTACGCGACCGGCCGGGCCCGGTGGGCCGGGGAGACCCCGGCGCAGGTCAAGGGCCGCGTCCGGGACGCCGTCCAGCAGCGGTACGGCGTCACCTGCGCCGGGCCGGGCCGCTACGACCAGGCGGACGCGCTGATCCTCGCCGAGATGGGCCTCGCCCACCTCGGGCACCCCGGGGCCGTGCTGCCCCCCACCCACACCCGCGCCCTCGGTGGCGTGGCCTGGCCCGAGAGGACCGACGCATGATCCCCGCCACCACCACGCCGCTTCCTTGCACCACGGCGCCCGGCCTGTTCTTCGCCCCCGACCACGAGCGCGGCCCCGACCGCAACACCCGCGTCTACCTCGCGCGTCAGCTCTGCAACACCTGCCCCATCATCGACGCATGCCGCACCGAGCCCCGCACCGGCGAGCAGGGCGTGTGGGGCGGCCTCGACGAACACGACCGCGCCAAGGCCACCGGCACCCGGGTCCGCCACGACCGACCGATCCGGGCCCGGGTCCCGGCCAAGTGCGGCACCACCGCGGGCGCCGCCAAGCACCGCCGTTTGAAGCAGCGCGTCTGCGAGTACTGCCTGGCCGCCGAACGCGAGGCCGGAGCCGCCGCCCGCGCCCGCCGCGCCGCCCGAGCCCCCGAGCACGGCACCCGCGGCGGCTACCAGCGGCACCGCAAGCTCGGCGAGACCGCGTGCGACCCCTGCCGGCAGGCCAACGCGGACGCGGACCGCCGGCTGCGGACCACCGGCACCACCCGGGCCGCCGCGTGACCAGCGGCTGGATCGGCGGCCTCGCCATCCGCACCGGCCCCGGCCCGCCCACCGCCGACTACCTGTGCACCCACTGCTGGTACCACCAGCGGCTCACCGGCCGTGAGCGCATCGAGCACGGCGCCCGTGATCTCCCCATCGCCCACCGGGCCGTCTGCCCGGCACTCCACCCCCAGAAAGGCACCCCATGACCGAGCAGCACGGCGACTTCGCCGCCTTCCTCGTCAGCCACCTCGGCGGCCGCGTCATCGAGGAGATCAGCACCGAGTTCCACCAGCTCATCGCCGCCGTCACCGAGCACGGCAAGAAGGGCTCCCTCGCCATCGTCGTCACCGTCGAACCGCCCAAGGGCCACATCGACGGCGGCCCCCTCGCCATCTCCATCGACAGCACCCTCAAGGCCCCCAAGGCCAGCGCCCCGCCCGCCATCTACTTCGTCGACGCCGACGGCAACGCCACCCGCAACGACCCCCGCCAGATCGCCCTCGACTTCCGCACCGCCCCCGCCACCACCGACTTCAAGGACGCCAACTGATGAACACCGACAACCTTCAGGCCGTCATCGACACCGCCCTGCGGTCCGCCGAACCCGCCGAGCTGGCGACCGGCCGGGTCTACGCCTGGCTCACCCCGGGCGGCGGCGTGCAGAAGATCGACCTCACCGGCGACGACTACCGAGACACCCCGGCGCGGAAGTCCGGCATCACCACCCTTCGCGACGTCGGCAGCTTCCTCGCCTACCACGCCAAGCACTCCGACGACGCGACCGAGGTCTACGCCGACGCCGAGGCCCTCACCATCACGTCCGTCCTCGACGCGCACACCGGCGACACCGCGCGCTGGGGCAGGCACCGGGCCGTCCTCGCCCTGCGCACGACGAAGGCGTGGACGGAGTGGCTCGCCAGCAGCGGCCGGCTCATGGACCAGGAAACCTTCGCCAACTTCCTCGAGGACCACCTGCCGGACCTGCTGGAGCCGGACGCCGCCACCATGCTGGAGATCGCGCAGTCCATCCAGGCCGCCACGAAGGCGAACTTCCAGTCCGGCACCCGCCTCACCTCCGGCGAGCGACGCCTGGTCTACACCGAGGAGACCACCGCCAAGGCCGGGCAGCGCGGCGAGCTGACCATCCCCGAGACGTTCGTGATCGGCCTCAAGCCGTTCGAGGGCGCCGACGGGTACCGGCTCACCGCCCGGTTCCGGTACCGGATCAACGGCGGAAATCTGCAGCTCGGCTACAAGCTGGAACGGCCGGAGGACGTGCAGCAGTCCGCGTTCGCCGACGTGCTGGCGGCCGTCACGGCCGCGGTCGAACAGCCGGTCATGAACGGGTCCCCGGCCCGGACCGGCAGCTGATGAGCAGGCCCCGCACCGCGACGCGCGCACCCTGCCCGCGGTGCGGGGCCACCACCCTCATCACCCCCGACGGCCGCGCGCTCGACCCCGACCCGCACCCGCTCGCCATCCACCTCCCGGACGGCGGCCGGCTCGACGCCGAGCAGGCGCTACCGATCGTCCTCGGCACGGTCCCGCCCCGCGCGCACCACCCGCACCGCCCCGGCCCCTACGGCTGCAACCCGCCCGCCCCGGCCGAGCAGCCGACCCTGTTCTAGGAGCACCGTGAGCACGATCTACCCCCTCCCGGCCCCCCCGGAGGACGACGGCGAGTACATCGACCGCCGCGTCCCCGAGGACCTGGCCGCCGAGACGGCGGTGCTCTCCGCGTGCATGTACGACCGGAACGCCGTCGAACGCGCCGCCTTCCTCCGCGGCACCGACTTCTCCCGCCCCGTGCACGAGCTGATCTGGACCACCCTCCAGCAGCAGGCCCGCACCGACGGCCCGACCGACCCGATCGCCCTGCACAACGAGATCACCAAGCTCGGCCAGGGCCACCGCATCGGCGGGAACGCCAACCTCCTGTTCGGCATCGCGAACACCGTCGCCGGCGGCACCGTCGAGTACTACGCCAGCATCGTCGCCGAGCAGGCCGCCCTCCGTCGAGCGGACAGCCTCACCATCAAGGCCCGGACCGCGATCGCCGACGGCGCCCGGCCGGCCGACATCGCGGCGTTGTTCACCGAGTACCTGACGGCCGAGCAGGACCGTTCCTCCGAGGCATCCGGCGCCGGCCCGGCGCACCTGACCGCCGCCGAACTCGACTGGGACGTCCTGTTCGCCACCGACTACCAGAACGTGCGCCTCCTGCCCGGTCGGCTCCTCGCCCCCGGGCAGCAGATCGCGATCGTCGGCGAGGGCAAGGCGGGTAAGAGCCTGCTCACCCTGGAGTGGGTGTGGAGGATGTCCACCGGTCAGGCGTTCCTTGGCGACGCCCCGCAGGACCCGGTTCGGGTGCTGTACATCGACGCAGAGAACGGGCACCCCGAGCTGCAGCAGCGGCTGCGCAGCCTCGGCGCCCGACCGGACCGCATGGGCTCGCTGGTGTACCTCAGCTTCCCTCCCGTGCGCCCGCTCGACACCCCCGGCGGTGGCCAGGACCTCCTCGCCCTCGCCCGGCACTACGGCGCCGAGCTGGTCGTCCTGGACACCGTCTCGCGGTTCATCCAGGGCGAGGAGAACTCGGCCGACACCTGGTTGGGCCTCTACCGGCACACCCTCATGCCGCTCAAGGCCGCCGGCATCGCATCCGCCCGACTCGACCACTTCGGCAAGGACGGCGAACGCGGCGCCCGCGGATCCTCCGCCAAGACCCAGGACGTCGATCACGTCTGGGAGTTGCGCGCGCAGGGCGGCGGCGTCCTCTCCCTCAAGCGCACCCACTCCCGCACCGGAGTCGGCCCGGACGAGTTCGCGATCATCCGCCACTCCCGCAAGGTCGGGGACGACTGGGTCGCCGGCGCGACCACCCACAAGGTCATGGAGTTCGCCGACCGGGCCGCCCTGCTGGAGGGAACCACCGAGTGGCTCGTCGACCAGCTCGACAAGGCCGGCGTCGACACCGCATGGGGCAGCCCGAAGGTCCTCACGTGGTGCCGCGAGAACGGGATCCGGACGGCCAAGGGGAAGGTCGAGGAAGCGGTGCGCGTGCGGAAGTCGAGGCCCTCCCCGGACCTCCCCCCACACCTCCCCTACCCGCCAGTAACACAAACTCCCCCCGACGCGGGGGGAGGCCGAGACAAAACCCCAGGTCAAACATCCCCCGGGGAGGTCCGGGGGAGGTCGGGGGACGTGCCTGCTTCACCTCCCTCCCCCCGCCTCCCCCCTAAGGAGGGGGGAGGGGGGAGCGCACCGGGGGAGGAAGCACCGATCTGCATCATCTGCGGCGAGCCCTACAGCCCCGACTGGGCCGCCCGCGGCTACGACACACACCTCACCTGCGACCGCCCCTGACCCCGAGGAGACCCCGTGATCCCGTGCCCGCACGCCGACTGCCTGCTCGACCTCGGCGACGAGTTCACGGTCACCACCCTGTACGGCACGACCGGGCCCCGCATGTACGTCGAGTGCGAGGCCGGCCACCGCAGCGAGGTCGACGTCACCCCCCTGCCCCAGCCCGTCACCACCCGCACCCAGGAGACGCCGTGACCCAGCCCGACCTGACCACCGAGCAGTGGAAGCGCCGCGCACTCCGCGCCGAGGGAGCCGTCTTCCACGCCCTGTGGATCTTCCCGCAGACCTACAACAACGAGACCGCCGCCGAGATGCACGACCGCTTCCACCAGCACATCGAGGCCACCTATCCGGACCTGGTCACCCGCTACACCCACCAGCCCGTCCAGGTGTACGCCCGGGCCGACTCCTGCGGCTGCCCGGACGACGGCTCGGCCGAGTACGAGACCGCGCACAGCGAGCCCGACGACGAGGACGGCTACGTGTGCTCGCGGCGACCGCTCGGCCGGGTCTGCGGGCACTGCGAGGACGAGGACGGCGACGGGCCCGAGTGGCTGCCGGACGGCGTGCTCTGGCCGTGCCCGCCGATCACCGCGCTCAACGCCGACCCGATCACCACTTCCGAGGAGACCGCCCGATGAGCACCCAGTCCCAGCCCGCCCGCTGCGGGAACGACCCCCGCGCCCAGATCACCGACGGCGACCGAGCCGCGATCGACGAATTCCGCGCCTACGTCGCTGACCGGAAGACCGAGCAGCCCGCCGCGCCCCTCGACCTCGACGCCATCCAGGCCCGCTGCGACGCCGCCACCCCCGGACCGTGGTGGGCCGACGACACCGACATCATCGTCGGCACCCCCGACGACCTCCAGCCCCACCCGGTGTGGATCGGAGAGACCGCCAACCCGGGCACGCCCAACGGCGGCTTGGCCAACGCCTCGTTCATCGCGGCCGCCCGCACCACCGTGCCCGCCCTGCTCGCCCGGGTCCGGGACCTGGAGGCCGAGAACGCCACCCTCCGCGAGCGGCTCGACGCCGCCGACCACGGCCTCGACCGCTGGCACGAGGCCTTCACCGGGCTCCAGGCCGAGAACGGTCGACTCACCGCCGAGCTGGCCGAGCTGAAGATGACCCCGCGCGAGCGCGCCAACGTCCGCGTCCGAGACCTCCTCGCGGCCGGCGACCACGAGGGCGCCACCGCCTACGCCGAGGCATTCGAGGCCAGCGAGGCGTACGACGCCACCCACCCCCGCCTGTAGCCCAGGACGGCCCCCAGCGGCCCGCCTGACCGCCGCACAGCCCCACACGCACCCCCAACGCCACACGACCCGCGCGAGGCCCGCCACAGGGCCCGCCACGCGGACCGGTCCCACCCCCGGCCGCGCGCGCCACACACCCACCACGGAGACCCCGATGAGCGTCAACACCCTTGACCCCGTCCCCACCACCCCCAGCGGCCTCGCCCACCTCATGTGGGAGCTGGAGCAGAACACCGAACCCAGCGAGCCCGACCCCTGCAACAGCCTCTGGGACCGCCTGCTCGCCCAGGAGGGCCACGACGTCGCCGCCCCGCTCTGGTCCGCTGCCTGCTCCTACTACGACCACGACTTCGCCAGCGACGACACCGAGGACTGACCACCCGGGCGGCCGGCACACCACCGGCCGCCCGCCGGACCGGTCCGCCAACCGAACGCGCGCGCCACACACACCAACCACGGAGACCAACGCCATGGCCAACCACCCCGACGCCGCCGAACTCCGCGCCGCTGAGAACGAGTTCCGTGCCGCCGTCGACCGCGTCCAGCGCACCCCGCTGCCCGTCCGAGACCCCGCTGACGAGCTGATCACCCCCACGCTCGACGACATGGCCGCCAACCCCGGCGGCACCCAGACCCGGTACTGCGTCACCTACGAGCGTGTCGGCCGTCGCGGAGGCCGTGACGGGTCCGCCCCGCCGGTGCCGCTCACCGTCTGGGCCGTCAGCGCCGATCACCTTGCTGGCCTCATTGCTACGGATGTGCGTCCCTATCTGCTCTCCACCGACATCGAGATCGCCGTCGACCTGGAGGCCGGCCGCGGCACGATCCTCGCCGGCTTCAACAACGGGGGCAGCTTCCGCGTGGCGGCCGTCACGGTCGCCGCTGGCGGCGCCCGGTGATCGCCACCCCGCCCCCGGCCAGCCTCGCCGAGCGCATCGCCCAGGCCATCCGCGACGCCGCCTACGACTGCCCCGGCGACTGCGGCCTCGACGAGCGCGACTGCGACGCCCAGCACCCCATCCAGGTCGCCGCCTGCCACTGGAGCACAGTCGCGTCGGTGTACGGCGACATCGACGCCCTGGCCGCCACCGTGCTCCCGACCGTCGAGGCCGAGGTGGTCGCCCGGGACGCCGAGATCACCCGGCTCCGCGCCGAACTCGCCGACGCCCGCACCCCGACCAGCTGAGAGGCCCGCCACCATGACGCTCACCGTGACCGACTTCTTCTGCGGCGCCGGCGGCTCCAGCCAGGGCATGCACAACATCCCCGGCCTCCAGGTCGCCACCGCCGCCAACCACTGGGACCTCGCCGTCCGCACCCACCAGGAGAACTTCCCCAACGTCCGCCACGACTGCGCCGACATCAGCCAGATCGACTTCCGCCGCTACCCCCGCACCGACCTCCTCTGGGCCAGCCCCGAGTGCACCAACCACTCCGTCGCCAAGGGCGTCAAGCGCGCCAACGACCTGCAGCCCGACCTGTTCGGCGACGTCCTCCCCGAAGAAGCCGCCGTCCGCTCCCGCGCCACCATGTGGGACGTCCCCCGCTACCTCGAAGCCATGTCCCTGCGCGGCCGGCCCGTCCTCGGCGGCGTCGTCGAGAACGTCGTCGACGCCCGCAACTGGGCCCTCTTCGACGCCTGGTGCATGGCCATCCGCGCCCTCGGCTACGACATGCGCCTCGTCTACCTCAACTCCATGCACGCCCGCCCCCGCTTCGGCACCCCCCTCGCCCCCCAGTCCCGCGACCGCATGTACGTCGTCTACTGGCTCAAGGGCAACCGCGCCCCGCAGATCGAGAAGTGGACCCGCCCCGACGCCACCTGCCCCCAGCACGGCCGCGTCCACGCCGTCCAGTCGTGGAAGAACCCCGACCGCGAGTGGGGCCGCTACCGCGCCCAGTACGTCTACCGTTGCCCCGTCCCCGGCTGCTGGACGATCGTCGAGCCGTGGGCCCTGCCGGCCGCGGCCGCCATCGACTGGGACACCCCCGGGCAGCGCATCGGCGACCGCGCCAAGCCCCTCGCCGCCAAGACCCTCGCGCGCATCCGAGCGGGCCTCGCCAAGTACGCCCGGCCCATCACCCTGGAAGCCGCCGGGAACACCTTCGAGCGGCGCCCCGGTGTCCGCACCTGGCCCGTCGACGCCCCCCTCACCACCCAGACCACCAGCATCACGAAGGCCCTCGCCTACGACGCGCTGATGGTTCCCGTCGAAGGCCGGGACGGAAAGCAGGCACTTCCCGCCGGAGAGCCGCTGCGGACCATGACCACCCGCAACGAGACCGGCGTCGCCTGGTTCGAGCCGTTCCTCGCCGAGCTCCGGGGCGGCGGATCCGACCACCGCCCCGCCTCCCACCCCCTCGCCACCGTCTGCGCGTCCGGCAACCACCACGGCCTGGTCTCCCCGCCCATGCTCGTCCCCGCCGGCGGCACCTGGAACGAGGAGGCCCGCCCCATAGACGAGCCGTTCCGGGCCCGCACCACCCGCGAGACCGAGGCGCTCCTGGTCCCGTACTACGGCAACGGCACCGCCCGACCCACCGGCCAGCCCGCCCCGACTGTCACGACCGTGGACCGGCACGCCCTCGTCACGACCGAACTCGACGTCGAGGAGTGCCTGTTCCGGATGCTCGCCCCGGGCGAGATCGGCGCCGCCATGGCGTTCGGCCGCGACTACACGGTCCTCGGCAACAAGCGCGAGCAGGTCCGCCAGTACGGCAACGCCGTCACCCCACCCGCCGCCGAGGTCCTGATGTCCGCCCTCGTCGAAGCGATCACCGGCGAAGACCTCCAGGCCTCCGCGTGAGCGCCGAGACGTACCTCGCCGTCCGCTGCGACCACCGCGACGACACCGGCGAGCGGTGCGACACCGAGTGGGGACACCCCGTCCGCGTCGACACGCACCGGGAACTCCGCCGCCACCTGAAGACCCGCGGCTGGCGCATCGGCCGCCGCCGCGACCTCTGCCCCGACCACGCCGCTGCCTGACCGCTGACGCCCGTCTGCCGCCCGTCACCCCGGGCGGCCAACCCCCAGGAGACCACCGTGACCGACCAGCCCGCCGACCTGCTCACCGCCGCCGCCCAGAAGCTCCGAGACCTCTACGCCGCCGACAAGGTCGCCATCCTCAACCCCGCCGCGATGGAGTACCTGGCCCTGTGGCTGGAGTCGACCGCGTCCGGCATCGACCGCGTCGACTACTGCGGCACCCACGGCGAGAACCACCCCTGCGAGTGCATCGCCGAACCGTGGGCGCTGGCCCGCGCGGTGCTCGGCCAGGACGGCGGCCAGAGGTGAACTCCTGGCACCACGCTCAGTCGTCGGCCCGCAGGTGGGGCGGCACCCCCGAGCTCTACCTCCCCGTCCACGAGTTCATCGACAGCTCGAAGCGGATCATCGGCGACGTCCGCCACCGCTCCCTGTACCACCACACCGAGGGCGTGTGGCTATGCCAGCGCATCTTCGGCGTGACCCTCGACGTCCCCAAGGCCCGCTCCACCAGCCAGGTCCCGGTCCGACTCATCGCCGAGCAGCACGTCCTCGAAGACCTCGGCTGGCTCCCCAGCCCCGCGGACTACATCAACGGCATGCCCGTCCACACCTGGATGTCCGGCAGCCGGCGCAAGACCGTCCCCCTGTCCCACCTGCTCCTCCACACCACCGGAGACACCGAATGACCGAGCGCACGTTCATGGGCATGCCCGTCGAGGGCGACATCACCGAGGGCGCCACGCTCGTCGAGCAGAAGCCCATCGAGGACCTCCAGCCGATCCTCCAAGCCGTGCTCAACGACCCGACCATCACCGAGTTCGGCTGGCGGCAGTACACGCCGTACTTCAACGACGGCGAGCCCTGCACCTTCAGCATTCACGGGGCGTGGGTCCGCACCGTCGCCGATGAGGACACCGACGAGTACGAGCTGGAGATCGGCAGCTGTCACCCCTCGCTCGGTGAGCGGCCCTACCGGCAGAACCCGGACACGAACAAGTGGGAGGCCGGTCCGTACGAGGGCCCGGACAAGGCCCGCTACGACCGGTGCCACGCGCTCAGCTCCGCCGTCGAGGGCGGTGCCTTCGAACGCGTCCTCCTCGAGGCGTTCGGTGACCACGCGGAGGTCACCATCCGTCGGGACGGCATTCAGGTCGACTTCTACGAGCACGACTGATCACGTGACCTTCCCGCTCGCGTGCGCTGCCGGTCTCCTCCTGCTGGCCGGCAGCGCCTGCCTCACCCTCGCCCTCTGCCACGGGGCCAAGCGTGGCGACCAGCCGCCCTGGCCGCCGCCCGACGACCCCGTCCGCCAGCACGCCGAGGCCAGCGGCCTCATCCCCCGCCCCGGAGGCACCACGTGACCACTACCCCCCGCAGCAGCCACCGCGTCCACGGCCCCACCCTCTGGGCCCTGCTCGACACCAAGCGCCGGGCCGAGGGACTCTCCTGGCGCGGCGTCGCCCGCGTCACCGGATGCGCCACCGGCAGCCTGTTCAGCCGCCTCCAGCGCGACGACGTCGGCCTCCACTCCCACGCCCTCGTCAGCCTCCTCGTCTGGCTCGGCCGCGACGAACAGCTCCAGGACCTCATCGTCGACGCCACCCCGACCGAGCCCGAAGGCGGCGGTCTCACCGCGGTCGACCGGCTCGCCGCCGCCCTCGCCGACGCCACCGCCGCCGACGTCCAGCAGGCGTTCCGGCGCATGGGCACCACGATCCACCTCAACGAGGAGCCGCAGCCGTGAGCACCCGCCCCGGCCTCCGCCCCGGCACCCCCCTCAGCCGCGCCGAGACCACCGTCCTCACCCTCGTCGCCGCCGGCCTCACCTACCCCGAGATCGGCAAGCGCCTGTTCATCACCGTCAACACCGTCCGCAGCCACATCGAGAACTGCCGGCTCAAGCTGGGCGCTCGCGACCGTCTCCACGCCGTCGTCCTCGCCCACCGCACCGGCCAGATCGACCTCGGCGGGCCCGCGACCACCGCCGTCGCCCGCACCCGCCAGCTCGCCGCCGACCTGCGCACGTGGATCTCCCCGGACGGCATCACTGCCCACGGCATCGCCGACCAGATCGACGCCGCCCTCGACGGCGTCACCACCAGGAGCGCCGCATGACCAGCCACTACCAGCAGCAACTCGCCCAGCAGTTGCACGCCGCCGAGACCGAGCTCGGTCAGCGTCGCCAGCAAGTCGCCGACCTCACCGAGCAGCGCGACCTCGCTCAAGCCGGTGCCCGCGAGCGCGCCTACCTGCTGGAGCACGCCCGCGACACGCTGGAGCCGTGGGGCGGCCACGGAGATGCCTGGCCGGACATCACACCCGCGATCGAGGCCCTGATCTCGGAGGTCCGCCGGCAGACCGCCCGCGCCGAGCAGGCCGAGGCCCGCATCACCGCCATCCGGGCGGAGTGCGAGCGGCTCGTCGCCGAGGTCTACGGCAGCCACGACGAGGACGACGACGCCACCCGCGAGATCTGCGCCCGCATTACCGCGATCATCAACGGCGGCCAGCCCTGCACCTGCCGCCCCCTCAACGGCTGCGACTGCGCCCCGCTGGTCAACGCCGAGACCGTCCGTGGCGGACGGCGTCTTCGCGCAACCCCCGAGGCCCGGCCGTGACCTGCCCCGACGACGAATGGGCACCCGACGACGAGTGGGACCCGGCCCTCCTGTTCACCGACAGCGAGGACTGGCCCCTCGACCCACCACCCCGCCCCACCGTCGACGTGATCACCGACCTCGCCCACTACCAGCCACAGGAGATCTCATGATCGCCATCGGAGCTCTGCTGTTCTCCATCCTCTGCCTGATCGCCGTCATCCGCCTCGTTCGCGAAACGGCCCGCCTCACCCGCCAGGCCGAGGACAACTGGCGGCAGGTCGCCGAGAACTACGAGCAGGCCGCCCAGAACTGGGCCCGAGCCGCCGAACTGCAGCGCCAAGCCCGCGCCGCCCGCCGCCACTGACCCCGAGCACGACGAAGGGGCGCCCCTCAGCCAGTCAAGCCAGGGCGCCCCACGCGGTCCGATCACCATACCGCCCGCGCACCACAGGAGACCGGACATGCTCCCCACCCCGCACCTCGACCGCCTCCGCACCCAGCTCCGGCAGATGCCCGAGCTGATCACGCTCGCGCACCTGGCCCTCCTCCCCGGCTCCGGTCGGCGCGGGGCCCGCGTCTCCGGCGCCACCCGCACCGCACCCCTCCCGTGCAGGATCGACGTGCTGTCCGCGATCGGGCCGACCTCGGCCGCCGCGGTCACCGACCCGTACGGCGACCAGGCCGTCGAGCCCGGGCTCGGCATCCTCGCCGGCTGGGCCCAGGTGGTACTCGACGACCGCCGCCGCGCCAACGACTGGAGCGCGTGGGCCCGCCCGCACGGCCGCGCGACCGAGCGCACCGTCAGCGTCGCCATCAAGGTCCTGCTGCTGCACCTCGACTGGTCGGCCGACCGGCCGTACGCCCGCGACCTCGCCGAGGAGATCGGCCAGTTGCACGCCCACCTCAACCGGATCACCGGGCAGCCGTTCGCTGGGCTCGCGCGCCGGCAGCCCTGCCCCCGCTGCCACCTCCTCACCGTGGCGGTCCGTCCGGATGGCATGCGCGAGTGCAGCTCGCCGGACTGCTGGGCCGTCCTCAGCGAGCAGGAGTACGCCGACCGGGCCGAGCAGGCGCTCGCCGAGCTCGCCGCGGCCTGATGCGCCGGTGATGCGCGGCGGATGCGCCGCAGGTCACAGGCACAGCAACGGCCCCACCCGAACACCCGGGTGGGGCCGCGATGCGTGGGGATGCGTCAGGGTTGCGGCGGTTCACTCGGGGGCTCGACGGTCTTCTTCGGCCGGCTCTTCCCGGACCCGGAGTAGCCCTTCGCGATGTCCTGGACGGTGGAGAAGTTCAGCCCCAGGTCAGCGCCCACCGAGCGCAACGATGCTCCATCGCGGGACAGGAGTTCCCCAACCGCCTTCTGCCGAAGCTCCCGCAGTTTTTTGTTGCGGTCGGGGAGTGCTTTGAGCACCTCGCCCACGGCGAGCGCTCTCTCTCGGGGATCGGCAATCCCTTCGAGCGCATCGATGGCTTCGAACACTCGTCGCGCCTCCTCGGTCATCTTGGCCCTTCCTGTGGGCGGGCCCGCTTCACAAGTGTAGGGGGATCCCCTACAGTGATGGAAGGCAGCCCGCGCTGCTGAACGCAAAGGCCCCGGCCGGCGCTTGCGACGCCACATGGCCGGGGCCAGTCCCACCCTCCACCGCAAAGCCGAGGACAGGACCATGCAGCAGACTACCCACACCCTCGCCACCATCACCCTCCTCGGGGCCACCCTCGCCCTCGCGCCGATCGACCCGGCCGCCATCCGAGCCGCCCGCCGAGACCTCGACCCGAGCGCCCCGTACGAGCAGGACCCCGCCGTGGCCGCCGACCTCGCCACGATCCAGCGCATCACCGCCTTGTTGACCACCTGGCAGCACCACGACACCGCCGACCTGGAGTGGCGGACGCGCCAGATCGATGCCGCCGAAGACCGGCTCCTCACCGCCCACGGCCACCTCGTCCCCACCAGCGAGCAGCGCTACCAGCGCCGCACCCAGGCCCGCATCGCCGCCGAGGCCATCCAGGCCGCCGCCGACCTGGCGCACCCGGCCGCCGCCTGCTCCCGGTGTACCGGCTGGATGGACTGCCCCGACGCCGACCGCGCCTACCGCGGCGCGCTTCACGCCGACTGGGTCGACCGCTGGACCCTCACCAACTGACCCGCGCCCAGCCGACTACTTCCCCGGAGCACACCCCCCATGACCACCACCCCGCCCGACCCCGAGCAGGCCTTCGGCCGCCGCGCCGCCATGACGCTCGTCCGCACCGCCGCGGCCTGCATGGCCGGCTGGTCCCTCTACGTCGTCGCCAGGCACTACCAGGTCCCGCACCTCCTCGCCGCCGGGGCCGGCCTCGTCTTCGACGGCGTCGCCTACCTCGCCCTGCGCATGGCCACCGACGCCATGCGCGCCGGCCGCTCCGCCGCCGCACCCATCAGCGCCACCCTCGGCATGGCCGCCACCAGCGTCTACCTCAACCTGGTGCACGCCCGCTTCACCGGCGGCGGTCGCCCCGCCGAGGTCCTCTACGCCTCCCCGGCCGTGGCACTCCTCCTCGTGTCCGTCCTCTCCTGGGCCGCCGAACGCGCCGCCGCGCGAGCGGACCGCGGCGAGAGCCCGATGCGCATGCCCGCCTACGGGGTGCTTGGCTGGCTGCTCGCCCGACGGCAGGCCTACGGCGCGCTCAAGGCCAAGGCCGAAGCCCATGTGACCAGCGGCGCATCCGTGCCGCATCAGCCCGCCGCACCCGTCGGCCGCCGCGACCACCGCGCGCTCCTCCGCGAGCGGTTCGCCGCCATGGACCCCGCCGAGGCCGTCGAGATCGCCGCCTCCAGCCACCCCGGCATGGCCCCCGCCGAACTCGCCGAGATGCTCGCCACCTACGGCATCACCGTCAGCCCCCTCGACGTCGCTCTGATCCTCGGCGAGGCCGCCGTCCCCACCGTCACCCTCGACCGCGTCCCGCAGCCCGCCGCCACCCCGGCGCCCGCCATCGGTGCCCAGATGCACCCGGATGCGGCACCGAATGCGCCGCAGGTCGACGGCCTGTCGAAGGCCGACGCGATCGCCGCGATGGCCCGCCACCTCGGCGGCCTCAACACCCCCGCCGAGGCCATCGCCACCGCACTCGCGCAGCAGGGCCGGCCCACCGACACCGCCTACATCCGGCACCGCCTGTCCAAGGCCCGCCGGGCCGCAGCCAAGGCCACTCAGCAACAGGCCGAGAAGGCCGCCAGGAGTGCTGGCACCGGCTTCTACCCGTGACTGCGACGGCCCCGCCGCGGGCGCTCCCCGCCGAGCCTGCGGCCCGCCTCACCCCCGAGACCACTCTGACCAGCACTGGAGACAGCCATGGGCCTCTGGTCCAAGCTCACCAACCCGCCCGACCGCCACCCCGCCCGAACGCCGGCCGAGCGCCGCCGCCGCAACGACGAGATCCGCCGCATCGACAAGGGCACCGCCTCCTGGCTCCGCCGCGGCGGCACCGGCCCCCGGAAGGACCGCTGACATGCACCTCGACTTCGCCGCCCTGCGGCCCGCCTACAACGGCACCGCCATCGCCGCCGGAGCCCTCGCCGCCCCCCACTGGGCGGCCGTCCTCACCGACATCGCCCACACCGGCGACGGCACCGGCCCCCTCGGCGCCACCGTCATCGCCGCCGGCCTCGCCCTCGCCGCCGACCGAGCCCGCCCCGGCCTGTGGCTGCCCCGCGCCGCACTCGCCACCACCCTCATCGCCCCTGCCCTCAGCCTGCCCGCCGCCCGGCCCGTCCTGGCCTTCCTCACCGGAGTCACCCTGTGACCGTCACCGTCGGCCTCGGCGCCCTCCTCGTCGGCCTCGCCCTCATGCTCCGCCAATTCCTGCCCGCCACCTGGGCCATCGTCATGAAAAAGGGAGGCGGCGGAGGCGGCACCGCCACCGCCACCAAGCTCGACTGGCGCGAGCACGCGCCCTACGTGATCGGCTTCTGCATCGGAGCCCTCGCCATCTCCCTGCCCGGCGGCATCATCCGCACCATCGCCGCCAAGGTCCTCGGCATCAGCAACGGCGTCGGAGGCAAGATCGTCTCCGGTGGTGCTGGCGGCGCGGGCCACGACGTCCAGCACACGGTCGGAAAGAGCATGACCGCCACCGGCGCCCTCGTCACCGTCCTGCTGATCGTCGCCCTGTTCGTCCTGCGCAAGGCCCTCGACAAGGCCGCCCGCAAGCAGCTCATGTACGGCGCCCTCGCCGGCATCACCCTCGGCCTGTCCGCCGGCGCCTCCGGCCTCACCGACAGCGTCCTGATCCCCGGCGTCAACCAGATCGGCGCGGCCATCGGCGGCAAGGCATGAAGCCCGGCTGGCGGATCCGCAGGCTCAGCGCCGGATCCGCCGCCACCGCCCGACGGATGGGCCGAGGGTTCGTCCCCCTCGACGAGGACGGCGAGGTCCGCCTGATCGCCACCGCCGTCCGGTGCGGCGCTGGCCTGTGGGCCGGCAACGGTCTCCTGACCCTCGCCCACCAGAGCCCGGCGGTCACGCTCGGGGGCACCGGCCTCTGGGCAGTGGCCGCCTGGCGGGCAGGCGCCCGGGACCGCGCCACCACACAGCCCGGCGCCGCCCCCGAGACGGCCACCTCGGCCGACCCGACTGGCGAGTTCCTGGCACTGCTGCACGAGCTCATGCCCAACCCCGGCGACCGTCTCCACCTCGCCCAGCTCGCCCAGCACATCCACGGCGACGAGACCGCGACCGGGTGCATCCGCGAACAGTGCGCCGCCGCCCGGATCCCCATCACCACCGTCCGTGTCCGGGGCCGGGGTTCCAGCACGGGCATCTACGCCCGCGACCTGCCTCCGCTCCGGAGCCCCTCCCCTGCCCCTTCCGGGCGCCCCCTTCCGGGTGTTGTTGTCGCAGGTCAACACGGCCAACAACAACAGCAACAACAGTCGGCGGCCGCCGCCCGAGAGGGGTTCTTGATCAAGCCCGACCCCGCCAGACCCCACCACTCCATCGTCGAATGGGAGAACGCATCGTGACCATCGACCAGCAGCTCGCCGCCGCCGAGGGCGAGATCACCGAGCTCCAGATCGCCTTTGTCGACTGCGCGGACGACCCCGAGAAGCGCCGCCGGCTCGCCGACAAGCTCAAGGCCGCCCGCACCCGCGTCGCTGACCTGTATCTGCTGCAGGCCGCCCAGCCCGCCGCCTGACCCACCACCACGAGAGGACCACCGCCATGACCACCGACCAGGCCGCCGCCCGCGACGCCATGATCGCCACGCTCCGGGAGGCGTTCGCCTTCACCGAGACCACCGCAGCGCACCTCGTCGATGTCGCCCTCGACGCCGAACGGAACAACCTGCCGACCTGGCCCACGATCTGCGACGCCGTCGCTCAGGCCGCCGACCGCGGCGAGGCCTGGGCCAACGAGGCCCTTGGCCTTAGCACCGCATGACCTCGCCCCGGGGTGGCCGTTCAAGCCTGGCAGCCGCCGGCCACCCCGGGCCCTCCACCACCGCACAGCAGCAGAGGAGACGCCCATCATGGCCTACGCCAACGGCAACACGCCGGCCGACCCGCAGCCGCCCGCCGAGCCTCGCGTCGTGGAGCGCGGCACGGGGGTCAGCGTCGTCTGGCCCCAGCCCACCCCGCAGCCCACCGAACCGCGCCACTGACCGACGGCGATGCTGCTTGCGGAGTGATCGCCTCCCGTCGTAACCTGCGTTGCAGCAGGTAGCCCCTGCCCGCAAACACCCCGAAGGCCCCGCAGCCGAGCAGTAGCCGCGGGGCCTTCGTGCTGCCCGGGGAGGTCCACGGTGGTCGTCTACCCGAACCCCCCGCTGCACCAGATCAACCCGGCCGACCTCGCCGACCGGGCTGGCACCGCCGCCGCGTTCGGAGTCTCGGAGTCCGCGATCAAGCGGTGGACCATGCTCGGACTGATCGAGGCACTGCCGATCCCCGGTGGCCCGCACCTCTACCACCTACCCACCGCGGCCCGCGCCGAGATGCACACCTGGCAGCACGGCGCCGACCGGCCCGCCCGCGGCGGACGGCGAGCCGGCTGGCACCCCGGACAAGCCGCAGCCTGAGGAGGCGCTGGTGGACGACTACATCGGACTGCGGGTCAGCCTGCCCGGCGACCCCCGAGGCATCGAAGCCGCCACCGGCCACCCCGTCGGCTCCCCCCGCGGAACGGCCGACCTTGCCATCGCCTACCTCCCGCACTCCTGCGACGAGTGGGTCATCGGCGAAGGCAGCCCGGCCGAGGTGATCACGAGCCTGCGGCTCCTGCGCGACGAGATCGACCACGCCATCACCCTGCTGACCAGCGACGGAGCCCAGTGACCGACACCCCGTACAGCCCCGACACCGCCTGCGCCCTCGCCATCGGCGCCACCTCGGCCGGCTGGATCGAGCAGAACGGCGTCACCTGGGACGGCGACCTCGCCACCTACAACCTCCGCGCGACCGAGCAGCGCAACGCCGTGTTCTTCGCCGACCTGCGGGACAACCTCGCCGCCCTCCGTGCCACCCTCACCCCGCCCACCACCACCGTGCGGATCATGGCCGTCGGCGACAGCATCACCGTCGGCACCGGCAGCACCGGCCCCGGCGGACAACTCGACCCCTGGGGCAACGGCAACGGCCCCGGCTGGAAGGCCTGGCTGGTCGATCTCCTAGCCCGCCGCCGCATCGCCACCCAGCTGACCGTCGTCGCCCAGGGCGGACAGACACTGCGGACCATGACCCCGCCCACGCTCGCCGCCCTGCCGACCGCCCGCCCGGACATCGTGCTCATCCACCTCGGCACCAACGACATCGGCACCGACACCGGCGACTGGCAGACCAGGTACGGGCAGCTCATCGACCAGATCCTCGCCAGCAGCCCGACCGTCCGCGTCGCCTGCGGCCACATCGCCCACTACCGACGCCCCAACCTCGACGCCGGCGTCGACACCATCAACGGATGGATCGACGCCGCCGTCCAAGCCCGGCAGTCCACCGGCCGCGTCATCACCGCCGACACCGGCGTCATCACCCAGCACTGGACCGCCGACGGCACCCACCCCCTCGACGCCGCCCACCTCACCATGGCCCAGCAGTGGCACACCGCGATCGGGCCCTGGCTGCCCCAGTAGCAGCACCGCGGGAGGTGACGTGCCGCCCGCAAAGCGCCGCCCCACCCAGGCCGAGCAGGACGCCCTGCGCGGCGAGATTCTCCGCCTCCACGCTGACGGCGTGTCCCGCAACGAGATCATGCGCCGAACCGGGGCGTCGGCCCGGATGGTCTCCGGCACCGTCGCCGACGCCGGCGCCACCTTCGCCCGCGCCCCCGAAGTCCAGGCCGCCACGACCGCGCGCCGCATCGACCTCGACGCCCGCCGCATCGACCTCGCCCACCGGCTCCATGTCTCGGCCGAGAAGCTCGTCGACCAGATGTGGCAGCCTGGCGTGATCTACAACTTCGGCGGCAAGGACAATACCTACGAGGAACACCACGTCAGCGAACCGCCAGCCAGCGATAAGCGTTCGCTGATGTCGACCGCAGGCATGGCCATCGACCGATCCCTGAAGCTCGTCCCGCCGCGCACCGACGACGGCGCCGACTCCGCCCGCTCCATGCTCGGCAAGATCATGACCGGTCTGGCCGAGGTCTGGAACGAGCAGCAGCAGGGGGAGGCCAGCGAGGGGGCGGGTGATGCTCCATGACCTCGACGTCGCCCGCCTTTTCGGCCTCGGCCGCAAACAGGTCGACTTCCTCGTCAACAGCAACGCCTTCGTCAACCTCGCCGAGGGCAGCATCCGCAGCGGCAAGACGGTCGTCTCCCTGCTGCGCTGGCTGATCTACGTCGCTACCGCACCCCGCGGCGGAGAACTCGTCGTGGTCGGCCGGACCCGGGACTCGCTGAACCGCAACGTGTTCGGGCCGCTCATGGACCCGGACATCATGGGCCCGCTCGCGCAGTTCACCAGGTACACCAACGGCGCCAGCACAGCAACGATCCTTGGCCGTACGATCCATGTGCTCGGCGCGTCCGACGCCAAGGCGGAGAAAGTCCTGCGCGGGCTCACCTGCGCGGGCGCCTACGTCGACGAACTCACCGTGATCAGCGAGGATTTCTTCCAGCAGCTCCTCGGCCGCTGCTCGGTCGAGGCCTCCCAGATCTTCTGCACGACCAACCCCGACAGCCCGGCCCACTGGGTGCGGCGCCGCTTCCTCGACCGGATCGGCCAGCTCACCGACTGGCGCGTCTGGCACTTCCAGCTCGACGACAACCCGGCCCTGGCCGAGTCCGTCAAGGAGCGGTACCGGCGCACCTACACCGGGCTCTGGTACAGGCGGTTCATCCTCGGCGAGTGGGTCGCCGCCGAGGGCGCGATCTTCGACATGTGGGACCCGGCCCGGCACGTCGTCCCCTGGCGCCAGATGCCCGCCATGCAGCGGGTTCTGGCGCTCGGCGTCGACTACGGCACCACCAACCCCAGCACCGGGCTGATGCTCGGCCTCGGCACCGACCGGCGCCTGTACCTGATGGACGAGTGGCGCCACGACCCCCAGCACTCCCAGCACCGGCTCACCGACGGGCAGCTGTCGGCCTCGATGCGGGACTGGCTGCACACCACCGCCCACGCCCCCCACTCCTCGGCCCAGCTCCCGGAATGGGTGGTCGTCGACCCGGCCGCCGCGTCCTTTCGGGTCCAGCTTCACCAGGACGGACTGACCGCTCAGGAAGCCGACAACGACGTGAGCCGCGGCATCAGCCTGCTGGCCACTCTCCTTGCTCAGGGTCAGCTGTTGGTGAGTGACCGCTGCCAGGGCTTCATCAACGAGGCGCCCGGCTACTCCTGGGACCCGAAGGCGACCGAGGACGGCAAGGATCGACCGATCAAGGTCGCCGACCACAGTCTGGACGGCGGCCGATACGCCGTCGTCACGACCGAGGCGCTGTGGCGCCCCCACCTCATCAGCCCGCTGGAGATGGCGGCGTGACCACGAAGGGCGGTGACCTCGTGCCCCTGCCCACCGACCCCGCCACCTGCTGGCCGCCGAAGGCGATGCAGCCCGCGTTCAAGGCGATCGATGCCTGGGACACCTGGTGGGGCGGCGACCCCGACCGACTCACCCAGCTCTACGGCGGTGGCGGCGTGTTCGGCGCGCCCGACCCGAAGACGAGCCAGTACCGGGGCGGCGTCGTCGGCCGCATCTCCCGCTGGTGGTGGGGCACCCCGCCAGCCCCGGGCGAACTCCGCTCCCACACCCACATCCCGGTCGCGGGCGACATCTGCTCGGCCTCCTCGAACCTGCTGTTCTCCGAGCCACCGCGGATCAGCGTCACCGACTCGGAGCCCACCCAGCGGCGGATCGACGCGGTCGTCGGTGACCGCTTCCACTCGACACTCCTGCGCGCGGCCGAGGTGGCTGCCGCGCTGGGCGGGGTGTACCTGCGGCCGGTCGCGGACATCACGGTGGCCGACGAGCCGTGGCTCGACATCGTCCACGCGGACCGGGCCGTCCCGGAGTTTACGTGGGGCAGGCTGTCCGCCGTCACGTTCTGGCGGGTCGTCGCCGAGCAGGACGGACAGGTCTGGCGGCACCTGGAGCGCCACGAGCCCGGCGCCACCCTGCACGGCCTCTACCAGGGCACGAAGGTCAAGCTCGGCCGCCCCGTGCCACTGGAGGACGCGGCCGCCACCGCCCCGCTCGCCGCACGAGTCAACGACCAGGGCGCGATCCCCAGCATCTACCCACGGCTCGACGTCGCCTACATCCCGAACCAACCCACCCGCAGATGGCGATCCCTGCCGCTGCTGTCCAACCTCGGCCGCTCCGACCTCGACGGCGTCGAGAACCTCATGGACGATCTCGACCAGGCCCACGCTTCGTGGATGCGGGACCTGCGCCTGGCCAAGGCCCGCGCCGTCGTACCGAACGCCATGCTGCAATCCGCCGGCGTCGGCCGGGGGGCGACCTGGTCCGCGGATCAGGAGGTTTATGCCGGGCTCGACATGCTGACCAAGCCCGGCGAGTCGCCCCTGACATTGGTGCAGTTCGACATCCGCGTGCAGGAGCACAAGGACACCTGCAACGAGCTGGTCAAGCGGATCGTCTCTTCGGCCGGTTACTCGGAGCAGACGTTCGGTGGCGAGGGCGAGGTCGCGGTCACCGCGACCGAGGTCACCGCCAAGGGGCAGCGCTCCATGACCACCCGCGGCAACAAGATCCTCGCCTGGCGGCCGGGCCTCGCCGACGTCGTCCAGGCGCTCTTGGCGCTGGATGCGGAAATCTACCGGTCCGGCGCGGACTGGCGCCAGCGCCCCGCCGTCGAATTCCAGGACGGCGTCCAGGAGGACGCCCTCTCCCTGGCCAACACGGTGGAGACCCTGACCCGCGCGCAGGCCGCGAGCACCGAAACCAAGGTCCGCATCATGCACCCCGACTGGGAGGACACCCGGGTCAAGGCCGAGGTCGCCGCGATCCAGGCCGAGACAGGGCAGGCCGTCCCCGACCCGATGCAGACCGGCCTCGTGCCGTAGGAGGTGGGCGGTGCCCGTCTCCCCGGACATGGCCGAGGACCTCGCCCGCACGGTCGGGGCTTTGTACGAACAGGCCGAGATCGCCCTGCTGGAGCGGCTCCGGGCCGCACTGGCCGCGGGCATCGACGCCCCCTGGTGGGTCGAGAACAAGCTCGCAGCCCTCGGGGACTACCAGCAGGGCGTCCGGGACCTCCTCGCCGGCCTCCAGGCCGATGCCGACGGGGCCCTGCGCGAGGCGATCACGGCCGCGTACGAGCGCGGCCAGCAAGCGGCGGTCGCCGAACTCGGGGCCCTGCCCACGGGGCAGGCGCTCGCCGCGGCGGAGGCGATCCCCGGAGCCCCGGTCGTCGACCGTCTTGCGGCAGCGGTGATCGCCGACACCGGCCCCGTCTACCAGCGGATCCTGCGGGTCAGCACGGACGTGTACCGGCAGACCGTCACCGAGGCCGCCGCGACGGCGATCACCGGCGCGGAGACCCGCCGGCAGGCGGCCGCCCGCGCGCTCGCCCGCTTCGCCGGCAAGGGCGTGACCGGGTTCGTCGACAAGGCCGGCCGCGGCTGGGACATGACGTCCTACGCGGAGATGGCTACCCGTTCCGCCGTCGGCAGGGCCGCCGTCCAGGCGCACACCGACCGGCTGCAGGCTGCGGGCCTGGACCTGGTCGTGGTCTCGGACAGCCCGGAGGAGTGCCCGCTCTGCCGGCCGTGGGAGCGCAAGGTCCTCTCCATCGGCGGGGGTGGTGCGCGCACAGTCGAGCTGCCGCACGCCACCAACGACGGTGAGACCGTCACCGTGCACGTCGCCGGGTCTCTGGCGGACGCGCGCGCCGCCGGCCTGCAGCACCCGAACTGCCGCCACCGCGTGTCCGCCTACCTGCCCGGGGTGACCCGGCGCCCGCCCGTCCAGGAGGACCGGGCGAGCTACGAGCAGACCCAGCAGCAGCGCTACCTGGAGCGGCAGATCCGCACCTGGAAGCGCCGGGCCGCGGCCGCCATGGACGACGGCCAGCGCCAGGCCGCCGAGGCCAGGGTCCGCGGCTACCAGGCGCGCGTACGCGAGCTCCTCGCCGAGACCGACCTACCGCGCAAGAGCCACCGCGAACAGCTGGGCACCGCCCGCTGAAGACTTCCGGCCGCCTGGTGCGACCGGGTGAACCACCGGCCCGCCAGGCGCGGGCCCCGACGCGCCCCAGGAGGGCACGATGCGACGCTCCACCCTCGCCCACGGCAGGTCCGGCTGGGCTCACCCGTACGGCCACGGCCCTTTCTCCCCGTTCCTCTACGCGGACGGAGGGGACGGCGGCGACTCCGGATCCACCGACGGCGACAGCGGCGGTGACGAGGGGGCGGCCGAAAGCGGCACCGGGGAGGAGGCCGCGAAGGACGACGACGGCGAGCAGGTCAAGGAGAAGCCGAAGCCGGCCCCGCCGAAGGGCGGCCCCGACCAGTCGGCCGAGGTGGCCCGGCTCACCAAGGAGCTCGCCGACGCCCGCAAGGAGGCCGGGAAGGAGCGCACTGCCGCGAAGGAGGGCGCCGCCCAGGAGGCGCGCAATGCCCTCGTGAAGGACCTCGGCAAGGTCCTCGGCCTGATCAAGGACGAGAAGGACACGCCGCCCGACCCGGCCAAGCTGACCGCGGAGATCGAGCGGGCGACCGCCGCCCACCGGGACACCGCCGTCGAGCTCGCGGTGTGGAAGGGCGCGGCCCAGGCCGGAGCCGACCCGGGCGCCCTCACCGACAGCCGGGCCTTCATGACCAGCCTCGGCAAGCTCGACCCCTCCGCGGAGGACTTCGGGAAGAAGGTCGCGGCCGCGATCGAGAAGGCCGTCACCGACAACCCGAAGCTCGCCGCCACGCCCGCCAAGTCCGACTCCGGCAGCACCGACTTCAGCGGCTCCACCGGCGACAAGGCCGACGGCCCGCAGACCATCGACGACATCCGGGCCGAGCGCCGCAAGCGCCGCGCCGGGTAAGGAGACACAGACCTCATGGCCAACACGTTCCTGACCGCGCAGCAGATCGCGCAGCAGGCCCTCGCCAACCTCTACGAGTCCACCGTCATGGCGTCGCTCGTGCACCGCGACTACGAGCCCGAGTTCGGCCGCAAGACCGGTGACGCGATCACGATCCGCAAGCCGGCGGTGTTCACCGCGAACGAGTACTCGCGGGCCGCCGGGATCACCGTGCAGGACGCGACCGAGACGTCGATCAACATGACCCTCAACCACTTCGCGGACGTGTCCTTCGCCGTGACCACCGAGGACATGACGCTCAAGATCCAGGACTTCGACGCCCAGCTCCTCACCCCGGCAATGGAGGCCATCGCCCAGAAGATCGACATCGACCTTCTGGCCCTGCGCAACGACATCACCGCCGAGGTCGGCCACGCCACCCCGAATGCCGCAGGCGAGGACTACACCGGCTACGCGGGCGACTACCCGTACAGCGACTCGCGGGTGCTGATCCAGGCCGGCACGGTCCTCGACCTCGCCAAGGTCCCCACCACCGAGCGCCGGATCGTCATGGGCCCGACCACCAAGGGCCGCTGGACCGCGGAGAAGGTGTGGCGCTCTGCGGAGAAGCGGGGCTCGACCGAGGGCCTGCTGGAGGCCTCGCTCGGCGGCCGGGTGTCCGGCTTCGACCCGTACTGGACGCAGCACGTCGGCCAGCCCGGTGCCCCGGCGAGCGGCCAGCCGACGACCGAGGAGAACGTGGCGTTCCACCGCACCGCGTTCGCGCTCGCGTTCCGGCCGCTGGAGCTGCCGCAGGGCGCCCTGGACGCCGCGATCATGAACTACAAGGGCTTCGCGCTCCGTGTCATCCGCGACTACGACATGGACAAGAAGCAGATGGTCGTCTCCGTCGACTGCCTGTACGGCACCAAGACCCTCGACCCGAACCGCGCCGTCCTCATCAAGGGCGCCGACACCCCGTGACCCCCGCGCCCGCCCCGCGCACGAGGGTGGGCCCGTACTCCTGAGAGAGGCACCCCATGGGCTACAAGACCCATTCCGTCGACGGCAGGATGGGCGAGGTCACCCTGGCCGGCGCCCGCACCTACTCGAAGTCGGTGCGCGTCGCGTCCGGTACGGCAGGCACCTACCAGCTCGTCAAGGTCCCGGCGGACGCCGCGATCATCGCCGTCCGTGCGTTCCGCGCTGGCGGTACCGGCGGCACCGTGCAGGTCAAGAAGGGCGCCAACGACGTCCTCGCGGCCGCGCTGACCACCAGCACCGACGCCTGGGCGGGCAGCACCACCGTCCAGAACGCCGCGTGCGTCGCGGGCGACAACATCAGCGTGGTGCTCGCCGCCCCGGCTGGCTCGCCCACCGAGATCCTCGTCCAGGTGGACTTCAGGACGGCGGTCCAGGCGTGAGCGGATACGCGTACTGGAACCAGAACACCGGGCAGATCGTGCGCTCCGAGACGCCGAACCCCCGGCTGGAGCGCCTGGCTGTATGGCACCCGATCGACCCGGCGGTGCGCGACGAGGACGCGCCCGCGCCGCCGCTCGACGGTGTCCTGCGGCCGGCCGTGCTGCCCCCGATCCCGCCGCCCCCCACGGTCGAGGGCCCTGTCGAGCGGGTCCCCGAGGAGGACGTGCTGCCCGCCCCGGACGACAACACCCTCAAGGTGAAGGCTCCGGCCCGGTCCGCGAGCAAGGCCGACTGGCTCGCGTTCGCGGTCGAGCACCGCGAGGCCGACCCCGAGCAGGCCGAGAAGCTGACCCGCGACCAGCTCGCGGAGGAGTACGGAGACACCGATGGCCAGGACTGACCTGCCCGCCGCACAGGCCCTCAGCGCCGCCTCCCCCCTCGCCGCGGTCACCATGACCGCGGTCGACGCGGCCAACGGCAACCAGTGGGTCTTCAAGGGCGACCAGATCTGCCTGATCCGCAATGCCTCCGGCGCGTCGATCACGGTCACGGTGAAGAGCGGCACCACGATCGACGGCTTGGCCGTCCCGGACCGGGCCATCACCGTCGCCGCCGGCGCGACGGCCGCGATCCTGGAGGCCAGCGTCGCCCGCCAGCCCGCCAACGGGAAGATCTACATCGACTTCTCCTCGGGCACCACAGTCACCGCCGGCCTGATCGACCCCGTGTAGGAGGCTGTCGTGGCCCGCGTCTACGCCACCACCAGCGACTACCAGACCATCACCGGGCAGGCACCTGACGCCGACACCGAGCGGCTGCTGGCCGACGCCTCGGAGATGCTCGACTCCCATATCCTGCGGGTGGCCTGCTACCAGGTCGACGACACGGGCATGCCGACCGATTCGGTCGTCATCGAGTCGTTCCGGCGGGCCGCCTGCCGCCAGGTGGCCTGGTGGGGGCAGGTAGGTGACTCCACCGGGGCCACCGGGGCAGGCTGGGGCTCCGTGTCGATCGGCTCGGTGTCCCTGGGCCGCGGCTCGGGTTCGACCGGCGCTCCGGACGGTTCCGACTCGCCCGCGCGGCAGATCGCCCCGCAGGCGATGGACGCGCTGCGGGACCCGGCCCTCACCAGCGACCGATTCCGGCTCGGCGCGGTGTGGACGCCGTGACCGGGCTGCCCGCACTGGTGCTCCAGCACACGATCACCGTCGAGCCGTACGAGGGGACCGGCGCCTACGGGCACGCCTACGGCCAGCCCACCGCGGTTCGGTGCTTCCTCGACGAGCAGACCCGCACCGTCCGCTCGGCGGCCGGCGACCAGACCACCAGCAGCGGCACCGCCTACGCGCCGCTCGCCACCGTGGCGCCGCCGCTGTCGCGGGTGACGTTGCCGGACGGGCGGACCACCGTCGTCATCCAGGCCCTGCGTCGGGACGGTGGCCACCTGCCGGTGCCCTCCCACCTGGAGATCCAACTCGAATAGGGGATGCTGCTGTGGCCGGACGCGTTCGCCTCGCGCTCAACCTCGACCAGGTCCGCGGCGAGTTCCGGGCGGCCGCCGCCCAGGGACTCATGGACGGCATGGAGCACGTCCTCGGTGCGTCCACCGCCCTGGTGCCGCTGGACGAGGGCCCCCTGCAGCATTCCGGAACCGCCTCGGTCGCCCCCGTCGCGCTCCGCGGCGCGGTCTCCTACGACACCCCGTACGCGGTCCGCCAGCACGAGGACATGACGCTGCGGCACGCGTCCGGCAGGCAAGCCAAGTACCTGGAGCAGCCCCTCAACAGCGAGTCGGCCACGGTGTGGGCGCTGGTGGCGGCCAGGATCCGGCGGGGGCTGCGCTCGTGACCGGCCCCCCGCCATCCGTCCCCACGCTCCTCGTGCAGGGCCTCGCCGAGATGATCGCCCAGGCCGGTCTCGGTGCGTGGAAGCCCACCGGCACCTACACCAGCGGCGAGACCGGGATCACGGTGGCGATGATGCCACCCGACCCGGACCGGGCGATCTGCCTCACCCCGTACCCGGTCACCGACGGGCCGACCACCGAGGGCGTCACCGGGGTGCAGATCCGCATGCGGGCGGGCCGTGACCCGCGCGCGGTCACCGACCTCGCGGACGGCGTGTTCGGCCTGCTTCACAACCTGCGCCACGCGGTCGTCGGCGGCATCCCGTGTCCGCTGATCTGGCGCAACTCCCAGGCGTGGATCGGCGCCGACAGCCGGGACCGCATGGAGCTCGTCGCGAACTACTACCTGAACGTCTCGCGCCCGGCGGGCGCGAACCTCGACCCCTAGGAGGGACCGTGTCCGTCGACACGACCGCGCTCGCCCGCCGCTGGCGGCTGGAGATCAACGCCGGGACGGACGTCGCCCCGGACTGGCAGCAGGTCATCGCCGTCAGCGAGTTCACCCCGAAGATGCCGCCCAACTTCGAGGAGGACAGCACCTACGACTCGGGCGGGTGGAAGGGCAACACCAAGACCGGCCAGGAGTGGTCCGTGGAGACCACGATCAGCCGCAAGATCGACGACCAGGCCAAGGTCTACCACCCCACCCACGAGCAGCTGCGGTTGGCCGCGTTCGCGTCCGGCTCCGCCTCCAAGGTCGGTGTCCGCTGGATGGACCGCAACGGCCTGCCCGAGGCGTACTCCGGTAAGGCCCTGGTCACGTGGGAGCCGCAGGGCGGTGCCTACACCGACCTCGACACCGTCAAGGTCACCCTCACCGGGGACGGCGCGCTGACCCCGATCACGAACCCGCTCGCCTGATGGCCAAGCAGTTCGCCGCGCTGGACGCGGTCCTCGACGACGCCATCGAACTCCCCGCCGGCCCGAACGGCGAGATCTACCGCATCGAGGGCCCGTCCGCCGAGGACGGCCTGCGAATCGAACGCATCACGACCCTCGCCACCCGGCTCGCCGCCGGCGGCGAGGTCAAGGACAAGGAAGTCCTCGACGACGATGCGGAGCTCGACCTCTACCGGGCAGCCCTCGGCGCCTCTTACGACCAGCTGCTCGTCGACCTGTCATGGCCGCGCTTCAAGCATGTCGCGATGACCGTGGTGTTCTGGATCGCCGCCGACCTGGACACCGCCGAGCGCTACTGGGCGTCGGGTGGCGACCCTTCTCGCGCAGCCCCGAACCGGGCGACCCGTCGCGCTGGCACCCGGTCCTCGGGTACGGCTGCGGCGAAGTCGACGCCGCGACGGGGCTCTACGAGTGGTACGAACACCCGCAAGCCCACGTCCCGGGCCGCGAAGGCCTGACCTGGGAAACGCTCCTGCAGCAGTGGCCCCTCATCGAGGCCGATCTCCACCAGGTGTACGGGATCGACGTCGGCGCCCCCGGCCTGCTGAGGGAGCGCTCCTGGCGCTGGCTCAAGGTCCGCATCCTCGGCCTGCTGAGCACCAAGTGCCGGACCCAGCGCCACTTCGCCCCACCCCCCGAGAAGTCCTGACCTGCTCCGAGGGGAGGTGCCGCTGTGGCGCTGACCGTCGGAGAACTCACCGGCTACGCGGACCTCGACGATGCTCCGTTCGAAGCCGGCCTGCAGCGGGTGGGCCGCGGCATGCGGGCCGCCGCCGACGACATCGAGCGCGTTGCGGACGCGGCTGGCGAAGACGCCGGCGAGGCACTGGGCGAGGGCCTCGCGCAGGAAGCCGAGCAGGGCGCGGAGGAGGCCACCAGCCGGATCGGCACCGCCCTCAAGGGCGCCTCCGTGCTGGCCCTCGCCGCCGGGGTCGCGGCCGGCGCCGCCCTGGTCAAGGGCGTCTCCGGCGCGATGGAGGAGGAGCAGATCGGGGGCAAGCTGGGCGCCCAGCTCGGCGCGACCCCCGAACTCGCCCACCGGTACGGGCAGATCGCCGGCCAGCTGTGGGCGGACGCGGTCACCGAGGACGTCCAGGGCGCCGCGGACGCGATCCGGGTGACCATGTCGTCCGGCCTCCTGCCGACCGGCGCGACCAACGCCCAGATCAAGGAGATGTCGACCAAGGTCAGCGACTTGGCCGACACCTTCGAACTGGACCTGGGCGAGAGCGCGACGGCGGCCGGGCAGTTGATCCGCCAGGGCCTGGTCAAGGACGGCACCGAGGCCATGGACGTCCTGACCCGGGCCGCCCAGGTGTTGCCGGCCAGCATGACCGCGGACCTGCCGGCGATCGTCACCGAGTACGGCACGCACCTCAAGCGCATCGGCCTCGACGCCCAGACCAGCTTCGGGCTGATGTCGCAGTTCGTGAAGGCCGGAGGCCGCGACCTCGACCAGGCCGCCGACGTCCTGCATGAGTTCGCGCGCATCACGAGCGAGGAGACCGACCGCGCGAAGGAAGGATTCAAGGCCCTCGGCCTGAACGCGGACAAGATGCTGTCCGACATCGGCAAGGGCGGGGACACGGCGAAGGCCGCCCTTCAGGCCAGCCTCGACGCGCTGCGGCAGGTCAAGGATCCCGCCCAGCAGGCCCAGCTCGGCGTCGCACTTTTCGGCGACATGGCCGGTGAGGCGGCCTCCGCGCTGTGGGCGATGAACCCGGCGACCGCCGCCGCCGCTTCCGGCATGGACAAGGCCGCCGGCGCCGCCGCCGGGGTCGGCAACTCCCTGCGCGACAACGCCAGCACCAAGATCGAGCAGTTCAAGCGGTCCATCGAACAGGGCCTGACCACCGCGGTGGGCGGCACCATGCTGCCCCTGCTGGAGCGCGCGGGCACCGCGCTCGCCGACCGCTTCGGCCCCGCCCTCACCCAGGCCGCATCGTGGGCCCGCAACGACGCCGCACCGGCCGTCGCGGCCTTCGCCCGCGGAGTCGCCTCCGACCTCGTCCCGGCCGTCTCCTCCGGCGCGACGTGGCTGGCCGATCACCTCGGCCCGGCCGCCACCGCGGTGGGCCGTTTCGTACGCACCGACCTGATCCCGGGCGCCAAGGACGCAGCAGCCACCCTGCGCGACGAGTTCGGCCCTGTCGCCAAGAACGTCGCCGGGTTCCTGAAGGACGACGTCGTTCCGGCGGCCACGAAGGTCGGCCGGGTCCTGAAGGACGACGTCGTTCCGGCGGTCGTCACGGTCGCCGTCTGGCTCGGCCAGAACCTGGTGCCCGCGGTGGCGCTCGGCGCCCAGTTCCTCACCGGCACGCTGGTGCCCGCCCTCGCGGACACCGCGCGCTGGCTGATCGACAACCGCGACGCGATCATGATCGTCGTCGGGGTCATCGGCGCCTTGCTGCTGCCGCTCCTCATCACCACCGCCGTCTCCTACGCGCAGACCGGCGCCGCCGCCCTGGCCAGCCGGGCCGCGCAGGTCACGTCATGGGTCGCGACCGGCAGCGCCGCCGTCGTCAACGCCGCTCTCAGCGTGGCCGCCTCGTACGACACGGTGGCGGGCTGGATCGCCTCGGGCGCCTCCGCGGTCGCCTCCGCCGCCGAGCAGGTCGGCGCCTGGATCGCCACCGGCGCCCGGGCCGTGTGGGGCATGGCTCTCCAGGCGGCTGCCGCTGCCGAGGTGGTGGCGGGCTGGGTCCTGATGGGTGTGCAGTCCATGCTGCGGGCCGCGCAGATGGCGGCCGCGTGGGTCCTTGCCATGGGCCCGGTCGGCTGGATCACCGCCGCCGTGATCGCCCTGGCTGCCCTGGTGATCACGAACTGGGACACGATCAAGAACGCCACCGTGGCCGCCTGGCAGTGGATCTGGAACTGGATCAAGCAGATCGCGGGCTGGATCGTCGACCTCTTCATGAACTTCAGCCTCGTTGGGCTGCTGGTCAGACACTGGGACTCGATCAAGAACGGGGCCGTCGCGGGATGGAACGCCGTCCTCGACTTCCTCAAGGGCATCCCCGGCGCGATCTACAACGCCTTCCTCAACTTCACGCCCATCGGCCTCTTGATCAAACACTGGGACAGCATCAAGGCCACGGCCGTCGAAAAGATGACCGATATGGTCGGCTGGCTGCGGGGCCTGCCAGCCTCGATCGGATCCGCCATCGGCGACCTGGGATCGCTCCTGGTCAGCAAGGGCCGGGACCTGATCTCGGGCCTGTGGTCCGGCATCCAGGGCATGGGCGGCTGGCTGAAGGACAAGCTGGTCAGCTTCGCTTCGTCCTGGATCCCCGGGCCGATCGCGTCGGCCCTCGGAATCAAGAGCCCGTCGACCGTGATGCGCGACCAGATCGGCCGCTGGATCCCCGCCGGCATCATCGCCGGCATCGAGCAGGGCGCCCCCGCCCTGGACGCCACCATGCGCTCCCTCGTCCAGCCCCCGCCCGTACCCGCCTACGCGGGCGCCGGCGCAGGTGGGTACGGGGCGGCGGCCATGCGCGGCGGCGGCCTCTACATCGAGAACTACCACGAGGCCGTGGGCTCCTCCGCGTCCGCCACCGCCGAGGAGCTCCTGTGGCTCGGCAAGGCCAGGGGGTGACCGATGCCTGCGGTCACCTGGACCGGCTCCCTGCCGGGGCACGTACAGTACGGCGACCTGCTGCTCGGCCCCGGCACCTCCTGGAGCATGACCGCCCAGGACCCCATCCAGGGCTGGGAGGAGTCAGTCCCGAGCGACACCGGCACCGTCCTGCGGGCCCAGCAGCACGGAGCCATTGCGGGCCGGATCCTCGCCCAGGCGCGCACGGTGACGATCAACCTCACCGGGCGGTGCGAGCCCGGGCAGGCATCCCTCGTTATCAGGCAACTCACCGCGCTGACGTCCCCTGTCGGTGCCGCCGAGCTCCCGCTCGTCGTCCAGCTCGACGACACGCCGCTCGTTGCCTGGGGCCGTGTCGTGCGCTGGGCTGCTCCGCCGAGCGCCGCGGCACGCATGGGCTCGCTCCGCGGGGCGTCCCTGCAAATCGTCTGCACGGACCCGCGCCGCTACTCGGTTGCCGAGCAGGTCGCCTCCGCGGTCCTGCCGGTCGGCGAGACCGGCTTGTCCTTCGGCGGGCCGCCCGAGGTCGGCTTGTCCTTCGGCGGGCCGCCCGAGGTCGGCTTGTCCTTCGGCACTCCTGGGTCGACCGGTGACCTGATCGCCGCCAACGCCGGCAACGAGCCGACGCACCCGGTGATCGAGATCCGTGGCCCGGTCACCACGCCGACCGTCACGCTCGGCGCCCTGCGCCTGGAGTACGGGCTCACGCTGGGCGCGACCGACACGCTCGTGATCGACACATGGGCGGGCACGGTGACGCTCGGCGGCCAGGACCGCCTCTACAGCGCCACCGCGAGGAGTGCCCCGGAGGGGCTGTTCACCCTGCCTCCCGGCACCAACACCGTCAGCTTCCGGGCCGATCCCGGCTCCACCGATCCCGCCGCGCAGGCCACCGTCCGGTGGCGCTCCGCCTACCTGTAGGAGGTCCGTCATGGCCGTGTACGGCGTCTTCGCCGGCCTCACCGGCCTCACCCGCGCGATGCTCCGCCTGGGCACAGTCCTGATGACCCCGACCGGGAGCCTGACGGTACGGGGCGGGGTGATCCCGGGCGGGACGCCGCTGCTGCTGACCGGCTCCGGCATGACCGGATCGCTGGCCCCGGGCCGGGCGATCGTGCAGGGCACGTCCGCGCAGGGCGCCTATCCGATCGTGGTGGATGCGGCGACGTCGGTCCCCATCGCCAACGGGCACGCGAGCCTCCCCCGGATCGACACGGTGTGGGCGGTCGCCCTGGACACCGACGTGGACGGCTCTGGTACTCGGGCCGGGCAGATCGTCTACCAGCAGGGCACCGCGGCCGCATCGCCGACCGCGCCGACGGCCCCGGCCTCCGGGCTCGCCTACCTGCGACTCTGGGACATCGCGGTCCCGGCGGGCGCCTCGGGCGGATCCCCGATCAACTGGGGCACGGCGCTCACCGATCAGCGGGTGTACACGGTGCCGGCGGGCGGCATCACGCCGGGTGCGGCGGCCGGCTCGTACGCCGGGCAGTGGCGGGACGCGGGCGGGGCGACCGGGATCCTGGAGCGCTACTCCGGGAGCCTGTGGGAGGCGGCGGTCCGGCTCGGTAACTCGGGGCTGCTCGGCCTCGGGGACGTGACGATCACTCGCTCGGCGACCGCCACCGCGCAGGTCAACGGGAATCTCAGCGTGACCGGGGTCGGGCAGTGGCTCGACGCCCACAAGACCAGCGCCACACAGGGCGTCACCTCGTCCACCACCCTCGTCGACGCCACCGGCCTCTCCCTGCCCGTCGTCGCCGGCGCGACGTACGAGATCGAGGGCTGGATCGTCTACGACGGAGCTTTCAACGCCGGTGACATCAAGGTCGGCTGGACGGTGCCCGCGGGCACGACCGGCACGTGGTCCATCAACGGCCCCGGCACCGGCGGCACCGCGACCTACGCCTCCAACACCGTGCCCATCGCCTCGTCGACCACGGCGGGCACGTACGGTACCGGCGGCACCCAGACCAACCTCGCCCCGCGCGGCCGGATCATCGTCACCACCTCCGGCACCTTGCAGCTGCAGTTCGCGCAGGCCACCAGCAACGGCACCGCCACGAGCATCTACGCCGGGTCGTGGCTCCGGCTGCACCGGATCGCCTGATGGCCACCTACGAGCTGCTGGTGTGCGACCTACGGACCGATCGCCAGCTCGACCGGATCCCGGTCACCGGCGTGTCCTACGACGACTACATCGGCCGGACGGGCTCGCTGTCCGCGACGATCCCGATCCCGGACAGCGCCATGGCCAGCCGCGTCCGGGGTTCGGTGCTGCCCGGCCGCACCATGGTCTACCTGGAGAAATGGGACGCATTCGCCGGGACGGTGGTGTGGGGCGGGATCCTGTGGACCCGCACACCGACCCGCGACGCACGAGGCTTCTACTCGTGCCCGATCCAGGCGGCCGGCATCGAGTCGGTGCTGCGCGCGCACCGGATGCTGACGGCCGACCTGGTGGCCGCCGGCGCCGACCAGTTCGCGATTGCCCGCCAGATCGTCACCTACGCGCAGTCCCTGCCGGGCGGTGACCTCTCGATCGAGATGGACACCTCCCAGCTCAGCGGCGTGCTGCGAGACCGCACCTACAGCCGCTACGACCTGCCCCGTCTCGGCGACCTGCTCGACAAGCTGGCCGCGGTCGAGTCCGGCTTCGAGTGGCGGATTCAGATCTACCGGGACGACGCGGGCGTGCGGCACCGGGTGCTGCGGCTCGGCTACCCCGAGATCACCACGGGCGGGCAGCCTGTCGTCCTCACCTCCCCGGGCCCGGTGACCGCCTACGCGCTGCCGGAGGACGCCACCCTCCAGGCCAACTCCTGGCAGTCCCGGGGCGCGAGCGTCGATACCGACGTGTCGACGGAGTCGGTGCCGCTCATGTCCGCGCTGCTGACCACCCCGGCGGACATCGCTGCCGGCTGGCCCCTGCTGGAGAACAGCAGCGACTACAGCACGGTGGAGACGCAGGATGTCCTCGACTCGCACGCGACGGCCGACCTGGCCCGCGCGGTGCGGCCGGTGGTCGTCCCCTCGGTCACGATCGTCGGTCAGACCCCGCCCGCGCTCGGCTCCACCATCCGGCTGCGGATCACCGACACCTGGCACTACGACGGGCTCGACACCCAGTACCGCCTCGTCGGCTACAAGGTCAGCCCGGAGGAACGGGGCCGGCCGGAGTCCGCCGAGTTGTACCTGGAGGCCGCCTGATGCCCGCCCTCCCGGACGACATCCTTGCCCGCATCGCCCGCATCGAGTCCCAGCTGCGGGAGACGACGGGCCGCGCGCAGATCCGGCCGCCGCAGACCACGGCGTCCGGCACGGACATCACCGTCGGCGGCACACAGGCCCTGCGGGTCCTGCTCGCGGCCGGCGTCGGTACCCAGTTCCTCCTCGGGCAGGACGGCGGCCAACGGGTGGCGCGCTTCTACCGTCCGGACGGGACGATCGCATTCTCGACGGTCCTGCAGACCGTGGTCTGGGACGGCGCCGGGAGCGCGGTGGTGCAGGACGACGCGGGCGGGACCGGGCTGGGCCGGCCGTACATCCCGATGGTGGTGGCGGCTGCCCGCACCGCGGACTGGCTGGCCACCACGAGCGCCACGTTCGAGGACGTGTGGCGCATGACCCCACTCAAGATCAACCCCCGGGGGACGGTCACCATCGGCCACATCGCCGACGCGGCGACGGCCGGCGAGGTCCAGGTCACCGTCAACGGGGTCGCGGTCGGCTCGCCCACCGCGGTCGGCACCTCCCAGAGCAGCACCACTGTCGGCCCGTTCGCCCTGCCCGGGGCGCAGGAGGCCGCCGTCGAGATCCGAGTCCAGGCCCGCCGTACGTCCGGCGCCGGCTCGGTCCGGTGCGCGGTACTCGGCGCTACGGGCTACCGCACCTGACCTCTCCCGCCCCGCGCCGCCCGGCCGGGGCCCGCGCCTACCTGGAGGCATGATGGCCCGATCCGGCCCGCAGAAGATACCGGGCGCCGTCTTCGACCTGTTCTTCGGGGACGGCCGCTACTCCGGCTCCGACATGGAGGTCAACTGCGCCGTCCTGCACACCACCGAGGGCGCGACGCTGTACGACTACGACGGCGGCGGAGTTGCGCCTCAGGTCACCGGGGTGCCGGACTTCAACGCCCGGCGGCTCGTGTGGCACCAGCACTTCGACGTCGACGAGTCGTCGCGCGCCCTGGTCAACGCACCGGGCGGCGTGCAGACGAACACCGCCAACTGCTTCCAGATCGAGCTCGTCGGAACCTGCGACCCGGCGACCCACGCGTACTGGACGCGCCGCGGGGTGCAGCACATCTACTGGCCGGAGCCGCCGGACTGGGCGGTGCGGGATCTCGCGTGGCTGATGCGCTGGCTGCGTGATCAGCACGGGGTCCCGCTGACGTCCGGCCTGGAGTGGCTGCCGTACCCGGCTTCGTACGGGGCGAGCCGCGCCCGGATGAGCTTCACGCAGTGGACGAACTTCCGTGGTTGGTGCGGCCACATGCATGTGCCGGAGAACGATCACGGCGACCCCGGCGACATGCCGATCGACCGGATCCTCGCCGTGGCCACCGGCCAGGCGCCGCCCCCAACGTCTCCCGCGCCGCCCCCGGCGCCCGCACCGTCCGAGGAGGACGACATGCCCAGCCCCCAGGACGTCGCGATTGCGGTGGCTCTGGAGCCCGTGCTCCGGATGTACACCCCCGACGGCCAGACCCGCACTGACGCGACCGCGTCCCTGTCCGACTACCTGGGCGGGATCCAGCTCAGCCAGGCCCGCCAGGAGGCCGCCCTGGCCGCTCTGCCCGCCGCGATCGCGCAGGCCGTGGCTGCCGCTGTCGGCCCCGCAGTCGCCCAGGCCCTCGCGGCCGGCATCACCCTCACCGTCACCCCGAAGGAGCACTGAGAGATGTCCGACTCCGCGCGCCGTACGATCCGCACCGTCTTCGCGCTCGTCCTCGGTATCGCCGCCGGCCTGCCCCTGCTGGTCGAGACGGCCGGCCTTCCGAGCACACTGCCCGGCCTGGGTACGGTCCTGGCGGTGGCTGGGGCGGTCACCAGGGTGATGGCCCTGCCGATGGTGGACGGCTGGCTGCCGTCCTGGCTGCGGAAGGCGTCGGCCCGGGCCGAGCTGCCGCCGACCTGGAGCCGCGAATGAGCGGGGGGTCCTCCGAGCCGACAACGGTGGATCTGCTGGTGGTGCTGACCCGGCTGGAAACGAAGCTCGACACGGCTACGGCCGGCGTCGCCGACCATGAGACGCGGATCCGGGTGGTGGAGCAGGAAGCGCTGAGAGAGGCCGACGTCGCGCCGATGCGCGCGGACGTCGAAGCGCTGAAGCGGAGCCGGTGGCCGCTGCCGACGATCGCCGTCCTGGCCAGCCTCGCCGGGGTCGCCATCGCGCTGATCCCCCTGCTCTCCCGCTGAACCACCACGCCCCCGCTCGGCTTCGGCCGGGCGGGGGTCTTCGTGCATTCCGGCCCGCGGCGGCACGCGGCCGGGCCATCATGCGGGGATGACCACCACCACCATCGCCACCGCGACCCGCGAGGGCACCGCCGGGCCGAGCGCCGACGCGACCGCCACCTACACCGCCGACAGCACCGGCCACACCGCCGTCGCTCTGGTCGACGGCATGGGCCACGACCCGGGCATCGTCCGCCTGGCGCCGATGCTCGCGGAGAGCGCGGCCCGCGCCGGCGCGCAGGTCGGGGCGCTCGGCGGCCTTCTGCACGCCGGTGTCCTCGCCCGCGACCCCGGACCCGACGCGGTCGGCGTCCTCGCCGTCCTGCACGAGAACGGGAGCGTGCAGGTCGCCTGGGCCGGGGACTGCCGCGCCTACCACTGGGACGGCGCCGCGCTCGCCCAGCTGACGACGGATCATACCCTCGCTGCCTACCTGACCAAGGCCGCGAGGGCCGACCGCGACGTGCCCGTCAACGCCCTGTCCGACTACGTTGGGGTGACGCTCGGTCTGGCCGTCCCCGCGACCACCCCCTTCGTCGCCGCGCCCGCCGACGGCCTGCTGATCCTTACCTCGGACGGCGTGCACGACCAGGTACCGGCCGCCGTGCTGGAGCGCCTGGTCCGCGAGTACCAGGACGACCCGAAGGCGCTCGCCGATGTGCTGGTCGCAGCGGCGGAGCCGACCGCCGGGGGCTACCGGGACGACGCCACCGCCGCCGTCATCCAGCGCGGTGCCCCGGCCCCCGCGCTGCTGCTGTCGCCGGAGACCGCGATGCGGCTGGGCGAGCTGTCCTCCATCGCGCGTCGCGAGCTCGACCCCGCAGACGAGGAACTGGTCGTCGACGCGATCCACCGGGTCATGACCGAGAAGAGTGCGGACGCCGCGCTCGCCCTGGTGGACAGGCTTCGCGAGGTCGGACTCTCCTGGTGAGCGGTCCAGCCGACGACCTCACCTCGTCTCCGGGGTACACCGCGCACCTGGACCAGCTGGGCGCCCGGGCGCGGGACCTGCCGGCCGAGCAGCGGGACCGGATCGACGCGGCGGCGGCCCGGGTGCGGGAGACGCCGAGCGCGGAGACGGTGGGGGCCCTGTGGGCCGCGCTCCGTGCGGCGGGCCTGGAGTAGCAGGGCTGACACCCCATCACCAGCGCCATAAACTCGCCGCATGAACCAGAGCGAGAGCGAGTTCGTCTACGACATCAAGTTCTGCCTGGCGGAGGACGCCTGCCTGGGGCATCAGTCCTCGGACACGCAGACCCTGCGCGTCCGCGTGACCGACCCGCACCCGACGCCCGGGTACGGGCCCGCCCTCGGCACGATTCACAGGGCACTGCGAGACACGCTCCGCGAGACGGACCCGGAGACGTACGGTCTTATCAGGGTGCCCGGCGACCTGGTCATCCTCGCGGTCACGGCAGCCTAGAGCCTGCGCCGAGCGTCCTCCAGCCGCGTGCGGTAGAAGGCGCTGTCGCGGGGGAACTCGGTACCGAGGTCGTCCAGGCCCTCGCCGAGGGCGTCAGCTGCCCGACGCCAGTCCCGGGCCGCGTGGGCCGCCTCGCCGACCAGCAGCAGGGCCCGGGTGGGCGATAGCCAGTACAGCCACCCGGGCCGGTCGCCCTCGTCCGGGGTGCGGAGGGCCGACGCGTACGCCTCGTCGGCCAGCCGGTGCGCCTGGTCCCGGTCGCCAACGCCAGCCGCAGCCATCGCTGCGGTGTGGGCTGCGATCGCGGAAGCACTCGGGGAGAGGTCTCCTGGTGTCCCTATCGCCGCCTCCGCAGTACGGAGCGCCCGCACCGGGTCGCCGGCGCCCAGCTGGTAGTAGGCCCGCACCCGGGTGATCCAGGACGCCATGTCCGCCGAGCCCGCATCGAGTGCCCACCCGTGCGCAAGATCGAGCCACGCCTGGGCGGCGCCGAACTGCTGCTGGCCGTGGGCTACCCAGCTGAGCCAGTGCGCGTGCTCCGCGCTGAGGAGGATCAGGCGGTCCGCCGTCGGACCCGACGCACCGGGGATGAGCCGGGTGACCGTGTCGAGCTGGCTGCAGACCACGGTCCACAGGTCAGCCCCGGTGCCGTCATCCTCGGCACGCCGGTGCTCGGCAAGGACTCGTGCGATCCAGTCGGCGGACCGGGTGTCGGTTCGCCCTGTGGTGTGGGCGCGCGCAATGCGCTCGGTCAGCTCGGGGTGCGGTGACCAGGACGATGCTGTGGTGCGTGCGCTCAGCAGTTCGGGTGGCACGTTCAACCCCTCGGTGATGCGGTCCATGACGACGGCCTCGCGCACGGTCCGCCGCCCCCTTTCGATCAGGGAGACGTCGGACTGGCTCAGTCCGACGAGACCGGCGAGAACGGTCTGGGAGACGCGCGCGGCGCGACGGTACTCCCGCAGAATGGCAGCCCAATCGCTTTGGGCCCAGGCGGCACGGAGGCGCGGGTCCACCCATGGTGACGCAGTGCTCATGCGCTGACGATACGTCAGGCATATAGCGCTGCATATGGAGTCCACTCGATCGGGCGTCGACCATCTCTTCATGACCAGTACGGCGCAGGCTACGACGACGGTCGAGTACCGGCCGGTTCACGGACCCCCGACCGAGGTCCAGGTGACTCGCGAACAGCTGCACGGCCGTGCATGCGTGCTCGGCGCGCACCACACCGGCCCGGTCGTCCCGGCTGGCCACGTCTACACCCCCACCTCGGGCGCCCCGCTCGGGTGGCCGGTCGTGGCCTGCGCCCCACGCTCTATCGCCAAGGAGGACGCGTGACCCCCACCCCGCCGCTGGTGATCACCGGCGAGCTGCCCCCCATCGCCGAGATCATCGGGTCGACGCCGCCCGTCCTGCCGCCCGTCACCCGGCAGGACGACGACCAGTGAGCGTCCCCTGGTGGGAGGCATCCCACCCCGAGCCCGACGTCGAACCCCGCGGGCAGTGGAACGGGTGGGCTTTGCCTGGCTGGGACGCCGCGGTGAAGGGCGTCGAGGAGATGCTCGCCAAGGGCCGGCGCAAACGGAAGCCCCGACGGCGCTCAGTCACGGGCGAGGAGCCCCGACCGTGAGCCTGGCCGGCGGCAGACCGGCTCCCCCGCGGGTCGAACACGGCAAGTGCGCGGTCTGCGGCCGGTACGGGCGGGGCCGGTGGCTGTACGACCTCACCCCGTACACCGCGGTGGTGGAACACTGCCCGCCGCGCCGGGACTCGCCTCAGCTGACGGCCGCTGCAGCCGTGTCCGTCGCGGCCGTCGTGGTGGTGTGCGTACTGCTGCTGACCATCTGGCGCTGACCACCACGCCCGCCCACTACGAGGGATTCGCCTTGAAGATCTTCCGCCGACCCGTCCCGCCGGCCGCCGAGGAACGCGCAGACTCAGCAGCCGAGCAGGCTGATGAGGATCCTCGAAATTCCTCAGCCTCGATCAGGTTCCCCACTTGCTTGACCAGGTCAAATGAGTGGGGAAGGTGGGGATCGGGGAGCGCGTGCGTGGGCCCCGCCGACCGAAGGTCGGCGGGGCCCGAGGGTGGACGGCGGGTCAGGTGCCCGGGTCAGGGAACCCGTCGCAGCGGGGGCGCGTCGCGCGCCAGGATGGACGCCCGGCCGCCCGGCCGGCACCACTCCAGGAGGCACCGATGTCCGACCGCATCCCGCCCGGCCGCCAGGGCCGCTGGCAGGACCCACGGCGCGGCAGCCGCGGCCCCGGCCGCACCGCCCGCGCCACCCTGCTTCCGCCGGGGATCGTCCCGGCGGAGACCACCGAGCTCCTGGCCGTCGAGCCGGAGCCGGACCCCGAGGAGGACGACGAGATGACGCCGCAGAAAGACCCGTCCGGCGGGTCCGGCGGGATCGGCGGGCCCAAGGCGCCGCCGGCCGGGCCCAAGACCCCACCCCCGCCCCCGCCGCCGCCGTCGGAGTAGCAGAGCTGGTCGCCGCCTACTCGTCGTGGAAGAGCCGCCAACTCGGTAAGCCGAGCCCGTCGGCGATCCGGTAGATCACGTCGATGCTCGTGGCGTGCCGGCCATTCTCGGCTCTGCTGATCGTCCGATGGTCCAGACCGGTGCGAGAAGCAAGCTGTACCTGCGAGAGGTCTGCGGCCAGCCGGTGCGCGCGGATGCGGCGACCCACCTCCCAGCGGTGGCGTTGCACAGCGCGACGTTGTTGATCATCAATGGGCACTTCTACCGTTTACGGCCCCTGACCAGCAAAGTCTTTGCCACGTGTGGCAAATCTAGTGACAATGTCGCCCTGAGACAGCTCCGCGAGGAGCCTGAGAGCGGGGCCCGGAGGTTGCGTATCCCCCGGGCCCCGTTAGACGCCGGGCCTCCGGCGTCCCGCCCCGGCGCCCATGTGGCGCCGGGGCGGTTTTCGTTGTCCGGCGACCAGTTCTCGACACGGCCGTGAACCAGTTACCGTGACACCAGAAAGCCCCCCGCCGATGAGTGCGACGGGGGGCTTCCGCGTGGTCGGCCTATGTGGGTGTCCTCCCCGGCCGGCCACGTCTACGCGAAGGGGGCGTATCCGGCCGTGCTCGTGCCCGGCCGCCCCTACAGGTACGACTGTACGCGACGGACCTGACACGGGCGCAAGGGGTAGTTGAACGTTCTTTTGCCATTGCCCGATGGGGTAGTGGACTTTTTGCGGACTTCCAAGATCGAAAAAGGCTCCGAACGGTGATCGCGTTCGGAGCCTTTTGCCTGTTCAGAGGCCGGAGCCCCCTGTCGGATTCGAACCGACGACCTACGCTTTACAAGAGCGGTGCTCTGGCCAGCTGAGCTAAGGAGGCATGGTGACCGTCCGCGACGGATCACGGCGGCACCGGGGGCAGTCTACCGGGCGGGGAGCGGGCGGTGGGGGGATATCCCGGGTCGGGCGGGCGGACGGGGTGGTGGCGGACCCGGCGGGCGGGCGTGACGGAACCGATGCCGAAATCCGGTCGGCCGGGGGCTGACAAGCGGCGGACGCGCAGGTAGCGTCGCCAGGAGCCCGTTCGCACAGAGGTTCAGACCACTGCGCGAGGGGCGGAGAACGCACCACCACCCCCCTTTACTCGGATCGTCCGGCACGTTCCTGCCGGTGAAGGAGAGCACAGCCATGGCTTCTGTGACGTACGACCAGGCGACCCGTGTCTACCCCGGGGCGACCACGCCCTCGGTGGACGCGCTGGACCTGGAGATCGCGGACGGCGAGTTCCTCGTGCTGGTCGGCCCCTCGGGCTGCGGCAAGTCGACCAGCCTCCGCATGCTGGCCGGGCTCGAGGACGTCAACAGCGGCGCCATCCGGATCGGCGACCGCGACGTGACCCACCTGCCGCCGAAGGACCGGGACATCGCGATGGTGTTCCAGAACTACGCGCTGTACCCGCACATGACGGTCGCGGAGAACATGGGCTTCGCGCTCAAGATCGCCGGCGTCAACAAGTCCGAGATCCGCACCAAGGTCGAAGAGGCCGCGAAGATCCTCGACCTCACCGACTACCTGGACCGCAAGCCGAAGGCGCTCTCCGGCGGTCAGCGCCAGCGCGTCGCGATGGGCCGCGCGATCGTCCGCGAGCCCCAGGTCTTCCTGATGGACGAGCCGCTGTCCAACCTGGACGCCAAGCTCCGCGTCTCGACCCGCACCCAGATCGCCGGCCTGCAGCGCCGCCTGGGCATCACCACCGTCTACGTCACCCACGACCAGACCGAGGCGCTCACCATGGGCGACCGCGTCGCGGTCCTCAAGGGCGGTGTCCTGCAGCAGGTCGACACCCCGCGCAACATGTACGACCGGCCCGCCAACCTCTTCGTGGCCGGCTTCATCGGCTCGCCCGCGATGAACCTGGTCGAGGTGCCGCTGGTCGACGGCGGCGTGAAGTTCGGCGGCTCGGTCGTCAACATCTCCCGCGAGGACCTGGCCGGCGCCGGCACCGACAAGAACGTGACCGTCGGCATCCGCCCGGAGCACTTCGAGATCGTCCCGGGCGGCGGCATCGAGGGCGTCGCCGTCACCGTCAACGTGGTCGAGGAGCTCGGCTCGGACGGCTTCGTCTACGGCACCACCAAGATCGGCGGCGAGGACAAGGACCTGGTCGTCCGCGTGCACGGCCGCCAGATCCCGGCCCGCGGCGAGACGATCCACGTCGTGCCGATCGCCAACGAGACCCACGTGTTCTCCACCAGCAGCGGCGCCCGCCTCTCCAGCTGAGCCCGCGCCCGGCGCACCGCCGCGGAGCCCCGTCGGACCGTCACCCCGGTCCGGCGGGGCTCCCGCCGTTCCCGGCCACTCCTGCGGGCTACGGCGTCAACACGCCGAGGGGACGAACCGGGACACCTTGTCACCCGATGGTGTAACGGAGGGCGATTCGACCCGTACCCACCGCTACTCTCCTGTGCGTGAAGCAGCTAGTTCGCCGTATCGGCCAGACCGTCGCCCTCACCCTGCCCGTCGTCCTGGTGACCACCGGCACCCTCGCCGTGACCAGGGTCCCGTGGGCCCCGCCCACGTCGCTGGACCAGCAGGTCGTGGCGGCGTCCAGCGGGGACGGCGCGGGGATCGGCCGGGCGGCCACCACCGCGACGCCCGACGGGCTCGCCCCGCAGGACGCGCTGCGCGTCGCGCTCATGGACGAGCTGCGCGCCCACAACCCGGGCAGCGCGCTCGACCTGCTGGAGCGCGCGATGCGCGAGCAGCCCTCGCTCACGCCGTACTGCAGCTCGCTCGCCGGCGAGCTGGGCAAGGCCGCGGTGCGCAAGTACCAGGGCGACGTCCAGCGGGCCCGGACCTTCGCCCGCGCGGTCTGCGACGGCTCGTTCGCCGCCGGCACCGCGGGCTGACCCGACCGGCCCGGCCGTCGACCACCGGCGGCAGGCCACCGCGGGCGCGGCCCGGCCGCGAGCGGACGTCCCAACCGGCCCCGGCACGCCTATTGTTCAGCCATGACCGCTGACTCCGGCCGCACGGCCACTCCCCCGACCGCTCCCGCCCTCGGCCCGGTGCCGGTGACCCAGGCCGTCATCCTGGCCGGCGGCCAGGGCTCCCGGCTGCGCCCCTACACGGACGACCGCCCCAAGCCGCTGGTCGAGATCCCGGGCACGGGCACCCCGATCCTGGGCCACCAGCTCGCCTGGCTGGCCTCGGAGGGCGTCACCGACGTGGTCATCTCCTGCGGTCACCTGGCCGACGTGCTGGAGGCCTGGCTCGACGAGGCCGATCTGCCGCTGCGGGTCCGCACGGTGGTCGAGGCCGAGCCGCTCGGCCGCGGCGGCGGCCTCAAGTACGCCGCCAAGGCGCTGCCCCGCCCCGAGGAGCCCTGGTACGCCACCAACGGCGACATCTGGACCAGGTTCAGCCTGCGCGACATGGCCGCCTTCCACCACGAGCGGGACGCCGTCGCGACGCTCGCGCTGGCCCGGCCGCGGATCCCGTGGGGCGCGGTGGAGACCGACCAGTTCGGCAACGTCCTGGACTTCATCGAGGCGCCGCCCTCGCCGTTCCTCATCAACGCCGGTCTCTACGTGTTCGGCCCGGACTTCACCGAGCTGCTGCCGGACGTCGGCGACCACGAGCGGACCACCTTCCCGCAGCTCGCCCGCAGCAAGCGGCTGGCCGGGTACCAGCTGCCGCAGGGCGTCTACTGGCGCGCCATCGACACCGCGAAGGACCTCACCGAGGCCGCCAAGGAGCTGGCCGCGGGCGCCGGGCGCGCCCCGCAGTAGCCCCGGGCGGCCCGGCACCGGCGGCGAACACCCGCGAACACCCGCGACACCCGCGAACACCCACGCGACACGGCGATCGGCCGGGTGCTCCCCCACGGAGCACCCGGCCGATCGCCGTTCCCGGGCGGTTCGCCCGGCCCGTCAGGTGGCCGTCGCCGGCCCCGGACGGGAGGTGCGGGCGCCGCCGGCCAGATCGGCCAGCGGCGCGCTGCCCAGCACCCCGCCCAGCAGGCCCGAGCCGGACCCGCCCGACGCGGACCCGCTCGGGGAGCCGCCCGTCCCGCCGCCGGTGCTCGGGGCCGGCTTCGGGGCCGTCCCCGAGCCGGCCGCCGGGGCGGCGGGGGTGGCCCGCTGCGCGGGCGTCGACCCGGCCGGGGCCGGCGCGCCCGACGGCGCGGAGGCCGCCGGGGCGGCCGAGGGGGCCGTGCCGGTCTCCGGCTTCGCCGAGGACTTCGCCTTGCCGCTCGGGGTGGCCGTCGCCGCCTTCGGCGAGGTCGCGGCGCCGGACGGCGGCGCGGTGCCGGCCGCGGCGCTCGGGGTGGTCGGCCGGGACGGCGCCGGCGAGGCCCCGGAGGACGCCGGGGCCTTGCCGCCGGGGGTGACCGAAGGACCGCCGCTCGGCCAGACCGGCGTGCCGAAGTCGGTGGCCGGCCGGGACGGCGCCGGGTGCGGCCGGGCACCGGTGCGGACCGCGGCGCCCAGCATCGAGCCCAGCAGCAGGGTCAGACCGACCACCACCGCGGTCACCACGGCGCCGCGCCGCAGCACCCGGCGGCGCAGCGCGGCGGGCGCGCCCGCGCCGTACCGCCGCCAGGCCTCCAGGTTGAGCCGCCCGTCCAGCGAGGCGAACGGCGCCCCGGCGATCAGCAGCGGGCTCCACGCCGCCAGGAAGATCAGGTCGGGCGTGTCGTAGACCGGGACGGCCCGCCAGCTGACCGTGAACAGCAGCGCGGCGGAGAGCAGCATCGCCGCGCCGGCCGCCAGCCGCTGCCAGAGCCCGAGGACGGTGAGCACCCCGACCACGATCTCGGTGAACGACACCACCAGCCCGGAGCCGACCGGGTGCGCCATGGCGAAGGCCAGCAGCGGCTCGGCCACCTTCCAGGGGTGCAGCGAGGCGAGCCAGCGCATCATCGAGCCGCGCTCGCCGCCGTCGAAGTAGACCGGGTCGCAGAGCTTGCTGAACCCGGCGTAGACGGAGAGCGAGCCGAGCACCGCGCGCAGCGGCAGCAGGACCAGGCCGAGGTCGACCCGGCGTCCGGGGTACCAGGGCTGCTTGCCCTCGGCCCCGGCGGCCGAGACCTCGGGCAGGTCGCCGGCGGGCGTCCAGCCCTGCGGCACGCCGACCGGTCCGACGCCGGCCTCGGTGGCGGTGCCGTCGCCCTCGCGCGGCTGGCGCGGCACCGTCCGGGCGCCGCCGTAGGGCGGGACGACCTGGGTGTCCGTGTCCGCCGAGCCGCCCGGCAGGCCGGCGCCGCGTCCGCCGACCCCGGCCGGGACGCCGCCGAGCCGGACGGCCTCCAGCAGCCGGGTGGCCGCGACGTCGTCGGGCCGCGCCTCGCCGGTCCAGGTGACCGGGGTGACCCGGCCCTTGCGGCGCGGCGGTGCCCCGGCGAGCGCCGACACGTCGCCGACGGGGACGACCACCTGCGGGGTGACCAGCGGGCGGCGGATCAGGCCCTGGGTGCCGTACGGGTCGCCGAACGCGGCGCCGGTGGACAGCAGTCCGGCCGGGGCGTCGATGAGCGGCGCCACCGGGGCGCCGAGCTTGAGCCGGAAGCTCGCCTGGGTGCTGCTGAGGCGTGCCGGGTCGGACGGCACCTTGACGGTGTTGAGGCCGGGGCCCGCGTCTATCCCGGTGCTGCCACCGCCCAGGAGCGGGCGCCGAGGTGTTCTGGTGTCCACGCCCGTCTAACCGGGTGACACCCGGTTAGGACACTCTCCCGAGTGGATATCGGGAGTCCCCTTGAAGTGATCATGAGAAAAGCGATCGGACCCGGGCGGATCCGATCGCTTTCACCCGATTGTGGAAGAACGGCGGGCGGTTCCGGAGAACGCCTGCGCCGGGCGCCCGCCGTGTGCAGCGGCGGGCGCACCGTCACGGCCGGACGGCTCGGGTCAGCCGACCTTGCCGCGCAGCCGGGCCGCCTCGTACAGCACGACGCCCGCCGCGACACCGGCGTTCAGCGACTCGGTGAGCCCGGACATCGGGATCCGCACCAGCAGGTCGCAGGTCTCCGAGACCAGCCGGGACAGGCCCTTGCCCTCGCTGCCCGCGACGATCACGACCGGCCCGGTCAGCGCCTCCAGGTCACCGATCTCGGCCTCGCCGTCGGCCGCCAGGCCGACCACGAGCAGACCGGCCTTCTGGTACGCCTCCAGGGCGCGGGTCAGGTTGGTGGCCCGGGCCACGGGCAGCCGGGCCGCCGCGCCCGAGGAGGTCTTCCAGGCACCGGCGGTCATGCCGGCCGCCCGGCGCTCCGGGATGACCACGCCGTGCGCGCCGAAGGCGGCGGCGGAACGGACCACGGCACCCAGGTTGCGGGAGTCGGTGACCCCGTCCAGCGCCACGATCAGCGCGTCCCGGCCGGAGTCCGCGGCCTCGGCCAGCAGGTCCTCCGGGTGCGCGTACTCGTACGGCGGGACCTGCAGGACCAGGCCCTGGTGGTTCATGCCGCCGGTCATCTGGTCCAGCTGGGGCCGCGGGGCCTCCATCAGCGGGATGCCGCGGTCGTTGGCCGCCTGGAAGGCGTCCCGGACCCGGTCGTCGGTGTCGATGAACTGCTGGACGTACAGCGCGTTGGCCGGCACGTCGCCCTGCAGGGCCTCGACCACCGAGTTGCGGCCGAAGACCAGCTCGGCGGAGCCGGCGCCACCGCGGCCGCCCCGGCCGCCGGCCCCCGCGCGGCGCATGCCGGCGCGGGCCTTGGCGTCCCGCTCACGCTTGACCGCGGCGTTGGCGGCCCGCTGCTTCGGGTGGCCCTTGCGCTCCTCACCGGGCGGGGTCGGGCCCTTGCCCTGGAGTGCCTTCCGGCTGTGGCCGCCGGTACCGACACTCGCGCCCTTCTTCGACCCGGGGTTGCGGCGGTTCCTGCGCTGGCTGTTGCCGGCCATGGCTGTACTTCCTGTCTGTCTGTCCGGCATGGCCGGCCGCCCCGGCCCAGGCCGGGGGCGGCCGACGGCATGCGCTCCGTCATGCGGGAGGGCCGCACCGGTCCGGCGCGGCCCACCTCACCCCTCGGTCGCCCGGGGGTTACTGGCTGTTGATCGTCCAGCGCGGGCCGGACGGGGTGTCCTCGATCGCCAGCCCGGCCAGGCCGAGCTGGTCGCGGATGGCGTCCGCGGTCGCGAAGTCCTTGCGGGCCCGTGCCGCCTGGCGCTGCTCCAGGACGAGGTGGACCAGCGAGTCGACCACGCCGTGCAGGTCCTCGCCGCGCTCGGCCCCGGCCCACTGCGGGTCGAGCGGGTCGAGACCCAGTACTCCGAGCATCGCACGGACCTCGGCCAATCGCGCCACCGCGTTCTCCTTGTCGTCCGCGGTGAGGGCGCTGTTGCCCTGGCGGACGGCGGTGTGCACGACGGCGAGCGCCTGCGGCACGCCCAGGTCGTCGTCCATCGCCTCGGCGAAGGCCGGCGGCACCTCGGGCGCCGCGTCGACCACGCCGCAGCGCTCCACGGCGCGCTGGATGAAGCCCTCGATCCGGCCGAACCCGGCCTCGGCCTCGCGCAGCGACTCCTCGCTGTACTCGATCATCGAGCGGTAGTGCGGGGCGGCCAGGTAGTAGCGAAGCACGATCGGCCGCCAGCGCCGGACCATCTCGGCGACCAGCACCGAGTTGCCCAGCGACTTGCTCATCTTCTCGCCGGCCATGGTGACCCAGGCGTTGTGCACCCAGAAGTTGGCGAAGCCGTCACCGAAGGCCTTGGACTGGGCGATCTCGTTCTCGTGGTGCGGGAAGATCAGGTCGAGCCCGCCGCCGTGGACGTCGAAGGCCGGGCCCAGGTACTTGTGGGCCATCGCCGAGCACTCCAGGTGCCAGCCCGGACGGCCGCGGCCCCACGGGGTGTCCCAGCTGGGCTCGCCCGGCTTGGCCGCCTTCCACATCGCGAAGTCGCGCGGGTCGCGCTTGCCGGTCTCGCCCTCGCCGCTGGGCTGCAGGAGGTTCTCCAGCGTCTGGTTGGAGAGCGCGAGGTACTCGGGGTAGGACTTCACGTCGAAGTAGACGTTGCCCTCGGCCGCGTAGGCGTGGCCCTTCTCGATGAGCCCCTGCATCATCGCGACCATCTCGGGGATGTGCCCGGTGGCCCGCGGCTCGACGGTCGGCGGCAGGCAGCCCAGCGCGTTGTAACCGTCGTTGAACGCCCGCTCGTTCTCGTAGGCGATCTGCCACCACGGCGTGCCGAGCTCGCGCTCCTTGGCGATGATCTTGTCGTCGATGTCGGTGACGTTCCGGGCGAAGGTCACCTGGTAGCCGCGGTAGGCGAACCACCGCTGCATGACGTCGAAGTTGAGGTAGGACCGGATGTGCCCGATGTGTGGCGCCGACTGGACGGTAGCGCCGCACAGGTAGATCGAGACACAACCCGGTACAAGCGGGACGAAGTCGCGTACCTGGCGGGTGCTGGTGTCGTACAGGCGAATGCTCACAGCGTCAAGCGTAGTGGGCGACGGGGGGTGCCTCGCGACATTCCGGAATGTCAAGAGCACGGCGGAAGCAATTCCGCCGCACGACCTCCCGGGAGGCGGTCCCGGGCACCCCTCCGCGCCCGGTGGCTCAGATCGAGCCGACGACCTTCCGCGGGCTGAGCCGGACGACCACGCGCACGTCGTCCGGACCGTCGAAGCCGTACGGCGCCTCGCCCCGGTACTTCAGGGACAGCTCGTCGATCAGCTCCCGGCCGCCCTCCCGGGTCATGCTGACCTCGCCGCGCACCTCCAGGTAGGTGTACGGGTTCTCCGGCGGGTTCACCAGCAGGGAGACCCGCGGGTCCTTCACCAGGTTGAGGTGCTTGCGGCGCCCCTCCACGGTGGAGAACAGGACGTCCTCGCCGTCCCGCTTCACCCAGACCACGGAGGACTGGGGGCTGCCGTCGGGCTGGATGGTGGTGATCACGGCGAAGCTCTTGCCGTCGATCAGGGCCTTGGCCTGGTCGGAGAGGTGTGCGGCCATCGGGACCTCGTTCTTCTCGTCGAGCGGCGGTGGACAAACGACAGATCGGGCGAACCCGCACCGAAGGTTAGCGATCCGGGCCGTGGCAAAGGGTGTTGAACACCCGTCACCCCCGGTCTATTTCCGGTGCGGGCCGCCCGGCCCGCCGGGACCACCGCCGCCGACGACGCCCCGGCGCGGTCGACGCCGGTCGTACCGGCGGTCAACGCCGTTCGTACCAGCGGTCAACGCCGTTCGTACACCAGGGCGGTGGCGATCGCCGCGAGGCCCTCGGCCCGGCCGGTGAGGCCGAGTCCGTCGGTGGTGGTGCCGGAGACCGAGACCGGCGCACCGACCGCCGCGCCGAGCGCGGCCTGCGCCTCGGCCCGGCGCTTGCCGATCTTCGGCCGGACCCCGATCACCTGGATCGCCACGTTGCCGATCTCGAACCCGGCCTCGCGCACCAGCCGGGCCGCCTCGCCGAGCAGCTTCACCCCGGACGCGCCGGCCCACTCCGGCCGGTCGGTGCCGAAGTGGGCACCCAGGTCGCCGATCCCGGCGGCCGAGAACAGCGCGTCGCAGGCGGCGTGCGCGGCCACGTCGGCGTCCGAGTGACCGGCCAGGCCGACCTCGGCGTCCGGCCACTCCAGGCCGGCCACCCGGAGCGGGCGGCCGGGCTCGAAGGCGTGCACATCGGTCCCGATGCCGATCCGGGGCAGCACGGGACCCGCCCCGGCGGGGGCCGACGGCTCGGCGGGCGTCAGGGGCTCAGTAGGCATCGGCGGCCCTCCGGCGGGCGAGTACGGCCTCGGCGAGGACGAGGTCCAGCGGACGGGTCACCTTGAAGGCCTCCTCGTGGCCGGGCACCACGACCACCCGGCCGCCGAAGCGCTCCACCAGTCCGGCGTCGTCGGTGACCGGCGGCAGGGCGCCCGCGTCCCCCGCGGACTCCTCGGCCAGCGCCTTGGCGTGCACCTCGGCCAGCGCCTCCCGGCGGAAGCCCTGCGGGGTCTGCACGGCGCGCAGGGTCGCCCGGTCCGGCGTGTCGAGCACCGGCTCCGGTCCGCCCCGGACGGGCTCGACCCGCTTGACGGTGTCGGCCAGCGGCACCGCCGGCACCACCGCCTCGGCCCCGGCCCGGACGGCGGACGCCACCGCGTCCACCACCTCGACCGGGACCAGCGGCCGGGCCGCGTCGTGCACCAGCACGATCCCGACCTCGGCCGGGATGGCGGCCAGGCCCAGCCGGACCGACTCCTGGCGGGTCGCCCCGCCGGCCACCACCCGGATGTCCTTGCCCTCCAGCCCGTGGCCGTCGAGCAGGGCGACCACCTCGGCCACGCCGTCCGCGGGTGCGGCGACCACGACCAGGCCGACCGCGCGGCTGCGGGTCAGGGCCCGGACGGCGTGCACCAGGAGCGGCACACCGCCCAGTTCCCGCAGGGCCTTGGGGGCGCCCGGCCCCAGTCGCTCACCGCGACCGGCGGCGGGCACCACTGCTGCTGCGATTGCTGCTGTGGCGTTCAGGTTTCACTCCTTCGGCGAAGTGGGTATGGCCATGGCGTGCACGACGGGCGCGGACCCCTTCCGAAGCACCACCGTCTTCCGCCCGCAAGATCAGCAGAAACGGTCATGCCGGACCCGGGACCGGCCAGGCCGCCCGGGTGCGGAGGCGTCGTCCGGACACGCCTCAGCGCCCGAGGTGCCACTGCACCACCCACGGACCGTCGGTCCGGTGGGCGGCGCGCCGGCATCGGGCGCTGTGAGCGTTGTGGAGCGGACGGCCGCTACGAGGCGAGCACCTCGTCGAGCAGCGTCTCCGCCTTGTCCTCGTTGGTGTTCTCCGCCAGCGCGAGCTCGCTGACGAGGATCTGGCGCGCCTTCGCGAGCATGCGCTTCTCGCCGGCGGAGAGGCCGCGCTCGCGCTCACGACGCCAGAGGTCGCGCACAACCTCGGCGACCTTGATAACGTCACCCGAGGCGAGCTTCTCCAGATTCGCCTTGTAGCGACGGGACCAGTTGGTCGGCTCTTCGGTGTACGGTGCGCGAAGCACCTCGAAGACCCGGTCCAGACCCTCCTGGCCGACCACATCGCGCACGCCGACGAACTCCGCGTTCTCGGCGGGCACGCGGAGCGTCAGGTCTCCCTGCTGCACCTTGAGCACCAGGTAGGTCTTGTCCACACCTTTGATCTGGCGAATTTCGATGGCCTCGATCAGCGCGGCCCCGTGATGGGGGTAGACCACCGTGTCGCCAACCTTGAACGTCATGTGACAGGACCCCTTCCGTGGCTTTCCAGAATAACACGCTTTTCGGCGCACCCGAAGGGCGTTTTCGCAGGTCAGGGCCGGTCTCGGGGCTTGACAAGGACCCCCATGACGTGCTGCGACCGGTGTTCGAGGAGGGCTTCCCGCAGGTCGGAGGCGGTTCCGCCGCCCACCGAAACCTCTGGCAACACTCCCGAAACCATGATTTGATCTTGGGTTTTCACCGTTTATCGGGCCGTTTCCCGATCGTGATCCGATCTTGGTCGGTGCTTGACCTGAACACGCGGACGTGCCGCCGTCCGAGCGCCTCCGGGGCCCGGACGTGACACGAAGGGACCACCCCGTGAGGACGGCATAAGCAAGGTCGATAATCTGAGACCTGACCCACCGACGACCCGACCCACCGACCCGTGACCTAGGAGAAGCCGCCGCCGTGAGCCGCAGCCTTCGACGCGGCAGCATCGCCGCCATCGCCGCCCTCGCCATCGCCTCGCTGTCCTCCTGCTCCGCCGGGAACAGCGCGGAGACCCTGGAGATCAAGCCCGACAACGCGTGGGCCACCCTGGGCACCGACGTCCGGCTGAACAACATCGTCGTGGTCACCGGGGACGAGTCCTCCGGCGAGCACACCGGCCCCGCCAACGTGACGGTGAACATCAGCAACTCCGGGACCGAGCCGATCGAGCTGCAGTCGATCACCGTCGGCAACGGGGCCACCGCCACGTTCGCCGACGAGAAGGGCGCCCCGCTGCCCGCCGTCCTCGTCCCGGCCGGCGGCGCGCTGCTGATCGGCGGCCCGGGCAGCCCGACCGCCAAGATCGCCTCCACCACCGTGAGCGTCGGTGGCTACGTGGCGACCTCCTTCTCCTTCAAGAACCACGAGAAGGTCGAGACCGAGGCCCAGGTCAGCCCGAACAAGGGCCTCTACAAGGGCTTCGGCCCGACCGCCCCGGCCGCCGTGCCGCCGAAGGCCACCCCGACCGCCGGCGCCACCGCTCCGGCCCCGAGCGGCACCGCGTCCGCCCCGGCCGCGCACTGATCCATCGGCCCGGGCCGGCGGCCCGGACCACGGCTTGAACGGGAGCGCCCCTCCGGCGAGTGCCGGAGGGGCGTTCCCGTGCGTTCCGGGCCGGGCTTACGGCTCGAACTTGTAGCCGAGGCCGCGCACCGTGACCAGGTAGCGCGGCGCGCCCGGGTCCGGCTCGATCTTGGCCCGCAGGCGCTTGACGTGGACGTCCAGCGTCTTGGTGTCGCCGACGTAGTCCGCGCCCCAGACCCGGTCGATCAGCTGCATCCGGGTGAGCACCCGGCCCGCGTTGCGCAGCAGCATCTCCAGCAGGTCGAACTCCTTGAGCGGCAGGTCGACCTTGGCGCCGTCCACGGTCACCACGTGCCGGTCGACGTCCATCCGGACCGGGCCGGCCTCCAGGGCGCCCGGGCCGCCGCCGTCGCCGGGGCCCTCGTTCTCGCCGCGGCGGCGCAGCACCGCGCGGATCCGGGCGACCAGCTCACGGGTGGAGTAGGGCTTGGTGACGTAGTCGTCCGCGCCTATCTCCAGACCGACCACCTTGTCGATCTCGCTGTCCTTGGCGGTGACCATGATCACCGGCACGTTGGAGCGCACCCGCAGCTGGCGGCAGACCTCGGTGCCGGGCAGCCCCGGCAGCATCAGGTCGAGCAGGACGAGGTCGGCGCCGTTCCGTTCGAACTGCTCGAGCGCGTCGGGGCCGGTGGCGGCGATGGCCACCTCGAAGCCCTCCTTGCGGAGCATGTACGAGAGGGCGTCGCTGAACGACTCCTCGTCCTCGACCACCAGTACTCGGGTCACGATCAGGCCTCCGGGGCAAGCTGGGGGGTTGTTGCTGACAGGGGTTCCGCGGACCCGCCCGGGAGGGGACGGTCCGCGGGTGCCTGCCCGGCGGGCAGGCGGAGGGTGAAGGTGGAGCCCTGGCCCTCGACGCTCCACACCGAGACGGTGCCGCCGTGCGAGGCGGCCACGTGCTTCACGATGGAGAGGCCGAGGCCGGTGCCGCCGGTCTGCCGGGAGCGTGCCGGGTCCACCCGGTAGAACCGTTCGAAGACCCGCTCGCGGTCCTTCTCGGAGATGCCGATGCCCTGGTCGGTGACCGAGATCTCGATGAGCTCGCCGTCCGCCTCGCCGAGGGCGGCGGCGCTGGATATCCGGCGGGTGGCGATCGCGACCCTGGTCCGCGGCGGACTGTAGTTCACCGCGTTCTCGACCAGGTTGCCGAGCGCGGCGGCGAGCTGGCCGCGGTTGCCGTGCAGGTAGAGGCCGGCGATGCCGCCGGCCGCGATGAGGATCTGCTTGGCGGCGGCCTGCTGGCGGCAGCGGTCGATCGCCTCGGCGATCAGCTCGTCCACCGCCACCGGTTCCGGGTCGACCATCAGGCGGTCGTCCTGGACCCGGGAGAGGTCGATGATCTCCTGGACCAGGCTGGCCAGCCTGGTCGCCTCGATCTGCATCCGGCCGGCGAAGCGCTGCACCGCCTCCGGGTCGTCGGCCGCGTCGGCGACCGCCTCGGAGAGCAGCGAGAGCGCGCCGACCGGGGTCTTGAGCTCGTGGCTGACGTTGGCGACGAAGTCGCGGCGGACGGCCTCCACCCGGCGGCGCTCGGTCTGGTCCTCGACCAGCACCAGGACCAGCCGGGAGCCCAGCGGGGCGACCCGGACCGACACCGCGAGGGGTTCGGCGGCGCGCGCCGCGCCCGGCCGGGGCAGCTCCAGTTCGAGCTGGCGGATCTCGCCGTCCCGACGGGTCCCCCGGGCCAGCGACAACAGCTGGTCGACGGCGACCGCACCGCCCCGGACCAGGCCCATCGCGTACGCCGCCGAGCTGGCCTTGACCACCTCGTCGCCCTCGCCGAGCACGATCGCGCAGGAGCGCAGCACGGAGAGGACGGTGTCCACCCCCGGGGGGAGCGGGGGTTCCTGCGCGGGGCCGAGGCCCTGATTCCGGTTGGTACCGCTGTACCTGCCCTTCGCCTGCTCGCGCTCGCTCCAACGGAAGGCGATCGAGGCCGTGAGGCCGACGCCGAGCCCGGCTATGGCGCAGGCAGCGGCGGCGGCCACGTTCACGTCCATACCGCCAGCCTAAGCGCACGGTGCGGGCGCTCCCCAAGGGCCGGATCAAGGGATCCGCCACGCGTTGCCGAGAATTCACCTTCAGGTAGCTGGCGATTCACCGGACGGGTCGTGCGTGGTCGCCCGGACGGCCCAGAGTGGGCGCCGGAGCCCGTGTGGGACGGGCGGCCCGGCCGAACGGCCGTACGCCGCCCCCGGCGCGCGCGTACGATGCGCGCCACCAGCAGTGGTCATTCGTACGTCGTTCGGACGGTCGGAACGGATGACCGGTCGGCACCGCCACCGACACAGCTACTGAGGAGAGAACATGCGCGACGCGTACCACGAGGAACTCGACTCGATCGGCGACAGCCTGGTCGAGATGGCCCGGCTGGTCGGTTCGGCCCTCGGGCGGGCCACCACGGCGCTCCTCGACGCGGACCTGGCGCTGGCGGAGAGCGTGATCGCCGCCGACGAGAAGGTCAACGACCTGCACCACGAGCTGGAGAACCGGGCGATCGACCTGCTGGCCCGCCAGCAGCCGGTCGCCACCGACCTGCGCATCGTGGTCACCTCCCTGCGGATGAGCGCCGACCTGGAGCGCTGCGGCGACCTCGCCCGGCACGTCGCCAAGGTCGCGCGACTGCGCTACCCCGAGACCGCCGTCCCGGCCGACCTGCACTCGACGGTGCTGGAGATGGGCCAGCTCGCCCAGCGCCTGGTGGCCAAGGCCGGCCTGGTGATCGCCACCAAGGACGTCGACAAGGCGCTGGAGCTGGAGCAGGACGACGACGCGATCGACGCGCTGCACCGCGAGCTGTTCGCCCACCTCATCGACGAGCGCTGGCACCACGGCATCGAGACCGCGGTGGACGTCACCCTGGTCGGCCGCTACTACGAGCGCTTCGCCGACCACGCGGTCTCGGTGGCCAAGCGCGTGGTGTACCTGGTGACCGGCGAGCACGTGAACGAGTTCGTCGCGGCCTCCGAGGCCGCCCAGGCGGAGTGAGACCGCGGGGGTGAGGGCGTCCCCCCTGGGGGTGAGTAAACCCCGGGCGGGGGTGGTGGAGGAGCACGATCGTGCCGACTCCCCACCCCCGCGCGCCTGTTGACGCTCCCACCGGTCGGCGGTTTCACTCGATCCCGAGGGCACCGAAGCGTGCCCGTCCGAAGGAGGGCTCAGCGCGATGAAGGCACACCCGACCGGCCCGGCATCGGCTCCCGACACCGTCGAACCACCCGCCCCCCGGCTGCTGCCCGTCCTCGCGGCCGGTTGCGGCTGCGGTCCGGGCTGCGGCTGCGGCTGCCAGTCCGGCGCGCCCTGCCAGTGCGGCGGGGTGGACGGCGGCTGCTGCGGCCACTGAGAACCGCCCCACCCGTTCGATCCGCCCCGACCGTCGGAGCCGCCCTCGGCGGAGCCGCGGCGCTCCGGGGTGCGCGGCCGCCGTGGGAGACGGTCGCGCACCCCGGCCTCCGCGCCGCCGGAGCGCCGGCGGGGGTCCGTGGGGCACGTGGGGCACGTGAGGCCCGGGGAGGTCAGAACGTGACGTCCGCGCAGGAGTAGAAGGCGTTGCCGGTGTCGGCGATCTCCCAGACCGAGACGACCACGTGGTGGCCGGTCCGGCCGCTCGGCAGGGTCGCGGTGTGGCTCAGCGTGCTGGGCACCTGCGTGCCGTTGTAGGGGACGTTCAGGAACGGGGTCAGCTCCAGATCGGCCCGGGTGACCTTCCGCGAGGCGTCGTAGCCGGGCTTGGTCAGGTAGTACGTGAAGCCGGTCGTGGCGTGCCGGGCGGTGAACCGCCAGGTGAAGGTCAGCCGCTGGCCCGCCGAGACGGCGGCGGTCGGCCAGGCGCCGCCGCGCGGGTCGTCGAGTTCGGCGAACCGGCTGTTGCCGCCGGCGCAGATGGCGCCGTCGGCCGGTCCTCTGCTCGGGAAGCCCTTCGGTCCTTCGACGCTCTGCGGCTCCCACTGGATCGCGCCGCAGTTCTTCACCGTGCCCGCCGCGCACAGCGCGGCCCGGCTCGGCGGGGTGCTGATGTAGCCGTGCGACTGCGCCGGCAGGGCGACCGCGACCGGCACCGCGAGCGCGGCGACCACGGCTCCGACGACATGACGTGTGCGCATGGTGCTCCTCCGTGGGGGTGGATGGAGAGTCCGCCGAGCGCGGACACGCGCGCGTGGGGGCTTGGCATGCCTGCGCCGGGTCGGTGCTCACACGGTAGGAGCCGCCACCGGGGCCGTCAATGGTCTGAACCACCTTTGCGGCACGCCGAACACCGCGCCCCCGCAAGGGAGTTGAACGCGAAAGGCCCCGCCCCCGGAGCCGGGGAGCGGGGCCTTCGACGGCTGTTCCGGGCTACTTCTTGCCCTGGTTCTTGACCGCCTCGATCGCGGCGGCGGCGGCCTCCGGGTCGAGGTAGCGGCCGCCGGTGACGGTCGGCTTGAAGTCGGCGTCCAGCTCGTAGACCAGCGGGATGCCGGTCGGGATGTTCAGGCCCGCGATGTCGGCGTCGGAGATGCCGTCCAGGTGCTTGACCAGCGCGCGCAGGCTGTTGCCGTGGGCGGTGACCAGCACGGTCCGGCCGGCAGCGAGGTCCGGGACGATGGCGTCGTACCAGTACGGCAGCATCCGCTCGACGACGTCCTGCAGGCACTCGGTGCGCGGACGCAGCTCGCTGGGGATGTCGGCGTAACGGGCGTCACCGGCCTGCGAGTACTCGGAGCCGTCGGCCAGCTCCGGCGGCGGGGTGTCGTACGACCGGCGCCAGAGCTGGAACTGCTCCTCGCCGAACTCGGCCAGGGTCTGGGCCTTGTCCTTGCCCTGGAGGGCGCCGTAGTGCCGCTCGTTCAGGCGCCAGCTGCGGCTGACCGGGATCCAGTGGCGGTCGGCCTTGTCCAGGGCGATCTGCGAGGTGCGGATCGCGCGGCGCAGCAGCGAGGTGTGCAGGACGTCCGGGAGGTAGCCCTCGGCGGCGAGGAGCTCGCCACCGCGCGCGGCCTCCTTCTCGCCCTTCTCGTTGAGGTCGACGTCGACCCAACCGGTGAAAAGGTTCTTCTGGTTCCACTCGCTCTCGCCGTGGCGGAGCAGGATGAGTCGGTACGTCGTGTCAGCCATGGCGCCCAGCTTAGTGGAGGCACGAAAAACCCCTGGTGGGCGCCCCTCGCGATGAGTAAGGTGTGCACTGCACCAGTGACACTTACTCCGCTGCCGAGCGGTCCTGCCGTGCGGCTCGGCGCGCCTCCGCCTGCCCGGGAGCCCCCACATGCCCGATTCGCCCCTGCTCGCCCCCGCCGTCAGAGCGGTCACCGAGGCCCTTCAGGGGCTTCCGCGCCAGTTCTGGTGGCTCTGGACCAGCACCCTGGTGAACCGGCTGGGCGGATTCGTGGTCACCTTCCTCGCCCTCTACCTGACCGTCGACCGGGGCTACTCGACCTCGTACGCCGGCCTGGTCGCCGCGCTCTTCGGCCTGGGCTCGGCCGTCGCCTCGCTCGTCGCCGGGGTGCTGACCGACCGGGTCGGACGGCGGCCGACCCTGGTCGTCGCCCAGCTCGGCACCGCGCTGTTCACCGCGGTGCTCGGGTTCACCGACGGTCCGGTGGCCATCGCGGTGGTCGCCTTCCTGGTCGGCCTCTTCAGCAACGCGTCCCGCCCGGCGATCTCGGCGATCATCGCCGACGTCGTGCCCGCCGAGGACCGGGTCCGTGCCTACGCCCTGAACTACTGGGCGATCAACATCGGCTTCGGCCTCTCCGCCGCGGCCGCCGGCCTGATCGCCGCCCACGGCTACCTCACGCTCTTCCTGCTGGACGCGCTCACCACCGTGATCTGCGCGGCCGTCGTCTTCGTCCGCATACCGGAGACCAAGCCGGCCGCCCCGACCGGGAAGGCGGCCGCGGACGGCGCGGCCGGGGCGGGCGGCCGGCCCGCGATCGGTCTGGGCGCGGTGTTCCGGGACGGCCGCTTCATGGCGCTGGTGGTGCTCAACCTGCTGCTCGCCCTGGTCGCCCAGCAGGGTTCCACGACCCTGGCCATGGACATGGGCCGGGCGGGCATCTCCACCACCGAGTTCGGTCTGGTGATCGGCCTCAACGGTCTGCTCATCGTGGTGCTCCAGATCCCGGCCACCCGGTGGATGCAGGGCCGCGACCGGACGGCCCTGCTGGTCGCCAGCGCGCTGCTCCTCGGCTGGGGCTTCGGCCTGACCGCGCTGGCCGGCTCCTCGGCGTGGTTCTTCGCCCTCACCGTGGTGGTCTGGACGCTCGGCGAGATCCTGAACGCGCCGGTCATGATGGGCCTGGTCGCCGAACTGTCGCCGGCCGAGGCGCGCGGCCGCTACCAGGGCGTCTACTCGCTCTCCTGGTCGCTCGCCTCGTTCCTCGGCCCGGCGGTGGGCGGCGTGCTGCTGGACCGGGCCGGCAGCGGTGCGCTCTGGGGGGCGTGCGCGGTGCTCGGCACGGCCGCGGCGGGCGGGTACGTCCTGCTCGGCCGGCGGACGGGCGCCGCACCGGCGGCGGACGCCGGGACCGCGCCGGTGGCGCCCCGCGCGGCGGAGGCCTCCGGGGCGGGCACCGAACCGGAGCGGGCGACGGCCGGCACCTGAGCCGGGGCCCGAGCCGTCAACGGTCGCGGGTCAGAACGGCTGGGGCCGGTCGACCGGCGCGGGCTCCGGGGACCCGGGTGCGTCCGGTGCGTCCGGTGCGTCCGGGGACGGGCCGGCGAGGTGGGCGAAGGCCGCCAGGTTGCGGGTCGACTCCCCGCGCTTGGTCCGCCACTCCCACTCCCGCCGGATCGCGGTGGCGAAGCCCAGCTCCAGCAGGGTGTTGAACGGCTCGTCGGCGTTCTCCAGCACCGTGCCCAGCAGCCGGTCCACCGCGTCCGGGGTCAGCGCCTCCAACGGCAGCCGGCCCGCCAGGTAGACGTCCCCGAGCCGGTCGACCGCGTACGCCACGCCGTACATCCGGGTGTTGCGCTCCAGCAGCCAGCGGTAGACGGCCTCGTGGTTCTCGTCCGGGCGGCGGACCACGAAGGCGTTCACCGAGAGGGTGTGGTCGCCGATCCGCAGAGCACAGGTGGTGCTCAGCTTCCGGGTGCCCGGGAGGGTCGCCACCAGGGTGTACGGGTCGGTGGGGGCCGGTTCCCAGGCCACCCCGGCCCCGTCCAGGGCGGTGCGCAGGAGGGTCAGGGCCTCGTCCTTGGTGCGGAATGCCATGGGGGTGACGTTACTCGGGAGTACGCCCGCGCGCAGCAGCGCACGGGCGGTCCCGGGCGTCCGCCGGGTGCGCGGGCCGCCCGCGGCTCAGGCGAGCAGTCGGCGGGCCCCGGACAGCCGGCCGACCGGGCGGGCCAGGCTGCCGGCGTACACCTCGGCGGTGGTCACGGCGGCGTTGTCCCAGCCGAAGCCGGCCGCGTGCCGGGCCGCCGCGGCGCCCCGCCGGGCCACCAGCTCCGGATCGGTGATGTACGGCTCCAGCGCGCGCGACCAGTCCGCCGGGTCGTGGCCGTCCACCAGCGTGCCCGTGACGCCGTCCCGCACCGCGACCGGCAGGCCGCCCACGGCGGCCGCCACCACCGGCGAGCCGCAGGCCTGCGCCTCCAGCGCGACCAGTCCGAAGGACTCGCTGTACGAGGGCATCACCAGCGCGGTCGCGGCCCGGTACCACTCGGCGAGCATCGCCTGGCCGACCGGCGGGTGGAAGCGCACCACGTCGCCGATGCCCAGCTGGGCGGCGAGCTTGTGCAGGCTCTCCGGCCGGGCCAGACCGGTGCCGGACGGACCGCCGACGACCGGCACCACCAGCCGCTCGCGCAGCTCCGGCCGCCGCTCCAGCAGCACGGCGACCGCGCGCAGCAGCACGTCCGGGGCCTTCAGCGGCTGGATCCGGCCGGCGAAGAGCAGCACCGCCGCGTCGGCGGGCAGCCCCAGCCGGGCCCGCGCGGCGCGGCGGGCCTCCGCCGTCCCCGGGGCACCCGCCGGGGCGGGGCGGAAGACCTCCAGGTTGACGCCCGGGTGGACCACGGCCAGCTGCTCCGGGCGGGCCGCGTAGAACCGGGCCAGCTCGGCGGCCTCCTCGGTGGTGTTGGCGATCAGCCGGTCGGCCGCCTCCACCACCTGGGTCTCGCCGATCACCCGGGCCGCCGGCTCGGGGGTGTCGCCCTCGGCCAGCGCCGCGTTCTTCACCTTCGCCATGGTGTGCATGGTGTGCACCAGCGGGACGCCCCAGCGCTGGGCGGCCAGCCAGCCGACCTGGCCGGAGAGCCAGTAGTGCGAGTGGACCAGGTCGTAGTGGCCGGGGCGGTGGCCGGCCTCGGTGCGCAGCACCCCGTGGGTGAAGGCGCACAGCTGGGCCGGCAGGTCCTCCTTCACCAGGCCCTCGTACGGGCCGGCCGTGACGTGCCGCACCAGCACGCCCGGGGCCAGCTCCACGGTGGGCGCGTCGTCCGAGCAGATCGCCCGGGTGAAGACCTCGACCTCGATGTTGAGCGCGGCCAGTCGCTTGGCCAGCTCGACGATGTAGACGTTCATGCCGCCCGCGTCGCCCGTCCCCGGCTGGTGCAGCGGGGAGGTGTGGACGCTGAGCATGGCTATCCGGCGCGGGCGGCGCCGACCGCCCTGGACGAGCGACTGGAGCCGGCCGCGCGCGGGCGTGGCCGGCTGGGCACGGCGTACCGAACGGACGGGGTGCTGGATCACCTGGCTGAAGCCTCCTCGTGTGCTGCCCGTCTCGCAGCCCTTGCCTGCTGCCTGCTGTTCTGCTGCCTGCTGTTCGGTGTGTGCGCCGCCGCCCGTGCCGCCCGGCCGGAACGCCCGCCGCGGCGCACGTCGGCCTGCCGCCCCGTCCGGGCACACATCACCACCAGTCTGCCAACCACGCGATCGTCGACCGGCATTCCCGGCTCGCCGCATGAGATGGCCCACGTGGCCGACCGGACCCCAGGCCGGGGCCCGCGCCGCCCGCGGTCCGGCCCTCCCACGCGGTCCGGCTCTCCCACGCGGTCCGCGCCCACCCGGCGGCCGGGCGCGGCCGGGCCCGTACCCTGAGGGGCATGGCCGCCTCCTCCTTCGACTCCGCGACCGCGCCCGCCCGCGGACCGGCCGGGCGGCCGGTGGGCACCGTCACCCGCGGCACCACCAACACCAACCGGCTGCGCCGGATGGACCGCTGGATCGCCCACGCGCTCGGGCCCGCACTGCGGTCCGCCGACCGCCCCCCGGTCGCCGTCGACCTCGGCTACGGCGCGGCCCCGTGGACGGCGGTCGAGCTGTCCGGGCGGCTGCGCGCGGTGCGACCGGACGTCCGGGTGGTCGGGATCGAGATCGAACCGGCCCGGGTCGCCGCAGCGCTGCCGTACGCGGTCGAGCCGCTGCTGACCTTCCGGCGCGGCGGCTTCGAGGTGCCGCTGGACGGCGGTGCGCCCGCCCAGCTGATCCGGGCCGCCAACGTGCTGCGCCAGTACGACGAGTCACAGGTGGCCGCGGTCTGGGAGCGGCTGTGCGCGAGGCTGGCCCCGGACGGGCTGCTGGTCGAGGGCACCTGCGACGAGATCGGCCGCCGGCACGTCTGGGTGGCGCTCGGCCCGGAGGGGCCCCGGACGGTCACCTTCGCGGCCCGGCTGGGCGGCCTCGACCGGCCGTCCGACCTGGCCGAACGGCTGCCGAAGGCGCTGATCCACCACAACGTGCCGGGACGGCCGGTGCACGCGTTCCTCCGGGACTTCGACCGGGCCTGGGCGGCGGCCGCGCCGTACGGGGCGTTCGGCGCCCGGCAGCGCTGGGTGGCCGCCTGCACCGCGCTGACCGGGGCCTGGCCGCTGGTGGACGCGCGCGGGCGGTGGCGCCAGGGCGAGGTCACCCTGCCCTGGACGGCCCTGGCCCCTTAGGCCCTCACTTTCGGGCCCGGCCGTCCCGACGCCCCGCCGAAGCCCCGTGATCGAGTCCACGGATTCACTCGAACGAGTTATCGAATATCTCTGGCGTGTTGACGCCCCGTCACGCCACCATGGGGGCGTCCGACCGACCCCTCATTCCTGCCCCGTCACCCCCAGCTCCCGCCCGACGCCGGCGAAGACCTCGAACATCTCCGACCCGAACAGCACGAACCGCACCTCCTCCGGTCCGCTCTCCCACTCCGCCGCCACGGCCGCGACGGTGCCGAGCGCGATCCTGGCCGCATCCGCCGGCGGCCACCCGTAGATCCCGGCCGACACGGCCGGGAAGGCCACCGTGCGCGCGCCCAGCTCCACCGCCACCCGGAGCGACTCGCGGTAGCAGGAGGCCAGCAGCTCCGCCCGCTCCTCGTACTCGTCCGCCAGATGGACCGGCCCCACGGTGTGCACCACCCAACGGGCCGGCAGGTCACCGGCCGTGGTCGCCACCGCCCGCCCGGTGGGCAGCCCCCGCCCGTACCGGGAGGCCCGCAACCGGCGGCACTCCTCCAGAATCCGCGGTCCGCCCCGGCGGTGGATCGCGCCGTCCACCCCACCGCCGCCCAGCAGGGAGGAATTCGCGGCGTTCACCACCACGTCCACCTGCTGCGCCGTGATGTCACCCTCGACCAGGGTGATCCGCGTCACCATGCCACAACCCCTTTCCCGGCCCGGCCCGACGCCCGGTGCCCGGGCCACCGCCAGTTTCCCCGCCCCCGTCCGACACACCACCACCGGCGTGGCGATAGCCACAACGGCGCCGGTCGGCCAGAGAAATCCCCGGAGATCACGTTATGGTCGCGAGAAGTTCCCCGACGCAGGGTGCCGAGCGGGCACTGCGGACGGACCTCGGCCGTTACGCACTCGGGGAAAGGGAGGATCAGCCGATGCCCGCAACGGGAGACGGGCGGGCACCTGGTGCCGCGGACCCGCCGGGCGCCCAGGACGGCGCCCGTTCCGCGCGCGCCCGCGACCGGTCCGCCCCCGAAGCGTCCGCCCCCGGTTCCGCCCCCGGCCGCTCCCACGCCCCGGAACGGCGGTCGGCCAGCCCCGCCACGGCCGCCGCGGCGATACCCCACCCCCGGTCGAACACCACCGCACCGGCCCCGGCGGTACCACCCGCACCGCCCGCCACCGCCCCGCTCAAGCTGCTGGTCATCGAGGACGACGCCACCGACGCCCAGCTGCTCAAGGCCGCGGTGGCCGACAGCGGCGCCCCGATCGAGATCCACTGGACCCGCGGCCTCGACCAGGCCTTCGCGCTGCTCGCCCCCACCCCGTCCGGCTCCCGGCGCGGTCGTGCCCGCGGCGCCGACCTCGGCCGCGGCGGCGACTTCAGCTGCGTCCTGCTCGACCTCGCCGCCCCCGCCGACCTGCCGCACCCCTCCGACCCGTCCGACGGTCTGGAGGGCCTGCACGAGCTGCTCCGCCGGGCCCCGCACACCGCCGTCGTGGTGCTCACCGACGCCGCCGGCGCCGAACTCGGCGCGGCCGCGGTGGCCGCCGGCGCCCAGGACTTCCTGATCAAGAACGAGACGGACGGCCCGCTGCTCGCCCGCGCGCTGCGCTACGCCGTCGAACGCAAGCGCGCCGACGAGTCGCAGCGCCGCCTGGTCGAGGCCGAGCTGCGCGGCCAGGAGAACGCCCGCCTGCAGCGCCATCTGCTGCCCACCCCGCTGCTCGACGGCGCGAACCTCTCCTTCACCCGCCGCTACCGGCCCGGCCGCCGTCGCGCCCTGCTCGGCGGCGACTTCTACGACGCGGTCCGCACCGACGACGGCACCGTCCACGTGGTGATCGGCGACGTCTGCGGCCACGGCCCCGACGAGGCCGCGCTCGGGGTGGCGCTCCGGATAGCGTGGCGCACCCTGGTCTTCGCCGGCCTCACCGGCGAGACCCTGCTGACCACCCTCCAGCACGTCCTGGAGCACGAACGGCGCAGCGACGAGATCTTCGCGACGCTCTGCATGCTGGTCATCGAACCGGCCGACGCCGACACCCCCGACGCCACCGAACGGGCCCGGCTCTACCTCGCCGGCCACCCGCCGCCGCTGCTGCTCGGCGAGGACCACACCCCGATCGGGCTCACCGCCGAGCACGCCGGCCCCGCCCTCGGTCTGCTCCCCTGCGACGACGGCCAGGCCGTCTGGCCGTCGCACCGCTTCGAGCTGCGCCGCGGCTGGCGGCTGCTGCTCTACACCGACGGACTGATCGAGGGCCGGATCGGTGCCGGTTCCCGCCGGCTCGGCCAGGACGGCCTGGCCGACCTGATCGGGGACCACCAGTCCGCCGGGCTCACCCGGGGCCGGCTGGTCGACAGCGCGATCGCCGAGGTCGAGGAGCTGAACGGCGGCGCCCTGACGGACGACGTCGCGGTCCTGCTGCTGGAGCGCCAGCCCGCCCAGCTGATCCTGGGCTGACGCCGGCCCGGCGCCGCCGGGCGACAGCACGAAGCCCCGGTGTCCGTGCGGTGGACCCGCCGGACACCGGGGCTCGGCACTTCCCGTCGGCGCGCCGTCGGCGAGAGCCGTCAGCGCACCCTCACCGGGGACGTCACCAGGGACGTCACCGGGGCCGTCACCAGGGCCCGTACGGCCCCATGTTGCGCTGGTCGCCCCGGCCGCCGCCCCGGTTGGTCAGCGCCCGGATCGCCGGGCGGACGTCGACCACGTAGACGATCGCGGCGACCAGCCCCGCCAGAGTGAGGAAGCTGGTCATGAAGTTCGCGCCGAAGAGCAGGTCCAGGCCGAACGAGATGCCGAGGACCGCCAACCAGAATCCCTTGGTCTTCTTGTCGGCCGCCCGGTACGCGTCGTCCGGACGGGTGGCGGCGTCGATGAGCGCGAACAGCTTGTAGCCCAGGATGACCACGGCCAACCACCAGAACGGGTTCAAGTAGTCCAGGAACAGGATCTGGGCCACTCCGCCCATCACGGCCTCCTCTGCGTCTCACTGCGGCACCCCTGCCCGCCCATCCTGGCACGGCGCACGGTCCACCACGGGGTCAACGGCCCGGCGGCACCCGACGTGCCCCGGGGTGCCGGACCACCGGCCCGGCCCACTCCTCCCGGTCCGGGCCCCGTTCCGGGCCCGGCGTGCGGCTACTCCGCGCTCTTGCGGGACCGGCCGCGCTTCGGGGCGACGGGCGCCTCGTCCTCGACCAGCTCGCCCTCGACCAGTTCGCCGCCCTCGGCCGTCCCGTCGTCGACCCGCTCGGCGACCGCCTCGCCCGCCGGGGCGTCGGCGCCGCGGCCCCGGTCCACCGCGACCTTGCCGCGCTCGGCCAGCCCGTCGTAGGTCTCCTTGGCCCTCACCGCCAGCTCGACGGCGCGGCCGACCTGCTGGAGGGCGAAGGTCTGCGCCTTCTCCTGCAGCACCTTGAGGTCGGCCGGCAGGGCGTTGACCGTGCCGGTGACCTTCGCCTGCGCGTCGACCAGCCGGGCCTGGGCCTCGGCCAGCCTGGCGGCGGTCTTCTCCTGGGTGCCCTTGCGGTCGGCCGCGAGCGCCTCGACCTTGCCCGGCACCTCGCGCAGCTTCTCGTAGGCGAGCTCCCCGGCGCCGGCGAGGGCGTAGAGCGGGGTCGGGTCGGTCAGGGTCTTCTTGATGTCGTCCGTGATCGGCATGGCCGGTCCTCCCGTGGGTGTCTAGGGTGCCTTGCCCTCGTGCTGGTCCGTGGTCCCGCCCGCGCTCCCGCCGCCCTCGTCCGCGCCGGACGGCTGCCCGGCGGCGTTCTCCTTGAGGAAGGCGTCGTAGACCGCGAGCAGCGCCTGCTTCTGCTGCTCGTTGATCAGCGGATCGGCCAGGATCGAGGCCCGGAGCTCCAGGCCCTCCCCGCGCCGCTCCTCCAGGATCCCGGCCTGGACGTAGAGCGTCTCCGCCGAGATCCGCAGCGCCTTGGCGATCTGCTGGAGGATCTCCGCGCTCGGCTTGCGCAACCCCCGCTCGATCTGGCTGAGGTAGGGATTGGACACGCCGGCGGCCTCCGCCAGCTGCCGCAGCGAGTACCGCGCGCTGCGCCGCTGCTCGCGGATGTACTCGCCCAGCGAGCCGACGTTCAGTGAGGCCATGCGAACACCCTGCCCCACGGCGCTTGCAATTGCAAGCGCGGCGCTAGCACCAGCAAACGCCCCGGGCCCGCCCCCGGGCCCGCTCGGCCGGTGCAGGGCGGACGGACGAGCGGGCGGGCGGGCGGAGGGGCTGGAGGTCAGACGGGGAGGCGGACCGGCATCAGGACGGAGAAGGTGCCGGGGCGGTCGGGGGCGCGGACGGCGAGGGGGGCGATCGGGCCGCCGAGTTCGAGGACGAGCTGCCCGGCGGTGTCCACCGGCGGGAGGGCCTCCAGGAGGAAGTCACGGTTGACCGCCACCCGGAGGGCGTCGGGGACGGGGTCGGCGTCGGGCGCGGCGACGGCGAACCGGCCCTCCCCGTCGACGGTCAGCACCGCGACCTCGCAGGCGGCGCCGTGCGGGCCGGACGGCAGGCTGCGGGTCGCGGCGGACGCGACGGCGGCGCGCAGCTCGGCGGCGGGCAGGTCGATGCGGTGGACCGGGTCCAGCCGGACGAGGGAGCGGTAGTCGGGGTAGTCGTGGTCCAGCGCGGCGCCCTCGATCCGGTGGCCGTCGACCGTGACGCGCACCGCACCGGCGCCGATCGCCAGCTCCACCTCCCCGGCGCCCGCACCCGCGCCCGCACCGAGCAGGGCGCGAACGGCGTCGGCCAGCGCGGTCGGCACCACGGCGGCGGCATCGGCAGCGACATCGGCACCGACGGTCGGGGCGTCGTCGACGGGGACCGTCGCGGGCACCTCGGCGAGCGCCATCCGGTAGCGGTCGGTGGCGACCAGCCGCAGGAGGCCGCCGTCGAGGTCGAACAGCACACCGGACAGGACCGGCAGCTCGGGGTCGCCGCCGACGGCGAAGCGGACCGCGTCCAGGGCTCCGGCCAGGTCGCGGGCGAGGACGGTGAAGCGGTACTCGGCGGGGGTGGCGGTCATCGGGTTCTCCCTCTGGTCGATCAACCGGCGGATCAGGGAGAGTTCCCGGCGCGCGTCGGCGAGGCCGTCCTCCAGCCGGCGCAGGTGCGCGTCCACCAGGCGCCGGGCGGCACCACTGCCCGGGGCGGCGGCGAGCACGCCCCGGATGTCGGCCAGCGGCAGGCCGACCCGGCGCAGCCGGGCGAGCAGCCGGGCGTCGGCCAGCTGCTCGGGCGCGTACCAGCGGTAGCCGGTGCGCGGGTCGACCCGGGCGGGGGCGAGCACCTCGGCGCCGTCGTAGAAGCGCAGGGCGCTCACGCTCAGGCCGCTGTCGCGGGCCAGCTCGCCGATGCTGCGCAGGTCGCTCTCCATGCCGGGGACTTTCGGGCCTCGAGCGGGTCGAGGGTCAAGCCGGGCGGCCGGACCGGCTCCGACCGTACCGCCGAACGGGTCGACCACGGACAGTGAACCCCCCTTAGTGGTTGAACTTTGAACGAGTCGGGTCTACAGTGGAGTCATCAAGTTGAAGCCTAAACAAATGGCTTCGAACCCGAGGAGGAGCCATGGGCCTGTTCAACCGCACCAAGACCGCCGCCACGACCGCCACCGCCGTCGCCGTCGCCGAGAACCCGGCCGGCCAGGACCTCGGGCTCGGCCACCTGACCGGCGACTGGACCATCGACACCACCCACAGCGAGATCGGCTTCGCCGTCCGCCACGCGATGGTCACCAACGTCAAGGGCCGCTTCACCGAGTACGAGGGCAAGCTGCACCTGGACGGCAGCACCCCGACCAACTCGCGCGCCGATCTGGTGATCAAGGTCGCCAGCATCGACACCAACCAGGCCCAGCGTGACGAGCACCTGCGCACCGGTGACTTCTTCGCCGCCGAGACCTTCCCCGAGATGCGCTTCCGCAGCACCGCCGCGGAGCGCCTGGGCGACGAGTCCTACCGGATGACCGGCGAGCTGACCATCAAGGACGTCACCCGCCCGATCTCCCTGGACCTCGAGTTCACCGGCCACGCCGTCGACGCCTACGGCGCCGACCGGGTCGGCTTCGAGGGCAAGGCCGTCCTGGACCGCACCGACTGGGGCCTCACCTACAACGCCGCGCTGGAGACCGGCGGCGTGCTGATCGGCGAGAAGGTCAAGCTCACCTTCGACATCTCCGCCGTGAAGGCGGCCTGACCCGGCCGACCGCGGCCCCGGGCCCTGCGGCCCCCCGATACCGCGGGCGCGCGGATCGGCTCCCCCGCCGTCCGCGCGCCCGCACCCACCCCACCCCTGCCGACCCCCGAGCGGCAGGGGCGGGGTCGTACGCGGCCACAACAACCGTTCGCGGCGGGGTGATTCCTGATCCGGGTGATTTCGCGCACGGACTTCCCCACGCGCGCTCCCGTGCCCCGCGCCCCCGGCGACCGCCGGCGGTCGCCGCTCAGGACGCCAGTAGCGCGGCGTCCGGCGCCGGCAGCCAGCTGTCCGCCGGGCGCCCCAACCACGCCTCGCGCGCGCCCAGTTCGTCGACGGCCGCCAGCAGCGCGGCAAGCCCGGGGTGCCGCAGGTCCGGGCGGTGCACCAGGCTGACCAGGCTGAGCGGCACCGGCTCGACCAGCGGCACGTTCACCGCCCCCGGCAGCACCGGACCGCCGACGGTGGTCAGCATCGGGTCGCCGTGCCGGGCGAGGTACCGCGCCGTCTCGTCCACCCCCACCGGCGGGACGCGGGGCGACGCCGCGCTCAGACCGTGCTCGCGCAGCAGCCGCAGACCGAGATCGGCCCACTCGGTGGTCGCCGGATTGCCCGCGCAGATGTCCACCGGGTGACCGGCCAGCTCGGCGAGGCGCAGGGTCGGCCGGCCCGCGAGCGGGTGGCCGACCGCCATCATCACCGACACGGCCTCCAACCGGACCGGCCGCTGGGCGAGTCGGGACCGCACCCGGGCGGGCAGACCGGCGTAGCGGCCGAACGAGACGTCCAGCCGATGGGCGAGCAGTTCGTCGGCCGCCGCCGCCAGACCGCCGTGGAAGCGGGCCAGCAGCTCCCCCTCCGGCCAGGCGGTGCGGGCCCGTTGGAGCACCCGGTCGCCGGTGAGGTCAGGACCGGTGACGTCGCTGTTGAGGTCGAGCAGCAGCGGGCGGTGCGCGAAGCCGGCCAGGATCTCGTCGTGCAGCGCCAGCAGTCGGCGGGCCCTGGGCAGCAACCCGTGTCCGGCGGCGGTGAGTTCGACGTTGCGCGTGGTCCGGGTGAACAGCGCGTCGCCGAGCAGTCGTTCCAGTGTCCGGACGTCCCGGCTGAGCGCCTGCTGGGCCACGTGCAGACGCTCGGCGGCGCGGCCGAAGTGCAGCGTCTCGGCGGTCGCGACGAAGCCGCGCAGCAGGCGGGGATGCAGGTCGTGGGGCATGGCGGCAGGCTAGCAACGCGCCACGGCCCGGCCGCCGGCAATTTCCGGCCGGGACTGCCGGACCGTACGGCACCGGCCCGTACGGCGCCGAGCCCGTACGGCGCCGGGCGGGCATTGACAGCATTCCGTTGTCAGTGCGGCGGAACAGGTGTTGGACCGCGGACGGCCTCCGGACCGAGGCTGGAGGCCTCCCCCTCCCCTCCTTCCCCGCGGAGTCCCATGCTCGCCCCGTACCGCCGCCTGTTCGCCCGACCCGGCGCCCTCGCCTTCACCCTGGCCGGGCTGCTCGGCCGGCTCTCGATGTCGATGACCGGTGTCTCACTGGTGGTGCTGCTCGCCGAACGGCGGGGCTCCTACGCGCTGGCGGGCACCGTCGCGGCGGCCGGGCTGGTCGCGGTGGCGATCGGCATGCCGCTGATCGGCCGGCTCGTCGACCGGTTCGGGCAGGCCCGGGTCACCGTCCCCGCGGTGCTGTACAACCTGGTGCCGTTCACCGGGCTGCTGCTCTGCGTGGACCTCGGCGCGCCCGACTGGACGCTGTACCTCTGCTGGGCGGCCGGCTCGGCGATGCCGAACCTCGGCGGCATGGCGCGGGCCCGCTGGGCGCACCTGCTCCGCGACGAGCCGGACGACCGGCACCTCGCCAACTCCCTCGAACAGGCGCTGGACGAGCTCTGCTTCATGGCCGGACCGGTGCTCGGCATGGTCCTGTGCACCACCGTCGCGCCGGAGGTCGGCATGGTCACCGCCGCCGGACTCGGCACGGGCGGCGCACTGCTCTTCGTGGCCCAGCGACGCACCGAACCGCCGGTCGCCGACCGCGGGGCCGTCGGGACCGCGGCGGGCGCCGGGCAGGCCGCGGGCGCAGGGCAGGCCGCGGGCGCAGGGCAGCAGGGCAGCCGGCCCGCGGGCACCCGGGACCGCTCACCGCTGCGGACGCCGGGGCTGGGGGTGCTCACGGCGACCTTCCTCAGCACCGGCATGATCTTCGGCGCGCTGGACCTCACCACCGTCGCGTACGCGGACGCGCTGGGGCACCGGCCGGTCGCGGGCGGGCTGCTGGCCCTGGTGGCGGCCGGGTCCTGCGCGGCCGGGCTGGTCTTCGGCACCCTGCGCCCGAGCGGACCGACGGGCGCCCGCTTCCTGCGGGGCGTCGCGGCGATGGCGGGGCTGCTGCTCCTGCCGCTGGCCGCCGGTCTGGGCGGCGCCGGACTCGCGCTGCTCGGGGTGGCCCTGTTCGCGGCCGGGACGGGCACCGCCCCGACCATGGTCACCGGCATGACGCTGATCCAGGAGCTGCTGCCACAGCGACGGTTGAACGAGGCGATGGCGATCGCGGTGTCCGGGATCATGATCGGCATCTCGGCCGGTTCGGCGACGGCCGGCGCGATCGCCGAACACGCGGGCCCCGGAGCCGGCTACTGGATCCCGGCGGGGGCGGCGGCACTCGCCCTGCTGATCGCCCTCGCGGGCCGCCGCCACCTGGGCGTCGGGGTGCGGGCCGGGGCGCGGAAGGACTCCGAACGCGTTGTCGGTGCCGCGGGCTGACGTCGGGACATGACGACGGCCGGCACCCTCTCCTACGTCCGCGGCGACGCCACGGCGCCCCTCGGCAAGGGGGTGAAGGTGATCGCGCACGTCTGCAACGACCTCGGGGGGTGGGGCAAGGGGTTCGTGGTCGCGGTCTCGCACCGGTGGCGCGAACCCGAGGCGGCGTACCGGCGGTGGCACCGGGAGCGGGCGGAGAACGACTTCGGGCTCGGCTCCGTGCAGATGGTGCGGGTGGGGCAGTACCTCTGGGTGGCCAACCTGATCGGCCAGCGCGGCATCCGGACGGGCCGCTCGTCCGGGCCGCCGGTGCGGTACGAGGCGATCGACGCCGCACTGGCGACCCTGGGCGACCACGCGCTCGAACTGGGCGCCTCGGTCCACATGCCGCGGATCGGCTGCGGACTGGCGGGCGGGCGCTGGGAGTTCGTGGAGCCCCTGGTGCGGACCCGGCTGACGGAGCGGGGGGTGCCGGTGACGGTCTACGACCGGGACTGACCGGCCGGCTCGGCGGCGGCCGACCAGGCGTACTCGTACTCGGGCAGCGTGTGACCGCCGGGGAAGACGCCCTCCCGGGCGTCGGTGCGCCGGCCGCCGGCGCGTTCGTAGAAGGCGATCGCGCGGGTGTTGCCCTGCAGCACCTCCAGGTAGAGCTCGGCCCCCGGGTGCCGGTGGGCGACATGGGCGCGGGTCGCGTCCAGCAGGTCCCGGCCGATCCCGGCACCGGTGAGCCCCGGTCGGACGTGCAGGTTGTCGAGCAGCACCCGGCCGTCCGGCTGCGGGACGACGTAGGCGAAGCCGACCGTGTCGCCCTCCCGTTCGGCGATCAGCAGCTCGGGGGTCGACTCCGGGCCGCCGTAGTCGACGGTCAGCCGAAGCTCCCAGATCTCCCGCCGTTCGTCGGCCAGCCCGTCACCGAGGGCACCCTCGGGCACGATGCCGGCGTAGGAGGTGCGCCAGCTGGCGGCGTGCAGGGTGGCGACGGCCTCGGCGTCCTGGGCGTTTCCCCGGCGGATGGTGGTGCTCACCGGGCGAGCCTCTCATCCGACGTGATCACGTCCAAGCCCGGCCCCGGGGGCCGTCCCGTCGAGGGGGCGGACCAGCGGCCGTCGTCGAGGCGCGTGCCCCGGCGGCGGCCGCCTGGCCCCATCGAGGAGACAGCACCTAGGCTCGGGACCGTGGACGACCTGGCAGCGACGAACGGTACGAGCACGACGAACGGCGGCGGCGGCACCGAGGGAGGCGCGGAGCCCGACGCCGCCCGGACGGCGGCCGCGGCACCGACCGCCGAGACACGTGGCAGCCGCGCGCAGCCGAAGACGGACAAGAGCGAGCAGACCCGCGCGCTCATCCTGGAGACCGCCATGCGGCTCTTCCAGGAACGGGGGTACGAGAAGACCACCATGCGCGCCATCGCCGCCGAGGCGGGCATTTCGGTGGGAAACGCCTACTACTACTTCTCGGCGAAGGAATTCTTGATCCAAGGATTCTACGACCGGATGACCTACGACCACGCGACCGACGCCAGGCGCCGGATGGCCGGCACCCGGGACTTCTCTGAGCGGCTGCAGATCGCCCTGGAGTCCTGGCTCGACACCGCCGCGCCGTACCACGAGTTCGCCGCGCAGTTCTTCCGGACGGCCGCCGACCCGACCAGCTCGCTGAGCCCGTTCTCCAACGAGTCGCACCCGGCGCGGGCGACCGCCGTGGCGCTGTTCCACGAGGTCCTGCAGGGCTCGGACCTGGCGCCGAAGCTGGACGCCGAACTGGTCGAGCTGCTGCCCGACGTGCTCTGGCTGCACCTCATGGTGGTCGTCCTGTACTGGGTCTTCGACCGGACCGAGGACACCGGGCGGACGCGCGAGTTCGTCCGCCGCTCCACCCCCATGGCGGCCCGGGTGATCAACCTCTCCCGCTACCGGGTGTTCCGCCCGATCGTCCGTGACGCCAAGGGCCTCATCCAGGACTTCATCCTGCCCACCATCGGGAAGACCGCCGTCAAGTAACGGCCGGGAACGACCGGAGCGCGTGCCACGACCGGCCGGCCCGCGGATCGCGGGCCGGCCGGTCGGGCGGTCGGGCGGTGTTCGGTCGGGGGGGTGTTCGGTCCGGGGGGGGTGAACCCCGGTCAGAACCCGTCGATGTTCCAGGCCAGCAGCGGCGTGCGGAACAGCAGGTCCGCGGCCACCACCGCACCGGGCCGCAGCTCGGTGATCCGCCCGGCCACCGCGAGCCGGGGCAGCGTCTCACCGCCGAGGTAGAGCGCGCCCAGCGCCGAGGCGTCCAGCGCCAGGTCGGCCTCGTCCTCGGTCCGGACACAGCGACCGGTGCCGTCCGGGGCGACCTCGATCGCCCAGCGGCCGGCGGCGGGGCCCGCCGGGTCGTCGACGTCCAGCACCACGCGCCCGGGCGCGCCGTACGTCCGGGCGTTGAAGGCGGCCTCGACGTCCAGCACCCGCAGCCACATGTAGTCGGCGTTGTCGACGTGCGGCGTCGCGGCGCGCGGGTCGTTCAGCAGCAGCGGCAACGGGTCGTCCGGGCCGACGTTCTCGACCACGACCTTGCGCACCCAGTCGACCGAGCAGACGAAACGCCACAGCTCGGTGGCGGTGGGCCGGTCGACGGCGAAGAGGTCGAGGACGGTGAGCGTGCAGTTCGGGTAGGAGCCGTCCCAGGTGTCGTCGACCTTGTAGACGGCCAGACCGGTCGGGGTGCCCTCGGCGTCCCGGTGGACGGCGGCGAAGGGCTCCTTCCAGTCGAAGCCGGGGACCTCGAGCTCACCGGTGTAGCGCTGCCAGGTCACCGCGTCGCGGCCGATCGCCCCGGCCTGGGTGACCCGCCAGCGGTCGAACAGCTCGGGGCCGAGCTTGCGCAGCTCCGCCATGTCCACCAGCTCGATCCGTCCGCCGGGCACGGTGGGCAGGCCGTCCCGCAGGCCGCCGGCCCGGAGCAGGTCGATGTTCCAGCCGCACCCGCGGGTGGCCGGACCGAAGCCGTACCGGCCGTAGATGTTGTACTCGGCGGCGATCAGGATCGCGACGGCGGCGCCGCGCTCCCGGGCGGCCTCGAGGTCCCGGGTCATCATCCGGCGGAGCAGTCCGCGCCGCCGGTGGGTGGAGGTCACGGTGACGGCGGTGATCGCGTCGGCCGTGACGACGGCTCCGCCCGGGACGGTCAACTCGGTGTCGAAGCTGCGGAAGGTGGCGACGAACCGGCCGTCGTCCACCGCCCCGAGCATCCGGCCCGGCTCCCACTGACGGCGGCGGAACTCGGTGGCCCGGCCCACGTGCGGGCGCAGGAAGCCCCGGGAGAGCGCGCGGTCCCACGCCTCGACCTCGTCCTCACCGATCGCCCGGATCTCGATCCCGCCGACGACGTCGGCCTCCTCCGGCGAGCGGCCGGTGCCCGGATCGCGGGACCCGCCGTACGTTTCGTTGCCCATTCGCTCACCGTACGGCGGGCTTTCGCCGAGAGCATCCGATTTATTCCGCCCCCGTCCGGGGCTGGTCGACGGCGGATCGGGAGCCGGTCAGGGGCGGGCAGCCGGTCAGGGGCGGGCGTAGAAGTCGGGGGTGCCCATGATCCAGAGGCTGGCCTGTTTGATCGGCAGGCCGGCGCGGGGGGCCTCGATCATCTGGTCGTCGCCGATGTAGAGGCCGACGTGGTGGATGTCGGCGGCGCGGCCGGTGGTGCTCCAGAAGACCAGGTCGCCGGGGCGGAGCTGGCGGTAGGTGAGCGGGGTGGACTGCGCGTACTGGTCGGCGGCGAAGTGGTTGAGCCGCTTGCCGCCCTGACGCCACGCCATCATGGTCAGCCCGGAGCAGTCGTAGCCGCCCGGGCCTTCGCCGCCCCAGACGTACGGCAGGCCGATCTTGGAGCGGGCGAAGGCCACCGCGGCGGCGGCGCCCTCGGCCGACCAGGGGCGCGCGGCCGGGGGTGCGGCGGCGGGCGGGCCGGGCTTGGCGGACCCGGCGGCGGAGGCGGCCGCGGCGGCCGCCCGTTCCGCCGCCGCCCTGGCCTCGGCCTCCCGGGCGGCCTGCTCCGCCGCGGCCCGTTCGGCCGCCTCGCGTTCGGCCGCCGCCTTCTCCGCGGCCGCGCGCGCGGCCGCCTCGGCCTCCCGGGCGGCGATCGCCTCCAGGGCCTCCCTCCGCTGCCGCTCCAGCTCGACCGTGGTGCGGCGGGCGGCGGCCAGCTCGGCGAGCAGCTGCTCGCGCCGCAGGCCGGTGGCCACGACCTGGTTCTGCTGCTCCGTCAGCCGGACCTCGGCACGTTCCCGGGCGGCGCCGACCGCGGCGGCGGCCCGTTCGGCGGCCTCGGTCGCGGTGCGCGCGGCGGCGGAGGCCCGGCCGGCCTCGGCGGCGGTGGAGACCGCCGCGTCGAGGATCTGCCGGGACCGGTCGCTGGCGACCCCGACCACCGCGGCCCGGTCCCCGGCCTCGCGCGGGCCGTGGGCGCCGAGCAGGGCGTTGATCGCGGAGAGTTCGGCGCTGGTGCCCTGTCGGTAGGTTTCGGCGGCCAGGGCGGCGGCGTCCTCGGCGGCCGCGGCCCGCTCGGCCTCGGCGGCGGCGGCCCGCTCGGCGGCGGCGGACTCCTCGGTGCGGGCCCGGGCGAGGGTCAGCCGGGCGCCGTTGTACGCCTCGACGGCCTGTTCGGCGGCCCGGGCGGCGGTGTCGAGTGCGGTCCGGGCTGCGGTGAGGCCGGCCTCGATGACGGCGACCGAGCCGGCCCTGAGGTCGGCCTCGGCCCGGGCCCGGTCGATCTCCTCGGTCGAGGGATAGGCCTCCTCGCCCGACCCGGCGGCGGGTCCGGCCGGGTCGGCGGCGGCGCTGGGCTCGCCGGGCTCCACCGGGGCCGCCGCCGCGACGGGGAGCAGCCCGAGCAGGGCGGTGAGGGACAACAGGAGGGTCGGCAGGAGTCTGCGCGCCACGATCCAGCCCTTCGAACGGTCACGAGGGAGCAGCCGCCCACCGGCACCCCCGAGGCACCGGCATCACCGGGGCACCGGCAGACCCGTACACCGGCCGACCGACCGACCCGCGGACCGCCAGAACGGCAGAACGGCCGCCCGGGGCAGCGACGGGGACGGGGGTGGTGGTGGGGACGGTCGACGCCCGGCCCCATCACCACCGGAAGCCCGGCGAAGCATCCCATTCCGTGACAAGACGGTCACTGCTCGCCATGTTCTCAAGCCGGACGGCTTTCACACCTCAAGCCCGCACCGCCGACCGGGTGACCATCAGATGATCTGACCGCAAACCGGCCCCGTCCGGGCGGTCAGGGTATACGAACTAACGGCTCATCCGACGCGTACGCGGCCGGAGCCAGCGGTGCCCACCCGGCCGGACGGTCTGCCCGGTCGGCCGGACGGCGTACGTCCTGCTGCGACCGGCCCGGACGGCCCGCCGGCGCTGCTGGGAGCGGCCCTGCGGTCCCGTCGGATCGGCCGCCGTGCCGTACCCGCCCGCTCCGCCGTACGCCGCGCCCTTGCCGGCGCCGCCGTTGCCGCCGCCCCCGGAGGTCCGGCGGCTGCCGGACGGGTGCTCGCCCGCGCCCGCCGCCGAGCGGCGGTCGGCCAGCCGGGCGGACCGCCGGGCCAGCGCCCGGGCGGCGTGTGCGTCCAGGTGGGCGCTGGCCCGGGCGGCCATCCGCTCGGCCACCCGGTGGGCGGCCGGGTGGTTGGCCGACACCTTGTCGGGCGCCCCGGCGATCAGGTCGAAGAGCCAGGTGCGGGCGATGTCCGCACGCCGGTGCAGACGACGCTCGCGCCGGAGCGCCCGGGCCCGGCGGCGCGGACGCTCGGCGTACCGCCAGCGCGCCCAGGGGCTGCTCGGCCGGGCCAGCCGGATCGCGCCGACCCAGGACAGGCCGGGCACCATGATGCCCAGCAGACCGGTCCACATCTTGCCCTTGAGCAGGGTGACGACCATGGCCAGCGCGTTCACCGAGATCACCGTGACCAGGCCCCACCTGGTCTCCCCGGTGGGCTCGGCGCCGAGCGGCACGTACCCGACCAGCAGCAGGCCGGTGAAGAGGATCCCGAAGATCACCGCGTCCACCGACTTGCGGCCCTGCTCGCTCCAGTAGACGTCGTCCAGGTGCAGGATCAGCGCGAACTCGTCCAGCACCAGGCCGCAGCCGATCCCGAAGAGCAGGCCGAAGAGGTCGATCCACGGGTGGCCGCCGTAGGTGGCGAACACTCCGATGCCGCCGACCAGCAGGAAGCCCAGGCCGAAGACCATGTGGTGGATGTGCAGCCCGCCGGGCGTCACGTTGCCGGGCCACCAGCGCACCTGGGCCCTGATCATCCGCACGCTGAAGCGGATGAAGACGAACGAGGTGATGAACCCGACCAGCAGCAGGAACAGCGGTTGTTTGTGCGCGAGGACGATGTGCTCGCGGTAGCCGTCCAGCAATGTGGTCATGGGTCTTACCTTCGTTCCTGGTGCTGCGTGCGGTCTGCCGCGACATGGCCCGGAGGCCGACGATCGGCGTGCGTCAGAAGCCGCGGGTGCGCTTGGCCGCCCGACGGGGGATCGCCGGGGCGAGCGACGGACGTTCGACCCCGACCGGGAGCTTCATGAAGAGCCGGGCGATCTCCCCTCCCAGGTTCACCCCGATGGCCAGCGCCAGGGCGATCGCGGCGGCCCGGGTGATCTGGACCAGTCCCCCGCTGGGGTGGCCCTGGGCGAACGACAGCATGCCGAGGTAGAGCGCCGAGCCGGGCATCAGCGGCCCGATCGCGGCGGTGACGTACGGCAGCGCGGAGCCGTTGCGGTAGCGCGCCGTCAGCTGGCCGAAGAGGCCGACCAGCCCGGCCGCCACACCGGTCGCGACGATCGGCGAGAGCTGGGCGTTGTAGGCCAGTACGCCGTAGCTGGCCCAGCCGATGCCGCTGTTCAGGGTGACCAGGGCGAGCGAGCGGCGGTCGGTCTGCAGCAGCATCGCGAAGGCGCAGGTCAGCACCAGCGCGGCGACCATCTGGACGGGCGGGTAGCTGACCCCGACCAGTGACTCGTCCGGCTTGAGCTTCGCCTGGAAGCCGACCCCCAGGTAGAGGATCAGCATCACGCCGATGACGATGCCCGCCACCAGGTAGATCACCTCCAGCAGCCGGGCCGCGGCGGTGATGTAGAAGCCGGTCAGACCGTCCTGCACGGCGGCGACCAGGGCGCGCCCGGGCAGCAGGGCGAACAGCCCACCGGTGATCACCACCGATCCGCGCAGGCCCAGGTCGTTGAAGGAGAGCACGATGCCGGAGGCCGCGGCCGGCATCGCGGCCAGCACGAACTGGTAGAACTCCGGCAGTCCGCGACGGGCGACCAGCGAGGCCAGCCGGTCGCCGAGCACGGCGGCGACGAAGGCGCTGAGGAAGACCAGCCAGGCCTTGTCGTCGATCCGGCCGCCGACCAGGAAGGTGGCCGCCCCGGCCAGCAGACCGGTGTTCAGGGCGAGCATCCAGGCCGGGTACGGGTGCCGGTTGCGGCGGATCACCGCGAGCCGGCGGTAGGCGTCGTTGACGCTCACCCGCTCGGCGGTGATGTCCGCGACCAGCTCGTACACGGCGTTCAGCCGGGTGTAGTCGGAGGTGCGGCGGCGGACCACCCGGTCGGCGGTGACCGGCGGCTCGACCAGCGAGGGCTGGTGGGAGATGCCGATCAGGGTGAAGGTGACCTGCGGTTCGCAGCGGTCCAGCCGGTAGGCGTGCGCGATGCCGAGCATGGCCGCCTCGACGTCCTCGGCGGCCTCGCCGCTGGCCAGCAGCAGCTCGCCGATGCGCAGGGTCAGGTCGAGGACGCGCGGGACGTTGCGGCCGGCGGCGGCCGAGGGGTGCAGTTCGCGGGCGGTCCGTTCGAAGGCCGGGCGCTCGGACATCGGGGTGCGCAGCAGGGTGCGCATCCGGTCCGGCCACGGCGCCTCGCCCGGGGCGCCGGGCTTGAGGATGCCGACCGGGATGCCGGTCGGCGGGGTGTAGCCGGCGGCGCGCCACTCCTCGGGGGTGAGGGTGTCCTCGGCCACCGAGCGGGGGCAGGGCCGCGCGTCCGCCGGAGCCGCGTCGGCCGGCGGCTCCCCGGCGGCCGGCGTCGGCCAGGGCTCCGCTTCGGGCTCCGGCTCGGGCGCCAGCAGGCCCCTGGTCTCGGGAACGGGCAGGGCGAGCGGGATCTCCACGGTCGGCTCGACGACCGGGGCCGGGTGCCCGAGCAGCCCCTCGGTGGGCGGCGCGTCCGACGGGTGGACCGGCCGTGCCCCGGACGCGGGACGGGCCTGCCGCTGCGACCGGACGCCCCGGCCGCCCCTGGCCCTCTTGCCGCCGCCCGGCCGGCCCCGCTTCGGCACTTCCGCTCCTTGCCGCCCCTGGCGGTGCCGGTCCCCCGGGCCGCCGCTCGATCTCCGGATACACCTTGCCCGATCGAACTGCCGGACGCACATGTACGGGGCGGCGGGCCCGGGGTCGCGCGGACGCCTACCCGGCGCGGTGGCGGCCGCCGGTCCCGGCGACCGGGGCCGCGGCGGGGTCCGCGGCGGCCGTTCCGGCCGGGGCGGAGCGGTCGGCCCGGCCGGAACGGCGGGCGCGGAGCAGCTCCACGGCCACCGGTACCACCGAGACCAGCACGATGCCGATCAGGATCGCCTCGATGTGGTCCCGGACGAACTGGATCTGCCCGAGGAAGTAGCCGAGCACGGTGACGCCGGCGCCCCAGAGCACGCCGCCGATGACGTTGTAGACGACGAAGACGCGGTAGTTCATCGCGCTCACCCCGGCGACGATCGGGGTGAAGGTGCGCACGATCGGCACGAACCGGGCCAGCACGATCGCCTTGGGTCCGTGCCGCTCGAAGAAGGCGGCGGCCTTCTCCACGTTCTCCTGCTTGAACAGCCGGGAGTCGGGGCGGCGGAACAGGCTCGGTCCGACCTTGCGCCCGAACAGGTAGCCGACCTGGTCGCCGGCCACCGCGGCGGCCACGATCAGCACGCAGATCAGCCAGAGCGGCTGGTCCAGGTAGCTGCCGTCGGCCACCAGCAGGCCGGTGGTGAAGAGCAGCGAGTCACCGGGGAGGAAGAAGCCGATCAGCAGGCCCGACTCGGCGAAGACGATGGCCAGGATGCCGATCGGCCCGAAGGTGGAGATCAGGTAGGTCGGATCGAGCCAGGAAGGGCCGAGGGCGAGGCTGGTCACGGGGCGGGACTCCTGAGGGCCTGAAGGGTCGACTCTTGGCAATAAAACAGTAAAGCATTCACCAAGGAACCTTCGAACACTCCTGATCCGGACCGCAGTCGGACAATCATCCGGGTACCACCATCGGGCGAATCCCCACCCATTCGGTGGAGTTCGCCCGTGACGCTGGTGAATCCTGGTCGTGCGACGTCAGGCAACGGCGCTGCGGAGCGGCCACTCCGGAACGCGCCACCATTCGCACCCCACCCTCAGGGAGACCATCGTGTCCCGTATCCGCGCAGCCGCCGCCGTCACCGCCCTCGGGGCCTTCCTCCTCGCCGGCATCGGCACCGCCCACGCCGACAACGGCGCCGGCGCGGACCACCACTCCAACAGCAGCGTGGTGAGCAACACCGGCTCCGGCAACATCATCGGCAACGTCCACGGCAACGTGATCAGCAACCAGCAGACCGCCACCGGCTCCGGTGCCAGCAACCAGAGCAACACCCTCGCCGCGACCGGAAACGCCGGCAACATCGGCGCGCTGCAGGGCAACGGCAACCTCGCCGCGCTGATCGCCCCGCAGTTCGGCGGCTGAGCCACGCCCCGCCCCTGAGCACCTCCGCCGCTCGCGGCCGGGTGACCGCCCCACCGACGTGGGGCGGTCACCCGGCCGCGTCGTGCGTCACCGCCGGACCAGCCCGTGACGGGACGTCCGCCCGTGAGAGGACGTCCGCCGCCACGGGGACGTCCGCCGGTGACGGGACGTCCGCCGGTCCGGGCAGCCCCAGGACGGCGCGGCCGATCCGCAGCAGGCAGTCGTCCAGATCCGGCCGCACGCTGTACGGCCGGTTCCGCACCCCGTCGTTGACCAGTGAGAACAGTGCGTGGACCCGGATCCGGGCCGCCGCCGCGTCCTCCTCCGGCCGGACCCGGACGAGCAGGTCCACCCAGCCGCGCAGGAAGTCCCGCCGGAAGTCCACCGCGGCCCGGCGGTCCGGCGGCGCCAGCCGCTCGGTCTCGCTCAGCATCACGCCCAGGTAGTCCCCGTGGCGCCGGGCGAAGTCCACGTACGCGGCCAGGCCCGCCGCCAGGGCGCGCTCCGGCCCGCCCGGTGTGCCGGTGATCGCGCCGCCGACCTCGTGCCAGAGCCGCTCGCGCCCCCGGACCAGGGCCGCGGCCAGCAGCTGCGCCTTGCTGTCGAAGTGCCGGTAGACGCTGGGCCCGGTGATCCCCACCGCGGCGCCCAGCCGGTCGGTGCTGACGTTGTCGAAGCCCCGCCGGTGGAACAGCCGGACGGCAGCCGCCACCAGCTCCTCACGGCGCGACTGCGGCCCCGGCCCGGCCCCCGCCGCGGCCTCGGGCACCGACGCCGACGGGTTCGCCGACACGGACGCGAACGCCGACGGGGACGCCGACGCGGACACCGGGACCGGCCCGGCGGCGTCGAAGCGGACGGCGAGGACCGCCGCGAGCACCTCGCGGAGCAGCCGCTCGGCCCGGCGCGGCTGCGGGGCGACCGACTGGTAGGAGAGCCCGGCGCCCGCCGACAGCGCCGACCAGCAGAGCAGTTCGGCGTCCGCGGCACCGAGCCCGGGACGTTCGGCGCGCAGCACGGCGGCCATCCGGCCGACGTCGGCGCGCAGTCCACGGCGCAGCGCCGCCCGCCGGTCCGGGGGCAGCAGTCGGGCGTCACGCTGCACCAGGGTGCCCAGCGGTCGGTGGACGACCGCGACGCCGGCCAGTCCGGCGGCGAGCTCCGCGGTCGAGCCGGCGGCGCGCACCGCGTCGGCCAGCGCGTCCAGGCCCACCCGGAGGGTCCGGTCGAGCAGTTCGGGCTTGCCCCGGAAGTGCCGGTAGAGCGCGGGCGCGGTGATGCCCACGCCGGCGGCGACCTCCGCCATCGAGACCCGGTGGTAGCCGTCGCGGTGGAAGCGCTCGGCGGCCACCGCCAGGATCTGTGCCCGCCGGGCCCGCACGGGCGGCCGTCGCACCACCATGACGCCCACCCCTCCGGTCGACCGGGGCCCGCCGCCCCGAACAGCTGCCTGGGCAGGCTAGCAGCCGTTCACTTAGGGCCTCGCGGAGCCTTTCCCTCCGGCCTCGGCAGCAGCCCCGATGCCCGTCGTCCCACCCTGGACAGGCGAAGCTACCCCCGATTAACTTGTGGGGCCATCGGCGGGCCGCCCGGCCGCGCCGGGTCAGGCACCGTCGAAGGGAGCGCCGCCGTGCGCCGCACCGTGTTCACCGAGGACCACGAGGCCTTCCGGGAGACCATCCGGGACTTCATCGCCAACGAGGTCGTCCCCGTCTACGAGGACTGGGAGGCCGCCGGCCACCCGCCGCGGGACTTCTACCGCAAGCTCGGCGCGCTCGGGGTGTACGGCATCGAGGTGCCCGAGGAGTACGGCGGCGCGGGCGAGAACGGCTTCAAGTACCAGGCGGTGGTGGTCGAGGAGACCGCGCGGGCGGGGGTCAGCTTCGGCTCCTCCGGGGTGCACACCGGCCTGGTGCTGCCCTACCTGCTGGAGTACGCGAACGCGGAGCAGAAGGCGCGCTGGCTGCCGGGCTTCGTCTCCGGCGACATCATGACCGCGATCGCGATGACCGAGCCCGGCGCCGGTTCCGACCTCGCCGGCATCACGACCACCGCCCGGCTCTCCGAGGACGGCACCCACTACGTCCTCAACGGTGCCAAGACCTTCATCACCGGCGGCGTCCTCGCCGACCTCGTCCTGGTGGTCTGCCGCACCGCGCCGTACGACCCGGACAACCGCCGGGCCGGACTGTCCATCCTCTGCGTGGACACCACCTCCCCCGGCTACACCGTCGGCCGCAAGCTGCAGAAGATCGGCCTGCGCAGCTCGGACACGGCCGAACTGGCCTTCACCGACGTCAAGGTGCCGGTGGAGGACCTGCTCGGGGAGGAGGGGAAGGCGTTCGCCTACCTGACCCACAACCTGGTGCAGGAGCGGCTGGCGATCGCGGTCGGCGCGTACGCGGCCGCCGCGGCGGCGGTGCGGTTCGCGCTGCAGTACGTCAAGGACCGCAAGGTCTTCGGCAAGACGGTCGCCGAGTTCCAGAACACCAAGTTCACGCTGGCCGACTGCGAGGCGCAGGTGGTGGCGCAGCAGTCGATGGTCGACCGCGCGCTGGAGCTCTACCAGGACGGCGAGCTGACGGTGGCGGACGCCGCGGCGGCGAAGCTGTTCTGCACCGAGTCGGCGTCCGTGGTGATCGACAAGTGCCTCCAGCTGCACGGCGGTTACGGCTACATCCTGGAGTACCCGATCGCCCGGCTCTACACCGACAACCGGGTCTTCCGGATCTACGGCGGCACGAGCGAGGTCATGCGCAGCATCGTCGCCAAGTCGCTCGGACTGTAGCCGGCCCACTGCGGCCGTTCACCCGTCCGGCCGATGCCGGACGGGTGAACGGCCGCCGCAGCGGACTCAGTTGGGCGAGTGGTGCTCGGCGCGCCACGCCTCCCAGCCGGCCGACGAGGCCACCTTCGCCTCGTGCAGGGCCCGCTGGGCCATGGCCGCCGGCGGGGTGTCCAGCCGTCGCACCCAGTCACGGCCGGCCGTGGCCAGCGCCGCGCACACCATCACCGCGCCCGCCGTTCCGAACAGCGCGCCGATGCCCGTGAGCACCGCGCCGCCGGCCAGCAGCGAGCGGTTGACCTGGAACCCGATGAAAGAACGCTCGTTGGTCGCCATGCCTCCACGATGGCCGCAGTCGGCCGCCGCCGCACGCCGAGCACACCCACGCGCGGGAGGCCGCCCCGGAACGGGTGCCGCTCGGCGTGCGCTCCCGGGGCCGGTCCGGGACGCTGGGCCGCAGAGGGGCGCCCGGCGGCGCAGGACGGCAGGAGGACGCGCGATGGTCGATCTCGAACAGCTCGTCACGGAGCACGCGGCCCGGGCGGCCGAGAGCCCGCACGGTCGCAGCGCCCACCTGGTGCTGCACGACGGGATGCTGCGGCAGACCGTGATCGCGCTGACCGCGGGCACCTCGCTCGACGAGCACAACGCCCCGACCGCCGCCAGCCTCCAGGTGCTGCGCGGGCGGGTGTCGCTCACCATCGCGGGGCGCCGCGAGGAGCTCTCGACCGGCCAGCTGCAGACCGTGCCCCAGGAGCGGCACGGCCTGCTCGCCCACGTCGACTCGGTGGTACTGCTGACGGCCGTCACCGTCTGAGGATCAGCCGGTGGCCCCGTGCCACTGCGGACCGCCCGCCGGGACGCCCTTCGGCCCCAGCACCGAGCCGCCGACCAGCTCCAGCCCGCGCAGGAAGTCCTGCCCGCGGGGCGCCAGGTCGGGGGTGGCCAGCCACTGGCCGGCCAGGCCGACCAGCAGCGCCTGGTAGAAGATGCCGCGGGACAGCTCGTCCTCGGTGTCCGGCACCTCGGGCAGCCCCTGGAACAGCGCCGACAGTCCGAGCCGCCCCTCCTTCTGGATCCCCGCGAGCGCCTCCCGCAGCTCGGGCACCCGGTCCGCCTGGAGCATCACCTCGAACTGCGAGGCCCAGAGGCCGCGGTGCTCGGCGATGGTGCCGAGCACCCCGTCCCAGACCGCGACGAAGCGCTCCGCCGGGTCGTCGGACGCCGCGCTCGCCCGCGCCACCACCGTCGCCAGCACCGCGCCCCACTCCTCCGTCGCCTCGATCAGCGCCGCGTTGAGCAGCGCCTCCTTGGAGCCGAAGTGGTAGCCGATCGCCGCCAGGCTGACGCCCGAGGCGGTGGCGATGTCCCGGGCGGTGGTGCGCCCGTAGCCCTTCTCGAAGAGGCATTGCTTGGCGCCGGCCATGAGGTCCTCACGATTTCCCATGCCCGCATGCTACGTCCGATCAAGACGTTTGTCTTGCACGCCTGTCTTGCACGCTTGTCTCGCACGAGAGATTCAGACGCTCGTACTAGACAAACGTCTGACACGTCCGTACCGTCTTCCCCATGACCGCAACCACCGGCCGCGCAGGCCGTCGCGAATGGATCGGCCTCGCCGTCCTCCTGCTCCCGACCCTCGTCCTGACCATGGACATGGGCGTGCTGTTCTTCGCCGTCCCCTACATCTCCACCACGCTGGCGCCGAGCGGCACCGAGCAGCTGTGGATCATGGACATGTACTCGTTCCTGCTGGCCGGTCTGCTCATCACCATGGGCGCGCTGGGTGACCGGATCGGCCGCCGCCGGCTGCTGATGATCGGCGCGACCGGCTTCGCCGCCGCCTCGGTGCTCGCCGCCTACGCGGACGGCGCCGGTCAGCTGATCGCCGCCCGCGCCGTGCTGGGTGTCGCCGGGGCCACCGTGATGCCCTCGACCCTCGCCCTGATCCGCAACATGTTCCACGACCCCAAGCAGCGTCAGATCGCGCTCGGCGCCTGGGGCGGCATCCTGACCGCCGGCGCCACCCTCGGCCCGGTCGCCGGCGGTCTGCTGCTCGACCACTTCTGGTGGGGCTCGGTCTTCCTGCTCGCCGTCCCGGTGATGGCCCTGGTCCTGCTCGCCGCCCCCGTCCTGCTCCCCGAGTACCGCTCCCCGCAGCGCGGCGGCTTCGACCTGCTCGGCGCCGTCCTCTCGATGGCCGCCGTCCTGCCCCTGGTCTACGGCGTCAAGACGCTCGCGGTGGACGGCTGGGACCCGATCGCCGCGCTCGCCGTCCCGGCCGGCCTGCTGCTCGGCGGCGCGTTCTACTGGCGCCAGCGCACCGCCGCCAACCCGCTGCTCGACCTCGGCCTGTTCAGGATCCGCGCCTTCAGCGGGGCGATCACGGTCAACACCGTGGCGATGTTCGCGATGATGGGCTTCACCCTCTTCACCTCGCAGTACCTGCAGCTGGTCAAGGGCATGAGCCCGCTCACCGCCTCGCTCTGGTCGCTCGTCCCCAGCGTGGGCGTCGGCGCGGCCGTCGGTCTGAGCTCGGCGCTCGCCGGGAAGGTCCGACCGGCGGCGATGATGGCCGGCGGCTTCCTGATCGGCGCGGCCGGCTTCGCGATGATGACCCTGGTCGGCAAGGACTCACCGCTGGCGCTCGTCCTCACCGCGGCGGGCGTGCTGGCCGCCGGCACCGTCGGCACCATGACCCTCACCGCCGAGATGGTCGTCTCCTCGGCCCCGGTCGAGCGGGCCGGCGCCGCCTCCGCCACCTCCGAGACCGCCGTCGAGCTCGGCAGCTCCCTCGGAATCGCGCTGCTCGGCGCGGCCGGCGCCGCGGTCTACCGCTCCCGGCTGGACGGCGCCCTCCCGGCCGGCCTGGACGGCGAGGCCGCCCGCACCGCCCAGGACACCCTCGGCGGCGCGGTCACCGTCGCCGCCCAGCTGCCCGGCCGGGTCGGCACCGACCTCCTCGCCACCGCCCGCACCGCCTTCACCGACGGTCTGCACGTCGCCGCCGTGGTCGGCCTCGTCCTCGCGGTCGGCGCCGCGTTCCTCGCCCACCGCCTGATGCGCCACCTCCCCGCCGCCGCCCCGGCGTCCGACGCCCCCGCCGCCGACGCCGCCCCCGCCGCCGTCTGACCGGCCCACCCCGATCCCGCACGCGCGTCATCGCGGCCCCCGCCCACCCGGGCGGGGGCCGCCGCGTCGTCCGGGCGGGCCGCCGCATCGGGGCGCGCGATATCCGGGTGCGGGGGGCGGGGCCGACGTGCCAGGGTGCGGCCATGGTCGACGAAGTGAACCACGGGCGGGTGCGGGCGAGTTATGACGCGGTGGCGGAGGAGTACCGGGACCGGATCGGGGGTGAGCTGGCGTTCAAGGTGATCGACCGGGGGCTGCTCGGGGTGGTGGCGGAGGAGGCCGCCGGAGGAACCGTGGTGGACCTGGGGTGCGGACCGGGGCACGTCGCGGGGTGGCTGGGCGAGCGCGGGGTCGGGGTGGTCGGGGTGGACCTGTCGCCGGCCATGGTGGCGGTCGCCCGGAGGGACCACCCCTCGCTGGAGTTCCGGGTCGGCGACCTGCTGGGACTGCCCGCCGCGGACGGCGAGTTCGCCGCCGCGGTGGCGCTCTACTCGGTGATCCACCTCGCGCCCGAGGAGCTGCGGCCCGCCTTCGAGGAGATGCGGCGGGTCCTGCGGCCGTCCGGGGTGCTGCTGGTCGCGTTCCACCTGGGCACCGAGGTGCGGACGCTGGACGAGTGGTGGGGCCACCCGGTGGACGTGGACTTCCACTTCCTGGAGCAGGACACCGTCGCCGGTCTGCTGGCCGAGGCCGGGTTCACCGTCACGGCCAGGCTGGAGCGCGGCCCGTACCCGGAGGAGGCGGAGACCCGCCGCGGCTACCTGCTGGCCCGTCGGGACTGACGGTGCGGAGGACGACAGGAGGAGCGGGAGGGGCCGGAGGGACGGGAAGGGGAACGGGCGACCGGGTCGCTGCGGGCGCGCGGGCGGGGCCGGCGCCGCGGACGGCCGCGGAGGGCAGGCGCCGCCGACCTGGGCCGATGCCGTCGCGCCCCTCGGCCGTCCGTCCGCGTAACACCTGGTTTTTGACCAGCGTTTCCCGGCCGGTGTATACGTTCGCCGCCACGGACAGGCATACTGGCCAGGACGGGCGCTTTGCCCAACTGTGACGTGTGACTCTAGACGAGAAGGGACCGGTGGCCAGGGATGCTGCGTAACGGTCTTGAGCCCTGGCACGTGCTTGTGGTGCTGGCTGTCGTGATCCTGCTGTTCGGGTCGAAGAAGCTGCCGGAGATGGCCCGCGGCCTCGGCAAGTCGATGCGAATCCTCAAGGCGGAGACGAAGGCGATGCGCGAGGACGACACCCCCGCGACCGCCGACGCCGCGCCGGGCACCGCGCAGAGCACCGCCGCCCCGGCCCAGCCGGCGCAGCCGGCCGCCGAGCAGCCCCGCCAGGCCGTGAACCCGACCCATGTGACCAAGGCCACCGAGCAGCCCCGGTCCACCACCACCGCCTGACCCGCGGCGGCACCGAGTCGGCCGAAGCCCCCGCCCCGACGGCGGGGGCTTCGTCGTGTCCGGCCCCTGCCCGCGGCCCCGCCGACCGGCGGCCCCACCCGTCCCCGGACGGAGCAGCCCGGGGAGCGGCCCCGGCCGCACCGGGGCAGGCTGGCCGGGATGTTCGCGAACCAGCAGCCCCCGCCGACGGCCCCGCTGCCCCGGGACCGTCCCGACCCGCGGGCCTGGGGTCTGCTGCTGGGATCCTTCGCGCTGCTGATGCTCGGCTACTTCACCCTGCCGCTGCGCGTCCTGGGTGACGACCAGCCGGTCCTGAGCTGGGTGCTCTTCGGGGTGGTGCTGACGCTGCTGACCGGGCTGCTGCTGTCCCGGATCGTCGACAGCATCCGGGGCACGGGCCGTCACCCCGGCGTCTGGCTGGCGTTCCTGATCTGTGTCTCGCTGACCGTCTTCGCCGGCACCTACTACGTCCTGGCCGACCGCCCCGGGGAGTTCAACGGTCTGGAGACCCGCCTGGACGCGCTGTACTTCACGGTCGTCACGATGGCGACCATCGGCTACGGGGACATCACCCCGGTGGCGCAGGGGCCGCGCCTGGTGGTGCTCCTGCAGATCGCCTACAACTTCGTGTTCCTGGCGGCGGCGGCCGGCGCCCTGAGCCGGACCGTCCGCTCCGGGATGGAGGTCCGCGCCCAGCGGCTGGAGGACGATCCCGAGCACGGCCACCACCGCCTCCCCGGCCGACGCCCCGGCCGCGGCAGGCACCACCGCGACCGCGCCCGGGACGACGGCGACGGCGACGGCGACGGCGACGGCGACGGCGAGGACGATCCCGGGAGCGGCTAGGACCGGCTCGTGTCGATCACGCAGAAGCGGTTGCCGTCCGGGTCCTCCAGCACCACGAAGTCCGGGTCCTCCGGGTAGAGGTCCCAGTCGGTCCGGCGCGCGCCGAGGCCGATCAGTCGCTCCACCTCGGCCGCCTGGTCGGCCGCGTCCGTCGCGTAGAGGTCGAGGTGGACCCGGGGGTGCTCCTGCGGCGGGGTGACGCTCCGGCCGAGCGCCACCTGGACACCGGCCGCCCCGGCCGCCGGCCCGAGCACCACCCAGTCCTCCCCGGCCAGGTCGTCGCGGGGCACGTACCCCAGGGCCTCGCTCCAGAACGCCACCGCGCGACGGACGTCCACCACTCCGAGCACCACCGAACCGATTCTCAGCATGCCGCCGATTGTGCCGGACGGCCGGTCCGTGGGCCGGACGGACGATCGGACGGCCGCTTCGACACTCCGACAAGGGAGTTGGCTCACCCGACGGGCGGCGCCGGGGCTCCGCTACCGGCCCGCGCCCGCCGCTCCGCCGCCCCTGCGGCGCAGGGACATCAGCAGCAGGAAGACGGCCGACAGCACCGCCGCCACCCGCAGCACCCCCGGCGCGGACTCCCACATCGCGTGGGAGCCCTGCTCGCCCGGCGGCGGTGGCGCACCCCAACGGCCCTGCGCACGGCCCCAGTACCAGAGCGAACTCCCGCTGATCACCATCAGCGGGATCCCGAACACCGCCAACTTGCGGGTGAAGTCGGACAGATGGCGGGAGAGGTAGCCGAGCGCCCAGCCGATCAGCATGGCGATCAGCTGACCGGTGACGGCGCCGCCGATCAGGACCGCGGCGGAGAGCAGCAGCAGGGGCGAGGGGCGACGGCCGCCTGCGGCCCCGGCCCCGGCCGGACCGCCCGACGCGCCGGGGGCGCCCCCGGCGGGACCGTCCGCCGCCGGACCGGCCGAGGGCGGTCCGCCCTTGCGCCCCGCCCGTGCCCGGGCCTTCGCCCCGGCCGCCTTCCTCCCCCGGCCCTTGCTCCTCCCCGCCGCGTCCGCCGCCGCCCCGGCCGCCGTCGCCGGGTCGGGCGCCGCCGGACCGTCGCCGGCGGCGCCCTCGGCCGTCCCGGGCTCCGCGCCAGGCTCCGCGCCCGGCTCCGCACCGGGCTCGGCGGCGGACCGCTGGTCGGGGATCGGGCGGTTGGAGGCGACCGGGCCGTCCCCGAAGTCGATGGTGACGTAGTCCCAGTCGCCCGTGCTCACGGCGCGGTAGGCCGGGGGCAGGGCCTCCGGGTCCGCGGGGGCGTCGTCGACCGGCTTCGCCGCCCACGGCGAGCCGCCGTCCCGGCCCGCGCCCCGGTCACGGGCCCGCTCCCCCGCCCGGCCCCGGTCGCGGTCGCGGTCCCCGCCGGAACGCGCGGGCGGCGGCAGGAACGCGGCGGGCGAGCCCGCGGGCGGCCCGGCCGGTGGCCCGGCGGGGCGCGGCGGTACCGGAGGGCGCGGCGGGGCGGCGGGCGCCGGCTCCTGCGCGTACACGCTGTCCCCGTCCCCACCGGAAGCCCCGGCACCGGACGCCCCGCCGCCGGTCCCGGCGCCCGACGCCCCGGCACCTCCCGGCGGCTCGCTCCAGGGCCCCTGCTTGCGCCACCACTCGCCGTCCGACATCCCCACACCCCGCCTCGCCCGTACCGAACCGGACCCGACACACGTCCGGACGCGGCGTCATCCCGCCGTCCGTGACGGTACCCACCCGCCGCCCCGCCACGCGAGCCGGAACGCCGCCCGCCCGCACCCGTGTTCCCCCCGACGCTCGCACGGGCGCTCGCCCCGGTGCTCCCACCGGTGTTCCCGCCCGCGCCGCCGAGCCGCCCCACCGGCACCGAGGGCCCCTCGACGCCGCGGATCCCGCCGACGCCGGGACCCTCCCGCCCCACCGCCGCCCGACTAACCTAGGTCGAATGACCACACAGCAGGGCTCCCAACGCCAGGCCAAGTCCGTCGCCGGCCCCCGCACCCTCGCCGAGGAACTGCGCGCCCGGCCCGACGACGACCTCGCCGCCCTGCTCCGGTCCCGCCCCGACCTGCTCAACCCCGTGCCCGGCGACCTCACCCAGCTGACCGCCCGACTGTCCTCCCGCGCCTCCGCCCTGCGCGCACTGGAGCGGCTGGACCGGTTCACCCTGCAGGTCGCCGAGGCTCTCGCCGCACTCCCCGACGGCGCTTCGCCGACCGCCGTCCGCACCCTGCTGGCCGGGCCGGTCAAGGTGAAGCCGCACCCCGAGGCCACCCCGCTGAGCGCCGCCGACCGGGCCGCCGTCGCCGCCGCGCTGCCCCGCGCCCTGGCCACCCTGCGCGACCGGGCCCTGCTCTGGGGCCCGGACAACGGCCTGCGCCTGGTCATCGCGGCCCGCGAGGCACTCGCGCCGACCGCCGCCAACCCCGGCCGCACCGGCCTCGGTCCGACCTTCGCCGAGGCCAGCACCGGCATGTCCCCGGCCCGCCTCCAGCAACTGCTCGCCTCCGCCGGACAGCCCGCGACACCCGACCCGGTCACCGCCGTCGCCGCGTTCACCGCCCTGCTCGGCGACCGCGCCCGTTGCGACGCGCTGCTCGCCACCGCCCCCGAGGCCGCGCTGCGGCTGCTGGACCGGCTGGTCTGGGGGCCGCCCACCGGCACCGTCCCGGACGCCACCCGTCCGGTCACCGCGCAGGACGCGCAGAGCCCGGTCGAGTGGCTGCTGGCCCGCGGCCTGCTGCTGCCCACCAGCCCCGGCAGCGTCGTCCTGCCCCGCGAACTCGCCCTGCACCTGCGCGGCGGCCGCGCGCACCGCACCGTCGAGCCGGTCCAGCCCGAGCCCGTGCCCGCCGCCGCGCCGCGCGATCCCCAGGCTGTGGACGGCGCCGCCGCCGGGCAGGCGCACACCGCCGTCCGGACCGTCGAGGAGCTCCTGGACCTCTGGGGCCTCACCCCACCACCCACCCTGCGCGCCGGCGGTCTCGGGGTGCGCGACCTCAAGCGCGCCGCCCAGGCCCTGGAGACCACCGAGCCGATCGCCGCCTTCTGGCTCGAACTGGCCTACACCTCGGGCCTGCTGGCCCCGGACGGCGAGGTCGACGAACACTGGGCGCCGACCCCCGGGTACGACGAGTGGCTGCGCCTGGACACCGCCGAACGCTGGACGGTGCTCGCCCGTGCCTGGCTCACCGCCACCCGGGTCCCGGCCCTCGCCGGCAGCTCCGACGGCAAGGGCAAGCCGCGCGCCGTGCTCGGCCCCGAGCTGGACCGCACCCTCGCCCCCTCCGTCCGCCGCGGCGCCCTCGCCCTGCTCGCCGAACTCCCGCCCGGCACCCCGGCCACCGCCGCCGAGCTGCTGCCCACCCTGCGCTGGCAGCGCCCGCTGCGCGGCGGACCGATCGACCCCGACGGCCGCGACCTGCGCGAGCACCTGGTCACCTGGACCCTGGCCGAGGCCGAACTCCTCGGCGTCACCGGCCGCGGCGCCCTGGCCGCCCCCGCCCGCGCCCTGCTCACCGCCGAGGCCGACCCGGCCGGCGTGCTCGCCCCGCTGCTGCCGCGTCCGCTCGACCACGTCATCCTGCAGCCGGACCTCACCGCGATCGCCCCCGGCCCGCTGCTCACCCCGCTGGCCCAGGCGCTCGCGCTCTGCGCCGACATCGAGTCCAAGGGCGGCGCGACCGTCTACCGGTTCACCCCCGAGTCGGTCCGCCGCGCCCTGGACGCCGGACGCACCGCCGCCGACCTGCGGGCCTTCCTCACCCAGCACTCCCGGACGCCGGTGCCGCAGCCGCTCGGCTACCTGATCGACGACGTCGCCCGCCGGCACGGCCTGCTGCGGGTCGGCGCCGCCTCGTCCTACCTGCGCTGCGACGACCCGTCCCTGCTGAACGAGATCCTCGCCGACCGCCGCTCCGCCGACCTGCGGCTGCGGCTGCTCGCACCCACCGTGCTGGCCGCCCAGGCGCCGCCCGACGCGCTGCTCGGCACGCTGCGCGCCATGGGGTACGCGCCGGCCGCCGAGTCCGCCGAGGGCGATGTGCTGATCACCCGCCCGGACAGCCACCGCACCCCGCCCCGCGCGGCCCCGGTGCCCGTCCCGGACGGCCCGCCGACGCCGGACGACGTCCTGCTCGCCGCCGCGGTCAAGGCGATCCGGGCCGGCGACCGGGCGGCCACCGCGGTCCGCCGCGAGCCCACCGTCCCGGCGGGGCGCCCGCTGCCGCGCACGGCCGCCGCCGAGACCCTGGCGGCCCTGCAGACGGCGGTCCTGCTCGGCGAGCGAATGTGGATCGGCTACCTCAACGCGGAGGGCCTCGCCAGCCAGCGGATCATCGACCCGGTGAAGGTCGAGGGCGGCTTCGTCACCGCCTTCGACCACCACGACGGCGAGCTGCGCACCTTCGCGCTGCACCGGATCACCGGGGTCGCCGAACTCGACGAGTGACCGGCGACGAGTGACCGGCCCGGATCCGTACGACGCGGGCCCCGGGCCTCAGTGACCCTGCTGCTGCGCCTGCTCGGCCTGCTTCTCCTTCATCGCCTTGTCCGCCATGGCGGCGAGGTCACCCTGTCCGACCGGCATCACGGTGTTGGCCCCGGCCAGGTCGGCGAGCAGGAACCCGGGCGAGGCCAGCAGGCCCCCCGGCCCCTCGCCGACGCCCGCGATCGCGTGCGCGGAGGTGGCCGAGGAGGCGGTGGCGGCGAAGGCCGTACCGGCCAGGGCGAGAGCGGTGAGGACGCGCTTCGACTTGTTCATGCACGGATCAACGAGCCACTCCCGTCGCGGTCACCCCCCGCGCCCCCTCCCGCACGGCCCGTACCGGCAGTTGACGCATCGCCTCCACCGGCGTAGTCCGGAGAGCGGGGGGTGACGAAAGGAGTCATCATGCTCGGCGATCTGATCGGCGACACCCAGGGCCGGGACACCGGCCGACGCGTCCTCGACGCCGGGGACGGCCACGTCGTCGTGGAGGTCTCGTTCGAGGGAGGCGGCAGCTACTACGGCACCGCGGTCAACGGCTTCGGCACCTACGAGTCCGAACTGCGCGCCGACGGCAGTCTGCGCGGCGAGGGCCAGGGCGTCGACATGACGGCCGACGGCCAGAGCGTCACCTGGCACGGCATCGGCATCGGCCACTTCACCGAGGGCGGCGGCACCAGCTGGCGCGGCTCGCTCTTCTTCTCCACCACGTCACCGCAGCTCGACCGCCTCAACCACGTCGTCGGGCTCTTCGAGTACGAGGTCGCCCCGGACGGCAAGTCCACCGGCAAGTACTACGAGTGGAAGTAGCCGCTCGTAGGCCCTCCCCGGGGGCGGTGCCCTCCACCCGGCCGGATGCGCGACACTGGAGGGTCGGCGTCCCGCAGGACCCACGGACCCGACGGACCTGTCAGCCAGTGGAGGGCTTCCCCGCGTGAACGACGGACCGCTCATCGTCCAGAGCGACAAAACTCTCCTCCTGGAGATCGACCACCCCAAGGCCGCCGACTGCCGTCGGGCCATCGCACCGTTCGCCGAGCTGGAGCGGGCGCCGGAGCACGTGCACACCTACCGGGTGACGCCGCTCGGGCTGTGGAACGCCCGGGCCGCGGGCCACGACGCCGAGCAGGTCGTCGACGCCCTGGTGACGTACTCCCGCTACCCGGTGCCGCACGCGCTGCTGGTCGACGTGGCCGACACCATGGCCCGCTACGGGCGGCTGCGGCTCACCAAGCACCCCACCCACGGCCTGGTGCTGAGCACCACCGACCGACCGGTGCTGGAGGAGGTGCTGCGCTCCAAGAAGATCGCCCCGCTGGTCGGCCCCCGGGTCGACCCGGACACCGTGGTCGTGCACCCCTCCGAGCGCGGCCAGATCAAGCAGGTGCTGCTCAAACTCGGCTGGCCCGCCGAGGACTTCGCCGGCTACGTGGACGGCGAGGCGCACCCCATCGACCTGGAGGAGAACGGCTGGAGCCTGCGCCCGTACCAGGCGCAGGCGGTCGAGGGGTTCTGGCACGGCGGCTCGGGCGTCGTGGTGCTGCCCTGCGGCGCCGGCAAGACCCTGGTCGGCGCGGCGGCCATGGCGCACGCCAAGTCGACCACGCTGATCCTGGTCACCAACACCGTCTCGGCCCGCCAGTGGAAGCACGAACTGGTCAAGCGGACCTCGCTCACCGAGGACGAGATCGGCGAGTACAGCGGCACCCGGAAGGAGATCCGCCCGGTCACCATCGCCACCTACCAGGTGATGACCACCAAGCGGAAGGGCGTCTACGCCCACCTGGAGCTGTTCGACGCGCGCAACTGGGGCCTGGTCGTCTACGACGAGGTCCACCTGCTGCCGGCCCCGGTGTTCAAGTTCACCGCGGACCTCCAGGCCCGCCGCCGGCTCGGTCTGACCGCCACCCTGGTGCGCGAGGACGGCCGGGAGGGCGACGTGTTCAGCCTGATCGGCCCCAAGCGCTTCGACGCGCCGTGGAAGGAGATCGAGGCGCAGGGCTACATCGCGCCCGCCGACTGCTGCGAGGTCCGGGTCACCCTGACCGACTCCGAACGGCTCGCCTACGCCACCGCGGAGCCCGAGGAGCGCTACCGGTTCTGCGCCACCACGGCGACCAAGCGGCGGGTGGTGGAGGCGCTGGTCAAGAAGCACGAGAAGGACCAGACGCTGATCATCGGGCAGTACATCGACCAGCTCGACGAGCTCGGCGAGGCCCTGGACGCCCCGGTGATCAAGGGCGAGACCAGCAACGCCCAGCGCGAGAAGCTCTTCGACGCCTTCCGCAACAAGGAGATCGGCGTGCTCGTCGTCTCCAAGGTCGCCAACTTCTCCATCGACCTGCCCGAGGCGACGGTCGCCATCCAGGTCTCCGGGACCTTCGGCTCCCGGCAGGAGGAGGCCCAGCGGCTCGGCCGGGTCCTGCGGCCCAAGGCGGACGGCCACGCCGCCCACTTCTACTCCGTGGTCGCCCGGGACACCGTCGACCAGGACTTCGCGGCCCACCGTCAGCGCTTCCTCGCGGAACAGGGCTACGCCTACCGCATCATCGACGCGGACGACGTGCTGTAGCGGGCACGGCCGGGCGGCCGCTGCCCGGCTGCCCGGCTGCCCGGCACCGAGCGGTCCGGGGCCGAGGGCCCGGTGGCGGAGGGCCCGGTATCAGTAGCGGACGCCGTCGCGCCCGAGGAAGATCACGCGCGCGGCGGTGTCCAGGGCGATGCCGACATTGCGCACGGCGGTGCCCAGCGGGTTGCGGCGGCGCCCCGCGGTGGCGGTGGCGCCGGCCGGGGCGGTACGGGTGCGGTGCTGTGGTGTGCTCATGCGTTCCACGGTAGGCACCCGAACGGCCGACGCCATCACCCCGAAGGCCGTACTCGACGGGACGGAAGTCGTCCTCGGGAGGTACGGAGGCCCCGAGGGCCTCGGGGCTGGAACCCCGAGGCCGACGCGGCTAAGATCGTCCGTCTGTCCCCTCCCGAACCGTGGTACCCGCTGAAGTCGCGCGGGCAGCCGGGGGAGGTGCCGGCCGTTCGGCAACCGGCCGGCTGTCCCCACCGTGAGCTCCGACGATCCGCTGCGCCCGTTTCCGGGGCAGCCGGGAAGGTTCGCTGTGCCCGCCACCCCCACCACCGACCCCCTGCAGCGCGAGCGCGACCACCTCGCCTCCTCCCGGGCCGCGCTGCGCGCGATGCGCGAGGACGTGCAGTCCCTGGACATCCGCGACGTGACCGGCACCTGGGTCACCGCCGTCGTGCTGCAGAACCAGATCGAGGCCCGGATCGCCGCCCTGGCCGACCTCGCACACACCCCGCTGTTCTTCGGCCGGCTCGACTACTCGCACGCGATCAGCGAGGAACTGAGCGAGGGCTCCGGCGGAGAGAGCTTCTACATCGGCCGACGGCACGTGCACGACGCCGAGGGCGATCCGATGGTGATCGACTGGCGCGCGCCGGTCTCCCAGCCGTTCTACCGGGCCAGCCGCACCGACCCGATGGACGTCGAGCGCCGCCGCCGCTTCGGCTACACCGGCGGCGAGCTGACCGCGTACGAGGACGAGCACCTCTCCAACCCGGCCGAGGGCGACACCGCCTCCGCCCTGCTGGCCGCCGAGATCGAGAAGCCGCGCGTCGGCCCGATGCGCGACATCGTGGCCACCATCCAGCCGGAGCAGGACGAGATCGTCCGCGCCGACATCTCCGGCACCCTCTGCGTGCAGGGCGCCCCCGGCACCGGGAAGACCGCCGTCGGCCTGCACCGGGTGGCGTACCTGCTGTACGCGCACCGGGAGCGGCTGGCCCGCACCGGCACCCTGGTGATCGGCCCGAACAACGCCTTCCTCTCCTACATCGAGCAGGTGCTGCCCGCGCTCGGCGAGCTGGACGTCGCGCAGGCGACCGTGCAGCAGCTGGTCGGGCACGTCGAGGTGCGCGGCGAGGACTCCCCCGAGGCGGCCCGGCTGAAGGGCGACGCCCGGATGGCCGAGGTGCTGCGGCGGGCGGTCCGCTCGGGCATCACCCTGCCCACCGAGCCCTGCGTGGTGGTCCGCGGCTCCCGCCGGTGGCGCGTGCCGGTCCACGAACTGACCGGGATCATCGAGGAGTTGAAGGGCCGGGAGATCCGCTACGGCGCGGCCGCGGAGGCGCTGCCGCAGCGGATCGCGCACGCCGTACTGCTGAAGATGGAGCAGGCCGGCGAGGCCCCGGACGACCGGGTGCAGGACGCGGTGGCCCGCAACGCCGCCGTGAAGGCGACGGTCAAGCAGTGCTGGCCGGCCGTCGACCCGGCCAAGCTGGTGCTGCGGCTGCTCTCCGACCCGGAGTTCCTGGCCGCGTGCGCGGAGGGCGTGCTGACCGCCGAGGAGCAGGAGACCGTCCGCCGGCCCAAGCCCGACCGCTCGGTCAGGACCGCCCGCTGGACGGCCGCCGACGCCGTCCTGGTCGACGAGGCGACGGACCTGGTGCGGCGCACCGCCTCGCTCGGGCACGTGGTGCTGGACGAGGCGCAGGACCTCTCGCCGATGCAGTACCGCGCGGTCGGCCGCCGCTGCACCACCGGCTCGGCGACCGTGCTCGGCGACCTCGCCCAGGGCACCACCCCCTGGGCGACGTCGAGCTGGCCGGAGGCGCTGCACCACCTGGGCAAGCCGGCCGCGCACGTCGAGGAGCTGACCAAGGGCTTCCGGGTGCCGGAGGAGGTCATCGCCTACGCCTCCCGGCTGCTGCCGTCGATCGCCCCGGGCCTGGCCCCGGCCACCTCGGTCCGCGAGGCCCCCGGTTCGCTGACGCTGCGCCGGGTCACCGAGGAGGAGCGGACGGAGGCCGTGGTGGAGGCCTGCCGGCGGGCGCTCGGCAAGGAGGGCTCGACCGGTCTGATCGCCGCGGACGCGCGGGTCCCGCTGCTGGCCGAGGCGCTGACGGCGGCCGGGCTGGCGTACCTCGCCCCCGGCAGCGAGACCAGCGCCGAGGCGCGGCTCACCCTCGTCCCGGCCTCGCTGGCCAAGGGTCTGGAGTACGACTACGTGGTGCTGGACGAGCCGGCCGCGGTGGTCGCGGGCGAGCCGGACGAGCGGACCGGCCTGCGGCGGCTGTACGTGGCGCTGACCCGTGCGGTGTCCGGCCTGGAGGTGCTGCACGCCGAGCCGCTGCCCGAGCAGCTGGCCTGACCGGGCGGTCCGCGGGGCCCGGCCGGGTCCCGCGGACGGGCGGGACGGGACGGTGGCCGCCCGGCCGCCGGTCACCACCGCCCGGCCACGGCCGAGCCGTCCGGCGCCGTCGCCCAGCCGTCCGGCACCGCTGCTCAGCCGTCCGGCACCACTGCTCAGCCGTCGATCAGCGCCCGCCATTCGGCGACCTTGGCGGCGTCCACCGGCGACTGCCAGCCGTCGACCCGCACGGCGCCGCCGACGTGGAAGGCGTCGAACCCGGCCGCCCGCAGCCCCGGCAGGTGCTCGGCCCGCAGGCCGCCGCCGATGAGGATCCGCTGGGTGTACCCGGGCTCGCCGGCCCGGGCCAGCTCGGCCAGCAGGACGTCCCGGCCGGCGTCCACACCGCCGGCCGCGCCGGAGGTGAGGAAGGTGTCCAGCCCGGGCAGCGCGCCGACGGCGGCCCGGACGGCGGCCCGGTCGGCGCTGTGGTCGACGGCCCGGTGGAAGGTCCAGCGACAGCCGGCGATCGCCTCCGCGACGGCTCCGGTGGCGGCCAGGTCGACCCCGCCGTCGGCGTCGAGGAAGCCGAGCACGAACTCGTCGGCGCCCTCGGCCCGGAGCGCGGCGGCGCGGGCCCGCAGCTCGTCCAGGTCGCCGGGCGCGAAGCCGTCCCGGATCCGGAGCATGACCCGCAGCGGGATCCCGACGGCGGCCCGGATCCGGGCGAAGTCCTCGACGGAGGGGGTGAGTCCGTCGGCGGCCATGTCGGTGACCAGTTCGAGCCGGTCGGCGCCGCCCGACTCGGCGGCCTGGGCATCCTGGGGCGTCAGCGCGATGACTTCGAAAATTGGTCTAGACATATCGAATAGCCTGCCACATCGCCCCGGTCCCGGCGAGCCCCGTGCGACCACTTGGCCGGACAACGACGCCGCCCCGGGCGGGGCCGTGAACCCGTCGGCCCCGGAAACGCCGAACGGCCGGACGAACGGGCCCACAACCCGTTCGTCCGGCCGTTCGAGGAGCGGCGAGGCTCCGGCCGTCCCCGCTCAGGCGAGGCTCCGCACACCTCCCGCACCCGCACCGGGCCGGTTCCCGGCACCGGCCCGGTGCAGCATCCAGCCGGTCGCCACCGTCCCGACCAGCACCGCGACCGCCAGCGGAGCCATCCGCCACATGCCGCCGACCGTCTGCCAGGTCCGGAAGACGTTGAAGCCGAAGGTCATCGGCAGCACCGCGAGGGCGATCGCCGCCGGTGCCCGCCGCCCGCGCGCCGCGAAGAGCAGCCCGGCCACCGGCACCAGCAGCAGCGCCACGGCCGCATCGCGGTCCAGCAGGCCGAAGGAGCTGTAGAAACCCTCCGCGGCCAGGATCAGCCCGCCGCCGAGCACGGCCGCCAGCACCGCGATCCGGCCGCGCACGCCCGGCCGCTCCGCCATCAGCTCCTGCGGTGCGAAGGCGAACATCAGACCGGCCAGCAGCAGCGGGGTCGCCTCCCCGGACCGGTTGAGGAAGCTCCACAGCGACGGGTCGTCCACGGCCGCGATCAGCACGCCCAGCGCGCCGACCCCGGCCACGCCGAACGCCGCGTGCCGGGCGTCCCGCCGACGGCCGGCCAGCACGGCGGCGACCAGCAGCAGCGGCAGCAGCGCCTGTCCGAGGAACCAGACGAAGCCCGGCACCTGGCCGATCCGCTCCGGCAGCGTCCAGGCCGGGACCCAGGCCGGGTGGACCACCTGGTTCGCCGTGTACGCCGCGGACAGCCCCGCGACCGCACCCGCGACCAGCGGCGCGGCCAGCGCGAACAGCTGCCCGACGGCGGAGGAGGCGGTCAGACCGGCGCGCATCCGCAGGCCGTACGCCCCCAGGTCGAACACCTCGCGGGCGGTGGCCAGTCGGCCGGAGTCCGCCGTGCTGTCGGCGAAGACCGCGGACAGCTCGTCACCGCGCTCGCGCCGGTAGCGGGCCGGGTAGAGCCGGAGGGCGGCACGGAAGGCCACCGGATCCGTCATCATGCCCGGGAGTCCGTGCGTCGTGGTCATGCGAACACCCCCGTGGAGTTGGTGAATGCGAGTCCGGCGGCTCCACCGGCGACCCTTCCCTGGGTCGGCCGGACGGCCGCGAGCCGCCGTTCGGCTTCCTGGGCGACGGAACGCAGCCGCTCCGCCTCGGCGGTCAGCGCGCCCCGGCCGTCCTCGGTGAGGGCGTAGGTGCGCCGGGCCCGGCCGTCGACGATCTCCTCGGCCGCGACCTCGATCAGCCCCTGCTGCAGCAGCCGGTCGAGCGCGCCGTAGAGCGTCCCGGTGCGCATCTTGACCCGGCCGTCCGAGATCGCGGAGATCTCCTGGATCAGCGCGTAGCCGTGCCGCGGGGCGTCGGCCAGCGCGGTCAGCAGGAGCAGGGTCGGCTCTTGCATCGCCCGTTCAGTCATGGAGTTACATATACCTTTCGTCGACATATCATGTCCAGCGGAATCTTTGGCCGGTCGGACCGGCCCAGCACAATGGCGCCATGCCGGAAGCCGACGCCCTCGCCGCCACCACCGCCGCCACCACCGCAGCCACAGCCACAGCCGCAGCCGAGGACCTCCTCGACGCCTGGACCGCCCTGCTCCACCGCTGCGGCGCGGCCACCGACCCCGGACCGGCCGGCCGGGAGCTGCGTCGACCACCTGCGCGCGGTGCTGGGCCATGTCGACGCGCTCGCCGGTCACGCCGACGACCCGGACGCCGTCCGGCTCGCCGCCTGGTTCCACGACGCCGTCTACCGCCCGGACCGCTCCGAGAACGAGGAGCGCAGCGCCGCCCTCGCCGTCCGGGCGCTCACCGGAGCCGGTTTGCCCCCGGCCCGGGTCGACGAGGTCGCCCGGCTGGTCCGGCTCACCGTCACGCACCACCCCGGGCCCGGCGACCGGAACGGCGAGGTGCTGTGCGACGCCGACCTCGCCGTGCTCGGCGGGGCGCCGGAGGCCTACGCCGTGTACGCGGCGGCCGTCCGGGAGGAGTACGCCTTCGTCCCCGAACCGGACTTCCGGGCCGGGCGGGCGGCCGTGCTCCGGCAGTTGCTCGCCCTGCCCGCGCTCTACCGCACGCCCACCGCGCACGCACGCTTCGACGCCCCCGCCCGGGCCAACCTCGCGGCCGAAGTCGGCCGCCTGGAGACACCGGGCGAGGACGGCTGACAAGGACGCCGAGCCGAGGACGCGCGACGAGGCGGCCCGACGACGGCGGGCGAGGACCGGTGGTCGCCACCGGTGCTCGCCCGCCGAGCGGTCTCCCGGGGTCAGCCCGCCCGGCGCGCCAGCGGCAGCCGACCCCGGCTGAAGGCGGCCGCCCCCAGCCCCGCCACCACCGGCAGCACCACGGTGACCAGCAGCAGGAGCCCCCAGGGCGCGGTGAACGGCACCGCCGGAGCACCGATCCGCCCGCTCGCGTGCGAGCGCAGCAGGCCCAGCGCCGGGACGAACCCGCTGACCGTGCCGAGCACCGCGCCGGTGCCCGCGATCAGCGTGCACTGCAGCCCGGCCTGGATCCGGTTCATCCGCGGCGGAGCACCGACCGCGGCCAGCGTGGCCCGGTCGTTGCGCGAGTCGGCGGCGGCCAGCCCGGTGGCCACGGCCGCGGCGCCGAGCACCACCACCACGGCGAACCCGCCGAGCGCCAGGGTGTTCACGTCCCCCTTCGACCGGTAGCCACGCTCGACCTCCAGCCGGGCGTGCGGGGCGAGCTGGGCGACGGCCGCCTCGGCGCGCTGCTGCGCCTTGCGGTCCGGGGCGGCGTCCGGCCGCCAGACCGATCCGGTGGGCCGGGGCGTGAGTCCGACCTTGCGCACCGCCTCCGGGCCCATCAGCACCGCCCCGTACCGGGCCGCGTCCGGGTTCTCCACCAGGACCGCCTCGACGGCGATCTCGCGCCGCTCCGTCCCGGGCACCTGCCCCGGCTGGACCGGCGCCCCGGCGGCGCCCTGCATCGTCAGCACCACCCGTCCGTCGTGCAGGTAGCCGCGGTCGAAGACGACCGCCCGGCCGGCGGCCAGCGCCTCCTCGGCCGACCGGTCGCGCACGCCGAACAGGTTGTGCAGGACCGCCCTGTCGCCGGACAGCGCCCGGCTCCCCGAGGCGAAGTCCTCGCGCCCACCGGCTCCCTTGGCCTGCACCGCGCTGGAGCAGTTGTCGCAGAACACGTACGTCACCTCCTGGACGTCGGCGCGCGCGCCCAGGTTCGGCAGGGCCTGCTCGACGGCGCCGCGCAGCCGGGCCGGCTCCCGGCCGCCCGGGTCCGCGGGGGCGTCGAGCACCACGGCGCCCAGCGGGGCCGTCGGCCGGTAGGAGGCGCGCTCCTGGGCGTCGGTGCCGGTGGTGTAGACGCCGACGGCGACGGCTCCGGCGACGGCGGCCATCACGGCGGCCACGGCCGGCGCGGTGCGGCCGCGGTGCCGGGCCGAGTCGCGCAGGGCCAGTCGGGGGCCGAGCGGCAGCCGGCCGGCGAGCCGGCCGAAGACCGCGATCAGCATCGGGGTGAAGAGCAGGACGCCGAGCTCGGCGGTGGCCGCACCGGCGAGCACCGAGAGCGCCCGGGTGGTGAGCCCGCCGAGGACCGGCATGGCACCACTGTCCTGGGTCCCGACGCCGTACAGGGCGACCGCCGCGCCCGCCCCGACCAGCAGCAGGCCGAGCAGCGGGAGCTTGCGGCTCGGCGTCCCGACGGTGTCCCGGCCGGTGAGGCCGGCCACCACGTCGCGGCGGGCGGCCTGCACGGCGGGCAGTACGGCGGCGGCGAGCGCCGTCGCCACCCCCACGGCGGCGATCGCCAGCAGGTCGAGCGGGGCGAGCGCGAAGTGCCCGAAGCGGCTGCCGCCCGCTCCTTCCACCCAGGGCCGCAGCAGGGCGACCAGCCCGGTGCCGAGTGCCACGCCGAGGACGGCGCCGGTCACTCCGAGCACCAGCCCGCCGCCGAGCACGACGGTGCGGATGTGGCCGCGGTGGCCGCCCGCGGCGCCGATCAGGGCCAGCTGCCGCCGGGAGCGCCTGGCCCCCACCGCGAACGCCGGGCCGGCCAGCAGGGTGACCTCCAGCAGCGCCATGCCGGCCACGGTGACCAGGACGACGGTCCGGTCGTCGACCCCGTCCTCGACGACCTTCCAGACGTTGGCGTCGTAGGGGACGGCGGAGGCCGGCGGCGGGTCGAGGGCGACCGCCCGGGAGGTCGCGGTGAAGCCGTACCGGTTGAGCTTCTGGACGGCGTCCCAGTCGAGCCCGGGGCCGCCGGGCAGCCGGACCAGCCAGCGCTCGGTGCGGACGCCCTCCTCCCGGGCCGCCGCGACCGGTCCGCCCGCGGCGCCCGGGGTGCCGGCGACCGCCGCGGCCAGCGGGGAGATCACCTGGCCGGGCCGGGCGACCAGCTCGACCTTGTTCAGCTCCCCGGGGTGCTCGACCACACCGGTCAGCAGGAACGGGGTCTGCTCCAGTCCCTTGACGGTGGTGGTGTCGCCGAGCCGCAGTCCGGCCTCGTCGAGGAAGGCCCGGGTGACGGCCGCCTCGTTGCGCCCGGTCGGCGCCCGGCCGTCCACCAGGTCGAGCCGCCCCGACCAGACCGGATCGGTCAGATCGGCCTCGGCGGTGGAGGTGGTGAACAGGCCCTCCCGGGTGGAGGCGCTCACCTCGGGCCCGGGGGTGGCCGGCAGCAGCACCGCGCCGGAGGGCAGCAGCCCGGCCACCAGTTCGGCCGAGGAGGACGCGGCCGCGGCCGCGGGCGCGGAGGCCGGGTCGGTCCCGGCCTGCGGCAGCACCCGGACGCCGTCCTCGGCGAACGGCGCCTGCTCGACGGAGCGGCCCGGCCGCTCGGCGGAGATCAGGGCGTCCGCCCCGCCCATCAACCGCTCGACCCGCTCGGAGGGGGTGAGCTGACCACTGCGGTGGACGACGTCGGCACCGGCGACACCGAGCACCGGCAGCGCCACCATGGCGACGACCAGGGCGCTGCGGCCCTTGGCGCGCAGGGCGTCGCGGCGCGCGATGCGCAGCGCGACGCGCAGGGCGGAGAGCTTCATCGCCGACCCCCGTCCCGTCCGGCGGCCTGCAGGGAAGCGGCGTGCCGACCGGTGGTCTCCTCGACCACCATGCCGTCGCGCAGGACGACCACCCGGTCGGCCCAGACGGCATGGCGGGAGTCGTGGGTGACCATCATGGCGGCGGCGCCGGCGTCGCAGCGCGCCCTCAGCACGGCCAGCACGGCTTCGCCGGTGGCGGAGTCGAGCGCACCGGTGGGCTCGTCGGCCAGGACGAGGCGGCGGTCGCCGACCAGGGCCCGGGCGATCGCGACGCGCTGCTGCTGACCGCCGGAGAGCTGCTCGGGGAAGCGGTCGGCCAGCTCCGGGATGCCCATCTCGCGCAGGGCGGTCAGGGACTCCCGGCGGGCGGCCCGGGTGGACACCCCGTCCAGCTCCCGGGGGAGCGCGATGTTCTCGGCGGCGGTCAGCGCCGGGACGAGGTTGTAGTCCTGGAAGACGTAGCCGATGGACCGGCGCCGGACGGCGGCCAGTCGGGTGCGGTTCAGGGTGCCGAGCTCGACGCCCTCGACCAGGACCTGTCCGCGGCTCGGCCGGTCCAGGCCGCCGGCCAGCGTGAGCAGGGTGGACTTTCCGGAGCCCGAGGGCCCCATCACCGCGACGAACTCGCCGGCGCGGATCGCCAGGTCGACGCCGCGCAGCGCCTGCACCTCGGCGGCGCCCTGTCCGTGCGCCCGGGTCACCCCGCGCAGTTCGAGGACGGGACGGGCGGGATCTGGCTGGGACATGGTTCTCCCCACTCATGGCCGATTGAAGGACTCGGATGAACTATATATGTCGGTGGACTGCATATGCAGTCCGGAGGTTCCATCGGCACGAAAAAACCGCCGCCGCGCCCTGGGGCGCGACGGCGGTACGGAGGTGAGGAGGGGCGGCGGAGGGGCGGCGGAGGAGAGGACGGAACGGCGGGCCCGAGGAGCGCTACGCGAGCTCCCCCACCGCGGCCACCACGACCGCGTGCTTGCCGCACACCCAGTGCGGCTCGGGCCCCAGCTCCGGCTCCACGCTCAGCGCGTGGGGGTCGCCGTCCGCCGCGCAGTCCGCGCACAGCGGCCAGCGCCCGTGGCTCTCCAGCAGCGCGTCCTGGACGTCCTGGGCGACCAGACCCAGCACGTACGCGGTGCCGTCCGGCCACTGCTCCAGCCACCAACGGCGGTGCGTGACCGCCTGCTCCACCAGGGACACCACGGCGGCGTCGGCGGCGTCCCGCGCGGTCAGGTCGGCCAGGATCAGCGCCCGCGCGGTGTGCAGCGCCGTCTCGATGTCGTCTGTCGTAGCCATCCGTCCAGTCTCCCAAGAACCTCCGGGGCCGGGGCGGATCCGCGGTCCGGGGCGCACCCGTCGCCCGCGGTGCCCGGCCCCGGGAACGCCGCGAGGGCGGTTCCCCGTCGGGGAACCGCCCTCGCGGACGAAAGACCTGCCGATCCGATCGTGACGATCAGGATCAGAAGTCCATGTCACCGCCCGGCATGCCGCCGCCGGCGGCCGCGGCGGCCTTCTCCGGCTTGTCGGCGATGACGGCCTCGGTGGTGAGGAACAGCGCCGCGATGGAGGCGGCGTTCTGCAGCGCGGAGCGGGTGACCTTGGCCGGGTCGATGATGCCCTCGGCGATCAGGTCGACGTAGGTGTTGGTGGCCGCGTTCAGGCCGTGACCGGCGGGGAGGTTGCGCACCTTCTCCACCACGACGCCGCCCTCGAGGCCGGCGTTGGTCGCGATCTGCTTGATCGGGGCCTCCAGGGCCACGCGGACGATGTTGGCACCGGTGGCCTCGTCGCCCTCGAGCTCCAGCTTGTCGAACGCGACACCGGCCTGCAGCAGCGCGACGCCACCACCGGCGACGATGCCCTCCTCGACGGCGGCCTTGGCGTTGCGGACGGCGTCCTCGATGCGGTGCTTGCGCTCCTTGAGCTCTACCTCGGTGGCCGCGCCGGCCTTGATGACGGCCACGCCGCCGGCCAGCTTGGCGAGGCGCTCCTGGAGCTTCTCGCGGTCGTAGTCCGAGTCGCTGTTGTCGATCTCGGCGCGGATCTGGTTCACGCGGCCCGCGACCTGCTCGCTGTCGCCGCCACCGTCGACGATGGTGGTCTCGTCCTTGGTGATGACCACCTTGCGGGCGGTGCCCAGCAGGTCGATGCCGGCGTTCTCCAGCTTCAGTCCGACCTCCTCGGAGATCACGGTGCCACCGGTGAGGATGGCGATGTCCTGGAGCATGGCCTTGCGGCGGTCGCCGAAGCCCGGGGCCTTGACGGCGACGGACTTGAAGGTGCCGCGGATCTTGTTCACGACCAGGGTCGACAGGGCCTCGCCCTCGACGTCCTCGGCGATGATGACGAGCGGCTTGCCGCTCTGCATGACCTTCTCCAGCAGCGGCAGCAGGTCCTTGACCGAGCCGATCTTGGAGTTGGCGATCAGGATGTACGGGTCCTCGAACGAGGTCTCCATACGCTCCAGGTCGGTGGCGAAGTAGGCCGAGATGTAGCCCTTGTCGAAGCGCATGCCCTCGGTGAGCTCGAGCTCGAGACCGAAGGTGTTGCTCTCCTCGACGGTGATGACGCCTTCCTTGCCGACCTTGTCCATGGCCTCGGCGATGAGCTCGCCGATCTGGGTGTCGGCGGCGGAGATGGAGGCGGTGGAGGCGATCTGCTCCTTGGTCTCCACGTCCTTGGCCTGGGCCAGGAGCTGGTCGGAGACGGCGGTGACGGCCTTCTCGATGCCGCGCTTCAGGGCCATCGGGTTGGCGCCGGCGGCGACGTTGCGCAGACCCTCGCGGACGAGCGCCTGGGCCAGCACGGTGGCGGTGGTGGTGCCGTCACCCGCGACGTCGTCGGTCTTCTTGGCGACCTCCTTGACGAGCTCCGCGCCGATCTTCTCGTACGGGTCCTCGAGCTCGATCTCCTTGGCGATGGAGACACCGTCGTTGGTGATCGTGGGGGCGCCCCACTTCTTCTCCAGCACGACGTTGCGACCCTTGGGGCCGAGCGTGACCTTCACTGCGTCGGCGAGCTGGTTCATGCCACGCTCAAGGCCGCGGCGAGCTTCCTCATCAAAGGCGATGATCTTGGCCATCAGAAGTGGTCCTCCGGGACACGGTCGACTGCTCGGACCAAGGGGTGCCCGCGACGGACGGCCCTGGTGTGCGGGGGTCCTTTCCCCTACCGCTCCCGGGGGCCTCACCGACCCGGTCCGCTGTCACTCTCACGCTGTGAGTGCTAACGCCAATGATTAGCACTCTGGGTGGGCGAGTGCAAGCCCAATCGGGCAACCCGCGAGCCGCGGCACCCCCGCCCGGCCCGCGCCGGCACCCCCCTCCGCGAGTCCGTCCGCGCCGCGCCGGCACCCCCGCCCGCGCCGCGCCGGCGACCGCGTCCGGACAGGACGGCGGGCCCGGACGACCGAGGTCGTCCGGGCCGACCCGCTGGCCCTCCTCAAGGGTGCGGTAGCCGTCCATCTGGATCGCGCTGTAGTGGACGAAGACGTCCGCACCACCGTCGACCGCGATGAAGCCGTAACCCTTCTCCGCGTTGAACCACTTGACGGTGCCCTGAGCCATTCCGAACTCCCCTAGTGCTGTGCTGGCCCTTCACGCGCCCGCAGGTCTGCGGGCCCGGGTCTGGTTGGAGGCCGGCCCGGGGACCCCCCCTGGGCACAGCCGCGCACGCCACAATCCTCCCGATGTCGCCGAACGGCATCCGGCGAACGGGCGATTGCGTCGACCGCGGCTGAATGTATCCGGATCGACGTCCTCTGCAACAGGGTCAATGGCGGGGAATTCACCCGCGGCGCCCGGGGACAGGACGGGATCAATCGGGATGAGCCGCCGCAATTCCCGCCGGACATAGCGGACGTATTACCAGAAATCCCCGCCAGAATTCTGACACCGGCCTGACATGTTTCCGGGTTCCGGGCCCGCCGCGGGTCTGGCGGGCGGGACGGCGGCGACGGTGGCGACGCGGTGGATTCGTTCCCGGACAAGGGGCGGGCGCGCCCCTGTTCCCGGTCCAGCGACACTTTACTCCGCCCGGGACCGAAGATATTCCCGCCAAAATGCGCGCGGCCGTCCGCGGCACGGAATTCCGTGCCGCGGACGGCCGGGTAACGGCGCGCCCGCCCCGCGGGGAACGGGCGCGGCCGACGGTTCACCCGCCGGCGACCGCCGGGATGATCGAAACGTTCGCGCCGTCCTTGATCTCCGTCGCCAGGCCCTCGGCGAACCGCACGTCGTCGTCGTTCACGTAGACATTGACGAAACGGCGCAGCTTGCCGGTGTCGTCGAGGATGCGCGCGGCGATCCCGGCGTGGTTCCGGTCCAGGTCGGCGATGAGCTCGCCCAGCGTGGCGCCCTCGGCGGGCACCTCGCTGGCGCCGCCGGTGTAGGTGCGCAGGATGGTGGGGATGCGGACGTTGGCGCTCATGGGGGTCTCCTCGCTACGGGCGCTGAACGGGTGGAGCCAGGGGTGGAAGGGGGTCAGGCGGAGGCCAGGCCGGCGCCCCGGAAGGCGTCCAGGGTCGGCCGGATGACGGCGGTCATCCCGGCCTCCGCGACGGCGTCGAGCGTCTTCAGGCCGTCGCCGGTGTTGATCGCGACGGTCTCCTTCGACGGGTCCAGCTGCCCGGTCTCGACCAGCTTCTTCAGCACGCCGACGGTCACGCCGCCCGCGGTCTCGGCGAAGATGCCCTCGGTCCTGGCCAGCAGCCGGATCGCCGCGACGACCTCCTCGTCGGTCACGTCCTCCACGGCACCGCCGGTGCGCCGGGCGATGTCCAGCACGTACGGGCCGTCGGCCGGGTTGCCGATCGCCAGCGACTTGGCGATGGTGTCCGGCTTGACCGGGCGGATCACGTCGTGGCCGGCCTTGAACGCCGCCGAGACCGGCGAGCAGCCCGCCGCCTGGGCGCCGAAGATCCGGTACGGCCGGTCCTCGACCAGGCCCAGCTTGATCAGCTCCTGCAGACCCTTGTCGATCTTGGTGAGCTGGGAGCCCGAGGCGATCGGGATCACGATCTGCTCCGGCAGCCGCCAGCCGAGCTGCTCGCAGATCTCGAAGGCGAGCGTCTTGGAGCCCTCGCCGTAGTACGGCCGCAGATTGACGTTGACGAAGCCCCAGCCCTCGCCGGCCGGGTCACCGATCAGCTCCGAGCAGAACCGGTTCACGTCGTCGTAGTTGCCCTCGATGCCGACCAGCTCGCCGCCGTACACACCGGCCATCACGACCTTGCCCTGCTCCAGGTCGTGCGGGATGAACACGCAGGACCGGAAGCCCGCCCGGGCCGCCGCCGCACCCACCGCGCCGGCCAGGTTGCCGGTCGACGAGCAGGAGAGCGTGGTGTAGCCGAACGCGCGGGCCGCCTCGATGGCGCAGGCCACCACGCGGTCCTTGAAGGAGTGGGTCGGGTTCCCGGAGTCGTCCTTGATGTGCAGCTGCCCGGTGAAGCCGAGCTCGCGGCCCAGGTTGTCCGCCTTCACCAGCGGGGTCCACCCCGGGTTGAGGTTCGGCTTGGTCGCCACGTCGGCCGGGACGGGCAGCAGCGGCGCGTAGCGCCAGATCGACGCCGGCCCGGCCTCGATCCGCTTGCGCAGCTCCTCGGCGCCCTCGCTGCCGAAGTCGTAGGCGATCTCCAGCGGGCCGAAGCACTCCAGGCACGCGAAGCTGGGGCCGAGCGGGAACCGGGTGCCACACTCGCGACAGGACAGTCGGGTGGCGGGGCCGAGGTCGACGGCGGCGGGTGCAGGTGCGGCGGTGTCGATAGCCATGATGGGCGGAGGCCTCTCTCCTCATCTTCCCCGTGACGCGGTCGCGCCCGGGCCGGAATTGGCACCTGTCCCACCGGGCCTGAACGACGGCCGGGCGAGAAGGTTGCCGGGACGTCAACGGGCCGTTCCCTCAGTCCCTCTGGATGAGCTCTGTGAAGTTGTGGTCCTGCTCAGCGGCGACCCCGGCGTGCGAAGGTCCGACCGCTGTACGAAGACTGTATCCGAAGGCGTCGGCCCCGAACGGGACCGTCCGCCACGCGAGATGACCCGTCCCACCCTCCCCCCGCCTTCGGCCGGGGGACCCCGTCCGCCGAGGAGAGCACCGTGCCCGCCGAACCGATCCCCGCGCTCCTCCCCGAGACGGCGTCCTGGCTGCGCCGGCGCTCGTGGAACGCGGCCGACCGCCCGGTGCACACCCTGCCGGCGGCCAAACGCGCGCTCGGCCCGGCCGGCACCGTCAGCGTCGTGCTGCCCGCCCTGGACGAGGAGGCCACCGTCGGCGAGATCGTCCGGGTCATCCGGCGCGAGCTGATGGAGCGGCTGCCGCTGGTCGACGAACTGGTGGTGGTCGACTCCGGCTCCGTCGACGCCACCGCCGCGGTGGCCGCCGAGGCCGGTGCCACCGTCGTCCACCGGGACGCCATCCTGCCCCGGCTGCCCGCCGCCCCCGGCAAGGGCGAGGTGCTGTGGCGCTCGCTGCTGGCCACCCGCGGCGAGATCGTCTGCTTCGTCGACGCCGACCTGCGCGAGTTCGACCCCGCCCTGGTCTCCGGGATCATCGGCCCGCTGCTCACCGAACCGGACATCCAGCTGGTCAAGGCGATGTACGACCGGCCGCTGGAGACCGACGGCGCGGTGGTCCCGGCCGGCGGCGGCCGGGTCACCGAACTGGTCGCCCGCCCCCTGCTCAACCTGCACTGGCCGGAACTCGCCGGTTTCGTCCAGCCGCTGGGCGGCGAGTACGCGGCCCGCCGTTCGCTGCTCGAACGACTGCCCTTCCCCACCGGGTACGGCGTCGAGCTCGGCCTGCTCGTCGACGCGCTGGAGACGGCCGGCCTGGACGCGCTCGCCCAGGTGGACGTCGGCGTCCGCCACCACCGGCACCAGGACGCCCAGGCACTCGGCCGGATGGCGGCCACCATCTACCGCACCGCGCTGGAACGCCTGGACCGCACCCACCGGCTGAAGGCCTCCGCGGACCTGGTCCACCCGCTGCTCACCCAGTTCACCCGCGACCCGCTGACCCGCGCCTTCACCGCCCACACCCACCCGGTCACCGCCACCGAGCGCCCGCCGATGCACACCGTCCCCGAGTACGCCACCCGACGCTGAGGGGTTTGCCACCGCGGACCCCCGGCAACCAACCAACCATGGGTGATCTCACGACCGAGCGTTCGAATCCGACCGGCGCCGCCCCCGTGCTGGTGGCGTCCAACCGGGGACCGGTGTCCTTCGGCACCGCGGACGACGGCACGCTGACCCTCCGCAGAGGCGGCGGCGGCCTGGTCTCCGGGCTCTCCGCCATCGACGACCCGGACGCCGTCTGGGTCTGCGCCGCGCTGTCCGACGCCGACCGCCGGGCCGCCCGCGAGGCCCCGGACGGCCGCCTCGACCGGGCCGGCCACGACGTCGGCGGACAGGCCGTCCGGATGCTCGACATCGACCCCGGGACCTTCGCCCGCGCCTACAACGGCATCGCCAACTCGACCCTCTGGTTCGCCCACCACCTGCTCTGGAACACCCCGACCGCCCCCGCCTTCGACGCCGACTTCCGCACCGAGTGGCAGGCCTACACCGCCTACAACACCGCCTTCGCCGAGGCCCTCGCCGCCGAGGCGGCCCCCGGCGCCGCCGTCCTGGTGCAGGACTACCACCTCTCGCTCGTCCCGGCGCTGCTCCGCGCGGCCCGCCCCGACCTGAGGATCGGCCACTTCTCGCACACCCCCTGGGCGCCGCCCGAGTACCTGCGGCTGCTGCCCGACGACATCGCGGAGGCCGTCCTCACCGGCGTCCTCGGCGCCGACCGGGCGGGCTTCCTGACCCGCCGCTGGGCGCTCGCCTTCGCCGACTGCTGCGAGCGGATCCTCGGCGCGGAGGTCGACCGCGAGGCGCTCACCGTGACACACGCCGGCCGCACCACCGCCCTCGGCGTCCACGGCCTCGGCGCCGACGCCGACTTCCTGCGCGAGCGCGCCCACCGGCCGGACGTCGACGAGCGGCTGGCCGCCCTGCGCACCGCCGTGGGCGAGCGCCGCACGATCGTCCGGGTCGACCGCACCGAGCTGAGCAAGAACATCGTCCGCGGCTTCCTGGCCTACCGGCACCTGCTTCGCACCCGCCCCGAGTGGCACGACCGGGTGGTCCACATCGCCTTCGCCTACCCGTCCCGCACCGACCTCGCCGAGTACCGGGCCTACACCGACCAGGTGCGGGCGCTCGCCGCGGAGATCGTCGAGGAGTTCGGCACACCGGACTGGCAGCCGCTGATCCTGCACGTGGACGACGACTTCCCGCGCTCGCTGGCCGCCTACCGGATGGCCGACGTGGCCCTGGTCAACCCGATCCGGGACGGCATGAACCTGGTCGCCAAGGAGGTCCCGGTGGTCTCCGACCGGGGCTGCGCGCTCGTCCTCTCCCGGGAGGCCGGCGCGCACGCCGAACTCGGCGAGGACGCGCTGAGCGTCAACCCGTACGACATCGTGGCCACCGCCGAGGCGCTGCACGCCGGGCTCACCATGCCGGCCGGGGAGCGTACCGACCGCACCAAGCGGCTGGCCGCCGCGGCGACGGCGCTGCCGCCCCAGCAGTGGTTCCTGGACCAGCTCAACGCCCTGCGGCCGGGCGGCTGAGCTCCTCCCCCAGCGCGCCGAGCAGTTCCACCACGCCGGCCGGGCCCGCGACCACCAGGTCCGCCCGGTCGGCGAGCTCGCGCACCGGCGCGTCCCCCACCGCGCCGCTGCACACCAGCAGCCCGGCCAGGCCGTCCGCGCGCAGCTTCTCCACCGCCGCGAAGGCCGGGACGTCCCCCAGGTCGTCGCCCGCGTAGAGGACCGAACGGGCGGCCCGCTCACGCAGCAGCCCGGTGAGCGCCGCCCCCTTGTCCACCCCCGGCGGCCGCAGCTCCAGCACCAGCCGGCCCGGCTCCACCACCAGGCCGTGGGCGGCCGCCAGCCGCTCCATGGGCACCCTCAGCAGCTCGAACGCGGCCTCCGGCCCGGCCGCCCGCCGGGTGTGCACGGCCACCGAGCGGCCCTTGTCCTCCACCCAGGTGCCCTCCGGCGCGCCGAGTGCCGCCAGCGCGTCCGGCAGCTCCGCGCGCACCGCGGCGACCCCCGGGTGCGGCGGCGGCGCGGTCAGCTCGCCGGCCTCCCAGCGCTCCGCGCCGTAGTGGCCGAGCACCACCACCCCGTCGACCCCGGCGAGTCCGCCGTACTCCACGGCCAGCGCGGCCGGGCGGCCGGTGACCACCGCGACCGTGCCGACGCTCGGCGCCAGCGCGCGCAGCGCGGCCGCCACCCCGGGGTGCGCCCGGGCCCGGCTCGGGTCCGCGACGATCGGGGCGAGCGTCCCGTCGAAGTCGAGGGCGATCACGGCGTCACGGGGTGCGGCGAGCAACGCCGCCAGCCCCGTACGCCCGGCATCGGTCAACGGTCGCGCAATGTCGGCAAGGCCCATGCCTGGCACCGTACCCACCGGGGCCGGGGGTCACCCGTCGGGCCGCCGGGCCGGCCGGGCCGGTCGGGCCGGTCGGCTAAGGGGGGCGGGCCCCGCGGGGACGGGCCGGCCTACCGCGCCGACCGGCGGGCCTCGCGGACCCGGCGCAGCCGGTTGACCAGGACCGGGGCGTGCGCCAGCGCCTCCGGCCGGTCCAGCAGCGCGTTCAGCAGTTGGTAGTACCGGGTGCTGGAGAGCCCCAGCTCCTCCCGGACGGCCCGCTCCTTGGCACCGGCCGTCCGCCAGCTGCGGCCCTCCAGCGCCAGCACGGCCCGGTCCCGGGCATCCAGCCCGCCCCTGGCGTCCTGCGCGTCCTGTGCTTCCTGCGCGTCCTGCGTGTCCCGGGTGTCCGACCCGTCCCGCTCCGGCTGCGCCGCTTCCTCGTCCGCGCCCATCCGGGCCCACCTCCGCCCATCACTACGGAGTGTCATTCTCCCCCGCGGACCCGACACACCCTGCCCCCTGCGCCGCCCCGGTCCGCCGACTACCGTCGCCCCCATGACCAGCAGCTTCCCGACCACCGCCTTCGCCGTGCACGTCCCGACCGCGGAGCTCGAACCCGACCCGCTCGACCCCGCGCAGATCGTCTCCGGCGCCCCCGAGGTCTCCGGTCTGGTGCTCTCCGAGTCCGCCACCGGCGAGTCGGGCATCTGGCAGATCACGCCGGGGGTGGCCACCGACACCGAGGCGGCGGAGGTCTTCGTGGTGCTGAGCGGCCGGGCCACCGTCGTGGTCGACGGCGGCCCGGTGCTGGAGCTCGGCCCGGGGGTCTGCGGGGTGTTCCGGGAGGGCGACCGCACCACCTGGACCGTCCACGAGACGCTCCGCAAGGTCTACGCGATCACCTACTGAGCCCCCGGGCCCCCGAACCCCTCAGCCCCTGAGCCGCCGAGCCCCGCCCGCGGCCGGCCCGGATTCACTTGCGGATCCGGGCCGCCTCCTTGACCGCCGCCTGCTGGAGGTCCTCCAGCACCGGCTTGGGCTCGGCGGTCGCGGCCGCGCCGATGCCGGCCTTGATCCGGTTGGAGACCTCGGCCCAGGCGGGGTCCCCGAAGGGGTAGAAGCTCGCGTTGCCGAGCCCGGCGGCGAACTGCTTGAGGTCCGCGTGCTTCGGATCCGCGGTCATCGCGTCGAACGCGTCCTGGGTGACCGGCAGCAGGTTGTAGGTCTCGTCGAACTTCAGCTGGTTCTCCTTCGCGTAGGCGAAGGTCAGGAACTTGCGGATCTCGGCCTTGTGGCCGTTGGCCTTGAACGCCATCATCCAGTCGGCCACCCCGAGGCTGCCGGTCTTCGCCAGGCCGTCCTTCTTGGGGATCGGGGCCGTGCCGAAGTCGATCTTGCCGTTGGTGGCCATCCGCAGCAGGGTCGGGTGGCCGTTGAGCATCGCCACCTTGCCGGCCGCGAAGTCGCTGTACACCGGGGTGCGGTTCATCTTCCCGGGTTCGGGGTAGGTCAGACCGGTGGCGACCAGGTTGCTCCGCAGCCAGGTGAAGGTGGCCTGGTTCTTGTCGCTGTCGATGGTGTAGTTGCCGACGTCGTCGGAGAGGCTGCCGCCGCCGCTCAGTGTCCAGAGCATCGACTCGGCCGGCGCCTCCTCGGGCCCGAGCGGCAGCCCGTAGGGCGTGACGCCCGGGACCTTGGCCTTGATCTTCTCGGCGGCCGCCTTCAGCTCGTTCCAGGTGGCCGGCGGCTGGGTGATGCCGGCCTTCTGGAAGATCGCCTTGTTGTAGAAGAGCACCCGGGAGGAGGAGACGAACGGGATGCCGTACTGCGTGCCGAGCACCTGCCCGGCGTGCGAGAACGACTCCATGATGTTGGCCTGGGTCTCCAGGGAGAGCACGTCCGAGGCGCTGTACAGCCGGTCGGCGGCGGCCTGGTCGGCGAACCCGCCGGTCTGCAGCAGGTCGGGCGACTTGCCGCTCTTGACCAGGTCGTCGACCCGCTTGCCGATGTCGGTCCAGCTCGCCACCTCGACGTTCACCTTGATGCCGGGGTTGGCGGCCTCGAACCGGCGGGCGACGTCGTCCCAGTACAGCTTGGAGCTGGTGTCCGCGCTCTCGCCGTAGTCGGCCGCGACCAGCCGGAGGGTGACCGGGCCGTCGTTCTGGCCGCCGCAGCCGGTGAGCACGAGGGCTCCGGCGAGGACGCCGGCCGTCGTGACGCCGAACAACCGGGTGGGGGCCTGGGCGCGCCTGTCCAACGCGGGTACCGCCTTCGGGGGGATCCTGACTGGGGTGGAACGGACCGGATCGGGGGGAGATCCGGCCGGGGGGAGGCCGCAAGGGTGCCAAACCGGGCGCGCGGTGGTCCATACCTCTGGGCCCGGAACGCCGGGTAGTTATCGAAGTGCGGGATTTGTTGCACACTGCGCAACAAAATCGGCGAATCCGACCTCCCGGACCTGCCCCCGGCCCCTCCCGGAAGGGCAGCGAAGGGTTCGCGCAAAGTGCCGCACACCACATGCTTCTGCGACAAAGCTCACCCCGTTGGACCAGACCAATCCGACAACTGGACTAGACCTCTTAGACCGGACCGAGGGAAACTGTCCCCCGTGAAGCACGTCATCGCACTCGATGTTGGCGGCACCGGCATGAAGGCCGCGTTGCTCGCCCAGGACGGCTCCGTGCTGTTCGAAGCACGCCGCCCGACCGGGCGGGAGCACGGCACGGACGCCGTGGTCACCGCCATCCTCGACTTCGCCGCCGATCTGGCGGACGAGGGCCGCAGCCGGTTCGGCGCCGCGCCCCTGGCGGCGGGCGTCGCCGTCCCGGGGACGATCGACGAACAGCGGGGGATCGCGGTCTTCTCCGCCAACCTCGGCTGGCGCGATCTGCCCCTGCGCACGCTGATGGGCGAGCGCCTGGCCGGCGGGGACGGCGCGATGCCGGTCGCCCTCGGCCACGACGTGCGGTCCGGCGGCCTCGCCGAGGGCCGGCTCGGGGCCGGCCGGGGAGTCGAGCGCTTCCTCTTCGTCGCCCTCGGCACCGGCATCGCCGGCGCCATCGGCATCGACGGCCGGATCGAGGCCGGTGCCCACGGCTACGGCGGCGAGATCGGCCACGTGGTGGTCCGCCCCGACGGCCCCGCGTGCGGCTGCGGCGCCCGCGGCTGCCTGGAGACGCTCGCCTCCGCCTCCGCCGTCTCCCGCGCCTGGGCCGAGGCCGTGGGCGACCCCGACGCCGACGCGGCATCCTGCGCCGTCGCGGTGGACGCCGGGGACCCGCGCGCGGTCGCGGTCTGGCAGCGCGCGGTGGACGCCCTGGCCGACGGCATCGTCCTCGCCCAGAGCCTGCTGGACCCGTCCCGGGTGATCGTCGGCGGCGGGCTGGCCGAGGCCGGGGACACCCTCTTCACCCCCCTGCGGGCGGCGGTCACCGAGCGGTTGACCTTCCAGATGCCCCCCGAGGTGGTACCCGCCATGCTCAAAGACACCGCCGCGTCGCTGGGCGCCGGCCTGCTCGCCTGGGATCTGCTCTCCATGGAGGTGACCGCGTGACCGCGGACCGACTCGCACTGTCCGGCGCCCGGCTGGTCCTGCCCGGCGGCGTCGTCGAGGGCGACCGCCTCGCCGTCGAGGGCGACCGGATCACCGGCCTCGGCG
>JOHN01000018.1 GCA_000719695.1 Streptomyces sp. NRRL F-6131
CGCCCCCGCCCCCGTCCGGCCCGGCCGTGCCCGGCACGCGGTCACGGCCGCCCTGGCGACCGGCCCCTCCGGCTGGGTGGCCGTCGGCGCGCTGCCGCTGGCCCTGCTCCTCTGGCTGCTGGCCCTGCCGCGGGTCCGGCTCGACCGGATGGACGACCTCGGCCTGCTCCAGGCCCTGCCCCCGCTCTGGTTCGCCGCGCCCGTCCTGCTCACCGCGGGCTTCGTCGCCGTCCTGCGCGCCCCGGCGGTCAGCCACCGCTGGGCGGCCGGCTACGTGCTGGCCCTGATCCTGGTGATCCACGCGACGCCCAGCCTGCTCTACCCGACCCTGCGCTATGCCTGGGCCTGGAAGCACGTCGCGATCGTCGACGCCGTGCTGCGCCACGGCGGGGCGGTCCCGGGCGCGGGCAAGCTGGACGTCTACAACCAGTGGCCCGGCTTCTTCGAGCTCCACGCGTTCGTGCTGCGCGCCACCGGCCTGGACTCCGTGCTCGGGTACGCGTCCTGGTACCCCGTCGTCACCAACGTCCTGCTGCTCGGCCCGCTGCTGCTGCTCTACCGGAGCGTCACCACCGACCGCCGGCTGGTCTGGGGCGGGATCTGGCTCTACTACGCGACCGCCTGGGTGGGTCAGGACTACTTCTCCCCGCAGGCCCTCGCCTACCTGCTGCACCTGACCGTGATCGCCCTGGTGGTGCGCGGACTGGCCGTGCGGCGCGAACTCGCCAGGGCCGCACGCGAGCCGTCGGCGCCGCCGGGGCCCCGGGGCGCCCGGGCCCTCGGGACGGTCCTCGACGGGTCGTCGCGCGGCGGCTGGCGGGCCGCGCCGTTCGCCCTGCTGGTGGTCCTGATCGCCGCGATCGTCTCCTCGCACCAGCTCACCCCGATCATGCTGACGGCCAGCCTGCTCCTGCTGGCCCTCGCCCGCCGCAACCGCCGCACGGTCCTGCCGGTGCTCGCCGTCGTGGTCGCGCTGACCGCGCTCTGGGACGCCACCGTCGCCCGGCCGTTCGTCTCCGCCAACCTGAGCGGCCTGGTCGCCGCCCTCGGTTCGCCGGACCACAACGCGGTCGCCGGCCTCGCCCGGCTCGGCGCGGCTCCTCCGGGACAGATCCTCGCCTCGTGGGCCGACCGCGGGCTGACGGCCGGCGTCCTCCTGCTGGCCGTGGCCGGCGCCCTGCGCCACCGCTGGGTGCGCCGGGCCGGCCTGCTGCCGCTGCTGGCGGCCCCGATCGCGGTCCTGCTGGCCAACGCCTACGACGGCGAGATGCTCTTCCGCGCCTACCTGTTCGCCCTCCCGGCCGCCGCGTTCCTGGCCGCCGCGCTGCTCTGGGGCAACCGGGCGGGCACCCGCGAGCTGGACGCCCTCCCGCCCGGGACCCCGCCCCGGCCGGCCACCCGCCCGGGCGGCCCGCTGCGGACCGGCGTCTGCGCCGTCCTGCTGCTCGGCCTCCTCGCCGGCACCCTCTTCGGGTACTACAGCAAGGAGGCGATGAACTACTTCACGCCGCGGGAGGTCGCGGCGGTGCGCTACGTCGCCGACACCCCGGCGGGCTCCCGGATCATCTCGCTGACCGCCAACGAGCCGGGCGGCGAGCTGGGCTACGACACGCACGACCGGCTCGTGCTGGGCGACGCCGCCGGCGAGGACCTGCGGCACCTGGCGGCCGACCCGGGCGACGCGCTGCGCACCGCGCTGGCGAGCCCGAACGCCGCCGGCGGCCCCACCTATCTGATCCTCACCCGGGCCCAGGTCGTCGACTGCGAGCTGACCGGCCTGCTGCCGGCCTCCGCCGTCCAGGGCCTGGCCGCCGCGGCGGCGGCCGAGCCCACGCTGCGGCGCGTCTACGCCAACGAGGACGCCGTCGTCTACCGGTACACCGACTCCGACACCGACGCCGCGGGCGGCACCCCCGCCCCCTCCGGAGGGAGCACGCCATGACGACCGTCCGACCGTGGACCCTCGCCCGTCTCCTGCCGGCGCTGACCGGCTGGTGCGCCCTCGCCGCCCAGTTCCTCCCCGCCGGGCAGCCGCTGCGGGCCGCCCTCGCGGCCGGCTTCCTGCTGGTCGGGCCGGGGGCGGCGGCCGCGGACTGGGCGAGGCCGCTGCCCTGGCCGGCCGCGGGACCGGACCGGCTGAGCGCCGCCGGCCTGGCCGTCGCGCTGAGCCTGGCGTTCGGGGCGCTGACCGCGGAGGCGCTGTTCTTCACCGGTTCCTTCACGGCGGCCCGCGGGCTCCTGGTGCTCGCCGTGCTCACCACCGTGCTGACCCTGCTCCCGCGCCGGCTGCGCCGCCGCCCGGTGGCGAGCGCCCGGGCGACCGGAACCGGACCGGAGCCCGAGCCCGAGCCCGAGCCCGGGGCGAGCACGGACCCGGACCCCGGTCCCGTCGCGGGTCGCCCGCGCCGCCCCGGGCGGGGCGACCGCCGTCCGCCGGTCCGGTGGCGGCTGCTCACCACGGCGACCGTCCTGGTGCTCTGCGCCGCCTGCGGAGCGAGCGGCGGCACCGGCAGCACCGCCGCCGGCGGCGGGGGCGGCAACGGCGTCGCCGGCGTCCTCAGCCCGGGCAGCCCCACCGCCGCCGCCACGGAACCGTCCGACACGCCCCCGCCGGTCGGGGCCGACCAGCCGCCGGCGACCGGCTCCTGGCGCCCGGTGTTCCGCGACGACTTCGACGGCTCCGCCCTCGACCACTCGGCGTGGGCCACCTGCTACGACTGGAACAACCGCGGCTGCACCAACGCCGGCAACCAGGAGGACCAGTGGTACCTCCCGGGCCAGGTCTCGGTGGCGAACGGCAAGCTGACGCTCACCGCCGAGCGCCGGCCCACGCCGGGCAGCGACGGCAAGACCTACCCGTGGACCTCCGGCATGGTCTCCACCGGCCGCGACCAGTGGGACGGCACGCCCCGGAAGACCTTCACCTACGGCTACTTCGCCGCCGCCATCCGCACCACCGACCAGGCGCTCGGCATGTTCCCGGCCTTCTGGCTGCTCCCGGCCGGCACCCGCGGCGGACTGCCGGAGCTGGACATCGCCGAGTTCATCAACACCGACCGGTATGCCGACCTCAACCTGCACGCCGAGGCGCCCGACGGCACCGACGTCGACGCCCACTACGCCCACGGTCCGGCCGACTTCTCGGTCGGCTACCACGTCTTCGGGCTCGACTGGGAGCCCGACGCCGTCACCTGGTACGTCGACGGCGTCCAGGTCTTCCAGGTCACCGACAGGGCCGTCGTCCCGGACACGCCGATGGAGATGATCCTCAATCTCGCCGTCGGCTACCACCAGTCACCACCGGCGGACGTCGACCGGACCCAGGTGGACGTCGACTGGGTGGCGGTCTGGCAGCACTGAGCGCCGTGACCGCCGGGGAGGCCGGCAGACCGGGGGGAGCCGGAGGCACCGGGGGGCCAGACATCCGGGGGAAGCCCGGCACGCCGAGGAGGCACCGTGAACCGCACCAGCCCCGCGCTGGACCGCACGACACCGGTCCTGCTGGTCAGGGTGGGCCGCTACCCGCTCGCGCACGGCCCGGTCGGCGCCGTCCGCTCGCTGGGCCGGGTCGGTGTCCAGGTCCGGGCGATGGTCGAGGACCGGCTCACCCCCACGGCGCTCTCCCGCTACCTGACCGGCGCGGTCGTCCGCCCCACCAGCGGGCGCGAACCCGTCGAGCAGCTGGTCGGGATCGTCGAGGACGTCGGCCGGCGGCTCGTCCGCGAGTCCGGCCGCCGGTGCGTCGCCCTGCCGACCGACGACGAGGCCGCCGTCCTGCTGGCCGAGCACGCCGCCGAGTTCGCCCCGTACTTCCTGCTGCCGCCGGTGCCCGCGGCGCTGCCGCGGCGGCTGGCCGACAAGGGCGCCCTCTACGCCGACTGCCTGCGGTACGGGATCCCGGCGCCGCGCAGCGCCGCGCCCGCCGACCGCGACGCACTGCTGGAGGCCGCGGGGCGCTGCGGCTACCCGCTGGTGCTGAAGAACCTGGCGCCCTTCACCCGGCTGAGCCACCCCGTGGTCGGCCACGCCACGGTGGTCCGCGACGACGGCGAACTGCTGCGCCACTGCCCGCCGGAGGGCCCGCTGTCGGTGCTCGCCCAGGAGTACCTGCCCGACGCGCAGACCGAACACTGGATCACCCACCTGTGCTGCGGCGCCGGCGGCGAGCCGCTGGCCCTGTTCACCGGGCGCAAGCTGCGGTCCTACCCGCCGTCGGGGGGCTTCACCACCCGGGCGGTCGCGCTGCCCAACCCCGAACTGGCCGGGCTGGCCGCCGGCCTCTGCCGGCGGATCGGCTACAGCGGCATCGCCGACCTGGACTGGCGGCTGGACTTGCGCGACGGCCGGTACAAGCTGCTCGACTTCAACCCCCGCGCCGGAGCCCAGTTCCGGCTCTTCGAGACGGTGGACGGCGTGGACGTCGTCCGGGCCCTCCACCTCTCGCTCACCGGCCGCCCGGTCCCGCGCGGACCCCAGCTGGACCGGTACTACGGCGTCGGCCAGCTCGACGCGCTCTCCGCCGCCGTCGCGCTCTGGCGCGACCACCGCCCGCCCACCGACCTGCGGCCGCGCCGCTCCACCGAGCGCGCCTGGCTCTGCCACGACGACCTCGTCCCGGCGGCCGCGATGACCGTCCGCTTCACGGGCCAGGCGATCCGCCGGGTCGCCGGCCAAATTCCCGTCCGAGCCACGGCCGTCCGCGCCACTGTCGACAGAGTCGCTGCCGTCCGAGCCACTGCCGACCGCGCCACGGCCGTCCGAACCACCGTCCGAGCCAGAGGAGGCTCGTCATGACCACTCCGCACACCGTTCCCGTCGCGGTCGTCGGGGCAGGCCCCTACGGGCTCTCCGTCGCCGCCCACCTGAAGGCCCGGGGCGTGCCGATGCGCGTCCTCGGCGTGCCGATGGAGAGCTGGCGGACCAGGATGCCCGCCGGGATGTTCCTCAAGTCCACGCCCCGGGCCTCCTCGATCTCCGATCCGGCCGGACGGTACGGCCTGGCCGACTTCCGGGCCGCCTCGGGCCTGCCGCCGGTGGGCGACCGCTACGCCGTGCCGCTGGACGAGTTCGTCCGGTACGGCGAGTGGTTCCAGCGGGCCTGCGTGCCCGAGGTGGAGCGCGCCGCGGTGCTGGGGGTCGGGCGGACGCCGGACGGCTTCCGGCTGGAGCTGGACACCGGCGAGGTGTTCGCCGCCGGGGCCGTCGTCCTGGCCGGCGGGTTCCCGCCGTACGCGCGGGTCCCGGCCGTGCTGGGCCCGCTGGTCGACGCGGGGCTCGCCTCGCACACGGCCGACCACGCCGACCTGGCGAAGTTCAGCGGCCGGCGGGTGGCGGTGGTCGGCGCCGGGCAGTCGGCGCTGGAGAGCGCCACGCTGCTGCACGAGGCGGGTGCCGAGCCCGTCCTGGTGGCACGCACCGGCGAACTGCTGTTCGGCGACCCGCCGGACTCCGAGCTGCCCGCCGACCGTCCGTGGCCGGTGCGGCTGGCCAAGCCCGGCTCGCCGCTCGGCCCCGGCTGGTCGTTCACCGCGTTCAGCCGGGCCACCGGGGCCTTCCGTCACCTGCCGGACGCGACCCGGGCCAGGCTGGTGCGGACCGTGCTCGGCCCGGCCGGTGGCTGGTGGCTCCGGGAGCGGTTCGAGGGCCGGTTCCCGGTGCTCGTCGGGCACGAGCTGGCCGCCGCCGAGCGGACGGGGGGCGCCGTCGGCGACCGGGGCCGGGACGGGGGCGGTGACAGGGGCGGGGCCGGTGACGGCGGTGTGCGGCTGACGCTGCGCGGGACGACCGCGGTGCTGGAGACGGACCACGTGCTGGCCGCCACCGGGTACCGCGTCGACGTCGGACGGCTCGGCTACCTGTCGCCGGAGCTGCGCGGCATGACGGCCCGGCGCAACGGGGGCGCGCCCAGGCTCTCCGCGAGTTTCGAGTCCTCCGTCCCCGGGCTGTACTTCACCGGGATGTCCGCCGCCGACACGTTCGGGCCGCTGATGCGGTTCGTCTGCGGCACCGGCTTCGCCGCCCGGCGGATCAGCCGGTCGGTCGCGGCCTCCCCGGCGGCGGGGCGGCGCTGAGCGGGCCGGCCGGGGCACCCCCGCGGGGGGCCGCAGCGGCGGCACCCCCCGCCGCGGCGGCCTCGGCCCGGGCCGCCTCCGCCAGGACCGGCACCACCGTCGTGCGCAGCCAGTCCCGGTCGTGGGCGAACCGCCAGGACTTCTGGAGGTTCGCCGACACGTGCCAGAGCCAGGTCAGCAGGACGATCTCGGCCGGGGGCAGGGCCGCCCCGGCGGGAGCAGGGAGGCCGGCGCGCAGCGCGGCGACGACCTGGGCGCCCCAGCCGAGGCCGTCCCGGATCCGGCCCAGGCCGAGCAGGAAGGTGCAGACGTCCACCTCGACCGGGCCGTCCGGCACGGCCCCGGCCCAGTCGACCAGCCCGGTGACCCGCCCCGGCGGTGCGTCCAGCAGGACGTTGCCCGGCGCGAAGTCCCCGTGCGTCCAGCCGACCGCCGTCGGCCGGCCGGTCAGCCCCCGGTGGAGGCGCCGCCGGACCGCCGCCAGCCCCGCCGCGCCGGGCCCGGAGCGGCACCAGGGCAACCGGTGGGCGAGGACGGCCAGCCGCGGTCCGATCCAGCCGTCCAGCAGTGCGGCGGTGGACGGCCGGACCGTCCCGGTGGCCCGGTGCAGTCGCTCCACCGCGTCGACGGCAAGCCGGGTGATCAGGGCGGTGTCCTGCGGCCGGTGGGCGAGCAGGGCGTCCGCGGGCGTTCCGGGCCGCCATTCCTGGACCAGGAAGGGGGGCGCCGCACCGAGGCGGGAGTCGACGGGGGCGGGCAGCAGCGCGCGCCAGTCGGCGTCCAGTCGGCCGTCCGCCGCCAGGGCGCCCAGCACGTCGCGCTCCCGGGCGAGGGCCGCCGCGGCCCGGGCCGTCCGCGGGCTCTTCACCGCGAACGCCCGGTCACCGTCCTCCCAGCGCAGGACCAGCACGTCCGAGTGGCCCTGCGGCGGACGGAGCAGCCTCGGCGGCCGTTCGGGGCGGAGCTGCCGGGCCACCCGCCGGGCCCGCCGGGCGTCGCCCGGCGCGGCGAGTGCCCCGGGCCGGGCGACCAGGACCCCGGGCAGTGCCCCGCGCACCAGGACGGGTCCGCCCCGACGGGCCCGGGACGGGCGCGGGGTGAGACGGCGCATGACTCGATTACGGCACACCCGCGGCGGTTTCGCCTCGCCGGGTGGCCCCGGTGAGTTCCGTCAGCCCACCAGCCGGGACAGCTCGATCGAGTGGCCCGTCCGCTCCACCTTGGCCCGCAGGTACCGGACGTTGCTCTCCGACAGGTGCACGCCGGTCGGCACCCGTCGTTCGACCGTGATGCCCAGCCCGGCCAACTGCGCGGCCTTGTCCGGGTTGTTGCTCAGCAGCTCGATCCCCTCGACGCCGAGTGCGGCGAGCATCTGCGCGGCGGCCGTGTAGTCGCGCCCGTCCTCCGGCAGCCCGAGCGCCGTGTTGGCGTCGTAGGTGTCCAGGCCGGAGTCCTGGAGCGCGTAGGCGTCGAGCTTGTTGTAGAGGCCGATGCCGCGTCCCTCCTGCCGCAGGTACAGCAGGTACCCGCCGCTCCCGGCGATCCGCTCGACGGCCTCGCGCAGCTGCGGGCCGCAGTCGCACCGGTCCGAGCCGAACACGTCCCCGGTCAGGCACTCCGAGTGCAGCCGCACCAGGGGCGTCCCGCCCTCCGGCACCGTGCCGAGCGCCAGCGCCAGGTGCTCCGCCCCGTCCGCCAGTCCGTGGAAGGTGAACACCTCGGCCTCGGCCCGGTACCCGTCCGGGAAGGTCAGCGGGATCCGCACCCGGGCCCGCACCCGGGCGGTGCCGGCGGCCGGCTGGGAATCGTTCTGCTGCTGCGGCAGCTGGACCTGCGGCATGGCTGGGCCTCCGTGACGGACGGTTCTCCTGGGACTCGGCTGTCGACGGTACTAGGTAGTTCCAATTTGAACAACATACTTCCCGGGTGCACGGAAGGTCGGTGCAGCTCACGAACCGCGGAAGGGGTCGACTCCGACCGGATAGGGGCGGACAAACAGGGGGCGGCGGTGGAAGACTGACGCGTGCGAGCGGTCCCGAGTCGTCGGGTTGTTCTGTGTGCTGCCGTGACGCCCTCGATGCGGAGGGGACCGCCGGTGCTCCCCGGGGTGGGGAGCGCCCTGCCTGTCGACCAGACCATGGAAGGTCCTCACACGATGCCGGCTACCCCTGTGCCCGCCGCGTCCCACGACGCCGGGAACCCCGCCCTCGAAGCCCTGCTCGCCGAGGTGCTGCGCCGCAACTCCGGCGAGCCCGAGTTCCACCAGGCCGTCCGGGAGGTGGTGGAGACGCTCGGACCGGTGCTGGCGCAGCGGCCGGAGCTGGTGGAGGCGCGGATCGTCGAGCGGATCGTGGAGCCCGAGCGGCAGCTGATGTTCCGGGTGCCGTGGAGCGACGACCGGGGCCGGATCCACGTCAACCGCGGCTTCCGGGTGGAGTTCAACAGCGCGCTCGGCCCGTACAAGGGCGGCCTGCGGTTCCACCCCTCGGTGAACCTCGGGATCGTGAAGTTCCTCGGCTTCGAGCAGATCTTCAAGAACGCGCTGACCGGCCTCGGCATCGGCGGCGGCAAGGGCGGCTCGGACTTCGACCCCAAGGGCCGCTCGGACGCCGAGATCATGCGCTTCTGCCAGTCCTTCATGACCGAACTGCACCGTCACCTGGGCGAGCACACCGATGTGCCGGCCGGGGACATCGGCGTCGGCGGCCGGGAGATCGGCTACCTGTTCGGCCAGTACAAGCGGATCACCAACCGCTACGAGTCGGGCGTGCTGACCGGCAAGGGCACCGGCTGGGGTGGTTCGCAGGCCCGGACGGAGGCGACCGGCTACGGCTGCGTGCTGTTCACCGCGGAGATGCTGCGCGCCCGCGGCGACGAGCTGGACGGCCTGCGGGTCGCCGTCTCCGGCTCCGGGAACGTCGCGCTCTACGCGATCGAGAAGGCCCGGCAGTTGGGGGCGACCGTGGTGACGGCCTCCGACTCCGCCGGGTTCGTGGTGGACGAGAAGGGCATCGACCTCGACCTGCTGAAGGAGGTCAAGGAGGTCCGGCGCGGCCGGCTCACCGAGTACGCGGAGCTGCGCGGCAGCCACGTCCGGTACCAGGAGGGCACCGGCGTCTGGGGGGTGCCGGTGGACGTGGCACTGCCGTGCGCGACCCAGAACGAGCTGGACGAGGCGGACGCGCTGGCGCTGGTCCGGGGCGGGGTGCGGGCGGTCGCCGAGGGCGCCAACATGCCGACCACGCCCGAGGCGGTCCGGGTGTTCCAGGAGGCGGGCGTGGCCTTCGGGCCGGGCAAGGCGGCCAACGCGGGCGGCGTCGCCACCAGCGCGCTGGAGATGCAGCAGAACGCCTCGCGCGACGTGTGGTCCTTCGAGCGGACCGAGGAGCGGCTGGCCGCGATCATGCGGAACATCCACGACTCCTGCCACACCACGGCGGAGAAGTACGGCCGGCCCGGGGACTACGTGCTGGGCGCCAACATCGCCGGCTTCGAGCGGGTGGCGGACGCGATGCTGGCGCAGGGTCTGATCTGACCCGGTCCTGACGGCCCGCGGTCCCGTCTCCGGGATCCCGGCCCGAGGCGGTCTCCGGGTCCCGGCCCGGACCGTCTCCAGGTCCCGGCCCGGAGCGTCTCCGGGATCCCGACACGAGGTCGTCACCCCATCTCCCCGACCGGCGCCGTTTCGGCTGGTCGGGGAGGTGGCAGGTTGTCAGGAGCGGTCCGGGCGGCCTACGTTCTCCGTCCATGACCATGTCACGCAGGACGATCATCAAGGGAATGGCCGCCGGCCCGCTCATGGCCTTCGGCGGCGCCGCGCTCGCCCCGGCGGTCGCCGGGGCCGGCACGCTGACGCCCGGTCGGTTCACCCTCGCCGAGCGGCTCGGCAACGCCCACGGCGGCTACGCCGAACTGGCCGCCGGGCTGGCCGGCGCGCTGCCGAAGGTCACCGTCGCCGACGTGCTCGCCAACGTCAACCGCGACGCCGAGCACCTCACTTCGGCCCCGAGCGGGGTCGGCGCCTTCCAGGAGGGCTTCGGCTGGAACCCCGGCGACCAGGGCGTCGCCGAGTGGGTCCCGCAGGGCGTCACCACCAGCGCCGACGCGCTCGGCTCCGGCGTCTGGGGCGGGAAGCGGGTGGTCCTGGTCTCCTGGTACTTCGACACCGACCCGGACAACAACCCCGACACGCCGAACCTCCCGATCAACAAGGGCGTCCGGGTCTCCTTCGTCGACTACTCCGACCGCCTCAAGCCCAGGTACCGGCACGTGCTGCTGGTCGAGCCGGTGAAGACGGCGAGCGGTGCCCACTCGTACGCCCCGGTGCAGCGGCACGCGGGCGGCATCCTCTGGTACGGCAACCTGCTCTACATGGTGGACACCACCAAGGGCCTGCGGGTGTTCGACCTGAACACGGTCTTCGAGGTGGCGAGCGGCAAGCCGGACGTCTGCGGCCTCGACTCCGCCGACGGCAAGTACTACGCGTACGACTACCGGTACGTGCTGCCGCAGAGCGCCGCGTACGACAACACGGGGACGCTGCTGCGGTACTCCTGCCTCGCCCTGGACCGGGCCAGCACCCCCGACAGCCTCACCGTCAGCGAGTACGCCGAGGACCTCACCGCACCGGTGGTCGACTACTCCGGCGCGGGGTGGAACGGCGACGGGACGAAGGTCACCACGCCCAAGGTGGTCCGCTGGAACCTCGACTACACGACCCGCAAGCTCGGCTCGACCACGGCCTCGGAGGCGGTCACCGTCAAGCAGGGCAAGATCCAGGGCGTGGTCTCGCAGCAGTCCAAGCACTACCTGTCGACCAGCAACGGCTCCGCCAACGGCACGCTGCGCACGGTGACCTCGGGCGCGGACACACCGTCCACCGTCACCCGGCTCGCCGTGGGCTCCGAGGACCTCAGCTTCCACAGCTCGGCGACCACGGACTGGAAGTTCGGCGAGTCGGTGATCTGGAACCTGAGCGAGTACGCGGGCCGCCGCTACGTCTACGCGGTGCGCGCCGACGGTTCCTGATCCGGTCGGTTCCCGGGCCGGCCGGCTCCCGGGCCGGCGGTGCTGCGGACGGCCACCCGACCGGAGCGGGCACGGGATGTCGGGTCCGGCCGAGTGGCCGCTGCCTACGGTGAGGAGCACAGGAACGGAAGGACGGGGCGGAACGGATGCTGGACCGGCTGAACCAGGCCATGGAGTACATCGAGGAGCACCTCGACGGCACGGTCGACGTCGCCGAACTGGCGCGGATCGCGACCACCTCGGAGTACCACTTCCGGCGGCTGTTCTCGGCGCTGGCGGGCATGCCGCGGTCGGAGTACCTCCGGCGTCGGCGGCTCACCCTCGCGGGGGCCGACGTGCTGGCCGACGAGCGGACGCTGCTCGATGTCGCGGTCCGCTACGGCTACGGCTCGGGGGAGGCGTTCGCCCGGGCGTTCCGGGCGATGCACGGCGTCGGGCCGGGCGAGGCCCGGCGGACCGGCGCGGTGCTGGTCTCCCAGCCCCGGATGTCCTTCCGGCTCGTCGTCGAAGGGAGCAGCAGCATGGAGTACCGGATCGTCGAGAAGCCGGCGTTCAGGATCGTCGGGCGCAGGGCCCGCGTCCCGTTGGTGCACGAGGGGATCAACCCGGCCATCGCCGAGTTCCTCCGGGGGCTCGGGACGGAGGGAGCCGCGCGGATCGCGGCCCTGTCGGAGCAGGAGCCGCGCGGGATCCTCTCGGTCACCGAGTTCTTCTCGGAGAGCCGGGAGGAGGGCGTACCGCTCGACTACTACCACGCGGTGGTGACCGGGCCCGGCGCCGAGGTGCCGGGCGACCTCGACGTGCGCGAGGTCCCGGCCGGCACCTGGGGGGGTGTTCAGCGTCAGTGGGGAGTTCCCGCGGGCGTTGCAGGAGATGTGGCGGGACGTCTTCACCCAGTGGTTCCCGTCCAACCCGTACGAGTTCCACCCCGGCCCGGAGATCCTGCGGACCCGGCCCCTCGAGGACGGCACCGGGGCCGAGGCGGAACTCTGGATCCCGGTGGTGCGGACGGGCGGTCGCTGACGACCGTCGGCTGACAGCTGACAGCTGACAGCTGACAGATAGCAGATAACAGATAACAGATAACAGATTTCCAACTCTGTCAGTCGTCAGCTGTCGCCTGCCGCGCCCCCGCCCGCCCGCCCGCCCGGCCCGCCCGTTCGGCCCACCAGGACCGGCCCGTTCCCGGCCCCCGCCCGCATGCTGGGTCGGGGGCCGTCGAGCGGAGAGTGGAGCGGGGATGGCCAAGGCGTTCGGATTCGTCGACTACGGCGGGCCGGAGTACCAGGAGTTCCTGGACCGGCCCGCGCTGGAGCCCGGCCCGGGGCAGCTGGGGATCGTCGTCCGCGCGGCGGGGGTGAACCCGGTCGACTGGAAGGTCCGCCGGGGCCTGCTCGGCCGGGAGCGCCAACTGCCCGCCGTCATGGGCTCCGAGGCGTCCGGCGTGGTCGAGCGGGTCGGTGCCGGCGTCACCGGCTTCACCCCGGGCGACGAGGTGTTCGGCGTCGTGGCGGCCGGTGCGTTCGCCGAACAGACGTTGCTGGTGGCCGCGTCGAGCGCGGTGAAGCCCGCGGGCGTCGGCTTCGACGAGGCCGCGACCCTGCCGGTGGCGGCCGCGACCGCCGACGACGCGATCCGTGACATCGGTGTGGGCGCCGGGCAGACCCTGCTGATCCTCGGTGTCGCCGGCGGGGTCGGCAGCGCTGCCGCGCAGATCGCCCGCAGCCGGGGGATCCACGTCATCGGCACCGCGGGCGACGCCAACCGCGCGTACGTCGAGTCGTTGGGCGCGGCGCAGGTCCGCTACGGCGAGGGCGTCGCGGACCGGATCCGGGCGCTCGCGCCGGACGGCGTCGACGGCCTGCTCGACCTGGTCGGCGGGGAGGACACCCGCGCCGCCGCGGTGACCCTGTCCGACCGCTCCCGGCTGGTCACCACCACCGACCCGATCACCGCGAAGGAGCTCGGCGGCCGCTACATCACCCGCTCCACCACGCCCGACACCCTCGCCGCACTGGCCGCACTCGTGGCCGACGGCGAGCTGGACCCGCACATCACCGGCCGCTACCCGCTGGCCCGCGCCGCCGAGGCCATGGCCCTCGTCGAATCGGGGCACGCGCGCGGCAAGTCGATCCTCGAAGTGAGCTGAAGGCAGGTCGGGATGAAGCAGCGGACGGTGACCACGGGTGGCCCGTGCTGGGTCGAGCACGCCAGCGCCGACCCGGCGGCGGCCCAGCGGTTCTACGGCGAGCTGTTCGGCTGGCGGCCGGAGCCCGACGAGCACCCCGAGGCGGGCGGCTACGCCTTCCTGCGGCTGGACGGCGCCGTGGCCGCCGCGGTCTCCCCGCTCTACGGCGAGGGCCAGCCCACCGCCTGGTCGGTCTCCTTCCTGACCGAGGACGCCGACGCGGCCACCGCCCGGGCCACCGGCGCGGGCGGCCGGGTGATCGTGCCGCCGACGGACGCGCGGGAGTACGGCCGGTTCTCGATCCTGGCGGATCCGTCGGGCGCGGTGTTCGGTCTCTGGCAGGCGTACCGGCTGGCCGGCGTCGAGGTGCTCAACGTGCCCGGCGCGCTCGGCTGGGTGGAGCTGCTCACCCGTGACCCGGACGGTGCCCGTGCCTTCTACCCGTCGGTGTTCGGCTGGACGGTGAGCCCGGCCGAGCAGTACACCCAGTGGGGCCTGCCGGACGGGGACTTCGGCGGCATGCTGACGATGGGCGAGAACTTCCCGCCGCAGGTGCCGCCGCACTGGCTGCCGTACTTCTCGGTCGCCGACGTCGACGTCTCGGCGTTCCGGGCGGGCAATCTCGGCGCGACGGTGCTGATGGCGCCCACCGACGTCCCGGCCGGCCCGCGGATCGCCGTGCTCCGCGACCCGCTGGGCGCGGCGTTCGGCGTCTACTTCATGGGCGCCGAGGGCTGACCGGTCCCGTCCGAAGGCCGTCCGGCTTCCCCGGCCTGCTCGCTCGCCCCGGGGCCACCGCGCCGGTCCCGCCGCCGGGCGGCCACCGCGACCGCCGCCGCCCCCGCCGTGACGAGCACGGCCGTCAGCGGCACCACGTCCCCCACCCGGTCGTACCAGGTGGACGCGTTCGGCGCGGTCAGCGGCAGCCGCACCACCAGCGCGCCCGTGCCGTCCGTGCCCAGCCGTGCCAGCTCCCGCCCCTGGGCGTCGAAGGCGGCCGACACCCCGGTGAGCGAGGCCTGGACGACCGGCCGCCCGGTCTCGGCGGCCCGGATCGCGGCCAGCGAGACGTGCTGCTCGGGTGCCCAGGTCCGCTGGAACGTCGAGGTCGACGACTGGTAGACGAGCACCCGGGCGCCCGCCCGCGCGGCCGTCCGCGCCATGTCGGGGAACGCCGACTCGAAGCAGATCAGCGCGCCGACCGGCAGGGCGCGGCCGGTCCGGTCCACGGCCGGCAGCAGGTGCTGGTCGGCGCCGGGCGCCCGGTTCTCGCCCGCCGCCCGGCTGACCCCGGCCACCCAGCCGAGCACCGGCCGCAGCGGGATGTACTCGCCGAACGGGACCAGCCGGATCTTCCGGTAGCGGTCGACCACGCCGTCCGGCGACACCAGGACGGCGTCCTTGGAGATCCGGCCGTCGGCCTTCCGGGCGTCCTCGCCGGCCAGCAGTGCGGCCCCGGTCGCGGCGGACAGCGCGCGCAGCCGGTCGAGCGTCGCCGGGTCGCGGTCGAGGTCGGCGGTGGTGCTGGACTCGCCCCAGACGACCAGGTCCACCGGCGGCTGCCCGGCGAGCTCGGCGGTGGCGCGGGCGGAGGCCTCGAAGCGGGCCGCCGGATCGTCCACGATCCCGGGCTGCACCAGGGCGATCCGCACGTCCTGCGGCCCGGCGGAGCCGCCCGCCGCACCGGCGGACGCCGACGCCGGCGCCGGCCGCAGCGCGAACAGCAGCGGCCCGGCCGCCAGCACCCCGCCCGCGAGCAGTGCCGCCACCGCCCGCGGGCGCGGCTCTACGGCGGTGAGCACCACCAGCACGGCGGTGTTGACCGCCACCACGGCGGCGCTGACCAGCCAGATCCCGCCGGCCGAGGCCAGCGCCAGGACGGCCGGGTGCTGCCACTGGGTGGCGCCGAGCAGCGCCCACGGCCCGCCCAGCGCGTGCCAGGACCGCGCGTACTCGGTGGTCACCCAGACGGCCGCGACGACGACCGGGGCGAGCAGTGCCCGCCGGACGGTCAGCGGCGGGCGCAGCAGCCGCCACACCGCGACGCCCACCCCGGCCTGGAGCGCCCCGAACACCACCGCGAGCAGCGGCAGCCCGGGCCCGATGGAGCGGACCAGCCAGGACATCCCGGTCAGGATGAACCCGGCGCCGAACCACCAGCCGCGCACCGCCGCCTCGCGCGCCCCCGGGGCCCGCTGCATGAGCAGCAGGCCGGGGACGAGCGCGATCCAGGCGAGCGCCGCCACCCCGGGCGCGGGGAAGGCGAGCACCGGCAGCGCCCCGGCGGCCAGCGCCGCCAGCCGGGGCCGGTACCGGGTGAACCCGCGGCCGGGGCGGGCGGCGACGGCGGCCGCCGCAGCGGCGGGGCCGGGGGGACCGGCGGGGCCGGTGAGCAGGGGAGGGCGCGGCATGCCCCGTATTGTCCGCTCGGCGCGGCCCCGTCACCAGCCCCGCGATCACTCGAACGGCGTAATGATCGACGGAGGGTCAGCCCGTACGGTCGACCCACACGGTCAGCCCGCGCGGGTCGACCCACACGGTCAGCCCGCGCGGGTCAGCCCTCGTCGCCCTGGTCACCCTCCAGGTCGCCCTCGGTCTCCAGGAACGCCGCCTGCAGCTGCTCGATCAGCGCCGGGTCCGGCTGCTCCCACAGCCCCCGGCTCGCCGCCTCCAGCAGCCGCTCGCTGATGCCGTGCAGCGCCCACGGGTTGGCGCCGGTGAGGAACTCCCGGTTGACCGGGTCCAGCACGTACTCCTGGGTGAGCTTCTCGTACATCCAGTCCGCGACCACGCCGGTCGTGGCGTCGTAGCCGAAGAGGTAGTCGACGGTCGCGGCCATCTCGAACGCGCCCTTGTAGCCGTGCCGGCGCATCGCCTCGATCCAGCGCGGGTTGACCACCCGGGCGCGGAAGACCCGGGCCGCCTCTTCGGTCAGGGTGCGGGTGCGGACCGTCTCCGGGCGGGTCGAGTCGCCGATGTACGCGGTCGGCGCCTTGCCGGTGAGCGCCCGCACGGTGGCCACCATGCCGCCGTGGTACTGGAAGTAGTCGTCCGAGTCGGCGATGTCGTGCTCGCGGGTGTCGGTGTTCTTCGCGGCGACGGTGATCCGCTTGTACGCGGTCTCCATCTCCTCGCGGGCCGGGCGCCCGTCCAGGCCGCGCCCGTACGCGTAGCCGCCCCAGACCGTGTACACCTCGGCGAGGTCGGCGTCGGTGCGCCAGTCCCGGCTGTCGATCAGCTGGAGCAGGCCGGCGCCGTAGGTGCCGGGGCGGGAGCCGAAGACCCGGGTGGTGGCCTTGCGCTCGTCGCCGTGCACGGCCAGGTCGGCCTGGACGTGGGCGCGGACGAAGTTGTCCGCGTCCGGCTCCTCCTGGGCGGCGGCCAGGCGCACCGCGTCGTCCAGCAGGGCGACCACGTGCGGGAAGGCGTCGCGGAAGAAGCCGGAGATGCGCAGCGTGACGTCGATGCGCGGGCGGTCCAGCTCCGCCGGCGGGATCGCCTCCAGGCCGGTGACCCGGCGCGAGGCGTCGTCCCAGACCGGGCGGACGCCCAGCAGGGCGAAGGCCTCGGCGATGTCGTCGCCGGCGGTGCGCATCGCGCTGGTGCCCCAGAGCGAGAGGCCGACCGAGGACGGGTAGGTGCCGTCGTTGTCGGCCCGGTAGCGGTCGATCAGCGAGGTCGCGAGCGCCTGGCCGGTCTCCCAGGCGAGCTTGCTGGGCACGGCCTTGGGGTCGACGGAGTAGAAGTTGCGGCCGGTCGGCAGCACGTTGACCAGCCCGCGCAGCGGCGAACCGGACGGGCCGGCCGGGACGAAGCCGCCGCCCAGGGCGTGCAGGACGGCGTCCAGCTCGTCGGTGGTGGCGGCCAGGCGCGGCACGACCTGGGTCGCGGCGAAGGTCAGCACCTCGTGGACGGCCTCGGGCAGCCCGGCGGCGACCTTCTCGACCGCCCCGACCGCCCAGTCCTCGGCCTCCATCGCCTCGACCAGGGCGCGGGCCTGCGCCTCGGCGGCGTCGGTGGCGCCCAGGGTGAGCGCGGCCTCGTCCAGGCCGAGCGCCTCGCGCAGGCCGGGAAGGGCGCTGACGCCGCCCCAGATCTGCCGGGCGCGCAGGATGGCGAGCACGATGTTGACCCGGTCGGTGCCGGCCGGCGCCTGGCCGAGGACGTGCAGGCCGTCGCGGATCTGGGCGTCCTTGATCTCGCAGAGCCAGCCGTCGACGTGCAGCAGGAAGTCGTCGAAGCCGTCGTCCTCGGGGCGCTCGTCGAGGCCGAGGTCGTGGTCGAGCTTGGCGGCCTGGATCAGGGTCCAGATCTGGGCGCGGATCGCCGGCAGCTTGGCCGGGTCCATCGCGGCGATGTTGGAGTGCTCGTCCAGCAGCTGCTCCAGGCGGGCGATGTCGCCGTAGGAGTCGGCGCGGGCCATCGGCGGCACCAGGTGGTCGACCAGGGTGGCGTGGGCGCGGCGCTTGGCCTGGGTGCCCTCGCCCGGGTCGTTGACCAGGAAGGGGTAGACCAGCGGCAGGTCGCCGAGGACGGCGTCCGGGCCGCACTCGGCGGACAGCGCGGCGGTCTTGCCGGGCAGCCACTCCAGGTTGCCGTGCTTGCCGAGGTGGACGACGGCGTGGGCGCCGAAGCCGCCGTCGGCCTGTGCGGCGGCGATCCAGCGGTAGGCGGCCAGGTAGTGGTGGGACGGCGGGAGGTCCGGGTCGTGGTAGATCGCGACCGGGTTCTCCCCGAAGCCGCGCGGCGGCTGGATGAGCACCAGGAGGTTCCCGGAGCGGATCGCGGCGAGCACGATGTCGCCGTCGGGGTTCTGCGAGCGGTCGACGTACAGCTCGCCGGGGGCCGGGCCCCAGTGCTCCTCGACGTGGGTGCGCAGGCCCTCGGGCAGGGTGGCGTACCAGCGGCGGTAGTCGGCGGCCGGGATGCGCACGGGGTTGCGGGCCAGCTGGTCCTCGGTGAGCCAGTCCTGGTCGTAGCCGCCCGCGGCGATCAGCGCGTGGATGAGGGCGTCGCCCTCGTGCTGCGTGACTCGCCCGCTCGCCTCCGGGTCCTCCTGACCCGACCCTTCGGCGCGGGGCGCGGCGCCCTCGGTGTCCAGACCCGGCAGGTCGTTCCCCAGGTCCATGCCCTCCGCGCGCAGGCGCTCCAGCAGGCGCATCGCGCTGGCCGGGGTGTCCAGGCCGACGGCGTTGCCGACCCGGGCGTGCTTGGTCGGGTAGGCGGACAGCACCAGCGCGAGGCGGCGCTCGGCGGCCGGGATGTGCCGCAGCCGGGCGTGCGCGACGGCGACCCCGGCGACCCGGGCGGCGCGCTCCTCGTCGGCGGCGTAGACGGTGAGGCCGTCCTCGTCCAGCTCCTTGAAGGAGAACGGGACGGTGATCAGCCGGCCGTCGAACTCGGGCACGGCGATCTGGGTGGCGGTGTCCAGCGGGGAGAGGCCGTCGTCGCTGGCCTCCCACTGGGCGCGCGACCAGGTCAGGCAGAGCGCCTGGAGGATCGGCCGGTCCAGGGCGGCGAGCGCGCCCGCGTCCCAGGCCTCCTCGTCACCGCCGGCCTGCGCGTCGGCCGGGCGGGTGCCGCCGGCGGCGAGGACGGTGGTGACCAGGGCGTCGGCCTCGCCGAGGGCGGCCAGCAGCTCCGGCTCCGCGCCGCGCAGCGAGGCGCAGTAGTAGGCGCGGGCCTGCGCGCCCTGGTCCTCGATCGCCCGGCAGAGGGTCTCCACGAACGCGGTGTTGCCGCTCATGTGGTGGGCGCGGTAGTAGAGCACCGCGACGGTCGGGCCCTCGGAGGTACGGGCCGTGCGCTCCAGCGGACCCCAGGCGGGCGCGGAGGCGGGCGGGGCGAAGCCGTGGCCGGTGAGCAGTGCGGTGTCGGAGAGGAACGCGCCGAGCTCGGCGAGGTTGGCCGCACCGCCGTGGGCCAGGTAGGCGTGCGCCTCGGCGGCGATGCCGGCCGGGACGGTGGACAGCTCCATCAGCTGGGCGTCGGGGGCCTGTTCGCCGGTCAGCACGATCACCGGGCGGGGGCCGGCGAGCAGCGCGTCCAGGCCCTCCTGCCAGGCGCGGCGGCCGCCGAGCAGGCGGACCACGACCAGTTCGGTGCCCTCCAGCAGGGCGGGCAGCTCCTCGGCGGCGAGTCGGGCCGGGTTGCCGAGCCGGTAGCGGACCGGACCCTCGGACGCGCGGGCGCTGAGCAGGTCGGTGTCGGACGTCGACAGCAGCAGAATCATGCGAAGGCCCTCCCGGCCTCGACGGCGGGCATGGACAACGGCATGGGCTCTCGTGCCGGCGACCAAGGGGTCGCGGGCATGCGGCGGCGCATGGCTTCGAGCCTTCCTCGGGGTCCGCGCCCCGGGCCGGTGGAGGACGGCAGGAGTTCCTGGCTCCCGCGCTTCCCCGGAGTCCGGTGAACCGCGGTCACAGTGGCGGGACCGCACCGGGTTCGCACCGGTTTCCTCCCCTGCGCCGTCGCTGGCGTGCGGACGGTCCGCGGGGACCGTCCGCGAGCATCGTACGGGGTGAGGCTGACCTGGGGGAGTGCAGGTTCCGACGGGCACGGACCGGGCCCCAGGTGTGATCGACGGTACGGGGGCAACCCATCGGATCATCGGTATGCTCGCCGCCATGTCTCCCGTACCCGACGCCACCGCGCCGGGCGCCGCCGTGCCCGACCGGGCGCGTCCGGACGCCTGCCCCGGGGCCCTTCGTCTGCACACCGCCGACGACGGCGCCCTGGCACGGGTCCGGCTGCCCGGCGGACTGCTGACGGAACGTCAGGCGCTCGCGCTGGCCGACGCGGCGCAGGCGCTCGGCGACGGCCGGCTCGAGATCACCTCGCGCGGCAACGTCCAGCTGCGCGGCCTGGCTTCGGACTGCGGCGGTGAACTCGCCGGGCGGCTGCGCGCCGTCGGCCTGCTGCCCTCCGACACCCACGAACGGGTCCGCAACATCGTCGCCTCGCCCGGCCCCGTCGGCGGCCCGGTTGGCGACCCCGTCGCCGGCACCGCCGATGTGCGCGCCTGGGCCCGAGCCCTCGACGAGGCGCTGTGCGCCAGCCCGTGGGCGGTCGGCCTGTCCGGCAAGTTCCTGTTCGCGCTGGACGACGGCAGCGGCGACGTCGCCGCGCTCGACGCCGATGTGACATTGATCGCAGGCCCGGACGGCACCGCCCTGCTGCGCCTCGGCCGGGCCGCCACCGTGCGGCCGGTGCCCGCCGGGCGGGCGGTCGCGGCGGCCCTGGACGCGGCCCGGGAGTTCCTGGACGCCCAGCGCGCCGCCGGGCTGCGGGCCTGGCACCTGCGCGAGCTGCCCGATCTGCTGCCGCCCGGCCCGCTGCCGATGCCGGTGCTGCCGGGGCGGCGCCCGCCGCTCGGCGCCCTGTCCGACCAGGGCGGTCCGCACGTCGGCGGCCCGCACGACGGCGGCCTGCACGACGGCCCGTACGACGGACCGTCCATCGGCGCGCACGTCGGTCTGCACGTCGGCCTGCGCTTCGGTGCGGCCACCGCCGCGCAGTGGCGGACGCTGGTCGACGCCGCCGAGGGCGAGCTGCGGCTGACCCCGTGGCGCGCCGCGGTGCTGCCCGGCGCCCCGGCCGCGCGACTCCCCGAACTCGCCGCCGCCGGTTTCCGGACGGCGGGCGGAACGGCCTGGGAGGGCGCGAGCGCCTGCACCGGGCTGCCCGGCTGCGCCAAGTCGCGGGCCGACGTCCGGGCCGACGCCGCCCGGGCCCTGGACGCCGCCCCGCCGGTCGTCCTGCCTGTCGCCCCGTCGGCCGGTCGGTCGGCCGGCGGCGCGCTGCCGGTGCACTGGTCGGGCTGCGAACGCCGCTGCGGCCACCCCGCCGGACGGTGGGTGGACGTGCTGGCGACCGGGCAGGGGTACCGGGTGACGGCCGCCGGCGGGCCGCCGGGGCGGGACACCGCCGTGGAAGTGACGAACGAGGAGATGGCCGCGGCGGTCGCCGCGGCCCGGAGGACCACCACGTGATCGAGTACGAGAAGGACGGCGCGTCCATCTACCGCCAGTCCTTTGCCACCATCCGGGCCGAGGCCGACCTGGCCGCGCTGCCGGCGGACGTCTCCCGCGTCGCGGTGCGGATGATCCACGCCTGCGGCATGGTCGACCTGGTCGAGGACCTCGTGTACTCGCCCGGCGTGGTCGCCTCCGCGCGCGCCGCCCTGCACGCCGGGGCGCCGATCCTGTGCGACGTCAACATGGTCGCCAGCGGCGTCACCCGCAAGCGGCTGCCCGCCGACAACGAGGTGATCTGCACCCTCACCGACCCCTCCGTGCCGGAGCTGGCCCGGGCGATGGGCAACACCCGCAGCGCCGCCGCCATGGAGCTGTGGCTGCCCCGGCTGGAGGGCGCGGTGGTCGCCGTCGGCAACGCGCCGACCTCGCTCTTCCGCCTGCTGGAACTGATCGAGGCCGGCGCCCCGCGCCCGGCCGCGGTGATCGGCGTCCCGGTGGGCTTCATCGGCGCGGCCGAGTCCAAGGAGGCCCTGGCCGTGCACCCGGCCGGGCTGGAGCACCTGGTGGTGCGCGGCCGGCGCGGCGGCAGTGCGATGGCCGCTGCCGCGATCAACGCGATTGCGAGTGAAGAAGAGTGACGCAGCATCAGCAGACCGGCCGGCTCTACGGGGTGGGCCTCGGCCCCGGCGACCCCTCGCTGGTGACCGTCCGCGCCGCCGAACTCATCGGCAAGGCCGACGTGGTGGCGTACCACAGCGCCCGGCACGGCCGCTCGATCGCCCGCTCCATCGCCGAGCACTACCTGACGGACGGTCAGATCGAGGAGAAGCTGGTCTACCCGATCACGGTCGAGACCACCGACCACCCCGGCGGCTACCGGGGCGCGCTAGACGACTTCTACCAGGAGGCCGCCGACCGGCTGGCCGCCCACCTGGACGCCGGCCGCGACGTGGTGGTGCTCGCCGAGGGCGACCCGTTCTTCTACGGCTCCTACCAGCACATGCACAAGCGCCTCGCGCACCGCTACCCGACCGAGGTGGTGCCCGGGGTGACCTCGGTCAGCGCCGCCGCGGCCCGGCTCGGCCAGCCGCTCACCGAGGCCGAGGAGACGCTCACCGTCATCCCCGGCACGCTGCCCGAGGAGGAGCTGACCGCGCGCCTGGCCGCCGCGGACTCCGCCGTCGTCATGAAGCTCGGCCGCACCTTCCCGACCGTGCGCCGCGCCCTGGAGCGGGCCGGCCGGCTGGCCGACGCCCAGTACGTCGAGCGGGCGTTCATGGACGGCGAGCGGACGGCCCCGCTGGCCTCCGTCGACCCGGACAGCGTCCCCTACTTCTCGGTGGCCGTGCTGCCCAGCAAGGTCGCGCCGCTGGAGGCCCCGGCCCCCGACCTGAGCGGCCCCGGCAGCGTCACCGTCGTCGGCACCGGCCCGGCCGGCCCGCTCTGGCTGACCCCCGAGGCGCGCGGCGCCCTCGCCGCCGCCACCGACCTGGTCGGCTACACCACCTACCTCGACCGGGTGCCGGTGCGGCCCGGCCAGACCCGGCACGGCTCCGACAACAAGGTGGAGTCCGAGCGCGCCGAGTTCGCCCTGGAGCTGGCCCGCCGCGGCCACCGCGTCGTGGTGGTCTCCTCCGGCGACCCGGGCGTCTTCGCGATGGCCACCGCCGTCCTGGAGGTCGCCTGCGAGGAGGCCTACCGGGAGGTGCCGGTGCGGATCGTCCCCGGGATGACCGCCGCGCACGCGGCCGCCTCCCGGGCCGGCGCGCCGCTCGGCCACGACTACGCGGTGGTCTCGCTCTCCGACCGCCTCAAGCCCTGGGACGTCGTCGCCGCGCGCCTGCGCGCCGCCGCCGGGGCGGACCTCGTGCTCGCCCTCTACAACCCGGGCTCGCAGTCCCGCACCACCCAGGTCGGCCGGGCCCGCGACCTGCTGCTGGAGTACCGCGCCCCGGAGACCCCGGTGGTGATGGCCCGCGACGTCGGCGGCCCCACCGAGCGGGTCCGCACCGTCCGCCTCGCCGACCTCGACCCCGCCGAGGTCGACATGCGCACCATCCTCCTCATCGGCTCCTCCCAGACCCAGCACGTCCCCCGGGCCCCTCACCCGGACGTCACCTGGACCCCCCGCCGCTACCCGGAGGCCTGAGCCCGTCCCGTGCGGAAGGCCGTCCGGCCTTCCGCACGGGGGCGCCGTCAGTCGCGGTGGACCGCGGAGCGAGGGCCGACCCGGACGACCAGCACCAGCAGCCGGCCGCCGTCGACGGTGTAGATCACCCGGTGGTCCCCGACCCGTAGGCGGCGGTGTTCGGGGGAGCCGACGAGCGCGGTGGTGTGGAAGCCGTACGGGTCCTGCTCCAGCTCGGCCAGCTTGCGCAGGACCAGCAGGGCGGTCGTCCGGGGCAGCTTGCGGAGTTCGCCGTGCGCGGACTCGGTGAAGCTGGTGCGGTACTTCACTCGGGCCTGGCCAGGGTCTCGGCCATGACCTCTGCCAGGGAGTACGCGGGCTCGTCGCGGCGTTCCTCGATGAGGCGCAGCAGCTCCTGCTCCTCCCAGCGCCGGTACTCGCGGAGCAGCTCTATCGGGACGACCGCGGCCACCTCGCGCCCGCGTCGGGTGATCACGGTCGGCTCGTCCCGCTCGGCACGGTCGACCACGTCGGCGAGATGCTCACGGGCCTCGCGAATCGATACGGTCTGGACAGGCTGCTCGCTCATGCGTCGAGTGTACGAAGCGTGCCAGGTGTACACAACCGTCGCCGGGCCCGGTCGGCGGGACGGGCGGCCGGCCGGGGTCGCAGGTCGCGACCCGGCCATCGGAATCAGGGAGCGGTGCGTCATGGGTGAGGTCGGTGGGCGGGCCGGGCAGCTGAGGAGCAGTGGGCTGCGGCACGGCTGGACGACCGGGGCGTGTGCCACGGCGGCGACCAAGGCCGCGTACCGGGCGCTGCTCACCGGGGTGTTCCCCGATCCGGTGGAGATCACCCTGCCGAAGGGGCAGCGGCCGGCCTTCGCGCTGGCGGCGGAGCTGCTGAGCGAGGAGCCGGGCGGCGGGCGGCGGGCGATGGCCGGGGTGGTCAAGGACGCCGGGGACGACCCGGACGTCACCCACGGCGCGCTGGTGCGGTCCACCGTGCGGGCGGGGGAGCCGGGCGCGGGCGTGGTGTTCCGGGCCGGGCCGGGAGTGGGGACGGTGACCAAGGCCGGGCTGCCGCTGCCGGTCGGCGAGCCGGCCATCAACCCGGTGCCCCGGCAGATGATCCGGGACGCGGTCGCCGAGGTCGCGGCGGAGTGCGGCGGCAGCGGCGACGTGGTGGTGGAGATCTCCGTCGACCACGGCGAGGAGATCGCCCGGTCCACCTGGAACCCCCGCCTCGGCATCCTCGGCGGGCTGTCCATCCTCGGCACCACCGGGATCGTCGTCCCCTACTCCTGCTCGGCCTGGATCGACTCGATCCGGCGCGGGGTGGACGTGGCGCGGGCCGCCGGGCGCACCCACGTGGCCGGCTGCACCGGCTCGACCTCGGAGAAGGTGGCCGTCGCCGTGCACGGCCTGCCCGAGGACGCGCTGCTCGACATGGGCGACTTCGCGGGCGCCGTGCTCAAGTACCTCAAGCGCCACCCGGTGCCGCGGCTGACCATTGCCGGCGGCTTCGCCAAGCTCTCCAAGCTCGCCGCCGGCCACCTCGACCTGCACTCGGCGCGGTCCCAGGTGGACAAGGGGTACCTGGCCGAACTGGCCCGCGCGGGCGGTGCGGACGAGGAGCTGACGGCGGCGGTCGCCGCCGCCAACACCGCGCTGGAGGCGATCCAGCTCTGCCGCGCCGCCGGGGTGCCGCTGGGCGACCTGGTGGCCGAGGCGGCGCGGGCGACCGCGCTCGGGGTGCTGGTCGGTTCGCCGGTCGCGGTGGACGTCATCTGCATCGACCGGGCGGGGACGATCGTCGGCCGCGCGGAACCGCTGGGGCCGTGAGGGCCTTCCTCCCGCAGTCGTTGCCGCCGTTTCCGTTTCAGGAGTGTCCCGGGAACTTCGCTGTGATGTGAAGATCTGACGCTCATACGGGGTGAGAAACGGACAAATGTCGCGCCATGCTCGGGGTCGGTTCTGTCGCTATCTCAGCCATGAGATATCGTCTGGCGAGTGACAGGCGACTACCTCACCCGTATCGGCACCCTCATCCGTACCGCGCGTCAGCACCGCGGCTGGTCCCAGGCCCAGCTCGGCGAGGCCCTCGGCACCAGCCAGAGCGCGGTCAACCGCATCGAGCAGGGCAAGCAGAATGTCAGCCTTGAGATGATCGCCCGCATCGGCGAAGCCCTCGACAGCGAGATCGTCTCCCTCGGCTACTCCGGCCCGATGCACCTGAGGGTCGCCGGCGGCACCACCCTCTCCGGCGCGATCGACGTCCGCAGCAGCAAGAACGCCTGCGTGGCCATCCTCTGCGCCTCGCTGCTGACCACCGGTCGCACCACCCTGCGCAGCGTCGCCCGCATCGAGGAGGTCTACCGCATCCTCGAAGTGCTCACCAGCATCGGCGTCAAGAGCCGCTGGACCAACGACGGCCGCGACCTCGAACTCACCCCGCCCGCCGAGCTCGACCTGGACGGCATGGACGTCGAGGCCGCCCGCCGCACCCGCAGCGTGCTGATGTTCCTCGGCCCGCTGATGCACCGCGCCGACAGCTTCGCCATCCCCTACGCCGGCGGCTGCGACCTCGGCACCCGCACCGTCCAGCCGCACCTCACCGCGCTGCGCCGGTTCGGCCTGGAGGTCGCCACCACCGGCGGCGCCTACCACGCCTCCGTCCAGCCCGGTACGCCGATGGACCGGCCGATCGTGCTGACCGAGCGCGGGGACACCGTCACCGAGAACGCCCTGCTCGCCGCCGCCCGCCACGACGGCGTCAGCGTCATCCGCAACGCCTCGCCCAACTACATGGTCCAGGACCTCTGCTTCTTCCTGGAGAAGCTCGGCGTCCGGATCGACGGCGTCGGCACCACCACCCTCACCGTGCACGGCGTCCCCGAGATCACCTGCGACGTCGACTACACCCCGGCCGAGGACCCGGTGGAGGCGATGAGCCTGCTCGCCGCCGCCGTGGTCACCTCCTCCGAGCTGACCGTCCGCCGGGTGCCGATCGAGTTCCTGGAGATCGAGCTCGCCGTGCTGGAGGGCATGGGCCTCGACTACGACCGCACCCCCGAGTACCCCGCCCACAACGGCCGCACCCGGCTGGTCGACCTCACCGTGCGCCCCTCCAAGCTCACCGCGCCGATCGACACCATCCACCCGATGCCCTTCCCCGGCATCAACATCGACAACGTGCCGTTCTTCGCCGCCATCGCCGCGGCCGCCCACGGCACCACGATGATCCACGACTGGGTGTACGACAACCGCGCCATCTACCTCACCGAACTCACCCGGCTCGGCGCGGACATCAAGCTCCTCGACCCGCACCGCGTGCTCGTCCAGGGCCCGACCCGCTGGCGCGCCGCCGAGATGGTCTGCCCGCCCGCGCTGCGCCCCGCGGTCGTGATCCTGCTCGCGATGCTCGCCGCCAAGGGCACCTCGGTGCTCCGCAACGTCTACGTCATCAACCGCGGCTACGAGGACCTCGCCGAGCGCCTCAACTCCATCGGCGCCCAGATCGAGACCTTCCGCGACATCTGACCCCGGACCTCCACCCGGCAGGGCCCCGGCCGCACCCCCCGTGCAGCCGGGGCCTCACCCGTCCTCACCGACACCGGTGCCGGTGCCCGCGTCGGTGCCGTCGGGGTGCCGGGGCGGGTCATTCGCCGGTGCGGCCGTCGAGGTGTTCGCGGAGGAGGTCGGCGTGGCCGTTGTGGCGGGCGTACTCCTCGATCATGTGGGTGAGGAGCCAGCGCAGGGAGAAGGACTCCTGCCGGCCGTCGGCCGTCGTGCGGTGGCCGAGGACGTCCAGGGACGGTGCGGCGGCGGCGAGTTCCCGGGCGTGGTCGCACTCGGCGCGCCAGACGGCGAAGGCCTCGTCCGCGTCGGCCTCGTCCGCGTCGAAGGCGGCGGGGCTGCCGTCGGGGTGCTGCCAGATCCGGAGCGCGCCCTCGTCGGCGAGGGTGTTGCGGAACCAGCCGCGCTCCACCTCGGCCAGGTGGCGGGTCAGTCCGAGGAGGGAGAGCTCGGACGGTGCCAGGGGGCGGGCGCGGAGCTGGTCGGTGGTCAGCCCGGCGCACTTCATCGCGAAGGTCTGGCGGAGGAAGTCGAGGAAGCCGACCAGGGTGGCGCGTTCGTCGGCGGTCTGGGGAGGCTCGGTGCGCGCGGCGTCGGCGCGGTCGTAGGCGTCGCTCATCGAGCCATCCTGACACGAACGGGTGTTCCCCGGACGGGAATTACCGAGGAGCGGAAACCCGCTCGGACCACCAGGCCAGGGCGGCCCCGACGGTCGGCGCGACCGGTACGCCGGCCGGCAGCGGCGGGCGTTCCACGATCACCACGGGAAGGCCGAGTTCGCGCGCCGCGGTGAGCTTGGGCGCGGTGGCGGCGCCGCCGCTGTCCTTGGTGACCACGACGTCGATCCGGTGCTCGCGCAGCACCGCCCGCTCGGCGTCCAGGTCGAACGGGCCGCGGTCGAGCAGGACGTCGAGCGAGGCGGGCACCGGCGGCTCGGGCGGGTCGACCGAGCGGGCCACGAAGTGCAGCCCGTCGAGGTGGGCGAAGGTGCCGATGCCCTGTCGGCCGGTGGTGAGCAGGATCCGCCGGCCGAGGGAGGGGAGCAGCCGTGCCGCGTCCGTCAGGGACGGGACGGGGTGCCAGCGGTCGCCGGCCACCGGGGACCAGCCGGGGCGGCGCAGCGCCAGCAGCGGGACGCCGGTGGTCCGGGCGGCCTCGGCGGCGTTGCGGGACATCACGGCGGCGAACGGGTGGGTGGCGTCGATCACGGCGTCCACCCGCTCGGCGCGCAGCCAGTCGGCGAGGCCGTCGGGGCCGCCGAAGCCGCCGATCCGGACCTCGCCGGCGGGCAGCCGGGGTTCGGCGACCCGCCCGGCGAGCGAGCTGGTGACCCGCGACCGCGGCGCACCGTCGAGTCCGGCAGCAGCGTCGAGCGCGTCGTCGAGCGCGGCGGCGAGCGCGCGGGCCTCGGTGGTGCCGCCGAGGATCAGCAGGTGGCGCCGGGCGGGGTCGGCCATCACGCGTCGCAGGGCTCGTGCGGCCGCTCGCGGTCGGCGGAGTAGAGGTGACTGTCGCGGAACTGCTCGGCGGCCAGGGTCCGGCCGACGATGATCACCGCGGTGCGGACCACGCCGGCCGCCTTGAGCTGCCCGGCGATGTCGCCGACGGTGCCGCGCAGCACCAGCTCGTCCGGCCGGCTGGCCATCGCCACCACGGCGGCCGGGCAGTCCGCCCCGTAGTGCGGCAGCAGCTGCTCGACCACGTCGTCCACGTACCCGGCGGCCAGGTGCAGCACCAGCAGGGCGCCGCTGCGGCCGAGGGTGGCGAGGTCCTCGCCCTCCGGCATCGGGGTGGCGCGCTTGGCGATCCGGGTGAGGATGACCGTCTGGCCGACGGTCGGGACGGTCAGTTCGCGCTTGAGCGCGGCCGCGGCGGCGGCGAAGGCCGGTACGCCCGGCACCACCTCGTAGGGGACGCCGGCCGCGTCGAGCCGGCGCATCTGCTCGGCGACGGCGCTGAACACGGACGGGTCGCCGGAGTGCAGCCGGGCGACGTCCTGCCCGGCGGCGTGCGCGCGGACCATCTCCTCGACGATCCGGTCGAGGGTGAGGTTGGCGGTGTCGATCAGCCTGGCGCCGGGCGGGCACTCGGCGAGCAGCTCGCGCGGGACCAGGCTGCCGGCGTAGAGGCAGACCTCGGCGCGGGCCAGGATCCGCTGGCCGCGCAGGGTGATCAGGTCGGCGGCACCGGGGCCGGCCCCGATGAAGTGGACGGTCACGGGGCGTTCTCCTGGGAGGCGGGGGTCTCGGCGGCACTGGGTTCGGCGGCAGCGGGTTCGGCGGTGGTCGGCTCGGCGGCGGTCGGCTCGGCGCTGACGGGCCCGGTGCCGGGGCCGGCGTCGGCGGGCTTGACGGCGGACCACTGGGTGACCGGCATCGCCTGCCGCCAGCCGGTGAAGCCGCCGACCGGGACGGCGTGCGCCACGGCGAGCCGCAGCAGTGCGCCGCCGTGCCGCCGGTACCAGGTGGTGAGCAGCGCCTCCGACTCCAGGGTCACCGTGTTGGCGACCAGCCGGCCGCCGGGCGCCAGTGCGGCCCAGCAGGCGTCCAGCAGGCCGGGCGCGGTGAGGCCGCCGCCGACGAACACCGCGTCCGGGGCGGGCAGTCCGGCGAGCGCGTCGGGCGCGGGGCCGGTGACCACGCGCAGCCGGGGCACGCCGAGCGCGGCGGCGTTGCGGGCGATCCGCTCGGCTCGCGCCGGGTCCCGTTCGACGGTGACGGCCCGGTTGTCGCGGTGGGCGCGCAGCCACTCGATCGCGATCGAGCCGGAGCCACCGCCGATGTCCCAGAGCAGTTCGCCGGGGACGGGGGCCAGGGTGGCCAGGGTGGCGGCGCGCACGTGCCGCTTGGTCAGCTGGCCGTCGCTCTCGTACGCGTCGTCGGGCAGGCCGGGCACCACCGGGGTGCGCGGGCCGTCGGCGGCGAGCTCGACGGCGATCAGGTTGAGCGGGTCGCCGGGCGGGTGCGGCCAGCCGTCGGCGGGGCCGTCCAGTTGCCGTTCGCCGGGTCCGCCGAGCTGTTCGAGGACGTGCAGCCGGGCCGAGCCCTGGCCGCTCGCGGTGAGCAGCGCGGCGACGGCGGCCGGGGTGGCGGCGTCGGCGCTGAGCACGAGCAGTCGGCGGCCGGGGTTGAGGGCGAGGCGCAGGGTGTCCGTCGGGCGGCCGACCAGGCTGACCACCTCGGTGGACTCCAGAGGCCAGCCGAGCCGGGCGCAGGCGTACGCGACGGAGGAGGGGTGCGGCAGGACGCGCAGTCGCTCGGGGCCGGCGGTCTCGGCGAGGGTGCGGCCGATGCCGTAGAACATCGGGTCGCCGCTGGCCAGCACGACCAGCCGGTTCGGCGCGTACCGCTCGAGCAGGCCGGGGACGGCCGGGCGCAGCGGGGAGGGCCAGGGCACGCGTTCGGCGTCGACCTCGTCGGCGGGCAGCAGGTCGAGCTGCCGGGGGCCGCCGATCACCGTCCCGGCGGCCCGCAGGGCGGCGCGCGCGGTGCCGGCGAGGCCGGACCAGCCGTCGGCCCCGATCCCGACGACGGTGATCGGGGGTGGCTGCTGGGGCACCGGGGGGCTCCTCGGGGGCGGGCGCGCGAGCTGGTCGCGGGGCGGGTGGGGGCAGCCTACCTGGCGGTATTCGGCGTCCGGTCGGCCAGGGTGCGGCCCCGGACGCCCGGGGCCGGCGTCGACCAGCGAGACCTCGGTACCGGATCGGCCCTCCGTCGGTGGGGCGGGCCGGTCACCCGCGCCGGCGCCAGTCGCCGGACGCGATGAGCGCCGGGCGGTCGCGCAGCCGGGCGCCGACCGCCGGTCCGGCCAGGTAGACCCAGGCCTCCGCGGTGCCGCCGTCCTCGGTGCGGACGGTCAGCCGCTCGCGCACGTACGCGCCGCGGCCGTCCGGCCGGCAGTCCTCCAGCCGGTCGAGGGCGGCGAGCGCCTCCGGGTAGGCGGTCGGGCGGACGGTGACCAGTTCGCCGAGGATCCGCCGGCCCGGGGTGGTGTCCGGCACCGCGTACGGGTACCCGGGCCCCGCGTGCAGCGCCGCGCCGTCCAGCACCGCCGTCCGCACGTCGGCGCACCGGCCGGCGAGGAACACCGCGTGGTTGCGCTCCCCGGTGAGCAGGGTGCCGTAGACGAAGAAGGGGAGGGCGGGTGCTCCGCCGGGGGCGGGCGCGGCGGGCGGCGTGGACGGGGTCCGGGGCACGGGGTTCCTCCTGGGCGGGGCGGTCGGGGCGGCCGGTGGGTGTCGATGATGACCGCCTGGTGATACCCACTGGCGCGCGGGGCCGCCGATGCGGTGTCATGTCCCCTGAACCGCCAGTACCGTCCTAGGGGGACACCCATGACAGCTCCCGCCGACCGCGGGCCGGTCGCGCCCGCGCCCGCCCGCCCCGGAGCCGTGGCCGGAGCCCCCACCAAGCCCCTGGCCGGAGCCCCGGCCGACGGCTCCGCGGCGGTCGTTGGGCGGCTCGGCGCCGGAGTGTGGGTGGCGCTCGCGGTGGTCTACGTGGTGTGGGGCTCGACCTATCTGGCGATCCGGATCGCGGTGGAGACGATGCCGTCGTTCCTCTCCGCCGCCGCGCGCTTCCTGACCGCCGGTCTGCTGCTCGCCGGGTTCGTCGCCGTCCGTCACGGCCGGGCCGGATTCCGGGTGGACCTGCGGCAGTTGGGTTCCGCGGCGCTGGTCGGCGGCCTGCTGCTGACCGGCGGCAACGGGCTCGTGGTGCTCGGCGAGACCTCCGTACCCTCCGGCCTGGCCGCCCTGCTGGTGGCGGCGGTGCCGCTCTGGATGGTGCTGCTGACGGCGGCCGGCGGCGACCGGCCGAAGCGGGCCGAGCTGTCCGGTGTGCTGCTCGGGCTGGTCGGTCTGGCCGTGCTCTCCGCCCCGGCGATCGGCGGCGACATCGCGCCCGCCGGGGTGGTCGCGATCATCGGCGGTACCGTCACCTGGGCGTTCGGCTCCTTCGCGGCCAAGCGCATCACGATGCCCGCCAACGTCTTCGCGTCGAGCGCCTACCAGATGCTCGCCGGCGGGCTGGGCGATCTGTTGATCGGACTGCTCCGCGGGGAGCAGCACGGGCTGCGTCTCGGCGAGGTGTCCACCCGCTCCTGGCTGGCGCTGGCCTTCCTGGTGGTGTTCGGTTCGCTGGTCGCCTTCACCGCGTACGCCTGGCTGCTGCGCGCCGCCCCGCTGACCCTGGTGGCCACCTACGCGTACGTGAACCCGGTGGTGGCCGTGCTGCTCGGCTGGCTGGTGCTGGCCGAACCACTGACGGGCCCCACCCTGCTGGGCGGGGCCGTCGTGGTCGCGGGCGTGTGCCTGGTGGTGAGCGTCAGCCGGTCGTCGGCGCGCTCGTCGAGCCGGCGGTCCGCTCGAAGGTGAGCACGTTGGCCCCGTTGTCGAAGCTCCGGGAGCCGGTGAAGGTGAACGCCTGCGGGGCGAAGTCCGCGCGGAACAGCGGGACGCCGGACCCGGCGACGACCGGGTACTGCTTGACGACCAGTTCGTCGATCTCCGGCAGCAGCCGGCCGGCGAGCCCGCCGCCGCCGCAGAGCCAGATGCCGAGGCCGTCCTCCTGCTTGAGCTCGCGGATCCGCTCCAGCGGGTCCGCCGCGGTGACCTCCACCGCGGGGTCCGGGCTCTCCGTCAGGCTGTGCGAGAAGACGATCTGCCGCAGGTGGGCGTACGGGTTGTGCAGGCCCACGGCCAGGCCCGGCTCGTAGGTGCCGCGGCCCATGAGCACGGTGTCGAAGCGCTTGTTGGGCGCGTCGACCCCCATCGCCGCCCGGACGGGGGTGGGCAGGGTCTCGGGGTACTCCGCGCACATGTAGGGGACGAACTCCCCGTCCAGGTAGGACATGAGGAAGTCGAAGCCGCCGTCCGGAGCGGCGATGAAGCCGTCGAGGGAGGCGCCGACGTAGTAGGTGAGCTTTCGCATCCACATCCTTGGAACGTGTCGGTCGTTGCGGGTCCGCCAGGCGAACAACGACGACTATAGTACTTCGCCTGTAGTGGTTGCCAGCTTTTTCCTGAGGGAGATTCAGCGATGGTCCAGAACCCCGCCCGTCGGACGGCGCTCACCGACGCCGCCATCGACGTCCTCGCCGACCAGGGCGCGCGCGGACTCACCTTCCGCGCCGTGGACGTCCGGGCGGGCGTCCCGACCGGCACGGCGTCCAACTACTTCGCCAGCCGGGACGACCTGCTCGACCAGACCGCCCGCCACATCCACCACCGGCTCACCCCCGATCCGGTGGTCCTCGGCGGACTGCTCCGGGCGCCCCGGGACCGGGCCCTGGTCACCGCCCTGCTGCACGACCTGGTCCGGCGGATCGACGCCGACCGGTCCGGCTACCTCGCCATGCTCGAACTGCGACTGGAGGCCACCCGCCGGCCGGAACTGCGCGCCCAGCTCACCGCCGCCGTCCGCGAGCAGCTGGAGGCCAATGTCGCCTACCACCTCGGCGAGGGCCTGCCGGGCGACCGGGAGACCGTCGTCGTCCTCTACCTGGCGATGACCGGCCTGCTCGTCGAGCACCTCACCCTGCCCGACGTCCTCGGCGCCGACACCCTCCCGGCCCTCGTCGACACCCTGGCCGCCCGGATCGTCCCGTAGGCGCCGCGGCGCCGTGGCGCCGGAGTCGGCTCACCCCGACCAGGTGGTCAGCAGCGTGCTCAGGGTGACGCCGGGCCCGATCCCCAGCACGAGGCCGCGGCCCCCGGCGGGCGGGGGCGTGCCGTGGGTGCGGGCGAGGACGGAGAAGACGGTGGCGCCGCCCAGGTTGCCCTCCTCCGCGAGGACGCCCCGGGAGTGCCGCAGGAAGGCGTCGTCGACGCCGAGCAGCGCCCCCAGCCGGTCCAGGATCGCCGGGCCGCCCGGGTGCAGCACGCCGAAGTCCAGCGCCCGCCCGCCGTGCCGGTCCAGCCAGTCCAGCAGGGCCGGACCCAGGTCGGTGACCGAGCGGAGTGAGGCCCGGGTGGAGGCGAAGTGGTCGCCGCGGTGGTCCGTCAGCTTGCGGTAGCGGTCGGTGGTGTGCGGGACGGTGTACTCGAAGCAGTGCTCCAGCCGCAGGCCGGGCGTGCGCTGCTCCGCGGTGACCACGGCGGCCGCCGCCGCGTCGCCCCACAGTCCCTTGTAGATCTGGTCCTCCACCGAGGTGCGGGTGTTCTGGTACATCGAGGAGAGCGACTCCGCGGCGACCACCAGCACCACGGCGGCCGGGTTCCAGGCGAGGAACCGCCGGGCCGTGAGCAGCACGTGCGCGCCTCCGGCGCAGGCCAGCTGACTCATCGGCAGACGGCTGACGTCGGGGCGCAGACCGAGGTTCTGCTGGAGGTGGACGTCCAGCCCGGGCACGGCGTCGCCGGTCGCGCTGGAGACGATCACGCAGTCGACCTGCTCGGCCCGGACGCCCGCCGTCGCCATCGCCTCGGCGGCGGCGCGTTCGGCGGCGGCCAGCAGGTCGCCGAAGGTCGTGGTCTTGCGTTCGGCGGCGGTGCGTTCGGGGGAGGTCACCAGCTCGTAGGGCCGGAACCAGCGGCGGGTGCCGGGCAGGTTGCCGAGGGCCACCCGGACGGTCTGCGCCTGGCGGGCCGGGTAGTCGGGGTTGCGGTCGAGGATGTCCTCCCGGATCCGCTCCGCCGTCACGATGTGGGGACCGAGGGCGAGCGCCGGGCGGCTGACATGGGCGGGGACGGCGGGGGCGGGGGCCGTGCTGGGCATGCGGATGGTTCCTTGCGGCTGTGCGCGTCGCGCCCGGCCGGACGCGACGGCCGGCCCCGGGCGGCCGGGGCGCGCCGCCCGGCGCGGCGCGCGGTCGGCCGGGGCCGGGGTGCGCCGACCCGTGGTGACGACCGGCCGGCCCACCCGGGCACCGGTACCGCCACGCTACCCGTCGGGCCACCCCGTCCCCGTCGCCGCCCCGTCCCTCGTCCGATCGCCCGTCCGGTCCCTCGGCTCCGGCCGGACACCCCCGGCGACCTGCGCGGATCTCCCGCACCGCCGCCGCGGGCGGGGCCCGGTCCGGACGGTCCGGATCAGACCGCGTACGGAGGGCGCCCGGCCCACCAGTGCCCGGGGGCCTCGGGCTCGCGGCTGGTCCAGAACTCGATGATGCCGCCGACGAACTCCTCGACCGAGAGCGTGCCGTCACCGTCCAGGTCCAGGCGGCGGAACGCCTCGTCCGCGTCGTCGCGGGAGAGCGCGGAGAAGTGGCCGCGCTGGAAGACGAAGAACTCGCCCGCGTCCACCGTGCCGCTGCCGTCCACGTCGGCGATCGCGAGGAAGGCCTCGGCGAGGGCGCCGAACACGGTCCGCGCGGCCACCGGGTCGTCGGCGAGTGAGCGGGTCGAGGCGACGAACTGGTCGCGGCCGATCGCCGTGGTGCCGACGGGCAGGTGGGAGACGTGCAGGTCGCGCCAGATGGCGAGGTAGGCGTCGACGATCCGCTCCTCGGCGGTCGAGCCCTCCGCGTGCCCCAGCGAACGGGCCACCGCCCGGCCCATCAGCACGTGGTCGTGCTCGGTCAGCAGGCCGTCGCCGTCGGCGTCGAGGTGGTCGAACCCGTGGTTGATCCTGGCGAGCAGCTTTTCCTCGGACACATCTCTCCCGCGATCAGAACAGATCGGTCACAACGGTCATTCGCAGCACGCTAACCCCTCGGGCCCCCGCCGCGCAGCCGAAGCCCGGAACTCCGCCGGGCCGCCCGCGGGCCCTCGACGACCGCCGGAACCACCCGGTCCGACGCTCAGTGCGCGGCGGCGAGCAGCCCCCGGGCGTAGTCGGTGTGCGGTGCGGTGAACAGCCGGTCGCGGTCGGTGGATTCGACCAGCCGGCCGCGGTGCATCACGGCCACCCGGTCGCAGAAGTGCCGGACCACCGCGAGGTCGTGCGAGACGAACAGGAAGGCCACGCCGAGTCGTTCGCGCAGCTCCATCAGCAGGTTGAGGACCTGTGCCTGGACCGAGACGTCCAGGGCGGAGACGGGCTCGTCGGCGATGATCAGCCGGGGCTCGGGGGCGAGCGCGCGGGCGATGCCGATCCGCTGGCGCTGGCCGCCGGAGAACTCGTGCGGGTAGCGGTCCAGATGGGCGGCCGACAGGCCGACCTGCTCCAGCAGCTCGGCCGACCGCCGCCGGCGCTGCGCGGCGGTGAGCCCGGTGTGCAGCCGCAGCGGGGTGTCCAGGGTCCGGGCGACGGTGCGGCGCGGGTTGAGCGAGGCGTACGGGTCCTGGAAGACCAGCTGGACCTCCTTGCCGATCCGGCGCCGCAGCGCCCGGTCGGGCCGGGTGGCGTCCACGCCGTCGTAGCGGACGGTGCCGGCGGTGGCCGCCTGGAGCCCGGCCAGGACCCGCGAGGTGGTGGACTTGCCGGAGCCGGACTCGCCGACCAGGCCGAGCGTCTCGCCGGGCGCGATGCGCAGGCCGACGCCCTCGACCGCACGGACCGGTTCGGCCCGCGCGCCGGGGAAGCGGCGGCGGCCGGGGAAGTGCACGGCGAGGTCCTCGACCTCGATCAGCCAGCGGCCGGGGGTCGCCCGCGGTGCGGGCCGCCGGGGCGCGCGGGGCGCGGGCGAGGGGTCGTCGACCGTCGGCAGCGGCGTGCCCGGGACGGAGTCCAGGGTGAGCGCGGCGCCCACCAGGGCCCTGGTGTACGGCGCTGTGGGCGCGGCCAGCAGGGTGGCGGTCGGCGCGGTCTCCACCGCCCGGCCGCCGCGCAGCACCAGGGTGCGGTCCGTGGTGCCCGCGACCACCCCGAGGTCGTGGCTGACCAGCAGCACCGCGGTGCCGTGCTCGCGCTGCAACTCGCCCAGCAGGTCGAGCACCTGGCGCTGGACGCGGGCGTCGAGCGCGGTGGTGGGCTCGTCGGCGATCAGCACGTCGGGCTCGTTCATCAGCGCCATCGCGATCATCACGCGCTGGCGCATGCCGCCGGAGAAGCGGTGCGGGTGGTCGCCCGCCCGGGCAGCCGGGATGCCGACCCGGTCGAGCATCGCGACGGCCCGCCGCCGGGCCTCGGCGCGACCCGTGCCGGGGTGGTGCAGCCGGTACATCTCGGCGAGCTGCGCGCCGACGGTGTGGAAGGGGCTGAGCGAGGTCAGGGCGTCCTGGAAGACCAGGGCCACCCGGCCGCCGCGCACCTGCCGCAGCACGGACTCCCCGGCGCCCACCAGCTCCTGCCCGCCCAGCCGGACCGAGCCGGTGACCGTGGTGGTGCGGGGGTCGTGCAGGCCGAGCACGGCGAGTCCGGTGGCGGACTTGCCGGAGCCGGACTCGCCGACCAGGCCGAGCACCTCACCGCGGGCGAGGTCGAAGGAGAGGCCGTGCACGGCGGTGACGGGCGCGCCGCCGCGCGGGTCGGCGAAGGTGACGGAGAGGTCCCGGACGCTGAGCACGGGCCCGGACTCGGACTCGGACTCGGGCACGGAGGCGGACTCGGAGGCGGGGGAGGGGGTCACGGGGAGGGCTCCAAGCGGGGACGGGGCGGGGATCAGCCGAGGCGGATGCGCGGATCGAGCCAGGCGGTCACCAGGTCGGCCAGGGCGACGAACAGCACGACGAAGCAGGCCGCGAGCAGGACGGCGCCGACCACGGCCGGCAGGTCCTGCCCCTCGACGGCCTCGGTGGCGAACCGGCCCACGCCGTTCAGCCCGAACACCGTCTCGGTGATCACCGCGCCGCCGAGCAGCGCGCCCGCCTCCAGGCCGAGCAGCTGCACCAGCGGTCCGGCGGCGCCGCGCGAGGTGTACTTGAGGTGGGCGCGGAGCCGCCCGAGGCCCTTGCCGCGCGCGGTGCGGACGTACTCCTCGTCCATCGTCTCCAGGAGCTGGGAGCGCGAGAGCCGGGCGAACACGGCGGAGTTGACGAAGCCGAGGACGATCCAGGGGAGCAGCATGCCGCCCGCCCAGGCGGCCGGGTCGGTGGCCGGCGGGGTGTAGGAGGGCAGCGGCAGCAGTCCGGTGGTATAGACCAAACCCCACTGGGCGACGTAGCCGAGGAAGTAGATCTGCACGCTGGCGCCGATCAGGGTGAAGCCGGAGAGCAGCCGGTCCGTCCGGGTGCCGTGCCGCAGCGCGGCGACGAAGCCCGTGCCGAGCCCGAACACCACCAGGACGGTCAGCGCGCCCGCCGCCAGCGAGACGGTCACCGGCAGGTGGTCGACCAGCGCCTCGGTGACCGGCTGGTGCAGCCGGTAGGAGTAGCCGAGGCAGGGCGCGTCGCAGTGCAGGGTGGACCCGTCGACGTCCTGGACGTCCCGGCCGGCGACGATCCCGGTCAGGTAGTCGGTGTACTGGGTGAGCAGCGGCTGGTCCAGGCCCATGCTCGCGCGGACCGCCGCGACCTGACCGGTGTCGCAGCGCGGCCCGCAGGCGGCGCGGGCCGGATCGGCGGGGGCGGCGTAGAAGAGGGCGAAGGCGGCGGCGGAGACCGCGGCCAGGACGGCGAGCGCCTGGAGGAGCCGCCGCAGGGCGAAGGAGAGCATGGTGGCCGGTCCGGGTTCGGGGGGCGTCGGGGGCGGCGGCCCCGCCGTGCGCTCCGCTGCGGGCGCACGGCGGGACCACCGGGGGGTCTTCCGGGGTCAGGACTTCAGGTAGAGCCAGGTGAGGCCGACCGACCCGTAGATCGGGTGGATGAACGCGCCGCCGACGTTGGTGCCGCGCAGCTGGTTGACGTTCGGGTAGGCGAACGGCAGCACCGGCAGGTCCTTCATGACGGTCCGCTCCAGCGTGTACAGCTCCTTGGCCTTGGCCCGCGGCTCACCGATCCGGTTGATCCGGTCGATCTCCTTGTCCACCTCGCCGTTGCGGTAGCGGGCGGAGTTGAGGTCGCTGTTGGCGCGGCCGTCGAAGGAGAACGGGATCAGGGTGGAGGGCGTCGGCCAGTCGACCGAGCTGGTCTCCTCCCACAGGTCGTAGGGGGAGTCGGCGCGGTGCGCCTCGTCCAGCAGGGCCTTGGGGTCGATCGGCTTGGGCACCAGGGTGATGCCGGCCTTGGCGAAGCCGTCGACGAGCACCTGGGCGACGCGCTGACCGTTGGGGGTGTTGGCGTAGGCGTAGGTCAGCGGGGCGGGCGGCTGCTTGGCGAGGGCGAGCGCGGCCCTGGCGGCGTCCGGGTCGCCCTCCGGCCTGGCCGGGTTCAGGTCGTACTTCTCCCAGCCGACCAGGGCGGGCGAGCTGAGCGTGCTGGCGAGGTCGCCGGCCCGGCTGCCGCCGAGGACCTGGCGGGCCTGCTGGCGCGGGTAGGCGAGGTTGAGGGCCTTGCGGACCTCGGGGTCGGCCACCCGCTCGTTGTTGATCATGAGGTAGGTGACGAAGGCGCCCTGCCGCCCGGAGACGACCAGGTCCTTGGCCTTCGGGTCGGTGTCCACGGTCTGGTAGAGCTCGGGGGAGAGCTGGGTGGCCACCGTGGTGGCGTCCGCGCCGCCGTCGCGCCCGGAGAGGATCTCCTGGTTGATGTTGAGCGCCTCCTTGCCGAAGGTGAAGACGAACCGCTCCGGGTACTGCTGCCGGACGGGGTCGGTCTCCGCCTTCCAGTGCGGGTTGCGCTCCAGCACCAGCCGGGTGTTCTGGACGTGCTCGACGATCCGGTAGGGACCGGTGGCGAACGGCTGCCGGTCGTAGTCGGTGCCGGTGTCCTTGTCCTTGCGCACCGGCGAGGAGGAGGACTGCGCGGCCATGTACGGCACGTCGGCCTGCGGCTGCGGGAAGTGGAACACCAGGGTGCGGTCGTCCGGCGTCTCGATCGCGGCGAGGTCGCCGTCCTGCGGGCCGCCGTACTTCTTGCGGGCGTCGTCGTAGCTGGCCTCGCCGGTGAGCCACTGCGGCCAGTACGGCGGGCCGACCTCGTAGCCCTTGCCGAAGGAGCGCTCGATGCCGTACTTGACCTGCTGGGAGGTGATCGGCTGGCCGTCCTCCCAGGCCACGCCCTCCTTCAGCCGGTACGTCCAGGTGCGGCCGTCGTCGGCGGAGGTGCCGGTGTCGGTGGCGAGGTCGCCGACCAGCTTGGCCTTGCCGTCCACCACCTGGTACTGCGTCAGCTGACGGCCCCAGAGCAGCGAGGTGTTGTAGGCGGCGCCCGCGTACACCTTCTGCGGGTCGAGGTGCCGGAAGTCGGTGGCGTTGTAGACGTTCACCGTGCCGCCCCGCCGGGCGCCGGGGACGGCGGGGGCCGGACCGGCGCTCTCCTGCTCGGTGCCGAGCGCGGCGGTCAGCGGCGAGGCGTCCTCGGCCGCCGCGCCGGGACCGGCCGGGGAGGTGGAGCCCGCGCCGGCCGAGCAGGAGGTCGCCAGCAGGGCGGTCGCGAGGACGGCGAGGGACGGTCTGATCCAGCGCATGGCGAATCTCTCCTTGCCCCGGGGTCTCCGGGGCGGTCGGGTGAACTGCGGAAGGACGGTCGGGTGGACCGGGGAACGCGGCGGTCGGTCGGACCGGGGAACGGTGCGGTCGGCGGACCGCGGGAGGGGCGGCCTCAGCGCGCGGCGCGCGGGTCCAGGGCGTCCCGGACGGCGTCGCCGAGCAGGTTGAAGGCGAGCACGAAGAGCAGCAGCGCGACGCCGGGGAAGAACATGTACGTCGGGTCGGCCCGGAACACCTCGGAGCCGCGGGAGATCATCCGGCCCCAGTCCGGGACCGGCTCGTTGATGCCCACGCCGAGGAAGGACAGCACCGCCTCGGAGGCGACGAATGTCGGCACCGCCATGGTGGCGTGCACCAGCAGCTGCCCCCGGACATTCGGCAGGAGTTCCCGGACGACGATGTGGAACCCGCTCGCGCCCAACGCCCGGGCGGACTGCACGAAATCCCTTTCCCGGAGCGAGCGCACGGTGGCGCGCAGGGAAAGCGCGAGCGGAATCCAGCCGAACGCGGAGAAGACCAGGACGAGCACCAGGAACTGCATCCACTCCGGTTCCGCGGTGCCCGGGTCCACCAGCCGGGACTGGATCACCGGGCTGAGCGCGAGCAGCAGGAGCAGCGTCGGGAACGCCAGCAGCACGTTGGAGAGGAAGCCGAAGACCCGGTCGGTGATCCCGCCGAGGTAACCCACCGCGACCCCGGCCAGCACCCCGAGGGTGGTGGTCACCGCGGCCGAGGCGAAGGCGATCAGCAGCGAGGTGCGGATGCCGTACAGCAGCTGGGTGAACACGTCGCGACCCAGTCCGGGCTCCAGGCCGAACCAGAACTCCCCGGAGACGCCGCCGTTCGGCGCCATCGGCAGACCGCCGTCGCTGAGCAGGCCGGGCACGTTCTGGCCGTAGTGCTCGGTCGGGTTCTTGCCGTACAGGGCGGCGATCAGCGGGGCCGCGACGGCGAGCAGCAGGAAGAGCGCCACCACGCCCAGGGCGACGGCCCCGGTGCGGTCGCGGCAGACGCGGCGCAGCGGGCTCCGCGGGGCGGGCCGCACCGGCGGCGGCGCGTCCGGTGCTGCGACTTGTTCGACCACTGCCATGAGAGGCGTACTCCCCGAATTCCGCGCCGCCCCGTGGGTGGGGGTGCGTCGACGTGCATTTCCCGGCGGCCGGCCGGGGGTTTCCCGGGAGGGCCGCCGAGCGCCATCAGATCGGACACCGAGGAGTCTTCGCAAATCATTCCGAGGGCATCGGGGAGATGGTTCCGGTGCTTTGTTTCGGGAATTGTGACGGCTTCATTCCGCCGCAATACTGCCGTAGCACCGAAGCCGACAGAAGCGGGCAAAAGGGATGTCATGTCCGCCGCCGTCCCGCATTTTGAGATCTCCGCCACAGGCCGTCCGGCATTGGTACGATTCCGGCGGGCCGCGACTGGCGCGCACGGATGGAATCGACCATCGGGAAGCGGCCCCGTGCCGAATCACGACGCAGTTGCCGAGCGCCTGGGCCCCCCGACCTCCCCTCCAGGAGACCGCCATGGCCCCGCAGCCGCACACGGCCGCCACCCCCGCCGCCAACACCGCCTTCCGCTCCGCCCTCGACGTGGTCCGCGAGGTCGAACCGCGGATCGCCGCCGCCATCGGCCGGGAGATCGACGACCAGCGCGCCTCGCTCAAGCTCATCGCCAGCGAGAACTACGCCTCCCCGGCCGTCCTGCTCACCATGGGCAACTGGCTCAGCGACAAGTACGCCGAGGGCACCGCCGGCCGCCGCTTCTACGCCGGCTGCCGCAACGTCGACACCGTCGAGACCGTCGCCGCCGAGCACGCCCGCGCCCTCTTCGGCGCCGACCACGCCTACGTCCAACCGCACTCCGGCATCGACGCCAACCTGACCGCCTTCTGGGCCGTGCTCTCCCAGCGGGTCGAGAGCCCCGCCCTGGAACGCGCCAAGGTCCGCAACGTCAACGACCTCACCGAGCAGGACTGGGCCGAACTGCGCCGCGAGCTCGGCAACCAGCGGATGCTCGGCATGTCCCTGGACACCGGCGGCCACCTCACCCACGGCTTCCGCCCCAACATCTCCGGCAAGATGTTCGACCAGCGCAGCTACGGCACCGACCCGGCCACCGGCCTCATCGACTACGACGCGCTGCGCGCCACCGCCCGCGAGTTCCGCCCGCTGATCCTGGTGGCCGGCTACTCCGCCTACCCCCGCCTGGTCGACTTCCGCCGGATGCGCGAGATCGCCGACGAGGTCGGCGCCACCCTGATGGTCGACATGGCCCACTTCGCCGGCCTGGTCGCGGGCAAGGTGCTGACCGGCGACCACGACCCGGTGCCGCACGCCCACATCGTCACCACCACCACCCACAAGTCGCTGCGCGGCCCGCGCGGAGGCATGGTGCTCTGCGCCTCGGAACTCGCCGAGCACGTCGACCGGGGCTGCCCGCTGGTGCTCGGCGGTCCGCTCCCGCACGTCATGGCCGCCAAGGCCGTCGCCTTCGCCGAGGCCCGCCGTCCCGAGTTCCGGGACTACGCCCAGCGGGTCGTCGACAACGCCCGGGCGCTCGCCGAGGGCCTGCTGCGCCGCGGCAACGCCCTGGTCACCGGTGGCACCGACAACCACCTGGTGCTCGCCGACGTCTCCGGCCACGGCCTGACCGGCCGTCAGGCCGAGGCGGCGCTGCTGGACTCCGGCATCGTCACCAACCGCAACTCCGTCCCGCAGGACCCGAACGGCGCCTGGTACACCTCCGGCGTGCGGATCGGCACCCCGGCGCTCACCACCCGCGGTCTGGGCACCGCCGAGATGGACGAGATCGCCGGCCTGATCGACACCGTGCTGCGCGCCACCACCCCGGCCGCCACCGCCTCCGGTGCGCCGTCCAAGGCCCAGTACACCCTGGACCCGACGGTCGCCGAGGGCGTCGCCAAGCGCGCCGCCGACCTGCTCGCCGGCTTCCCCCTCTACCCGGGCGTCGACCTGTCCTGACCCGCCCCGTCCGGCCGGGGCCGCCGCCCCGGCCGGTCCGGCCGCGCCCCGGCGGACCGGCCGGTCCGCCGCGGACCCGGTCAGTACTGCAGGGACTTGTACTGCAGGAACTCCTCCAGGCCGTGCCGGCCCAGTTCGCGGCCGAGACCCGAGTTCTTGTAACCCCCGAACGGCGCCCGAGGGTTGAACCGGCCGCCGTTGAGGTCGACCTGACCGGCGTCCAGCCGGCGGGCGAACCGGGCGGCGGTCGCGGTGTCCGCCGCCCACACCCCGCCGGCCAGCCCGTACTCGGTGGCGTTGGCCAACTCGGCGGCGTGGTCCTCGTCCTGGTAGGCCAGCACGGTCAGCACCGGTCCGAACACCTCCTCCCGGGCCACCGCCATCCCGGCGGTGACGTCGGCGAGCACCGTCGGGCGGACGTAGTAACCGGTGTCGAGACCGTCCGGGGCCCCGGTGCCGCCGACCACCAGCCGGGCACCCTCCGCGAGCGCGCCGGTGATGTGGCCGCGCACCCGCTCGCGCTGGCGGGCGCTGACCACCGGGCCGATCCGGGTCCGCGGGTCCGCCGGGTCGCCCGGCAGGTACTTGCCGGCGGCCTTCGCGGCGAGCGCCACGGCCTCCTCGTACTGGTCCCGGTGGACCAGCAGCCTGGTCCAGGCGCTGCAGGTCTGGCCGGAGTTGGCGAACACGTTGGCGACGTTGACGTTCACCGCGCGCGCCAGGTCGGCGCCCGGCAGGACCACGTTGGCGGACTTGCCGCCCAGCTCCAGGGTCACCCGCTTGATGCCGCGCCCGGCCGTCTCGGCGACCGTGCGGCCGACCGCCGTCGAGCCGGTGAACGACACCACGTCCACGCCCGGGTGGCCGACCAGCGCCGCGCCGGCCACCGGTCCGGTCCCGGTCACCAGGTTGAACACCCCGGCGGGGAAGCCCGCGGCCTCGACCAGCCGGGCGAACAGCCGGGCCACCAGCGGCGTGTCCTCGGCCGGCTTCAGCACCACCGGGCACCCGGCCGCCAGCGCGGGCACCACCTTGGCGACGATCTGGTGGAGCGGGTAGTTCCACGGGGTGATCGCGGCGACCACCCCGGCGGGCTCCGCGTGCACCACCGAGTTGCCGACCCGCTCCTCGAAGGAGTACCCGTCGAGCAGCGCCAGGTAGGACTCGGTGACCGCCAGCGGCAGCGCGGCGTGCACGGCGGTGGCGAAGGCGATCGGCGCGCCCAGCTCGGCCACCAGGGTCGCGGCGATCTCCGTCCGGTGCGCGGCCAGACCGTCCCGCAGCCGGGTCAGCGGCACCAGCCGCTCGGCGGCCGTGGTGGCACCCCAGGCGCGGGCCGCCCGGCGGGCCGCCGCGACGGCGGCGTCGACGTCGACGGCACCGCCGGCCGGGACGGTGGCGAGCAGCCGCTCGGTCGCCGGGTCGAGCACCGGGATCGACCCGGCTTCCAGGGAGGGCCGCCAGCCGCCGTCGACGTACTGGTCGGTGTGGTCGGCGTACGCGCCGTACTCGCCGTACGCGCCGTACTCGCTCTTCATGTCCCGCCCTCTCGTCCGCCCGCGTCCGACGTCCCCCGGCGGCCGCTGCTCCGTCCGGCCGCACGGCAAAGTCAACGGCCCCCGAACGGGTGACGCAAGGCCCGGCGGAGTGCCCCGCCGCGACGGTGTGATGATGACAAATCGGGTGGTCGGACGGCAGTATGGACGAACCGGTCCCGATCCGCGTGCGGGGCCGCGGTCAAGTCCGCGCACAAAGTGCCGGGGTCCGAAATTCTTTCCGTCCGAGATCGCGCAACTCCGCTCGGTGGCGAGTAGATTGCAGCGAACTCGGGCGCCCCGGACTACCGTTGGTGCCACGCCGGGTCGTTCCCGTGTGCCCGGCCCGCCCACCCGGTCCGGGCGGGACCGCCCAGGGCCGACACAGGGCCGCGGAGCCGAGCCCCCGAGTCCGGAGATCGTGCCCAATGGTCGTTCGTACCGTGTTAGGAGCCGCCTCGTGACCGACGCCGCACTCAGTGCCGAGCAGCAGCGACCTGCTGAACCCGCGGTGCTCGAGGACGTGCCCGGGTGGTTCTGGGACCACGACCGGCACCTCTTCGACTGGTTCCTGGGCCGGCAGGAGAAGGCGGGCCTCTCCGGTGACCTCCTGGAGATGGGCGCGTACCTGGGCCGCAGCGCGATCGTCATCGGCGCGCACCTCCAACCGGGGGAGACCTTCACGGTCTGCGACCTCTTCGACTCGGACGCCCCGGACGACGAGAACGCCGCCGAGATGACCATGTCGTACCGGAAGACCCTGACCCGCACCGCCTTCGAGGCCAACTACCTCGCCTTCCACGAGCAACTGCCGGAGATCGTCCAGGCCCCCACCTCCACGCTGGCCGGCGGCCGACTCGCACCCGGAGCGTTCCGCTTCATCCACATCGACGCCTCGCACCTCTACGAGCACGTCGCCGGGGACCTCCAGGTCGCCCGGACGGCGCTCGCCACCGACGGCGTCGTGGTCCTGGACGACTACCGCTCCGCGCACACCCCGGGCGTCGCCGCCGCCACCTGGGAGGCCGTGTTCAACCACGGACTGCGGCCCGTCGTGCTGACCGATTCCAAGTTCTACGGCACCTGGGGCGACCCGGAGCCCGCCCAGCTCGACCTGCTGGCCCGCCGGGGCACCCTGCCGCACTGCGACCTCACCAACGAGACGCTCGGCGGGCACCGGATGGTCCGGATCGGCGGCAGCGACGCGGGCGCCGAGCCGTTCCGGGTCTCCCGCCACCACGCCCGGCTGGCCGTCGAGGCGGAGCGCCGCGCGGCCGAGGAGGCGTTCCGCACCGCCGAGCGCGAGCGCGAGGAGGTCGACCGCGACCTCGCCGCCCGCCGCGCCCGCGCCGCCGAACGCCGCCGCCCCACCAACGTGGCCAAGCGCGCCGTCGGCGACCTCCTCCCCCCGGTCGTCACCTCCGCCATCCGCCGCGCCCGCCGCGGCTGACCCCCGGGACACCGACCGCGGCCGCGCCCGCCGACAGCAGGGGGCGCGGCCGCGGTGGTCGGCGCCACGAGGATCACCCTTGTGGGTCAACAATGCGGACCTGCCGGCGGGACCTCGTCCGACCGGTACTCCGCAGCGGGCTCACAGGTCCCTCGCCCCGAAGAACCCGGCCGTGTGTCCGTCGGGTGTGCCTACCAGGGCCGCTCGGTCGAGCAGGATGTTGTTGTTCTCGCAGCTGGTCTCCGGGAGTAGGAGGCAGGCGTGGCAGGCGGCCAGATTCAGCCCGTCCGCGCCGCTCGGCTCGGCCTCCATGCAGAGCGGGTCGTTCGAGCACCAGCCGGCCCGCTGCAGGGCCGAACTCAGTCCGGCGGCGAGCCGGTCGGGTTCCCCCTGGGCCACGATGCCGCCGAGGCTCCCTGCCGAGTCGCTGGTGGCCGTGTAGATCAGGATGCCCGCCATGTCTTTGTCGACATAGAGTCGCTCGCGCAGCGCGGCCGCCGGGTAGCCGCCGTCCAGGCTCCACTCGTTGATCAGTACGTGAGCCAACGAGTGGAGCAGCAAATATCGGGCAGTCGCGGGTGAGCGGGGCGCGGCGGCGCTGCTTCCGGCACGCTCCGCCAGGAGGCGCTGATGGTTCTCCCGGACCCTTCGGGCACGGAAGGCCGGCCCGGGGCTCCGCTCCCATGCCCGGAGTCGTTCCTCGTCGAGCCGGACGAACACGCCTTCGCCGGAGACTTCCATGGCCGGGAGCCAGTTCTGCGGTGTGCGCGAGATCCGGGCCCGCCGCGACGGGGCGTCGGCCGTGCTGGGCTCGTCCACCCGGGTGAACGACTCGAGAGCCCGCACCTCGCGCAGCCGGTGCAGCAGCATGACCTGTTCGATGCCGTGCGAGCGGGTGAGCGGAAGTACGGAGGAGAGCGGACGCTCGCAGACGAAGTCCTGGTGCTCCGCATCCTCCCGCTCCGGGTACTCACGACGGAGCGTGTCGTACTCGTCACGGTAGATCCTCTCCCGCAGGCTCTGGGATCGTCCTCCTGAGGTCCCCTCGACGACCGCTCCGGCCTGTCGCCACTGGTCGAGCAGATCGACGACCTCCTCGGCGGAGTACTCGGGATGCTTTCGGAGCACCCCTTCGACCTCCAGGAAGCCGCGGACACTCTCCCGTGAGGCGTCCTTGAGCTTGTCGTAGTAAGCGGACACGAGCTTGGCCAGTCCCTCGCTCCACGGCGGGATCGACAGCGCGGAGTGCACCACGGGGAACCAGACGGACGACGAACCGCGCTGGAGGGTGCGCGGCCGGAGACCGCACGAGTCGTGGGGTTCGTCCTTCAGCCAGGGAAGCCGCCCGGTGCAGCCGAGTCCGAGTTCCTTGAGGGCCTTCCGCCGGAAGGCACCCTCCATGGACACGGGGTCGACACCACAGCTGCAGCTCACGATCACGCCGCGGAGCGAGGCGGTGGAACCCTCCGTGCGAAGGGAAAGACTCCCGCCGCAGGAACCTCCACTCGGTCGCCCGGTGCCGCGGTGGACCCAGTGCCAGTAGGGGAAGTCGTCCAAGTGGCCGTTCTCGCAGGCCACGACGAATCGGGACGGTACGAGGTCCTCCGCGCAGAGCGAGCACTCGGCCTTCCCGGCGGGGGAGTTGAACCTCTGGAAGGGTGCCAGTGAACCGCATTGCGGACAGGAGTACACGAGGGGGAACCGGGTGGCACGCACGCCGTCCCGGGCCCGGGACGGGTCGGGGGCCGGCGGCAGCCGGAACCCGCTCACGCCCAACTGCTGCGCGAGGCGGGGTTCCCAGACCGTGACCGCCTCCGAGGTGTCCCACGAGTCGGTGCCCCGGACCATGAAGGACTCGTTCTCGACTGCGATCATGGCGCCGACACCGTACGTGGTGACGAGTTGGGTCCGGCGGATCTCGCCCAGGCGGCGGGCGGCACGCACGGGAGCGGCCAGGGGACCACGACGACGGGTGCGGGGCGGTTGGGGGCTCATCGCTTCAGCGCTCCTCGAAGAAGGGGGACGACGCGTCTACGTCGCGCAGGCTCCACAGCGTGGGCCAGCCGGTGGCGTGCGGGCTCTCGTCGTCGTAGCTGCTCAGTAGGGCCGGGGTGCGCGTACCGCGAGGTGCCTCGTAGACGAGGCCCGATTCGAGATGGGCTGCGTCCCGCCACCATTCGACGAACCGGTCGACGGCGAGGGTCGTGGCCTCCAGCTCGTGCGGCTCGACCCGCGCCACCCGTTCGAGTACGGCGGGGCGCACGAGCCGTTGCAGGTCGGAGAGGAAGTCCTCGATGCGGGCCGCCCGGTCGTTGGCGGCGGCCTCGGGGAGCATCAGGCGGGTCAGCGCCACGACGACCGCGTGCAGCCCGCGGTCACGCGCCCGGGAGGAGAACGGCGTGACACTGCTGGACTCCACCTCCCTGTACAGCGCCGAGTGGAAGTGGTGGAAGTCCTCGTAGTGCGAGCGGTCCCGGGAGCGGGCCGAGTTGAGCATGACGGCGACGAAGCCGGGATCGCGGCGGCCGACCCGGCTGGTGGCCTGGATGTACTCGGCGGTGGTCTGTGGCTGGCCCATCACGGCCATCAGGCCGAGCCGGGGTACATCCACCCCCACCGAGATCATGTTGGTGGCAAGCAGAACATCCAGCACGTCCTTCTCAGGCGGCTCCTGTCCCTTCTCGTCCAGTCCCCGTTCGAGCTCCTTCAGCCTCCTGGAGATGTCGCTCGCGTTCGCCCGGCTGCTGAGTTCGGTGAGACCGTTCACGGCGCGGGGCTTCGAGCCGTCGCGTGCGGCGACGTACTCCAGACGGTCCTGCACATCGTCGAGGATCTGCAGTTCTGCGGCGGACAGCAGTCGGAGGCTGTTGAAGTAGCCGACCAGGGTCCAGTAGGCGTCCTTCACTGTCGGGGGAGCGTCGTGCACCGCGGCACGGTGCAACAGCGCGGCACAGACGCGGATCAACAGCGTGGACTGACTCGTGCTGGAGGTCAGTAGACCGACGTAGCGGCGGGCGGCCTTCCCGTCAGGGGGTGTCTCGACCGCGAACCATGAGTCGCGGGCATCCAGACCGGCCGGCGGGAACTGTTCCACCCGGCGTGCGAAGAGGCGCGCTCCCTGCTCGTCCGCTCGGCGGATGGTGGCGGTCGAGGCGATGATCTTCGGCCGGGCCGCCAAGGTGTCCACCGCGGTCTCGTACAGGCCGGTCAGGGTGCCGAGCGGACCGGAGATCAGGTGCAGCTCGTCCTGGACGATGAGTTCGGGGGGCCGAGTACGGTCCGGGCGGTCCCGGTTGAAGAGCGCCGCGGACCTTTCCCGCCAGGGCATGGAGGCGAACTTGTCGACGGTGGCGATCACCAGGGTCGGCCGGGCCCGGTACACGGCCTGGTCCACCAGGTGTACGGGGAGGCCGGAACGGAAGTCGCAGGCCGTCGACGGGCAGAGGATGCTCATGCGCTCCTCCACCTCGTCGACCGCGTAGTCGGCTGCCGACAGCGGCTCGCCGCACCAGGGGCAATTCCGTAGCTGCACCGGGTTCTCGGTCTGCACCGAGCGGAGCGGGTTGGCCACGAGCTCCGCGAGCTTCTCGGAGGCGACCGCCAGTGTGTTGGGCGTCGCGGAACGCCCGACCCACATGCCGATGGAGATCTCCTCGCGCCCCAGCAACTCCTGATCCGCCGCCCGCAGTCTCTCCATGGCGCAGATCAGAGCAGCCGCCCGCTCGAACTGCTGCAGGGTCAGCAGCCGCAAGGTGTACCGCATCAGCACCGTGACACCTGCGCCGTCCTCGCCGTCACGGAGCCGACGGAGGAAGGTGGTGAAGGCGATCAGGCCCAAGTAGGCCTCGGTCTTGCCACCACCGGTGGGGAACCACAGCAGATCGGCGACACCGCGGTCCTCGTGCTCGGAGTCGACGATGCCCGCCAGGCTCAGCAGGACGAAGGAGATCTGGAACGGTCGCCACCGGCCGGCGCGGACGTCGGGTACCTCCGCCTCCTGCCGACCGTTCTTGACCCAGTCGGTCTGCGCCCGTTGCTCGGCCATGGCGCGGTTCGCCAACCGGAAGGCCCGGAGGACCTCGGGGCGCGCCGGGTCGGCCAGCAGGTCGACGCCGACGCGCATACGGCGAAGTGCGTGTCGGCAGCGGTCGATCTGCTCGCCGGCGGTCCCGCGGTGCCCGTCGAGCGCCACGGACCGCGCCTGCGCCTCCTGGGCGTCCACCCACTCCTCGTACCCGGCGAGCAGTCGGTGGAGTGACGCGACGATGTCCTCGGCATCGGCGGTTCCGAGGCCGTGCATGGTGAGGGCCTCGGTGTCGATCAGCGGATTCGACTCCGTCAGCAGGACCTCGTGGGCGGGGACGAACTCGGTGCGCACCGCTCCGACGACCGCTCGCTCCGTGGCAGGTTCTCCGATCGGCGAGGGGGACCAGTCCCACTGCGCGGCGCACCCGTGGCCCGTGGCGAAACTCGGCGCGTGACGATGGAGAAGACGGCTGAGCGCCTGTTCGGAATCGACTGCTGCCAGTGCGGCCGGTCGCTCGACGAACGGGGTGGAGCCTTCCGGCACCCCGGTGACCTCCAGCACCGGCTGGTAGAAGCAGTGGGCGTCACGAAGGTCGTACTGGCCGATCTCCAGACTGTTCACCACGGTCGCGGTCACCGTCACGGTGCCCTCGGGCCCCGAGGCCGGACGGACCAGGACCCGGAGTTCGAGACCGGTGTGCAGGACCGTCGGAGGCCGGTTCCCCGGGGAGGTGATGTCGACCTCCACCGCCTCGGGGCGCAGGGGTACGCGTCGCCAGTTCTCCTGCTGGGTCTTCGTCGTCCGCGCCTCGGAGCGTTTGGCCGGCACGGGCCTGCCCTCCTCGTCCTGCGGGACGTAGATGCCCGCCCGGACGGTGAAGCGGATCCGGGGCGCGGCGGCGGGGTCGACGGCGAAGGTGAGGCCGATCGACGAGGGCATGCGCATGTTGGCCAGCGACACGCCGAGGTCCATGGAGGCTTCCTCGGCGTCACGTCGGGCCGTGAGCGGAACACTGTCCAGTCCGTCGCGTTCCGCTTCCAGCTCCGGGGCCTCCGTACGGACCTCGTCCGACCGGGTTCGGGGGAAGAGCACGCCGATCGGATACACGGTGATCGGCGCATCGTCCGTGAGAACCTCCTCCTCGCCCCCCACGGGGCCCAGCAGGTCGGTGCGGAGCGCCTCGAGCAGCGAGTCGCACATCTCGTAGTGGGCTTTGTACGGCGAGTCGTTCATGCGGACCCCTCCTCGGTGTCGGCGTTCGTCGGGGCCTGCCCGTCGTACCACTGGAAGCGACCGAGACCGCAGAGCCGGGGGGCCAACCAGACTCCTCGGTTGTCGAGACCGGCGCGCTCGGCCGCGGCGGCGTCGCCGGCCACGCTCTCCACGCAGTCGACCCGTAGCCCGGTGATCAGCGGCGGCCAGTTCTCGACCTCGGAGTGCGCATTGCGGCGGAGCATCCGACACAGGTCCGTGCGGAACCGCTGCGAGACGACGGCGACGTGTCGCCCGTCCACGGTGACGGCGTACGGCGGCGACTGGTCCGGGGCGACCGGGATGCCGTGCAGCAGCACCAGCTCCGCCCGGGCTCCTGGAGCGACCCCGGTCCGGAGGTGCTCGGACAGCCCGACCGGATCCTCCCGCAGATCCTCCGCCCCCGGCGGAAGCTCGTGGGACACGTCGTCACCGAGGACCTCGATGCCGTTGCGTGCCCAGGAGCTCCGGCCGCCCAGGTACCAGCGGTCGAGCCGGCCGTCCTTGCGGATCTGCCACGTACTCGGGGCGTCCAGCACGTACAGGTCGTCCCGGGCGCGGGTCATCGCGACGTAGAGGAGGCGGGCCTCTGCCGCCGGATCGTAGTCGTACTTCTTCTTGGCGACGCGTCGTGGTTCCTTCAGTACCCGCGGTTCGACGATCAGCACCCGGTCGAACTCGAGGCCCTTCGCGCGGTGGACGCTCGAGACGACCAGTGACGACGGCAGCGGGGCCGTGAGCTCGTCCGGGAGCCGTCGTTCGGCGAGAGCACGGTGGAGTGCCGTCAGGTCGAGTATGCCGCGGGTGCCTCTGGCGACCTTGCGCACGGACCGCCACAGCGCGTCGGGGCTCGATCCGAGTGGGAGTCGGAGGCCGGCGAGCAGCTCCGTGAACCGGTCCTGCTGAAGCGTCGAGGCGTTGGTCGAGGCGAGCAGACCGGCGATCCACGCGGGCGCGGAGCGTTCCTGGGCCGACCGCTGGACGGCGTGGGGCACCCCGGCGTCCGCCAGGCGGCCGGAAACCGTCAGGGCCTGGCCGTTGTCACGGCACAGGATCGCCGTGGTGCCGGGGTAGTCGTGGAGCGCGGCCCGGACGAACTCGGAGTCGAGGCTCCCGAAGTTCGGTGCTGTGAGCAGCAGGGCCCGCAGATCGCCGTGGATCCGTTCGGCCTCGGCGGCCGCCGCCGCGGGATCGCGCGGCAGGCGCTGCAGCTGCGGACCGAACCGCAGGGCCGACCTGACGTCCTCGGTGCGCGCGCGGAAGTTCTCCCCCAGGAACAGTTCGACCAGGTCCTCGCCGAAGCTCGCCCGGAGCCAGTCCCGGAAGCGGTCCGTCTCCTCGGCGCGTCGGTCCGGGTCGGAGACCTGGAAGCCGTACACGGACTGGGCCGAGTCGCCGACCACGGTGAAGCCGCAGTTCTCCTGGAAACGGTCGAGCAATGCCTCCACCATCTCCCGGCGGGCGCCGACGAGATCCTGGACCTCGTCGACGACGACGTGGGCGGGTACGCCGTGCTCGCCGACCTCGACGGCGCCGCGGTCGATGGCCTCGGTGGCTGCCTCGATCCGTCGGTCGAACGGCAAGGCGCTCCAGTCGGTCTCCGGGTACGCGCGGTTCAACAGACCCGCGGCCCAGGCGTCGAAGGTCTGGGCCCGTACCCGCTGCGCGGCCGAGGCGCGTCGTCCGACCCGCTCGGTGAGTTCGCGGACTGCGGCTCGGGAGAAGCTGAGGACCAGGATCTCCGAGGTCTCCAGCTCCTCGCGCTCCACGAGGGCGTCCAGGCGCCGGACGAGCGTATGGGTCTTTCCGGCTCCTGCCCCGGCGGTCACCAGCACGCGTGCGTCCCAGGGTTGGTCGACGACGGCCTGCTGCTCGGTGGTGAGCACGTGGTCCTCGAGGATCGGCGACGTCACTTCTCCGCTCCCCAGAGGTACTCGAAGTCGGTGAAGGCGAGTCGCTCGCCGAAATTGGTGACGTTGTCCCGCACGTTGAGGATCAGGCAGGTCTCCTTGCCACCGTTCCTGGGGCCGCGCAGGCCACGTCCGATCATCTGCTGGTAGATGTGCTGGCTGTAGGTCGGACGGGCCACGACCACGGCACGGGTGGCGGGCGCGTCGAAGCCCTGGGTGAGCACACCGTAGTTGGTGATCACCTGGATCCGCCCCTTGCGGAAGGCATCGATCCGTTGGCGTCGGTCCGCGACCGAGGTCGTCGAGTCGATGGCGGTGGCAGTGATCCCCCGGTCCACGAGCTTTGCCGCGAGGAACTTGGCGTGGGCCACGGAGGTGGCGAACACCAGGATCGGCCAGTCCGAGGGCATGTCGGCGATCTCGTCGATGATGCGCTGATTGCGCTCGTGGTCGTCGGCCAACCGTTGTTCGGCCCCCTTCGGCAGGGTCGCGAACGTCGCGGACCGCTTCAGCTCGTCGGGGTTGAGGGAGATGGTCCCACCGGCCAGTTCCCGGTGGCGCACCTCGGCCAGGACCCCGATGTGCTGCAGCTGCTTGATCGCATCGGCCAGATCACCGTCGAACACCCCGGTGTCGAGCCGCTCGCCGAACCGCTGCACCAGGCGCCGGGTCAGCTCCTCGTTGTTCCGGTAGGGCGTGGCGGTGAGTCCGACCAGATGCCTGCCGGTGCGGTGCTGGGTGAGTTCGAGCAGCTCCAGCAGCCGGGTGTAACGGGGTGAGACGGCGGTGTGGGCCTCGTCCACCACGACGAGCGACGCGTCCTCGCGCAGCCAGGCGTAGTCATCGGTGTCCAGGCACTCGGCGAGCTTGGCGTCGGTGGCCACGACCAGGTGGATGCGGCCGTCGACCGGAGTGGCCGAGTTGGAGGACCACAACCGGCTGATCACCAACGGGCGCTCAGGGCCGACCTTCGACCAGACGAACCGCCAGCTCTGGACCGCCTGCTCGCACAGTTCCTCGGTCTGGGCGATCCAGAGCACGGGCCCCGGTCGGGACTCGACGTCCCGGATCCAACGGATCACGCCTTCGGCCGTCACCCGGGTCTTGCCGGCGCCGGTCGGCAGGCTCAGCATGCCGCGCTGCGGCGTGGGACTCTCCAGCAGGCGGAACAGCGCCTGGGCGAGCTGCTCCTGGTACGCGTGCAGCGACGGGAACTCCGACGGCCCGTCGACTTCCAGCCGGGGGTCGAGCGACGGGGCCCGGGCACCTGCGAAGGAGTCGGGGAACCCGAGGTCGGTGACGAACCGACGGGCCTTGTCGCTCCCGTTGAAGGAACTCGGGGCCCTGGACGGGAACTCCAGGGCCAGGTCGCGAACGTGTTCCGCGAGGATCGACTCGCCGTGCGAGTTGAAGGCCATCTCCGCGATCCGGCGGGCCTCCGGCTCTTCGCCGTGCTCCTCGATCTCGCTCTCCAGCAGGCCCGGCGGCAGGCCTCGGGTGAGCGCATCGGCGCCGATGAGCAGCGCGATCTTGTCGATGACGCTCTCGGCCTCCCGTACGGCCCGCAGACGCGCCTGGAGCTGCTGGTCCTGCTCCTGCCGGTCCTGGAGCTCGAGCGCCTGCCGGCATCCGGCCGTGCCGAAGCCCCACTTGAACTCGGTGTCGGCGGCGGTCAGAACCTGCAGGCGATCGAGGGAATCGAGGACAAGGAGGGTGCTGCCCTTGCGCGCGAAGGTGAGCGGGGTGGGCTCGGCGCCCTTCTCGGTGCGCACGACCTGCTCGAGCTCGGAGCAGCGTTGGATCTTGAGATTGTTGCCGGCATTGCCGATCCGGGCGCGCACGGTGGTGAACTCGTCGAACAGGGAGACCGCCGGCCCGCTCCTGACGGCCCGGATCTCCTTGGTGATGACGTCGGAGACCTTGAGCATGCCCCACTCCTCGACCATCGCCTTGGCGGTGGCCGCGTCGGACCGGTCGGCAACCAGGACGGCGGGCAGCTGTTCGCGGACCAGCTCCTTGAAGTCGTTCTCGTTGGTCGCCACGGCGATCTTGCCGTCGGGGCGCGTGTCCCAGGTGTTTCCGATCCGGCACCGGGTCAGCACGTCTTCGGGGAAATCGAAGCCGACCCGCAGCAGCAGGGCGTAGGCACGACCGATGAAGGCGTCGTCCTCGCTGTCCAACACCCGCTCGAGAAGCTTGCCCCAGCGGCCGGGGGGCACGGCGTCGGCGGTGGTGGGCATCTCCAGCCGTTGCGCGATCTCCGCGCCGATGTCGGCGACCGGCAGGACCCCGGCGTACTCCTTGAGCTGTGGACCCACGGCCTCGGCGACCCGGGTCATGCCCATCGAGGTGTTGACGCGCCCGTACTTGTTGACCATCCAACGCAGCGGGGACAGCACGGCCTTGCGGGTCGCCGTCTGGGCACCGTACTGGCTGGTCCACCGCTGGACGATCCCCATGTCGGGCAGCGCCGACACGAATCCCGCGCGGCCCTCGTCGGAGAGCGTCTCGAGAAGGTGCAGCGGCCCTGCGGTCGGGGCGCCTTCGAGGGTCAGCCGGGACAGGCTCGGCCGCGGAGCGTTGGGCGGCAGGGCCCGAAGGTGGTGCTCGTGCACGACCTCCCGGTACTTCTCGAACCACGGCTCCCCGTCCGGCCGGTGACCCGAGGTCGGTCGATCGGTCAGGCCGAGGTCGCGGAAGATCGGTCGGTCGCTGCCGTGGAAGTCGACGTCGACGGCCACCGACCGGTCGCGGCTGCCGTCGGCGGGCACCACCGGACCAGGGACGAGGCAGTCGCGCATGGGGCGGAAACGACCGTCCACGGTCCGGACGTGCAGGGTCTCCAGCGGCTTCGGAACCTTCGCGCGGATGCGGTCGACCTGCGCATTGCCGCCGGCGCTGCGCAGCAGGACCCAGAAGTTGGTCCAGTCCCGGGCCTCGTAGTGGTCGAACCCCTGGTCGAGGACACCCTCGAACCGGCCCTGGGCGTCGGCGACCCGGATGCCGATGGTGTGCAGGTGGCGGGCCATGTCGTTGCGCCCGGAGATCCGCGGGTCGACGTAGACCATGTCGTCGCGCAGGGCGTCCTCGGAGGTGCGGTGGAAGATCTCACCGGCCACCGGGGCGACCATGCCGTGCTCCTCGGTGAGCACGATCCGCGCCCTGCGGGCCGCTGCGGTGATCTCGGAGTCCCCGCGAAGTCGACGGGACTGGTCGGTGAGCACCATGGAGGAGAGGATCTCGATGGCGTGGCAGGACGCCTCCGCCGTCCCGTCGCCGACCAGGGCCTCGAGCCAGGTCGTGACGCTCTCGGGCTTCAGCCCGGTCTCGTCGAGGATGTGGTTCATCTTGCCGCGACGCAGGGCGTTGTCGGCGGCGTCGACGGACGGGTGGATCCAGTCCTTGGGGCGGCCGGGATACTCGGACCAGATCCGCACCCATTCCTTCTCGAGGTGCGCCGGCGTGATGTGCAGGTCCGCCGGGATCCGCAGCTCACCGTCCTGGTCGGGAAGCGAGGGCATGCGGTTCGCGAGCGACCAGATCTGCCGGAGCAGGTAGTCGTCCGCCCAGTTGAGGGACTCCTTGGTGCGGCCCGGGAGCAACGGGAGGTAGGCGGCCGGGTCCTCGCTCGGCATCAGGGCGGGGATCGTGCCCACGACCAGTTCGGCCGCGGCTCGCAGGAGTTCCAGATTGAAGGTGTTTCCGTCGAGGAGGTGCTGACGGTCCTCGTTGGTCTTCCACGGAGCGTTGAGGATTCCGCTGAGCGACACCTCGTACTTGGTCGGGAAGAAGGCCCAGAACTCGCCCTTCCCCTGCGGCACCGTGTACAGGCCGTTCTTCACGGTGTACTCCGGCACCGCCCAGGAGATGTCGAGGACCGGCCGGTACTGCAGCTCGCCGGCGCTGTCGCGGACACCGTCCGTGGGCCGGTGCGCCACGGAGTACACCTTCCAGTCCTCGACAGTGGGCTTGGCCCCCCGGGTGACCTCCTTCAGTCGGCGGTGGACCCCACTGTTCTCCACCGTGATCTCACGACGGACCGGGGGCATCGTCCGGTGGTCGAGCAGCAGCACCTCCCCGACGTGCGAGGAGAACAGCTGGAAGCGGGAAGGGAAGGGGTCGACCTTGCGGCCGTCGCGGCCCTTGTGGCCGTTGATGTCGTGCCCGAGGCGTTCGGCGGCGCCCGGCAGGAGGGGGAGCCGGACGACCGTGCTGGCCCACTTGAGGAGGCCGGCGAGGACGCTGTCCTCGTCCTTCTCCCGGTCGACGTCGAGCGGCCTGGCCATCCGCAGCACCGGTGTGTCCATGTCCAGGGGCCCGGCGACACCGAGGGCGGCGGCGATCTCCCCGGCGGACCAGTCGCGGTCGAAGCCGAAGCTGCCGCTGAGGCTGAAGAACTGCGGTGTGTCGCTGACGGAGAGCACCGACTTGACGCCGACGCCGAAGCGACCGATCTGACCCCCCCGCTTGCGCGAGACGCTCATGCGCAGGATGGTCTCGGCGCCCTCCGCGGTGACCGCAGTTCCCTCGTTGGCGCAGTAGAGGTGGGTGTCCGTGAGGACGACGTGGAGCTTTCCACCGGGCGCCGCCGCGATCTCGTCGGCGCCGTTCTGCACGAGCTCGAAGAGCTGGCGGTCGCCGTAGCCGCCCTGGGTGATGCGGACCTCGCCGTTCGCGTGCTCCTGCACGAGACCGGGGTCGACCCGGTACGTCTGGAGCACCACGGACGACTGTCGCAGCACCGTGGCGATGACGGGGGACGTGGAGGGGTCGGCGAACTGCCGGTCACTCATGGAGCACCTGTTCCGGGGGTGTGTCCGAACGATCACGTGGGGTGGGGGTGCCGGCGCACGGTTGGCCGGCACCCCGAGTGGTGCGGTGGTGCGAGCGGAGGGGAAGGAGCCCGATCAGCCCCGGACGCGGGTCGTGATCGTCGTCGTCACCGTGGTGGTGGTCGTGACCGTGGTGGTGACGGTGCGGCGACGGATGTGCGTACGGCGCATGCGGACCCGCACCCGCCCGTGCCGCCCGATCGGACGCGGCCGGAGGTGCACGTGGACGCAGGTGTTCGGCTCCTCCGCCGAGGCACGGGCCCGGAGAAGCTGCCGCCAGTAGTCCAGCTCGGCGGGCGTGAGGCAGTGCCTGGCCAGGAAGGCGGCCCGCTCCTGGGCAGTGGTGAGCGCATCGTGGTCCGCGAGGCGGCGGGCGATCCGACGGATGTACGACATGATGTTCTTCTTCCCCTCCGAAAAGTGGACGCGGAAGCGCCCACAAGATACACCTCACCCCTCAACAGCCGTGGCCTGAGAGGGAGTTGTTGCCCCCGTGACCGAGGAACCTACCCGGTCGGCGGTGGCGCTGTCGACCCCGTTCCGAACAAGATCGAAAACTTCTCGACGGGGGCCGCTGGCGCTGAAGCGAGCATGCCCCGTCAAAGAGAATTTGACAAGTATGATCCAGTCAATCGAGGTGCTAGTCTGATCCCACAAAGTCCGCCCGTCCAGGGCGGTGGGCCATCGGAAGCGGTCGGGAGAGGGGTCGATGGAGGAGGAACACTTCGGCGTGTGGTTGGGACGCCAGCTGCGTCGTGCCGGGATGTCGCAGGCCGACTTCGCCGAACAACTGGGGCTCACCAGGGCGGCAGTGTCGGCGTGGGTCACCGGCCGGGCACATCCCCGGCCGGACCTCATGCCCAGGATCGCCGAGCTGCTCAGTACCGACGTGGCCACGGTCGTCACCCGGGACACGGACGCCGGAACGACCAGGCCGGTCCGGTGGCACCACCGGCGCGCCCACCAGGACGGCGGCCGCGAGTACGGCAACGCCGCCGCGTTCGCCTTCGACGCCAACCTCGCGGTACTGGCGCGCGAGGCCACCCAGAACAGCCTCGACGAGCGGCTGGACGCGACCCGGCCGGTGCGGATCCGCTTCACCCTGCACGAGCTGACCGGCGAGCACCTCCACTCCTTTCTCCGGGCGCTGCGCTGGGACGACATCGAGCCGCACTACGACGCGGCTGCACAGTCCGGCCAGAAGGTCGGCCGGATGGTTGCCGAGGGCCTGCGGGGCCTACGGGAGGAGTCCTCCCTGCTGCTTCTCCGCATCGACGACTACAACGCCTCCGGGCTGACCGGCCCCGAGTACGGTGACGGGCGGTTCGCCGCGGTGGTGCGCCGACAGCTCGACAGTTACAAGAGCAGTGACCGGGCCGGTGGGTCGTACGGACTCGGCAAGGCGACCCTGTGGGCGGCGAGCCGGTTGGGCCTGGTGCTGATCAACAGCACTCTTTCGACGGCGCACGAGGGGCGCACCGCTCGGCGGGTGGTCGGCAGGCTCGACCTGCCGTGGCGGACCGTCGACGACACCGCGTACGCGGGACCCGCCTGGCTCGGCGAGCCCGACAGCGAGAAGGAGCACGAAGGGGTCTCGCGCTCCTGGTGGGCGGACGAGCGGACCGTGGCCGACCTGTACCTCGACCGCGACGGCGACGATCCCGGGACGTCCTTCCTGATCGTCGGGGCGCACGATGCGGCGGGCAACTGCACCACACCGCAAGAGATGCAGAACGCTCTGGTCAACGCGCTCGCCGAGAACTTCTGGGCCGCCATGACAGTGGGTCGTTCGACTCCGGCCCTCCTGGAGGCATCGGTGCGGGTCCTGCACAACGGGGAGGCCGTACTGCCGGAACGGCGGGTCGACCCCAGGGAGCACCGTCCCGCGCTCGCCCATGCCCTGCGGGCCTACCTCGACGGAGAGACGGTGGAGGAGCTCACCGCTGCCGACCAAGTGGCCGCGGTGCGGGTCCCCCTGGAGGTACCGGCTCCACGCTCCGAAGGACGTCGGGCCAAGGGGCTGACCCACGAGGCTGTCCTTCTCGTCACCCCTGCCGACGACTCCGACGAGGAACACAGTCGCATCGTATGCATGCGCGGCACCCGGATGACTGTCACCTCCCGACGACCGCGCAACCTCGGTCTCGGCGCCGACCCCTTCCAGGCTGTCCTGCTGGCGGGCTACGCCACGGGAGAGGACGACGCGGCGGTGCACGCCGGGGAGGCGTTCCTGCGTGCTGCGGAACCTCCCGAGCACGACCGTTGGGGCACGACGGAGGACCTGACGGCGACCTACGCCAACGCGCCGAAGCGACTCACCGACTTCAACGCGGCCATGGACACGGCGCTGCGCCTGATCGTCGGCCGCCGGGTGGACCGGCAGGAGTCCGCCGGGCCGGAGGTGCTCCGGAACCTGCTGCGACTCGACCTGCCGGCCGCAGCCGCGCGGCGGGTGGAGGGGCACCCCGTGGTGGAACGCACCAGGGGGTCGGTCGATGCCTCGGGTGCCTGGGCACTGGACGTGGTGCTGAAGTTCCCGCCGCGCGCGGACCCGTGGCAGTTGACGCCGGTCGTCAAGTTCGACGTTCGATCCGGTGGGCGCCCGTCGCTCAAGTGGGCGGAGCTGTCGGCCGTCGAGAACTGCAGGATCGACGAGGGCCGGATCCTGGTGGACCCGGAGGCCCGCACGGCCAGGTTCACGGGCACCACCGCTGTCGGCAGTCATCCGGTCGCCGCCGCCCTCGCCGGTGTGATCGTGGAGGTTCAGCAGGCCCGGGAGGTCACCCAGTGAGCACCGTCTACCCCTACCCGACCTTGCTGGGCAGGATCGACGTCTCGGTCCGGAGGGCGAGCATCGACGGCCGGGACCTTCCGCTCTCCTACGTCTCCGAACGGGAGCACGTTGTTGCCCTGCACCAGATAGACCGGGACGACTGGCGTGAGGGGGTGCTCGAGTTGGAGGTCACCGCCCCCGGCGACGAACTGGCCGACGGTCCGTGGGCTGCGGTGACCTGTGTCGCCGTCCTGACCGAGGGCGCTACCAACGCCCGTACCGTTACCCGGCTCGAACGCAGCCGTACTGACCGTAAGTGGCGCGGCGAGGTGGTGGTCCGCCGAAGCTCGCACGTAGCACGTGCGACTCTGCAGGTCAGCCTGGTGGGGAGCTACGACGGCGTCGACGGTCGGGTCATCGGGACGGTCGACGAACCCTGGTTCGTCGACCTCCTCGCCCGAACCCCGATCCGGCGCCGCGAGATCGAGATCAGACAGGAGGACTTCCGCGACGGTCCGCAGGAGTGGCTCCACCCCTTCAGGGACTCGCCGTGGCTGGTCGAGACCACGGGCGACCTGCCCGTGGTGTACCTCAACACGTCCTTCGAAGGCCTGACCGAACTGCTCAACACCCCACGCGGTCCGTTGGAGAAGGCCACGGCCGGACTGGTGGCCGCGCAGGTGGCGGGGGAAGCGTGGACCGCCATGTTCCATGCGGCGCTCGGCGACGTCGAGCTGGACGAGGAGGGTAGGCCCGAACTCCCCGACGGCTGGAGAGATGCCGCACTGCGTGCGATGATGCCGGACGTCCTTCCCGGTCGACCTCTCGCCGATGCCTTGGCCGAGGCGTACGCCCGGCGGAGCGAGGGGCACGGCTGGGCCGAACTCCAGTCCCGTATCCAGTTCGCGGCGGCCCGCCGGGCCCAGGTCCCCAAGCAGCTGACCACCGCCGTCCGAACCGTCTCGCGCAACCAGGAAGGTGCAAGCCGTTGACCCGGCCCGGAATCGACACCCCCGACCGGCTTGCCCTGCTGTCCCCGACGGTCGCCGCCAAGTATCTGACGGTCGGGGTCCGCGCCGGCCGGGAGCAGCTTCCCCAGGTGGCGCTGCTCCGCGCGAGCGAGGCCGTGGACGACGACTCCGGTCGCTGGGACACGGCTCCGCTCCGGGAGCTCCTCGACGAGGCGATGCACCGTTTCGACGACTCGCCGACCGAAGCCGACTCGTGGCTGTCGCCCCGGTTGCACGCGACACTCCGGTTGACCCGGGCGGAAGCCGCGAGGCCGGGCTTGTGGAACTTCCTCGCCCTGGCGGTCGCACCGGACTACGTGCTGTGGCGCCACCTCCCGCGCGGCGGTGCGGAGGACGGCGATCCGCCGAAGGTCAGTGCTCCCCGATTCACGGGGATCCACTACACCCAGGCCTTCGCCCGCCTGTGGTGGGCGGCCGAGCTGTTCCGCGACGGAGGCGACTACCGGCCGGTCGAGATCGCCTGCCGGAACCAGGACATGCTCAACACGGCGATGCGTCTGGACGCGATCGACCACCGTCCCACCGCCCTGGCCATGGTCCGGGTCCTGAAGGGGTTGGCCGAGTCGGGTGCCACTCGGCTGGGTGACAGGGTCAATGCCCTCTGCACGGCGGTGAACGCGGCCGGCAGCACGTTGATGTACGACGTCATCGCCCAGGACGACCTTCCCGATCCGGACGCCCTGGTCTCCTGGGTGGCGGAAGCGGACACGGCGCCTTCGGTCCCGTGGGACCGGTTGCCCGACGGTCCGCCCGAGGAAGCGGTGCGCCGCGACTCGGTGGACCGTCTGGTCCGGATGTTCCAGGAGTTCAGCGAGCACGCACCGCTGCGGGACCGCGGGCGCAAGCGCGAGGCCGACACGACGTCATGACCGAGGGGTGGGGTCGCTCCTTCGCACGAGGAGCCGTCCCGCCCCTCTGATCATCGACTCAGGCCCCGGCGGTCACCGGTGCCCGCTTGTCGGACGCGACCTTCTGCTTCCACTCGTCCACGGAGTACATCGTGGATTCGCCGGTCGGTACCCATGCATCGAGGTTCTTCAGCGCCACCTCGACGTCCGCCGCGCCGCGACGGAGGGCCGCAGCCAGGACGTGAATACCGAGGCGCGGCGGAATGGCGTTGCCGATCTGTTGGGCCCGGTCCTTCCCGCGCCACGGATAGTTCCCGGGAAAGGTCTGCAGGACGCCGGACTGGGGGAGGCCGAAGCGTTCCTTCTCCTTGGGGTCGGAGGGGCCGCCCGGCCGCTCCAGCCAGTTCCGGGAGACCTTGCCGGTGACGGTGAACGCGGGCTCGTCGTGGCCGCGGCGACCGCGGGCCGCAGGATCACCACCGGTGCCGTAGTTCGACACCACCTCGTAGGGCGTCCGGACGTCCTTGAGCGCCTTCCCCATGGTGACCCAAGGCTGCAGACCGGCGTCGTGCGTGTCCTGGGTCGCACCCTTCCGGAACCGCCGATGGGTGGGCTTCGGGAACTCGACCACGTCGCTCAGCACCGAGTCCGCCGGCCGCTTCCGCGCGATCAGGATGGCCCGCCGACGGGTCTGCGGCACGCCGAACTCCTCGGTGTGCAGGACGGTGCACTCGGCACTGTAGCCCCGCTCCTCCAGGATGCGCTTGTACTCCTGCCAGACCGGGAGCACGGCCGGCACCTGCTCCAGCACGATCGTGTCGTACCCGGGAGCGCCGTCGGCGAGGGCGGTGAGTGCCCAACGCAGCGGCTCCAGGACGAGGCCGGTCCGTTCGTCCTCGAGGGCGTCGAGCTCTCCCCGTACGTCCTCGCCCTTGGCCATCCGCCTGGCGAAGTCGAGAACCTGGTCCAACGCCTGTCGTCCCGCACCCTTGCCCGCGACGGTGAAGGTCTGGCACGGCGGACCGCCGGCGAGCACGTTGGCGTCGAAATGCCCGGGATCCAGTAGGCGGACATCGCCCTTCACCGTGGCCAGTCCGGCGGCGGTACGGGTTTGGCACGCGTTGTCGTCCCACTCCACGCCCGTCACCGGAACACCCAGCACATGCGCGGCCATGTCGAGGCCGCCGGGGCCGGCGAAGAGATCCACGATCTTGAATTCGGGGGTGGTTTCGGGCGAAGACATGGGGTCGATCCTAGCCCGCCAGCGCAGCGGCGATCGAACCACCGACGGCCTCGGCCAGCGGTGGAGGCAAGGCGTGTCCGATCTGGCGGTACGCAGGCGTCTTGAGCCCGTGGACGACCCATTCGTCCGGGATGGCCTGGATCGTCGCTGCCTGGCGGAGGCTGATCCTCGGACGGCCGTCGAAGGGGAAGTCGGCGTCCGGGGGATTGTTGCTGAGGCTCTTGCCCTCTACGCCCAGCGCCGCCCAGGCCCGCTTGGTGCCGGTGGGGCCGAGGTCCGGTCCACCGTGATTGCCGGAGCCGCCGACCAGGGCCGGCGCCGGACGGTCTGCCTGTTCGGCCCACTGTGCGGCTCCGGTCCAGCCGCAGGACGCCATCGAGGCACCGAGCGCCTGGCCGACGGTGGTGGGGGGACAGTCGAGCGGCCGGGGCCAGGAGAAGTCGACCCCGCCCCGATCGGCGAACGCGACCAGAAAACCGCTCCTGCGGTTCTGGGGAACACCGAAGTCCACGGCGTTCAGGACTTCCCAGTACGAACGGTAGCCGGCGTGGGCGAGTTCTTCCTCGATCCAGCTCCGGTCCTCGGCGAAGGCGTCCTTCTCGACGAGATCCGGGAGGTTCTCCAGCAGCAACGCCTTCGGTCGGACGGCGGTCATAAGCAGCACCGCCGCACGCAGAACCTTGCGCTCGGCATCGCTTTCCGACCGGTGGCCAGTTGCGGTCGACTTGATCCGAGGCAGTCCGCCGCTGAGGAGATCGACGTCGTAGGTCTGAGGGTGGTCCTCCGGGTCGAAGTCGACGACGTCCTCGCATCGCACGTCCCAGGACGGCCTGTTCAGCTGGACCGTCGTGCACGCGTTGGCCTCGTTGTCGATCAGCATCACCGGGTCGAACCCGGCCCGCTCCAGCCCGAGAGCCTGCGCACCGACCCCGGAGCAGATCTCCAGCGACGTGAACCTGCGGGACACCAACGCGCCACCTCCGTGAGTCGTTCGACCCAAGACTAGGGGTGGGCACCGACAGGCCGGGGGGTGGGTCGGTCAGGGAGCGTCGTCGATGCCCGCAGCCTCCGGCGCCGGACCGTCCGGTCGCAGGCGGGTGTACACCGTCCGGGCGATCTCGGTCGGGGGCTCGTGCTCCCAGAACCGCAGCACCGTCCAGCCGCTGTCGACGAGGTGGCGCGTGGTCTCCAGGTCGCGGGTGACGTTGCGGTCCAGCTTGGCGCGCCACCAGTCGGCGTTGGCCTTCGGACTGGTCGCGTGCTCCGGACAGCCGTGCCAGAAGCAGCCGTCGAGGAAGACCGCGACCTTCGGGCCGGGGAACAGGATGTCGACGGTCCGCCGCGGCATCCCCGGGACCTTGGCGTTCACGCGGTAGCGCAGCCCCCAGCGGAACAGCAGCTGTCGGACGGCCACCTCCTGCGCGGTGTCGCGCGACACCTGGCGGCTCATCCGGGCCGCGACGGACGGGGAGGACGCGGTGGGCGACGCGATGGGCGACATACGGCCAGTATTCCGCACCCCCCTGACAACGCCGGAGGGGTGTCGCCCCGGGGATCCCGGGGTGACACCCCTCGTGGTGGTGGGGCGGGGCCTCAGCCGCGGGCGGCCGGGGCGGGTTCGGGGGTGGTGGGGTGGGCGGCCTCGTGGGCGGCGGCCTCGGTGAGTTCGCGCTTGACGGCGGCGAGGCTGGGGTTGGCCCAGGCGCTGCGGACGCCCCAGGCGTAGAAGGCGAGGCCGATCAGGGCGACGACCAGCAGGTCCCAGCCCTCGGGGAGGTAGCCCTCGCCGCCGAAGTCGGTGGAGCCGGCCCAGGAGACGCCGGCCATCACGAAGAGGTAGGCGACCATCCAGGCGCCCGCCTTGAGGTGCGGCTTCAGCTCGGCGAACGGCTTGCGCAGCTCGTACCAGGCCCAGATCGGCAGGCCGGCGGCCATCAGCAGGATGACCTTGCCGGTGAGCGGCCAGCGGGCCCAGTAGAGGACGAGCGAGCCGAAGATCATGGCGATCGGGGCGATCACCGGCATCGCGCGCAGCCGGACCGGGCGCGGCAGCTCCGGTGCGAGGCGGCGCAGCGCCATCACGGCGACCGGGCCGGTGATGTAGGAGATCACGGTGGCCACCGAGACGATCTCGGCGAGCGAGCCCCAGCCGCGGAAGACCGCGAGGAAGCCGAAGGCGACGACCAGGTTGAGCACCAGGGCCGGGCGCGGGATGCCGGTCTTGGGGTCGACCCGGCCGAAGACGGACGGCAGGTGGCCGTTCTCCTGGACGCCGTGGATCATCCGGGAGGTGGTGGCGGCGTAGATCATGCCGGTGCCGCTGGGGGAGACGAAGGCGTCCGCGTACAGCAGCAGCGCGAGCCAGTTCAGGCCCCAGGCGATGGCGAGGTCGGCCAGCGGGGAGGTGTAGCCCAGACCGCTCCAGCCGTTGGCCAGGTCGGCGGTCGGGACGGCGCCGAGGAAGGCGATCTGCAGCGCGACGTAGATCACCAGGGAGATCAGGATCGAGCCGATCACGGCCTTGGGCAGCGACTTGCCGGGGTTGCGGGCCTCGGCGGCGAGGTTGAGCGGGGACTGGAAGCCGTTGAAGGCCCAGACGATGCCGGAGACGGCCACCGCCGTGAACACCGCGCTCCACCCGTTCGGGGCGAAGCCGCCGTGGTCGGTGAAGTGCTTGGTGTCGAAGTGCGCGAGCAGCAGGGCGCCGGCGGTGAGCGTGGGGACGACGACCTTGAACACCGTGATCGCCGTGTTGGTCTTGGCGAAGAGCGTGATCGCGAACCAGTTCAGCGCGAAGTACACCAGCAGCAGTACGGAGGCCAGCGCCACGCCGCTGACGGACAGCTCCTGTCCGTCGTAGAGGCCCTTGGCCCAGCCGAAGTCCCAGGAGCTCATGTACTGCACCGAGGCGGTCGCCTCGCCGGGGATGACCGAGACGATGGCGATCCAGTTGGCCCAGGCGGCCAGGTACCCGGCCAGCGAGCCGTGCGAGTACTGGCCGTACCGGACCATGCCGCCGGCCTTGGGGAACATCGAGCCGAGCTCGCTGTAGGTGAGCGCGATGGTCAGGGCGACGGCCGCGCCGATCACCCACGCGACGATCGACGCCGGGCCGGCCAGCCGGGCGGCCCGCTCGGCGCCGAAGAGCCAGCCGGAGCCGATGATCGACCCGAGTCCGACCGCGGTGAGGCTGATGGTGCCGAGAGACCGGCGGTAGTGCTGATGGGATGCCGTCGTCGACTCGGGTTCACTCACCGTATCGGTCCTCTGTCTGATCGTGTCACTCGGTTTTCCGGACAAACGGGAAGAGCCTAAGGGGCTAAATCGGGCGAAACCTCAGGTGATCCTCAGATGCGGCGCAAAACACCCGATCGTTGCCGTCTCGTGTCCGAACCTCTGACCTTCGGCGGGGGCGCACGGCGGCTTTCGGCGGGGGCGCGCAGTGGGTACGCGGCCCGGCCTGCGGCGCGGCTCGCAGGGGTATGCGCGGGCGCGCGGCTCGCGGGGAAAAAGAAATTCCCCGGGGGAACTCTCGCGAGTTCCCACGGGGAATCCATGGTGTCCGAGGGGGGACTTGAACCCCCACGCCCGATAAAGGGCACTAGCACCTCAAGCTAGCGCGTCTGCCATTCCGCCACCCGGACGGGGTGTGTGCTTCGGGGATTTTCGTTCGCCCCCTCGGCGACAGAGAGAACATTACCAGGCTTTCGGACCGCTTCTCACCTGCGTTTCCCCGGTGGGGATGGTGGGGGGTGGCGGTACGGATCGCTGGTGTGCGCGAAGCGGTGGTTCACGGACGATGAACGGTCGAGTTGTGGTCGCTGAACGATCGGTTCCGGTCGGTCGTGGTCCGACACGGGCAAGTTGTCGACGGTGCCACGGCCCCGGGGGTGGCTCTCCTAGCCTCTGTGCACCGAGGCGCCATGAGCGGAACGCCTGATTCCCGGGGTCGCGGACGAAGGGCGGCTGGACGTGGAGCGGATCAGCGAGGAAGAGGCGGCGGCGACGGCGCCGGAGAAACGGGTGGCCGCCGCGGCGAGACCGGCGCGCGGCGGCCCCGTCGAGGGGGTGTGGCGGTTCACCGTGCCCGCCGAGCAGTCCTCGGTCCCGCGCACCCGTCACGCCGTGCGCGACCGGCTGCTGGCCCAGGGCATGGCGGAGATCCGCTACCAGGAGCTGGTGGACGACCTGCTGCTGATCGTCTCCGAGCTGGTCGGCAACGCGGTGACGCACGCCGCCGAACTGTCGCCGGAGGTGACCACCGAGCTGGTGGTCCGGGGGGGCTGGGTACGGGTCTCCGTCGAGGACGGCGACCCGTACCGGCCGAAGGCCCTGGCGGCCGACACCGGGAGGACCGGCGGGCGCGGGCTGCTGCTGGTCAAGAGCGTCACGCTGCAGGCCGGCGGCGTCTGCGACGTGGAACAGGCGGGCGAGGGCGGCAAGGTCATCTGGGCCTCGCTGCCGCTCCCCCGGGACGAGCCCGAGTGAGGGACGAACCCGAGTGAGGGACGAACCCGAGTGGGGGGAGCGGCCCGCGCGGGGCCCGACGGCCTACCAGTCGTTCCCGGCGATCTCGCGGATCCCCGGCAGGGCGGCCTCGAAGACGGTCCGGAACCAGACCGAGAACGGCCGCTCGGCCTCCAGCTCGCGCAGCTCCCCGGCGGTCACGAAGGCGTAGTCGTCCACCTCGTCCGGGTTGGGCCGCACCGGCGCGGTGACCAGACCCACGAACAGGTGGTTCCACTCCCGCTCGATCAGCCCGGACGCCTCGTCCGGCAGGTCGTAGCGGACGGTGCCCGCCTCGCAGAGCAGCGCCGGGGCGACGCCCAGCTCCTCCGCGGTGCGCCGGGCGGCGGCCACGAAGGGGGGCTCGTCGGGGTACGGGTGACCGCAGCAGGTGTTCGACCAGACTCCGGGGGAGTGGTACTTGCCCAGCGCGCGGCGCTGGAGCAGCATCCGGCCCTGCCGGTCGAAGAGGAACACCGAGAAGGCCCGGTGCAGCCGCCCGGGCTGCTGATGGGCCCAGTGCTTCTCGGCGGTCCCGATGGTCACGCCCTCGTCGTCGACCAGTTCCAGCAGGATCTCCTCCGGCGCTCCGGTGGCGCCGGCGGCATCGACGTCCGTCTCGACGTCGAGACCGGTGTCGAGACCGGTGTCCAGGTCGCTGTCGAGGCCGCCGGCGAGGCCGGTGTCGAGGCCGGTGTCCAGTCCGGCGGCGGTCGGATCGGTCGGCAGACTCTGGGGCATGAGGCCTCTTTCGGCAGCTTCGGGAGCACGGGGAGCGACCACGGCACGCACCGGTGGCGTCGCGCCCCAGTCTGCCGTACGGGTGGCACGGGGGAGGCGTCCCACGCACAACCCGGCGGGCCGGGGGCGCCCGGCGGGCGTGGACGGGCGTCGGATTAGCAGAACCGTTCGGAATGTGTTCGATCTGTGTTCGATCGCCCGGCCGCGTTCGGGCAGGTCGCCGTGGTCGCCTACCATCACATAGGACACCGCGGCCGTACCCCGGCGGCCCCGGCGCGCCACCGCCGGTGACCCGGAAGACTCCCGGAGCCGCGCGCGGCCGCGCACAGCACGACGGATCAGGAGACCCGCATGATCGGCCTCGTTCTGGCAGCCGGCGCCGGCCGCCGGCTGCGCCCGTACACCGACACCCTGCCCAAGGCGCTGGTGCCGGTCGACGGGGAGCGGACCGTCCTGGATCTCACCCTCGGCAACTTCGCCGAGGTCGGCCTGCGCGAGGCGGCGATCGTCGTCGGTTACCGCAAGGAAGCGGTCGAGGAGCGCAAGGACGCCCTGGAGCGCAAGTACGGCGTCAGGCTCACCCTGGTCGAGAACGACAAGGCCGAGGAGTGGAACAACGCCTACTCGCTCTGGTGCGCCCGTGAGCTCTTCACCGAGGGCCTGCTGCTCGCCAACGGCGACACCGTCCACCCGGCCTCGGTCCAGCGCACCATGCTGGAGGCCAACGCCCGGCTGACCGCCGAGGGCCGCGCGCCCGGTGTCCTGCTCGCCCTCGACACGGTGAAGAAGCTCGCCGACGAGGAGATGAAGGTGGTGGTCCACCCGTCCGCCGGGATGCGCCGGATCACCAAGCTGATGGACCCGGCCGAGGCCACCGGCGAGTACATCGGCGTCACCGTGATCAACCCGGCCGCCGCCGCCGACCTCGCCGACGCGCTGCGCGCCACCTACGAGCGCGACCCGCAGCTGTACTACGAGGACGGCTACCAGGAGATGGTCGACCGCGGCCTGCGGATCGACGTCCAGCCGATCGGCGAGGTCTCCTGGGTGGAGGTCGACAACCACGACGACCTGGCGAAGGCGCGGGAGATCGCGTGCCAGTACTGACCCGGCTGGTGCCGTCGCCGGTCTTCGTCGAGATCCGCCCGGGCGCGCTGGACGCGCTCGGCGGCATCCTCGCCGACCAGCGGCTGTCCGCCTCGGGCCGGATCGCGGTGGCGATCAGCAACGGCTCGGGCTCGGTGCTGCGCGCCCGGTTGGAGCCGGCGCTGCCCGGCGCCGACTGGTACAGCGTGGCGGACGGCAGCCTCGACAGCGCGGTGCAGCTGGCGGACGAGATCCGCGGCGGCGTGCACGGCGGCCTCTACGACACCATCGTCGCCCTGGGCGGCGGCAAGATCATCGACGCGGCCAAGTACGCCGCCGCGCGGCTCGGCCTGCCGCTGGTCTCGGTGCCGACCAACCTGGCCCACGACGGCATCTGCTCGCCGGTCTCCACCCTCGACAACGACGCCGGGCGCGGCTCCTACGGGGTGCCGGGCCCGATCGGCATCGTGATCGACCTGGACGTGATCCAGGACGCCCCGCCGCGCTTCGTCGCGGCCGGCATCGGCGACATCGTCTCCAACATCTCGGCCTGCGCCGACTGGGAGCTGTCGCACGCCCAGACCGGTGAACCGGTGGACGGACTGGCCGTCGCGATGGCCCGCTCGGCGGGCGAGAACCTCCTGCGGCACCCAGGAAACCTCCAGGAGAGGGGCTTCCTCACCGCCCTCGCCGAGGCACTGGTACTGTCCGGCATCGCGATGAACATCGCGGGCAGCACCCGGCCCTCGTCGGGCGCCTGCCACGAGATCTCGCACGCCCTGGACGTGCTGTATCCCAAGCGGTCCGCCCAGCACGGCGAACAGGTCGGCCTCGGCGCCGCCTTCGCCAGCTTCCTGCGGGGCGAGCGCGAGCTGACCGGTCTGATCGTGGAGCGCCTGGCGTACCACGGCCTGCCGGTGACCGCGGCTCAGATCGGCTTCACCGAGGCGGAGTTCACCGAGGCGGTGCACTACGCTCCAAACACCCGGCCGGGCCGTTTCACCATTCTCGAGCACCTCGACCTCTCCCCTTCCGCAATCAGGGACGCGTACGCCGACTATGTCCAAGCCGTCAACAGCTGACCGCTCCGCCGCCGGGTCCACGCCGCCGGTCGACCTCACCCGCCGCCCCTCGATCGAGGAACTGCGCGCGGTGATCCACCCGGAGGGCATGCTCCAGCGCCGCAGTGCCGAGCACTGGGCCGGCCGGCTCTACATGCGGAAGATCTCGCTGCGGATCACCCGGGTGCTCTCCACGGTCACCGTGGTCACGCCCAACGGCCTGACCTACCTGATGATGATCACCGGCATCCTGGCCGGCGCCGCGCTGATCGTCCCGGGGATCGCCGGCGCGGTCCTGGCGGCCCTGCTCATCCAGGTCTACCTGCTGCTGGACTGCGTGGACGGCGAGGTCGCCCGCTGGCGTCGGCAGACCTCGCTCACCGGCGTCTACCTGGACCGGGTCGGCCACTACATGTCCGAGGCGGCCCTGCTGACCGGTCTCGGCCTGCGCGCCACCGACCTGCTGCACCGCGAGGGCGGGTCCGCGCACTGGGAGTGGGCCTTCCTCGGCACCCTGGCCGCGCTCGGCGCGATCCTGATCAAGTCGGAGACCGACCTGGTCGACGTGGCCCGCGCCCGCAGCGGGATGACCGCGGTCGAGGACAGCGCCTCGGTGCCGCGCTCGGCCGGTGTCGCCAAGGCCCGCCGGGCGGCCTCCCTCCTCAAGTTCCACCGGCTGGTCGGCGCGGTCGAGGCCTCGCTGTTCATCCTGGCCGCCGGCATCGCCGACGTGCTGCACGGCGGCCTCTTCTTCACCCGGATCGCGGTGGTCGTGCTGGCCGCGATCGCGATGCTGCAGACCGTGCTGCACCTGCTGAGCATCGTCCTGTCGAGCAGGCTCCGGTGAGCGACGTGACGGAGACCGACGTGACGGAGGCCGAGATGCCGAGGACCGACGTGCCGAGGACCGACGTGACGGAAAGCCCTGCCGCGGCCGCGACCCCCGCCCCGGCCCCGGCCCCCGCCCCGGCTCCGACCGGAGCCGACGCCTTCCGGCTCGGCGCGGTGATCATCACCATGGGCAACCGCCCGGACGAGCTGGCCGCGCTGATCGCCTCGGTCCGCGCCCAGCAGGGCCCGGCCGTCGAGCTGGCCGTGGTCGTCAACGGCGCCCCGCTGCCGCCGCTGCCGTCCGGTGTGCGCGCCGTCGAACTGCCGGAGAACCTCGGCATCCCGGGCGGCCGCAACGTCGGCATCGAGCTGTTCGGCCGCAACGGCCGGGACGTCGACGCGGTGCTGTTCCTGGACGACGACGGCCGGCTGCCCGGCACCGACGCGGCCCGGCTGCTGCGCGAGGCCTTCACCGCCGACCCGGAGCTCGGCATCGTGAGCTTCCGGATCGCCGACCCGGACACCGGCGAGACCCAGCGCCGGCACGTGCCCCGGCTGCGCGCCAGCGACCCGCTGCGCTCCTCCCGGGTGACCACCTTCCTCGGCGGGGCGAGCGCGGTGCGCTGCGCCGTGTTCGAGAACGCCGGCCAGCTGCCCGCCGAGTTCTTCTACGCGCACGAGGAGACCGACCTCGCCTGGCGCGCGCTGGACGCCGGCTGGGCGATCGACTACCGGGCCGACGTGGTCCTGCACCACCCCACCACGTCGCCCGCCCGGCACGCCTCCTACTTCCACAACGTGGCCCGGAACAGGGTCTGGCTCGCCCGGCGGAACCTTCCGGCCCCGTTGGTGCCTCTGTACCTGGGAACCTGGTTCCTGCTCACGCTGGCCCGCCGACCCTCCCCGGAGGCGTTCAAGGCCTGGCTGGGCGGGTTCCGGGCGGGCTGGCGCGAACCCTGCGGTACGCGGCGGCCCATGCGATGGCGTACCGTTTGGCGACTGACCAGGCTGGGCCGACCGCCGGTCATCTGATCCGTCCGGTGACCGTCCGGTGACCCTGCGGTGACGGACGGCAGGTCGGTCGCCCGGCCGGTGACCACACACCGGCCGCACTCCCCCCGAGATCCGAGTGGATCCCCATCGGCGCAAGGCCGGCGGACCCCCCCGCCGACCGGACCGCCCCGACGATCCCGCGCGAAGGACGAATGTGTCGACAGTGAGTGAACCCGTCAGCCTCTCAGCCCCGAGGGGAGCGGACGCGGGTCTGACCCCGAAGCAGCTTGCGGACAAGTACGGCCTGTCGGTGAGCGGCAGAAGGCCCGGCCTGTTCGCCTACTCCAGGCAGCTCTGGGCCCGGCGTCACTTCATCTGGGCCTTCGCCACCGCCCGCCTGGTGGCCCAGTACACCGACGCCAAGCTCGGCCAGGTCTGGCAGGTCGTCACGCCGCTGCTGAACTGCGCGGTGTTCTACCTGGTCTTCGGCGAGATCCTGAGCAACAAGGACGACAACCCGTACTACGTCGCCTGGCTCTGCATCGGCGTCTTCATCTTCCAGTTCACCCAGAACGCGGTGCAGTCCGGCACCCGGGCGATCTCGGACAACCTCGGGCTGATCCGGGCGCTGCACTTCCCGCGCGCCTCGCTCCCGATCGCGTTCACCGTGATCCAGCTCCAGCAGCTGCTGATCTCGATGGTCGTGCTGTTCGTCGTGGTCCTGATGAACGGTGTCGAGCCCGGCCGGACCTGGATCCTGGTGGTCCCCGCCCTGGTGCTCCAGTCGATGTTCAACACCGGTGTCGCGCTGATCTTCGCCCGGATCGGTGCCAAGACCAGCGACATCTCCCAGCTGATCCCGTTCGCGATGCGCGCCTGGCTGTTCCTCTCCGGCGTGATGTACAGCATCACCGACAAGATCAAGGACTGGCCGCCGTTCTGGCAGAAGGTGATGGAGCTCAACCCGGCCTCGGTCTACATCGACCTGGTCCGGCACGCGCTGGCGCCGATCATCTACAACAAGCACCAGGAGAAGTTCCTGGAGTTCCCGCCGCACCAGTGGAAGTACGCGATCGCCTGGGGCGTGGGCATGCTGGTCATCGGATACGTCTTCTTCTGGAAGGCTGAGGAGGAGTACGGCCGTGGCTGACACCGACGTTCGAGGGGCCGATCTGCGCAAGGACCTGGAGGACACCGCTCCTCCCCGCCGCAAGGTGTTCGACGCCGACGTGGCCCGCGAGCCCACCGTCGTCGTCGACGACGTGCACATCGTCTACCGGGTGCACGGCGCCGGCTCCGGCAAGGGCAGCGCCACCTCCGCGCTGAGCCGGATCATCAGCCGCAAGCGCGGGTCCGGCGTCCGCGAGGTGCACGCGGTGAAGGGCGTCAGCTTCACCGCGTACAAGGGCGAGGCGATCGGTCTGATCGGCTCCAACGGCTCCGGCAAGTCCACCATGCTGGCGGCCATCGCCGGTCTGCTGCCGACCGAGAAGGGCGGCATCTACACCAACGGCCAGCCCTCGCTGCTCGGCGTCAACGCCGCGCTGATGAACGAGCTGACCGGTGAGCGCAACGTGGTCCTCGGCTGCCTCGCCATGGGCATGGCGCCGGCCGACGTGCGCCGCCGCTACCAGGACATCGTCGACTTCTCGGGCATCAACGAGAAGGGCGACTTCATCTCGCTGCCGATGCGCACCTACTCCTCCGGCATGGGCGCCCGACTGCGCTTCGCGATCGCCGCGGCCAAGACCCACGACGTGCTGCTCATCGACGAGGCGCTGGCCACCGGTGACCAGGCCTTCCAGGCCCGCAGCAAGCGGCGGATCGAGGAGCTGCGCGAGGAGGCCGGTACGGTCTTCCTGGTCAGCCACGACAACGCGTCGATCCGCGAGACCTGTGAGCGGACCATCTGGATCGAGGCCGGCGAGCTGATCATGGACGGGCCGACCGAGGAGGTCGTGCGCGCCTACGAGCGGGGCGAGCGCCCGTAGCGCCGCTCCGGTCCGCGTGACGGGGCCGGTCCCGGAGGAGCTCCGGGACCGGCCCCGTCGTCCGTCCGCCCCGGTCCCCCGCCGAGCTCCGCGGCCCCGCGGCCCCGCGAGGATCCGGCGGCGGGCCCGAGTGCCCCGGGTGGCCCGCCGCCGCCCGGGTGAGCGCCCCGTGCGCCGGGTGAGGCGCTCTTCTCCGGCGCGGTCGACGGTGTCAGGCTGTAGGCGCGGGGGTGGTGTGCCGGACGTGACTCCCGTGATCGGACGCGTGTCCGACTCGGGCCGATCACTTGAGCGGTGTAGAACGGGGGAGTGACAGCAGTGTCGGCTTCGGCCCAGCCCAGTAGTGAGTCCCCGCCCGGAGGCGGTCGCCCGGAGGGGAGCCCCGTGGGGGCGACGACCCTGGCGAAGGCGAGCGCGGAGAACTTCCCGGTCGCCCCGTTCTTCCTGCCCGCCGCGTGGCGCGACGACCTCATGACGGTCTACGGCTTCGCCCGGCTGGTGGACGACGCCGGCGACGGCGACCTCGCCGACCCGGCCGGCACCGCCGCGCTGCTCGGCGTCCCCGTGCCGCCGGAGCTGTCCGGAGCCGCCGACCTCACCCCTTCGGCCCAGTCCGGGCCCGCCGACCGCGCGAGCGGCCGCCAGGACGACCCGGACCGTCCCACCCCGGCCGAGCGGGCGTTCCGGCTCGCCCTGCTGGACGGCCTGGAGCGGGACCTCGACCGGGTCTTCGAGACCGCCCTGGACCCCGCCGCGGCCGAGGCCCCCCGGCACCCGCTGATGCGCCCGCTGGTCCCGCTGGTCGACCGGCACGGGCTCACCCCGGAGCCGTTCCGCCGGCTGATCGAGGCCAACCGGGTCGACCAGGACACCGCCCGCTACCACGGCTACGACGACCTCATCGACTACTGCACCCTCTCCGCCGACCCGGTCGGCCGCCTGGTGCTGGCCATCGCCGGCGTCGCCACCCCCGAGCGGATCGCGATGTCCGACGACATCTGCCGGGCCCTGCAGATCGTCGAGCACCTCCAGGACGTCGCCGAGGACCTCGCCCGCGGCCGGATCTACCTGCCCGCCGAGGACCTCGAACGGTTCGGCGTCACCGAGGCGGACCTCGCCGCACCCGGCGCCGGCCCGGCCGTCCGCGAGCTGATCCGCTTCGAGGCGGACCGTGCCCGCACCCTGCTCGACCGCGGTGCCCCATTGGTAGGTACGGTTCGGGGGAGGCTTCGACTGCTCCTGGCGGGATTCACCGCGGGAGGCTACGCGGCCCTGGCGGCCGTCGAGGACGCCGGGTACGACGTGCTCGCCCAGCAGGCGAAGCCGGACAAGCGCCGCCTCGCAGCGAAGGCGGCGGCCATCTTCGCGAAGGGAAGGTGAACGCCCGCGTGGCGGCATCACCACTGGCGTCGGCGCCGGTCATGGCGGCGTACCGGTACTGCGAGGCAGTGACCGGACTGCAGGCCCGCAACTTCAGCTACGGCATCAGGCTGCTGCCCGAGCCGAAGCGGCTGGCCATGTCGGCCCTGTACGCGCTCGCCCGCCGGGTGGACGACATCGGCGACGGCGACCTTCCGGAGGACCGCAAGGCGGAGGCCCTGCTGCGGACCCGGGAGCTGCTCGACGAGATCAGGGCCGGCTCCGTCGCGGAGGACGACACCGACCCGATCAAGATCGCGCTCGCGGACGCCGCACGGCGCTTCCCGATCCCGCTCGGCGGCTTCGACGAGCTGATCGACGGGGTCGAGATGGACCTCAAGGGCGCCGAGTACCAGACGTACGAGGAGCTCAAGGTCTACTGCCGGTGCGTGGCCGGCGCGATCGGCCGGCTGTCGCTCGGCGTCTACGGCTGCGACGACCCCGAGCGCGGGGCCCGGTACGCCGACACCCTCGGACTGGCGCTCCAGCTCACCAACATCCTGCGCGACCTGCGCGAGGACGCCCTCAACGGCCGCACCTACCTGCCGAGCGAGGACCTCGTCCGGTTCGGCTGCCAGGAGGGCTTCGCCCGGCCCAGGCCGCCGGTCGGCGCCGACTTCACCGGGCTGATCGCCTTCGAGGCGGCCCGCGCCCAGGCGGCCTTCGAGGAGGGCCTGCGGCTGTTGCCGATGCTCGACCGCCGCAGCCGGGCCTGCACCGCCGCGATGGCGGGCATCTACCACCGGCTGCTCGGCCGGATCGCCGCCGACCCGGAGTCGGTGCTGCGCGGCCGGGTCTCGCTGCCGGGCTGGGAGAAGGCGTACGTGGCGCTTTCCGGGCTCGCCGGGGGGCGTTCTTGATTCTTGCCACAGTTCTGTCACGCTGTGTCAGCGGCGAATCACGGATGGGTAGAGCCCTGTTGACCGCTGTGTCTGGTCCGGCCGCACTGACCGCGGGCGCGACCGCACCGACCACGGGCGCTCCGGTCACGACCGGACCGGGCGCCGGACGCGAGGGGGAGGTCCGATGACCGGGCGAGCCGACGCCGCGCGCCCGGCCGCCGTCGTGGTCGGCGGCGGCCTCGCGGGCATCACCGCCGCGCTGCGGCTGGCCGAGGCCGGTCACCGGGTCACCCTCGCCGAGGGCCGGCCCCGCCTCGGCGGCCTGGCCTTCTCCTTCCGGCGCGGCGAGCTGACCGTCGACAACGGCCAGCACGTCTACCTGCGCTGCTGCACCGCCTACCGCGGCCTGCTGGAGCGGCTCGGCGCCAACCGGCTGGTCCACCTCCAGGACCGGCTGGAGGTGCCCGTCCTGGGCGTCTCCGGGCCCGCCGACGCGCCGGTCCGTACCCTGGGCCGGCTCGACCGCGCCGCCCTGCCCGTGCCGCTGCACCTGGCCGCCAGCCTGGCCCGCTACCCGCACCTGGGCCCGGCCGACCGGGCCCGGGTGGTCCGCGGCGCGCTCGCCCTGCGCCGCCTGGACCTCGCCGACCCGACGCTGGACGCCGTCTCCTTCGGCGACTGGCTGCGCCGCCAGGGCCAGAACGACCGGACCGTCGCCGCCCTGTGGGACCTCTTCGGCGTCGCCACCCTGAACGCCAGGGCCGACCAGGTGTCGCTCGCGCTGGCCGCCATGGTGTTCAAGACCGGTCTGCTCTCCGACCCCGGGGCCTCGGACATCGGCACGGCCACCGTGCCGCTCGGCGCCATCCACCACGACCGGGCGCTCGCCGAGCTGGAGCGGGCCGGGGTGAAGGTGCTGCTGCGGGCCCGGGTCACCGAGCTCAAGCCGGCCGCGCCGCAGCATGCCGTCCGGCTGGAGGGCGGCGGCGAACCGCTCGCCGCCGAGACCGTCGTGCTGGCCGGGGCCCAGGACACCGCGGCGGCCCTGCTGCCGCCGGACGCCGTGGCCCGGCAGGCCCGGCTCGCGGAGTTCGGCACCTCGCCGATCCTCAACGTCCACGTGATCTACGACCGGAAGGTGCTGCGCCGGCCGTTCTTCGCCGCGCTCGGCTCGCCCGTCCAGTGGGTCTTCGACCGCACCCCGCACTCCGGGCTGGGCGGCACCTCGCTCGGCGCGGCCCACCCCGGCGCCCAGTACCTGGCGCTCTCGCAGTCCGCCGTGCAGGACGAGATCGACCTGCCGGTCGCCGAACTGCGCCGCCGCTACCTGCCGGAGCTGGCCCGGCTGCTGCCTGCCGCCGGCGGGGCCGAGGTGCTGGACTTCTTCGTCACCCGGGAACGCACCGCGACCTTCGACCCGGCCCCGGGCACCGCCGCGCTGCGCCCCGGCGCGCGCACCGCCGTCCCCGGTCTGCTGCTGGCCGGCGCGTGGACGGCCACCGGCTGGCCCGCGACCATGGAGGGGGCCGTGCGCAGCGGCCACGCCGCCGCCGACGCGGCGCTCACCGCCGACGGCCGGCCCCGGCCGGTGGACCGCGGCGACGGGAGGTGGCCGAGGTGACCGGCACCTCGCTCGCCGGAGACCTCGGTGAGCCCGCCAGAGCGGGCGGTCACTCCTCCGGTCCCGGCGGTGCCACCGCCCTTACCGGCCGCGCCGAGCCCGGCCGCACCATCATCGCCAGCCTCAGGCCGTCCCACGCGGCCAGGCACCACCAGGGAGAGGGAACGTCCGTGGAGTCACGCACCGGCACTGCCGTCGGAGGCACGGCACAGGCCGAACCGGTCTCGGTGCCGGAGCTGCTGAACCGCACCCGCGCGCTCTGCACCCCGCCGCTGAGGGCGGCCGTCGCCCGCCTGGCGGCACCGATGGACACCGTCGCGGCGTACCACTTCGGCTGGATCGACCGGGACGGCACGCCGGTCGCGGGGGACGGCGGCAAGGCCGTGCGACCCACCCTGGCCCTGCTCTCGGCCCAGGCGGCCGGTGCCCCGGCGGAGGCGGGGGTGCCCGGTGGGGTCGCTGTTGAACTGGTGCACAACTTCTCCCTGCTCCATGATGATCTGATGGACGGTGACGAGACCCGGCGCCACCGGGCCACCGCCTGGACGGTCTTCGGTCCGGCCCAGGCGATCCTGGTCGGTGACGCCCTGGCGACGCTCGGTACGGAGGTGCTGCTCGACGCCGCGACCACGGGCGGCGCGAGCCCCGCCGACGCCGCGCGCGCCGTCCGGCTGCTCAACACCGCCAGCCGCCGGCTGATCGACGGGCAGGCGATGGACGTCGCCTTCGAACAGCGGGACACCGTCACCGTCGCCGAGTGCCTGGAGATGGAGGGCGGCAAGACCGCCGCCCTGCTCTCCGCCGGCGCCGCGCTCGGCGCCGTCCTCGCCGGGGCCGACGACCGCGTCTCCGACTCCTTCCAGCGCTTCGGCCACCACCTGGGCCTGGCCTTCCAGGCGGTGGACGACCTGCTCGGCATCTGGGGTGCCACCGAGGTGACCGGCAAGCCGCACTGGGGCGACCTGCGCCAGCGCAAGAAGTCCCTGCCGGTCGCCGCCGCCCTCGCCGAGGGCGGCGCGGCCTCCCGCGAACTGGCCGAGCAGCTCGCCGACCCCGCGGGGCGCGGCGAGGAGAGCGAGACCGAGCTGGCCGCCCGCGCCCTGCTGATCGAGCGGGCCGGCGGTCGCGCCTGGACCCGGGAGGAGGCCCGCCGCCAGCACACGACTGCCCTCGCCGCCCTGGACGAGGTGCCCATGCCCGATGTGGTGCGCGAGCACTTCGTCGCACTCGCCGAATTCGTGGTGGTACGAGAGAGGTGACGTTACGTTGACAGCAACCGCGGACGGCCGGCTCGACCCTGAGTACGATTCCGAGCCGGTCGCGGTGGGCGGCCTCCCCCCGGCGCTGCTGAGCGCCGGGCGGTGGCAGCCCGAGGGGTCCGCCGAGGCCGCGCCGGCCGGTCGGACCGAGCAACAGCAGGACGGGGCCGCCTCAGCCGAGGAGGCACTGGCCCGTGCCACCACCCACCTGCTCTCCCTGCAGAGCTCCGAGGGGTGGTGGAAGGGCGATCTGGAGACCAACGTCACCATGGACGCCGAGGACTTACTGCTCCGGCAGTTCCTCGGAATCCGGACCGAGGAGCAGACCAAGGCCACCGCCGAGTGGATCCGCTCCCAGCAGCGCGAGGACGGCACCTGGTCCACCTTCCACGGCGGACCGGCCGAGATCTCCACCACCGTCGAGGCGTACGTCGCCCTCAAGCTCGCCGGTGACGATCCGGGCGCCCCGCACATGATGGCCGCCGCGCGCTGGATCCGGTCCGCGGGCGGCATCGCCGCCGCCCGGGTGTTCACCCGGATCTGGCTCGCGCTGTTCGGCTGGTGGCCCTGGGAACGGCTGCCGGAGATGCCGCCAGAGATCATGTTCCTGCCGAAGTGGCTCCCCCTGAACATCTACGCCTTCGGCTGCTGGGCCCGGCAGACCATCGTCCCGCTGACCGTCGTCTCCGCGCACCGGCCGGTCCGCCCGGCGCCCTTCGCGCTCACCGAGCTGCACACCGACCCGGCCGATCCGTACCCCGTCCGGCCGCTCGCCCCGGCGACCAGCTGGGACGGCCTGTTCGAACGCCTCGACAAGGCGCTGCACGCCTACCACCACCGCGCCCTGCGCCCGCTGCGCCGGCTCGCCGTCTCCCAGGCCTGCCGCTGGATCGTCGAGCGCCAGGAGGCCGACGGCTGCTGGGGCGGCATCCAGCCGCCCGCCGTCTACTCGCTGATCGCCCTCCACCTGGAGGGCTACGAGCTCGACCACCCGGTGATGCGGGCCGGGCTCGCCTCCTTCGACCGCTTCACCGTGCACACCCCGGACGGCCGGCGCTGGCTGGAGGCCTGCCAGTCCCCGGTCTGGGACACCTGCCTGGCCACCATCGCCCTGGTCGACGCCGGCCTCCCGGCCGACCACCCCGCGCTGGTCTCCGCCGTCGACTGGATGCTCGGCGAGGAGATCACCAAGCGCGGCGACTGGTCCGTCCAACGGCCCTCGCTCGCCCCCGGCGGCTGGGCCTTCGAGTTCGAGAACGACACCTACCCGGACATCGACGACACCGCCGAGGTGGTGCTCGCGCTGCGCCGGGTCGCCCACCCGGACCCGGCGAAGGTGGCCGCCTCCGTCGACCGCGCCGTCCGGTGGAACCTCGGCATGCAGTCCAAGAACGGCGCCTGGGGGGCCTTCGACGTCGACAACACCAGCACCCTGCCGAACAAGCTGCCGTTCTGCGACTTCGGCGAGGTGGTCGACCCGCCGTCGGCGGACGTCACCGCGCACGTCGTGGAGATGCTCGCCGAGGTCGGGCAGGCCCGTGACCCGCGCACCCGGCGCGGCGTCGAGTGGCTGCTGCGCAACCAGGAGGCGGACGGCTCCTGGTTCGGCCGCTGGGGCACCAACTACATCTACGGCACCGGCTCGGTGCTCCCCGCCCTGGTCGCCGCCGGCGTGCCCGCCGGACACCCGGCGATCCGCCGCGCCGTCCGCTGGCTGGAGGACCGGCAGAACACCGACGGCGGCTGGGGCGAGGACATGCGCTCCTACGAGGACCCGGCGCGCTGGGCCGGGCGCGGCGAGTCCACCGCCTCGCAGACCGCCTGGGCGCTGATGGCGCTGCTCGCGGCCGAGGAGGGCCCGGACGGCCGGGCCAACCCCGCCGTCGACCGCGGCGCCGACTGGCTGGTGCGCACCCAGCTGCCTGAGGGCACCTGGGACGAACCCCAGTTCACCGGCACCGGGTTCCCGTGGGACTTCTCCATCAACTACCACCTCTACCGGCTGGTGTTCCCGGTCACCGCACTCGGCCGCTACCTGCACGGCAACCCCGCCACCGGCCGGCCGACCACCGGTCCCGCGACGATCGGGGCGTCCCGATGACCGCTGCCCCGCTGCTCGTCCTCTGCGCGCTCGGGCCCGAGGTGTGGGCGCTGCGCGGCGGGGACTGGCGCGGCGCGGCGGGCGGTCCGCCCGTCGTGGTGCGGACCGGCGTCGGCCGGCGGCGGGCCTCACTCGCCGTCAGGCGACTGCTGACCGCCGCTCCCGGCGGCTACGGCGCCGTCGTGGTGGCCGGCTTCGGTGCCTCCGTCGCGCCGGGCATCACGCCCGGCGACGTGATCGTCGCGAACGGGGTCCGCGACGCCGAGGGCAACCACTTCGCCGTCGGCTCGGGCCCGGAGCTCACCCGGGCCCTCACCGTGCGCGGCCTGACCGCGCACACGGGCGTGCACCACACCGCCGACCACGTGGTGCGCGGCCTGGAACGGCGCGCCCTGCACCTGCAGGGCGCGCTCGCCGTCGACATGGAGGCCGCCGCCGTACTGGCGGCCCTGCGCGAGCTGCGTCCCGGTCTCCCGGTGGCCGTGCTCCGGGTGGTCGTCGACACCCCCGAGCGGGAACTGCTCCGCCCGGGCACCCTGCCGGCCGGCGTCCGCGCCTGGCGGACGCTGCGCGCCACGGTGCCCGCCCTGGTCGACTGGCACGTACGGAACGACCGGCCGGACCGGGACCGGCCGGCGCCCGCCACCCTCCACCACCCCACATCCTCGACGCTCCCCCAGGAGGCGAGCTAGCCATGGCCATGCCGCTGCGCCAGACCGTGCGGGTCGGCACCTACCTCATGCAGCAGAAGCTGAAGCGACGCGACAAATTCCCGCTGATCGTCGAACTGGAACCGCTCTTCGCCTGCAACCTGGCCTGCGAGGGCTGCGGCAAGATCCAGCACCCGGCGGGTGTGCTGAAGCAGCGGATGCCGGTCGCCCAGGCCGTCGGCGCCGTGCTGGAGTCGGGGGCCCCGATGGTCTCGATCGCCGGCGGCGAGCCGCTGATGCACCCGCAGATCGACGAGATCGTGCGGCAGCTGGTCGAGCGCCGCAAGTACGTGTTCCTCTGCACCAACGCGCTGCTGATGCGCAAGAAGCTGGACAAGTTCACGCCCTCGCCGTACTTCACCTTCACCGTGCACATCGACGGGCTGCGCGAGCGGCACGACGCCTCGGTGGCCAAGGAGGGCACCTTCGACGAGGCGGTGGAGGCGATCAAGGAGGCCAAGCGGCGCGGCTTCCGGGTGACCACCAACTCCACCTTCTTCAACACCGACACCCCGCAGACCATCATCGACGTGCTCGACTACCTCAACGACGACCTCCAGGTCGACGAGATGATGATCTCCCCGGCGTTCGCCTACGAGAAGGCGCCCGACCAGGAACACTTCCTCGGCGTCGAGCAGACCCGCGAGCTGTTCCGCAAGACCTTCGCCGGCGGCAACCGGCGGCGCTGGCGGCTCAACCACAGCCCGCTCTTCCTGGACTTCCTGGAGGGCAAGGTCGACTTCGAGTGCACCGCCTGGGGCATTCCGAACTACTCGCTGTTCGGCTGGCAGCGGCCCTGCTACCTGATGGCCGACGGCTACGTCCCGACCTACCGGGAGCTGATCGAGAAGACCGACTGGGACAAGTACGGACGCGGCAAGGACGCCCGCTGCTCCAACTGCATGGCGCACTGCGGCTACGAGCCGACCGCCGTCCTCGCCACCATGGGCTCCCTCAAGGAGTCCCTGCGGGCCATCACCGAGACCGTCGGCTCCAACCGGGGCCGCTGACCGCACCCGTCCGGCGGACGGCGACCCGCCGTCCGCCCCGTCCGGCCCGGGCCGCGCGCCCGGGCCGGGCCCCACCCCGCGCGGCCGCGGCCCGACGGCGGGGGCACCACCGCACCGCTCCGAGTCGTGAGGTGAAAGCCATGTCACTGCTCCCCAGCGTCACGTCCCCGGCGGATCTGAGAACCCTCCCGGCCGCCGAACTGCCCCGGCTCGCCGACGAGATCCGCGACTTCCTGATCGACGCCGTCACCCGGACCGGCGGCCACCTCGGCCCCAACCTCGGCGTGGTGGAACTGACCATCGCCCTGCACCGGGTCTTCGACTCCCCGCACGACCGGATCGTCTGGGACACCGGCCACCAGAGCTACGTCCACAAGCTGCTCACCGGCCGCCAGGACTTCTCCGGGCTGCGCTCCCGGGGAGGCCTGTCCGGCTACCCCTCGCGGGCCGAGTCCGAGCACGACCTGGTCGAGAACTCGCACGCCTCGACCGCGCTCTCCTACGCCGACGGCCTCGCCAAGGCCGCCCAGCTGCTCGGCCAGCACGACCGGCACACCGTCGCGGTGATCGGCGACGGCGCGCTCACCGGCGGTCTCGCCTGGGAGGCGCTCAACAACATCGCCGCCGCCAAGGACCGGCCGCTGGTCGTCGTCGTCAACGACAACGAGCGCTCCTACGCCCGCACCATCGGCGGCCTCGCCAACCACCTCGCCACCCTGCGCACCACCCGGGGCTACGAGCGCTTCCTGTCCTGGGGCAAGGGCACCCTGCAACGCACCCCCGTGGTCGGCCGGCCGATCTACGAGGCGCTGCACGGGGCGAAGAAGGGGTTCAAGGACGCCTTCGCCCCGCAGGGCATGTTCGAGGACCTCGGGCTCAAGTACCTCGGCCCGATCGACGGCCACGACATCGCCGCGCTGGAGTCGGCGCTCGGCAAGGCCCGCGGCTTCGGCGGCCCGGTCATCGTGCACTGCCTCACCGTCAAGGGCCGCGGCTACCTGCCCGCCGAACAGGACGAGGCGGACCGCTTCCACGCCGTCAACCCGATCGACCCCTACACCTGCCTGCCGGTCTCGCCCAGCGGCGGCGTCTCCTGGACCTCCGTCTTCGGCGACGAGCTGCTGGCCGTCGGCGCCGAGCGGCCGGACGTGGTGGCGATCACCGCCGCGATGCTCCAGCCGGTGGGCCTGGCCAAGTTCGCCAAGGCCTACCCGGAGCGGACCTTCGACGTCGGCATCGCCGAGCAGCACGCCGTCACCAGCGCGGCCGGCCTGGCCACCGGCGGGCTGCACCCGGTGGTGGCGGTCTACGCGACCTTCCTCAACCGGGCCTTCGACCAGGTGCTGATGGACGTCGCCCTGCACCGGCTGGGCGTCACCTTCGTCCTGGACCGCTCCGGGGTGACCGGACCGGACGGCGCCTCGCACAACGGCATGTGGGACATGTCGATCCTCCAGGTCGTCCCGGGCCTGCGGCTGGCCGCCCCGCGCGACGCCGACGAGCTGCGCGCCCAGCTGCGCGAGGCGGTGGACGTGGCCGACGCCCCGACCGTGGTGCGCTTCCCCAAGGCGACCATCGGCCCGGCCGTCCCCGCGGTCGAGCGGATCGGCGGCGTGGACGTGCTGCTGCGCACCGGGGAGCTGCCGGAGATCCTGCTGGTCACCGTCGGCACCACGGCCGCCGCCGGCCTGGACGCGGCCCGGCTGCTGCTCGCCGAGGGGTTCACCACCACGGTGGTCGACCCGCGCTGGGTCAAGCCGGTCGACCCGGCGCTGCCGCTCCTCGCCGCCGAGCACCGGCTGGTGGTCACCGTCGAGGACAACGGGCGCACCGGCGGCGTCGGCGCGGCGGTCGCCCAGGCCCTGCGGGACGCGGACGTGGACGTCCCGGTGCGGGTGCTCGGCCTGCCGCAGGAGTTCCTCGGGCACGCCGCGCGCGGCGAGATCCTGGAGGAGACCGGGCTGACCGGCACCGGGGTCGCCGCCCAGACCGCCGCCTTCGCCAAGCACCTGCTCCCGGCCCGCGGACCGGCGGACCGGGACCTTCCGGACCGGGACCTTCCGGGCCGGGACCTTCCGGACCGGGACCTTCCGAACCGCGACCTTCCGAACCGAGGAGCGAACCAGCGTCATGCCGGCTGACCCCGACGACCGCACCGCGCAGAAGCTCGACGACCGCGACGGTCGCACCGACGGTCGTGACCGCACCGGCCGCACCGCACCGGCCTTCGACCTGGCCGCCCTGCTCGCCGAGCGGGGCGGGGAGCGGTACGAGCTGCAGAGCCGCTACCTGAACCCGCAGCTGGCCCGGATGCTGCACACCATCGGCTTCGACAAGTACTACGAGCGGGCCCGGGGGCAGTACTTCTACGACGCCGAGGGCAACGAGTACCTCGACATGCTCGCCGGCTTCGGCATCTTCGCGCTGGGCCGCCACCACCCGGTGGTCCGCTCGGCCGTCCAGCAGGTGATGGACCTGGACCTGCCGGACCTCGTCCGCTTCGACTGCTCGCCCCTGCCCGGCCTGCTCGCCGAGCGGCTGCTGTCGTACACGCCCGGGCTGGACCGGGTGTTCTTCGGCAACAGCGGCACCGAGGCGGTCGAGACGGCGCTGAAGTTCGCCCGGTACGCCACCGGCCGCCGGCGGATCCTCTACGCGGACCACGCCTTCCACGGGCTGACCACCGGCTCCCTCTCGGTCAACGGCGAGAGCGGGTTCCGCAAGGGCTTCGACCCGCTGCTGCCGGACACCGCGATCCCGCTCGGCGACCTCGGGGCGCTGGCCAAGGAGTTGAAGCGCGGTGACGTCGCCGCGCTGATCGTCGAGCCGATCCAGGGCAAGGGCGTGCAGGCCACGCCGCCCGGCTGGCTGCGGGCCGCGCAGGACCTGCTGCACGCGCACAAGGCGCTGCTGATCTGCGACGAGGTGCAGACCGGCATCGGGCGCACCGGCGAGTTCTTCGCCTACCAGGACGAGGACGGCGTGCTGCCGGACCTGGTGTGCGCGGCCAAGGCGCTGTCCGGCGGCTACGTGCCGGTCGGGGCGACGCTCGGCAAGGGCTGGATCTTCGAGAAGGTGTACTCCTCGATGGACCGGGTGCTGGTGCACTCGGCCAGTTTCGGCTCCAACGCGCAGGCGATGGCGGCCGGCCTGGCGACCCTGGAGGTCATCCGGGACGAGCGGGTGGTGGAGAACGCCCGCAAGGTCGGCGACCACTTCCGGGAGCGGCTGACCGCGCTGGTCGACCGGTACGAGCTGCTCGCCGAGGTGCGGGGGCGCGGGCTGATGATCGGCATCGAGTTCGGCCGGCCGAAGTCGCTGAAGCTGCGGACCGGTTGGACGGCCCTGCAGGCGGCCCGCAAGGGGCTGTTCGCCCAGATGGTGGTCGTGCCGCTGCTCCAGCGGCACCGGATCCTCACCCAGGTGTCGGGGGACCACCTGGAGGTGATCAAGCTGATTCCGCCGCTGATCATCACCGAGCAGGACGTCGACCGCTTCATGGAGGCGTTCACCGAGGTGATGGAGGACGCCCACCGGGGGAGCGGCCTGATGTGGGACTTCGGACGGACGCTGGTGAAGCAGGCGGTCAGCAACCGCTGAGGCGGCGCGTGGCGCCGCGACGGGGTGGGAGGCCGGGTGACGGGGCCTTCCCACCCCGCTGGAGCGGCGGTGTCAGAGTTCGGTGCGGCGGCGCCGGAGGACGACGGCGAGATCGACCGCGGCGAACACGGTGAGGATCCCGCAGGCCACCGCGAAGCCGATGAGGGTGCCCCGGCTGGGCGCACCGAACGCGGGGGCGTTCGCCGCCCAGACCGCGAAGGCCGCGGTGGCCAGCGCGAACAACGGGGTGAAGGTCAGCGAGAGCAGGTAACGCAGCTTGAGGTCACTGCGGGCGGTGGCGGGTTCGGTGCCGCTGCGCCACCGCCGCGGGGTGGTGGCGGGCATCCGTGGTCACCTCCCGGTCCGGGTCGCACGCCGCGCGTCGGGCGCGGTTCGTTCGTACAGCCGGTCTACGATTCCAGCGTACGTCCGTTGGGCGAGCCGGGGAGGGGCGATGACGGACACGGACGCGGAGGGTTACGCGGGGCTGCGGGTCGAACGGGCCGAGGAATTGGCCCGTCGGCACGGGTGGGCCTCGGTGCGGGTGCTGCCGCCGGGGGCGGCGATGACCATGGACCACCGGGAGGGGCGGCTCAACCTCGCGGTGCGCGACGGGGTGGTGGTACGCAGCTGGGAGGGGTAGGGCCGGTCCTACGGCTCGCGCCGTTCCAGCCGTTCCGGCCGTTCCCGCGGGGCCCGGCCGGGGCGGTGGTCCGGCGGACGAGCCGCCGCTCGGCCGCGAGCACCAGGGGTTCGAGCAGCGGGAGCGAGAGCAGGACGAGCAGTCCGGCGGCCCAGCCGGCCAGCACGTCGGTCACCCAGTGGGTGCCCAGGTAGACGGTGGTGAGCCCGACCGACCACGCGGTGGCACCGGCGAGCAGGGCGCCGGTGCGCCGCCAGCGGCCCGCCAGGTAGGCGAGGACGCCCCAGGTGACCACGGCGTTCGCGGTGTGGCCGGACGGGAATATGGTGCCCCCGGAGAAGAGTTCCGGCGAACCGACGTAATGCGCGTAGTGCGGGCCGAGTCGGCCGGTGACCACCTTGACCCCGCCGACCGTCAGGTTGAGCAGCAGCAGGGCGGTGCCCATCACCAGCAGCGGCCGGATCCGGCCCAGTCGGCGGGCGCGCCAGCCGAGCCAGGCGAACGCCGCCACCGCGGACGGGCCGCGCTGACCGGCGACCACCCAGTTGTCGAGCAGCGGGTGGGGGCCGGGCCAGCGTTCGTAGGGGCGGAACAGCCGGACCTTCCAGTCGAGATCGACCAGCGAGGTGTCGAGCAGCACGGCGGCGGCGACGAGCAGGTAGCCGACCGCGGTCAGGACCAGCAGCGCGGTCCGGAGGGGGGAGAGGGGCGGCCGGGCGGGCGCGGGAGGGGCCGGACGCGGGCGTTCGCGGCGGACGGTCGGGTGCTCCGGTCGGCCCGGGCGTTCACTCGGCGCTTGCACGGCCGTGACCATACCCACCGCCCCCGGGTCGTTCCCGGCGCAATTCGGAATTCCCCGGCAAAGGCGGCCGGTGATCGCGGTACGGCGGTTTCAGGACGCTCCGGAGCCGTTTTCGGATCGAATGTCCGTGTGGTGTTCGTGTGCCTTTTCCAAAAGTCCGGAAAAGAACCACGGGGCGGGAGACCGGCCGCACCGGTTCCCACCCCGTGGTAACCCTGTGTAGGTCCGGTGGCTCAGTCGAGCGGCCCGCCGGCCACGTAGACCACCTGACCGGAGACGAAGCCCGCGCCCTCGCCGGCGAAGAACGAGATGGCGTGCGCCACGTCCTCGGGCAGGCCGACCCGCTGCACCGGGATCTGGGTGGCCGCGGCGGCCTTGAAGTCCTCGAAGTCCATGCCCACCCGGGCCGCGGTGGCGGCGGTCATGTCGGTGGCGATGAAGCCGGGGGCGACCGCGTTGGCGGTGATGCCGAACTTGCCGAGCTCGATGGCCAGGGTCTTGGTGAAGCCCTGCAGACCGGCCTTGGCGGCCGAGTAGTTGGCCTGGCCGCGGTTGCCCTGGGCGGAGGAGGACGACAGGTTGACGATCCGTCCGAAGCCGGCCTCGACCAGGTACTTCTGGACCGCCCGGGTCATCAGGAACGCGCCGCGAAGGTGCACGTTCATGACTGTGTCCCAGTCCGATTCGGTCATCTTGAAGATCAGGTTGTCGCGCAGCACGCCCGCGTTGTTGACGAGGACGACCGGGGCGCCGAGCTCGGCGACGATCCGGTCGACCGCGGCCCGCACCTGGTCGGCGTCCGAGACGTCCGCGCCGACGGCGACGGCCCGGCCGCCGGCGGCGGTGATCCGCTCGACGGTCTCCCGGCCGGCCGACTCCTCCAGGTCGAGGACGGCCACGGCGTAGCCGTCGGCGGCCAGCCGTACGGCGGTGGCGGCGCCCAGGCCGCGTGCGGCGCCGGTGACGACGGCGACCCGGGGCGTGGTGGTCTGCTCGGTCATGCTCGGTCTCGTCTCTCTCGGAGGTCCGCGGACGTCGGTGCGGGTCCGCGGATGTCGCTCGGGTGTCGCTCGGGGGTCGCCGCGGTGATCGGCCGGACGCCGTTCCGTTCCGGACCGGGGCACTCAGGGAACTCCCAGGAACCGTACGGCGGGCTCTCGGGTTCCTCCGGGCCGTTCCGGCGGGCGGATCCGCCCGGGTGGCCTTACCCTACCGGCGGGTAGGGAGCGCGGCCAGGGCGAAGGCGCAGGTGACCGAGGGTAAGGACCGACCGGTCGGCTTTCTCCTGCGAACGGGTTACCGGCGGGTCGGCACGGCGAGTAAATATGCCAATGTTGCCGAACCTGCGTCTACTATCCGCCCCTGCCTGCCAGCGAGGGCCTGCCGTTTGTATAGTGTCCGCCAGCAGCCACCGGCTGCACGGCTGGAGCGCCCTCCCTCACAGCGGGACGCCCACTCGCCGTTACTGCCCCACCCGGGTGTCCCACACACACCGGGTGTGACATCGGGACGGATACATGGTGCTGGGGGAGATCCCGACGACCCGCGTGTCCGCGCGACTGCAGCAGTCGCCCGGACACCTCATCCGCGTTGCACAGCAGGTCCACACCCGGTTGTGGTCCGAACATGTCGGAGCCGATCTCACGGCCCCGCAGTTCGCGGTCCTGCTGGTTCTCGCCCTCGAACCGGGCGCCGACCAGCGGACCGTCGGTGAGCGTGCTTCGCTCGACAAGGCCACGATGGCCGAGATGGTCGCCCGGCTGGTCCGGCGCGGCCTGGTGCTGCGGCGCCGAGACCCGGCCGACGGTCGGCGCAAGCTGCTCGCTCTCTCGCAGAGCGGTGCTCAGGCCGTTCGCGAGGCCACCGGCGGAGTGGTCCGCGTGCAGCGCACGCTGTTCGAGCCGCTGACGCCGGAGGAGCAGCTGGAGATCGTCCGTGTGATGGCCAAGATAGCCAGACTGGAGCCGGCCCAGGTCGCCGTCCTCACGGACGCGCGACCGATGCTGGACGCCCAGCGGGCGATCGGCTACCTGATCCGGGTGAGCCAGCAGGTGCACACCAAGCTCTGGTCGGAGCACGTCGGTTCGGAGCTGACGGCGCCGCAGTACGCGGTGCTGGACGCCCTCGAACTGGAACCGGGCGCGGACCAGCGCACGGTCGGCGAGCTCGCTTCGCTGGACAAGGCCACGATGGCCGAGATGGTCAGCCGGCTGGTCCGGCGCGGCCTGGTCCAGCGTCGCCGCGACCCCTCGGACGGGCGGCGCAACCTGCTGTCGCTCTCGCCGGCGGGGCAGGACCTGCTGCACCGCTCGTCCGCGGGGGTGGCCCGGGTCCAGGGGCTGCTGCTGGCCCCGCTGGAGGAGCACGAGCACGAGGCCGCGCTCGCGCTGATCGCCAAGGCGGCCCGGCTGTAGGCGTACGCCCCGGCCGTCCGACAAAACGATTCGCCAGTCGCTCGCCGGTCGCTCCTCGGCCGTCCGCCGCTCACCCGGTGGTCCGGCCGTCGTCGACCGCAGGCCGCTGACCCCGGACCGGTGACGGTTCCCGCGGGTCAACGCGGTGAAGGCCGCCCTCCTCGATCGGGGAGGGCGGCCTTCACCGTTGACGCGGGCGGGTGGGCGGTGCCGCCGGTCCGGTCAGTTCCAGTCGAAGCCCTGCGGGTCCGGGCCGATCCGGGTGCCGGTGGCGACACCGGCGATCGCGGCGAGGTCCTCGGCGTCCAGCTCGAAGCCGGTGACGTCGAGGTTCTCCGCGATCCGCGACGGGGTGACCGACTTCGGGATCGCGACGATCCCGTTCTGCAGGTGCCAGCGGAGCACCACCTGGGCGACCGTGCGGCCGTGCTTCGCGGCGGTCCGGACCAGGGCCGGCTCGCCGAGCAGGTCCTTGCCCTGGCCGAGCGGGCTCCACGCCTCGGTGGCGATGCCGTGCTCGGCGTGGAAGGCGCGCAGCTCCTCCTGCGGGAAGTACGGGTGCAGCTCCACCTGGTTCAGCACCGGGACGAGCGAGGACTCCTGGGCCAGCCGGGTGAGCTGCTCGGTGCCGAAGTTGGAGACGCCGACCGACCGGACCCGGCCGTCGGCGCGCAGCTTCTCCATGGCCTTCCACACGTTGGCGTAGCTGCCGTGCATCGGGCGGGGCCAGTGGATCAGGTAGAGGTCGAGGTACTCCAGGCCGAGCCGCTCCAGCGAGGCGTCGAACTCGCGCAGCACCGCCTCGCGGCCCTGCTCGCCGGACCAGTCGCGGGTGCCGGAGTTCCACAGCTTGGTGGTGATGTAGAGGTCCTCGCGGGCGACCCCGCCGGCCAGGGCCTCGGCGATCGCCTTGCCGGTGCCGGTCTCGTTCTCGTAGATCGCGGCGGTGTCGATGGACCGGTAGCCCACCTCGATCGCGGTGCGGACGGCGGCGGTGGCCTCCGCGTCCGGCACCTGCCAGACCCCGAAGCCGAGCTGGGGGATCAGGGTGCCGTCGTTGAGCTTGACGCTCGGGATGTTGCTCACGGAAGGAGTGCCCTCTCCTGGTCGTCCACGGGTTCCGATGGGGCAACCGGTGGGGTGGCCGGATTTGTTCCCCGGTCCGGGAGAAATTTTCCGACGCGCGCTACCGGCGCACGCAGCAGCCTACGGCGTCGGCCGGACCGGCGGAAAACCTGTTGCGCAGGTCACATTCGGGTTGGCAGGCTCGCAGTCATGACCTCCTGACCGAGCCACGGCCGTGACCCTACCGGCCTCCCCCCGAGCCCTCCGTCCGCACCGCCCCCAACGGAGCGTCATGCTGCTCAAAACCCTCCCCCTGGCCGATCCCGGCCGTCCGGAGCTCTCCTCCCCGCTCGCCTTCCTGCGCTGGCTCCAGCGCGGCCAGCGGCGCGGGCAGGTGCTCGCCACCTGCTGGTCGCTGCTGGAGATGGGCTGCCAGGCGGCCCTGCCGGTGCCGGTCGGCCTCGGCGTCCAGGCCGTCGTGGACGGCGACTCCGACGCCCTGTGGCGGGTCGGCGCGCTCGCCCTCGCGCTGGCCGCGGTCTCCGCGCTCGGCACCGTCCTGTTGCACCGTCAGGCCGTGTGGAACTGGATCCACGCGGCCACCCAGGTACGGCAGCTGGTGGCCCGTCAGGCCTCGCACCTCGGCTCCGGACTGTCCCGGCGGATCGCCACCGGCGAGATCGTCGCGGTCGGCAGCGGGGACGTCGAGAAGATCGGCTGGTACGTGGAGCTCGTCGCCCGGCTGCGCGGGGCGATCGTCGTCTGGCTGGCGGTGAGCGCCGCGGTGCTGGCCACCGAGCCGGTGCTCGGGCTGGCCGTGCTGCTCGGCGTGCCGGCGCTCGCCGCCTCGGTCTGGCCGCTGCTCGGACCGTTCGAACGCCGCTACACCGAGCAGCGCGCGCTCGGCGGCAAGGCCACCGAGCTGGCCGCCGACACGGTGGCCGGGCTCCGGGTGCTGCGCGGGATCGGCGGTGAGGAGCTCTTCCTCGACCGCTACCGGGCGGCCTCCCAGAAGGTCCGGACGGCGGCCGTCCGCTCGGCCCGGATCTGGTCCCTGATGCAGGCGCAGCAGGTGCTGCTGCCGGGACTGTTCGTGGTCGGCATCACCTGGTACGGTGCCCGGCTGGCGGCCGACGGGCGGCTCTCGGTCGGCACCCTGGTCGCGGTCTACGGCGCCACCGCCTTCCTCGCCGCGCCGCTGCGGATCCTCGGCGAGGCGGCGCACGCCTGGAGCGTCGCCCGGGTCTCGGCCGGGCGGGCCGTCCGGGTGCTCTCGCTCGCCCGCACCGAGGGCACCGGCACGGGCCGGCTCGCCGACCCGGCCCGCTCCGACCTGTACGACCCGGTCACCGGGCTGACCGCCCGGGCCGGCGAGCTGACCGCGGTGGTCTGCGGCGACCCGGACCTCGCCGGCGCGCTGGCCGAGCGGCTCGGCGGGCACGTCCCGGTGGCCGAGGGCGGTCTGCCGGAGCCCTCCGTCCGGCTCGGCGGCACCGAGCTGGACACCGTCCCGCTGGCCGAGGCGCGGGCCGCCGTGCTGGTGCACGACAAGGAGCCGGTGCTGCTCTCCGGCACCCTGGCGGCGCTGTTCGACATCCCCGCCTCCGGCCGGGTCGACCCCGCCGCGGCGCTCGCCGCGGCCCGGGCGGAGGACGTGCTGGACGCCCTGGTGGACGGCACGGCGGGCCTGGTGGGGCGTGACGAGGTGATGCGGGCGGAGATCACCGAGCGGGGGCGCTCGCTGTCCGGCGGGCAGCGCCAGCGGCTGGCCCTGGCGCGTGCGCTGCTGGCCGACCCGCCGGTGCTGGTGCTGGACGAGCCGACCAGCGCGGTCGACGCGCACACCGAGTCCCGGATCGCCGCCGGGCTGCGGAAGAACCGCGAGGGGCGCACCACGGTGGTCCTCGCGACCAGTCCGCTGCTGCTCGACCAGGCGGACCGGGTGGTGCTGGTCCGGGACGGCCGGGCGGCCGCGGCCGGGTCGCACCGCGAGCTGATGCGGGACGAGCCGGCCTACCGCGCCGTGGTCACCCGCGAGGAGGAGCCGGCACCGGTGGGGGAGCGGTCGTGAGGGGCCGCCCGTCCGGCCGGAGCGGGACCGGCCGGGGCCCTGCCCTGCCGACGCCCGAGCTGCCGACGCCTGCCCTGTCGACGGCTGCCCTGTCGACGCCCGAGCTGCCGAAGCACGACCGGGCGACGTACGACGAGTCGAGGAGTGACACATGAAGCCCCCCGTCCACCAGGAGCAGGGGCCGGCCACCACGCTGCCGGTCGGCTCCCCGGCCGCCGTGCGCGGCTACCTGCGGGTGCTGGCCCGGCGCCACCGCGGTGCCTTCTCGGCGGTGGTCGGCCTGCACACGGTGGCCACCGTGGCCGGACTGGTCGGGCCGTGGGTGCTCGGCACCCTCGTCGAGTCGCTGGCCACCGGCACCGCCGGGTCCACCATCACGGTCGCCGTGGCCTGGTACCTGCTCGCGCTGGCGGTGCAGTCCGCGTTCACCTGGTGGTCGCGGCTGCGCGGCGCGGTGCTCGGCGAGCGGGTGCTGGCGGACCTCCGGGAGGACTTCCTGGTCCGCTCGGTGGCGCTGCCGACCGGCGTCCTGGAGCGGGCCGGGACGGGCGACCTCGTCTCCCGCGGCACCACCGACATCGACCGGCTGGACAAGTCGGTGCGCGAGGCGGTGCCGGAGCTGGCCGTGGCGATCGTCTCGCTGCTGCTGGTGTTCGGCGCGCTGCTGGTCACCTCGCCGCTGCTCGCGCTCACCGCGCTGTTCGGCCTGCCGCTGCTGCTGGTCTCCTCCCGGTGGTACTTCCGGCGTGCGCCGCAGTCCTACCGGAACGAGTCGGCCGGGTACGCGGCGGTGAACTCCGTGCTGGCCGAGACGGTGGACGCCGGGCGGACGGTCGAGGCGCTGCGGCTCGGCGAGGACCGGGTCCGGCTGACCGACCGCAAGCTGGCGGAGTGGATCGCCTGGGAGCGGTACACGCTCTGGCTGCGCTCGGCCTGGTTCCCGACCATCGACGCGGTGTACACCCTGGCGGTGCTCGGTCCGCTGGTGCTCGGCGGGCTGTTCGCCCTGCGCGGCTGGATCACGGTGGGCCAGCTGACCACCGGGGTGCTGTACGCCCAGGCGCTGGTGGCACCGGTCGACCTGATCCTGCGCTGGTACGACGAGCTGCAGATCGGTCAGGCCTCGCTGGCCCGGCTGGTCGGTGTGCACGAGGTGCCCGAGGCGGAGAGCGACGAGGAGGCCCGGCCGGACGGGCGGCGGGTCGAGGCGCGGGACGTGCGCTTCGGCTACCGGGAGGGCGCCGACGTGCTGCACGGCATCAGCCTGGACGTCGCGCCGGGCAGCCGGGTCGCACTGGTCGGCCCGTCCGGGGCCGGCAAGTCCACCCTGGGCCGGCTGCTGGCCGGGATCTACGCGCCGGGCCGGGGCAGTGTCACCCTCGGCGGGGCGGCGCTGTCCCGGATGCCGGCCGAGCGGGTGCGTTCCGAGGTGGCGCTGGTCAACCAGGAGCACCACGTCTTCGTGGGGACGCTCCGGGACAACCTGCGGCTGGCCGCGCCCGGGGCGGACGACGCCGAGCTGCGCGGGGCGCTGGACGCGGTGGACGCCGGGGAGTGGGTGGACGCGCTGCCGGCCGGGCTGGACACCGAGGTCGGCTCCGGCGGTGCCGCGCTGACCCCGCCGCAGGCCCAGCAGCTGGCGCTGGCCCGGCTGGTGCTGGCGGATCCGCACACCCTGGTGCTGGACGAGGCGACCTCGCTGCTGGACCCGCGGGCCGCCCGGCACCTGGAGCGTTCGCTCTCCCGGGTGCTGGAGGGCCGTACGGTGATCGCCATCGCGCACCGGCTGCACACCGCGCACGACGCGGACGTGATCGCGGTGGTCGAGGGCGGTCGGATCAGCGAGTACGGCAGTCACCCCGAGCTGGTGGCGGCGGGCGGCCCGTACGCGGCGCTGTGGCGCTCCTGGCGGGACGAACGCTGAGGGCCGTGGTGCGGGGCGGAGGTGCGGGCCGCGGTACTGACGGAGGGTGATGGGAGGTAAACCCGCGCGGGGAGGGGTTGCCCCGTGCGGGTTACTCCCGGGCGCGTAGTCGGGCAAACCCTCCCATTCGCCCGCAGACTGCACGGGTGACCAAGATTTCGGACGGCTCCTCCGGTGCCAAGCGCAGTGAGATCGGCGGGATTCCCACCCGGTACATCGGGATCGGCGTCATCGTCGTCCTCGCGGTGTGGTTCCTGTTCGCCAACCTGGACAAGGTGAAGATCCAGTTCTGGGTGTTCACCGTGACCGCTCCGCTCTGGATCGCCCTGCTGGCCACCCTGCTCGCCGGTGGCGCGCTGGGCTGGCTGCTGAAGGGGCGGCGCGACCGGTGAGCGCCGCCGAGCCGCCGTCCCCGCCCGAGCCGCCCCCGGGCACCGGACCCGTCGCCGGCGCCGCCGGCTCCAGTGGCGTCGGCGGCTTCACCCCGCTGATCGAACTGCGCGGCGTCAACAAGCACTTCGGGGCGCTGCACGTCCTCCAGGACGTCGAGCTGACCGTCGGCCGGGGCGAGGTCGTGGTGGTGATCGGCCCGTCCGGCTCCGGGAAGTCCACGCTCTGCCGGGCCGTCAACCGGCTGGAGCCGATCGAGTCGGGCACCATCCTGATCGACGGCCGGCCGCTGCCCGCCGAGGGCAAGGGGCTGGCGCGGCTGCGGGCCGAGGTCGGGATGGTGTTCCAGTCCTTCAACCTGTTCGCGCACAAGACCGTGCTCCAGAACGTCTCGCTGGCGCAGATCAAGGTGCGCGGGCGGGCCAGGGCCGAGGCGGACGCGAAGTCCCGGGCGCTGCTGGAGCGGGTCGGGCTGGCCGAGCAGGCGGACAAGTACCCGGCCCAGCTCTCCGGGGGCCAGCAGCAGCGGGTGGCGATCGCCCGGGCACTGGCGATGGACCCCAAGGCGCTGCTCTTCGACGAGCCGACCTCGGCGCTCGACCCGGAGATGATCAACGAGGTGCTGGACGTGATGCGCCAGCTGGCGCACGAGGGCATGACCATGATCGTGGTGACCCACGAGATGGGCTTCGCCCGGGCCTCCGCCAACCGGGTGGTCTTCATGGCCGACGGCCGGATCGTCGAGGACCGCGCGCCGGAGGAGTTCTTCAGCGCCCCGGAGAGCGAGCGCGCCCGGGACTTCCTCTCCAAGATCCTGAAGCACTGAGGCCCGGCCCGTGAAGAAGATCGTGACCCTCGCGGCCGCGGCCCTGCTGCTGGCCGGCTGCGGCAAGCCCGGCACCCCGCCGCCCAAGGGCCCGCAGCCCAGCGCGCTGCCCAGCTACCAGGTGGTGACCGGGAACCCGGTCACCGGATCGTCGACCCTGGACGCGGCCCGCGCCCGCGGGCACCTGGTGGTCGGCGCCAAGGAGGACCAGCCGTACCTCGGCCAGAAGAACCCCGCGACCGGGGTGTACTCCGGCTTCGACATCGAGATCGCCAAGATGGTCGCCGCCGACCTCGGCTTCGGCCCGGACCGGATCGAGTTCCGGACCATCGCCTCGGCCAACCGCGAGACCGCGCTGCAGAACGGCCAGGTCGACTACTACGTCGGCACCTACACCATCAACGACAACCGCAAGAAGCTGGTCGGCTTCGCCGGGCCGTACTACCTGGCCGGGCAGTCGCTGCTGGTGCGCAAGAACAACAAGGACATCAACGGGCCGCAGGACCTGGACGGCAAGAAGGTCTGCTCGGCGGCCGGCTCCACCCCGTACCAGCGGATCCAGAAGCAGTACCCGAAGGCGAAGCTGATCGGCTACGACACCTACTCGGCCTGCGTGGACAACCTGATCACCTCCCAGGTGGACGCCGTCACCACGGACAACACCATCCTCATGGGCTACGCGGCCAAGGTGCCGGACGAGCTCAAGGTGGTCGGGCCGCTGTTCTCCGAGGAGCCGTACGGGATCGGCACGCCCAAGAACGACACCGTGCTGCGCGGCGCGCTCAACGACGCGCTGGCGCACCACGAGGAGAACGGCGACTGGAAGAAGGCGTACGACGCGACCCTCGGCCTGTCCGGGATCCCCGCGCCCACCCCGCCGCCGATCGACCGGTACTGAGGGAGGGCCGGCCCTGTGAAAACGCTGACCGACAACTGGTCGACCTACTGGGAGGGCTTCCTCGGAACCCTCTGGCTGTTCCTGGTGAGCGCCGCCCTGTCGCTGGTGCTCGGGGTGCTGATCGCGAGCTTCCGGGTCTCTCCGGTGAAGCCGCTGCGGGTGTTCGGCACCACCTGGGTGACGCTGCTGCGCAACACCCCGCTGACCCTGCTGTTCTTCATCGTCGTGCTGGGCCTGCCGCGGTTCGACATCACCCTGCCGTTCTTCACCTTCGCGGTGCTCGCGCTCGGCTGCTACACCTCGGCGTTCGTCTGCGAGGCGATGCGGTCGGGCGTCAACACCGTGCCGGTCGGCCAGGGCGAGGCGGCGCGCAGCCTGGGCATGACCTTCGGTCAGACGATGAGCGTGGTGGTGCTGCCGCAGGCGTACCGGTCGGTGGTGGCGCCGATCGGCAGTGTGATGATCGCGCTGGCGAAGAACACCGCCATCGCCGGCTCCTTCAGCGTCACCGAACTGCTCGGGACCTACCGGACCATCAACGAGCTCGGCTACAGCATCGTCTGGACCTTCGTCTGGATCGCCGTCGGCTACCTGATCATCACCCTCGCCGTCAGCGCCGTCTTCAACCTGCTGGAACGACGACTGGCGGTGTCGCGATGACGGTGGAATCCTCGGCGCTCTACGACGTTCCCGGCCCCAAGGCGCTCGCCCGGCACCGGCTGTACGGCACGATCGCGCTGCTGGCGATCGCCGCGCTGCTCGGCTGGATCGTCTACATGCTCTTCCACACCCAGCAGTTCACCGAGTCCAAGTGGATGGCCTTCGAGTACAAGGGCGTCCAGGAGCTGTTGCTGCGCGGGCTCGGCAACACCCTCAAGGCCTTCGGCTGGACGGTGCTCTTCGCCCTGCCGTTCGGCGCGCTGTTCGCCGCCGGGCGGCTCTCCGACCACCGGGTGGTGCGCTGGCTGTCCACCCTGGTGGTGGAGTTCTTCCGGGCCATGCCGCTGCTGGTGATGATCTTCTTCATCTTCGTCGCGCTCAAGGTCGCCCCGCTGTGGGCGCTGGTGGCCGGGCTGGTGCTCTACAACGGCTCGGTGCTCGCCGAGGTGTTCCGGGCCGGTGTGCTGGCGGTGCCCAAGGGGCAGAAGGAGGCGGCCTTCGCCCTCGGCATGCGCAAGACCCAGGTCATGGCGTACGTCCTGGTGCCGCAGGCCAACCGGGCGATGCTGCCGGCCATCATCAGCCAGCTGGTGGTGGCGCTCAAGGACACCTCGCTGGGCTTCCTGATCACTTACGAGGAGTTCCTGCACGCGGGCAAGCTGATCGCCACCAACCTGGACTACGACCTGCCGTTCATCCCGGTGGTGATGGTGATCGCGCCGATCTACATCGGCATGTGTCTGCTGCTCTCCTGGTTCGCCCGCTGGGTCGAGCGGCGCAGCCGGCGCAGCCCGAGCGTGCGGGGCGGGGCTCCGGTGGCCAGTGCCGAGGTGTCGATGGGACTGCCGCCGGCCGCGCAGCAGTGACCGGACCCGGGAGCCCGACCGGGGTCGGCGGGGTCGCCAGGGGCGTCCGGTACGCCGGTGAACCATAGGTGCGAACGAGGACCGGCTCGACACCTCCAAACTCTGCTTATGATTGCCGGGCAGTGGACGGCGGCCGGGCGGAGGGACACGTGGAGCCGGTATTCGACTCGCGGCACATCCGGACCTTCCACGAGGTCGTCCGGGCCGGCTCCTACTCGGCGGCCGCCCGTGAACTCGGCTACACCCAGCCCGCCATCACCCAGCAGATGAAGGCCCTGGAGCGCACCGTCGGCCTGCCGCTGTTCACCCGGGCCGGGCGCGGGCTGCGGCTCACCGAGGCCGGCGAGGCGCTCTCCCGGCACGCCGAGCAGATCCTCGGCAGCCTCTCCGCCGCCCAGCAGCAGCTCGCCGCGCTGGCCCGGCTGCGCGCCGGACGCGTCCGGGTCTGCGCCTTCCCCAGCGCCAACGCCACCCTGATACCGGAGACGATGGCCCGGCTGCTCGCCGAGCACCCCGGCGTCCGGGTCGAACTCCTGGAGGCCGAGCCGCCGGACTCCGTGCAGCGGCTGCTGCGCGGCGAGTGCGACATCGCGCTGGCCTTCCGCTATCCCGGCGCGCCCGCCGAGGTGCCGCCGGAGCTGGACGAGATCCCGCTGATGGAGGACCTGCTGACGGTGCTGCTGCCGGTCGGGCACCCGCTCGGCCGCCGGCACGCCGTCCGGCTGGCCGACCTCGACGGCGAGCGGTGGATCGCCGGCTGCCCGCGCTGCCGGGCCAACCTGCTGCACGTCTGCGCGGAGGAGGGCTTCGCGCCGGACATCGTGTTCTCCACCGACGACAACCTCGCCGTGCAGAGCCTGGTCGCGGCCGGGGTCGGGATAGCGCTGATGCCCGCGCTGGTGCTCTCCTTCATGTGCCACCGCAAGGTCACCGGCCGGGCCGTGGAGCCGCACCTGCGGCGCCAGGTCAGCGCGTACGTGCTCCGCGAGCACCGGAGGATCCCGGCCACCGCCCTGGTCCTGGACCACCTGCGGCAGGCCGCCGCCGCCCGCGTCGGGTGCTGACCCCGGACCGTCGGTCGGTCCGGCACCGGGCCGTCGGGTAGCGCCCCGCTCTGATTCATAAGCGGTGGTTGGGGGAGAGTGAAAGAACCCTCCTTGGACGTGATAGGTCGCGCGGGGCGACCCTACAGCCATGACAACGTCAGCCACGGTCGGCAGCGGCCGGCTCACCGAGCGCATGACCGCCCTCGTCGGCGAGATCCGCGCGGTCGTGGACCGCGGCCTGCCGCCGGAACTCACCGCCTACCTGGTCGGCGAGCGCCTCGCCCCGCACCTCGGCGACGGTGAGCTGCTCACCGCCGAGCAGTGCGAGGGCGACGCGGACCGCTACCGCCAGCACGTCCTGCACGCCGAGGACGACGGCTCCTTCTCGGTGGTCGCCCTGGTCTGGCTGCCCGGTCAGCGGACGCCGATCCACGACCACGTCTCCTGGTGCGTGGCCGGCGTCCACCAGGGCCAGGAGAGCGAGACCCGCTACCGGCTGGTCTCCGACGGGCCCACCGCCCACCTGGTCGAGACCGAGCACGTGGTCGGCCCGGCCGGCACCGTCGCCGCGTTCGCCCCGCCCGGTGACATCCACCTGGTCCGCAACGCCTGCGGCTCCACCGCCATCTCCATCCACGTGTACGGCGCCGACGTCTCCCGGCTCGGCACCAGCATCCGGCGCGTCTACCGGCTGCCGGCCGGCGAACAGCGGTGAGCCCCGCATGGCCCTGACCCTCCGGGACCGCGCGGTGCGGCCGGCCCGCACCCGCGCCCTGCCCCCGCTCGGCGGCGACGCCCCCGGCCTGCTGCTCGCCGTGCTCGGCGTGGCCGCCGCGCTCGCCGTCCACCAGGCCGTCCCCGCCGTGCCCAAGCTCACCGCCGCCGTCGTGCTCGGCGTCGCCGCCGCGCACCTGCCCGGCCTGCGGCCGGTGGTCCGCGGCGTCGCCCGGCCCGGGCTCTCCACGGCCGGCAAGCGGCTGATGCGGATCGGCATCGTGCTGCTCGGCCTCAAGCTGAGCCTCGACGACGTGCTCGGCCTCGGCTGGGCCACCGTCGCCATGGTGCTCGCCGTGGTCTCCGCGACCTTCGCCGGCACCCTCTGGCTCGGACGGCGGCTCGGGCTGCCCGGCGACCAGCCGCTGCTGGTCGCCACCGGCTACTCGATCTGCGGAGCCTCGGCGATCGGCGCGGTCAGCCAGGCCGCCGGCAGCGAGGAGGAGGACGTCGCCGCCTCCGTCGCGCTGGTCACCCTCTGCGGCACCCTGGCGATCGCCGTCCTGCCGCTGCTCCAGCACCCGCTCGGGCTGGACCCGAGCGGCTTCGGCCGCTGGGTCGGCGCCAGCGTGCACGACGTCGGGCAGGTGGTCGCCACCGCGCAGACCGGCGGTGCGGGCGCGCTGCGCGAGGCGGTGCTGGTCAAGCTGATGCGGGTGGTCCTGCTGGCGCCGCTGGTCGCCGGTGTCGCGGTGGCCGCCCGGCGCTCGCGCCGGCGGGCCGGCACCGGGCCGGTGGACGGGAAGCGGCCGCCGCTGCTGCCGCTGTTCGTCGCCGGGTTCCTGGCCATGATCGCGCTGCGCACCACCGGGGTGCTGCCCGAACGGGCGCTCACGCTCGCCGGGGACGCCCAGGAGCTGCTGCTCGCGGCCGCGCTGTTCGGGCTCGGCAGCGCCGTCCACCTGCCGACCATGGTGCGCACCGGCGGCCGGATCGCGCTGCTCGGCCTCGGCTCCTGGGTGGTGGTGGCGGGGGTGTCGTACGCCGGGGTGCTGATCACCACGTAATTCCGCCGCCGGCCGGGGGCGACTGGGTTATCGTCGGGCGGGTGGTCGGCCCTCGGAGGCCGTCCCGCGCGTCCGTACCCCGACTCCGCGGAGGAACCCACCGCATGTACAGCGCACTGCCCGAACGGGACGGCTCCGCCGCCGTCGTCACGCTGGACCGGCGCCGGGGACCGTTCGGGGAAGTGGCACTGCGTCGGCGCGGGCAGGACTACGAGATCATCGCCAACGGCTGCTTCCTGATGGACACCGCCGACGGGCGCTCCGAGCGGCTGCTGATCGGGGTGGCGCTGGAGGAACTGGACCGGACCGGGCCGGTGGCCCGGCCGTCGCTGCTGATCGGCGGGCTCGGCGTGGGGTTCTCGCTGGCGCACGCGGCGGCCGAACCGCGCTGGGGCCGGATCGCGGTCGTGGAGCGCGAGAGCGCGATCATCGACTGGCACCGCGGCGGACCGCTGGCCGCGTTCTCGGCCGGGGCGCTGGAGGACGAGCGGGTCGAGGTGCTGCACACCGACCTGCTGGAGTACCTGGCCGGGGCCGACGGCGCCCGCTACGACGCGCTCTGCCTGGACATCGACAACGGGCCGGACTGGACCGTCACCGACGGCAACGCCGGGCTGTACGGAGCGGACGGGCTGGCGGTGCTGCGCCACCGGCTGGAGCCGGGCGGGGTGCTGGCGGTCTGGAGCGCCCGGCCGTCGTCGGCCTTCGAGGAGGAGCTGCGGTCGGCCGGTTTCTCGGACGTGGTGACGCACGAGATCGAGGTCGCCCGGGGTGTGCCCGACGTCGTGCACCTGGCCCGCCGCGCGCGGTGAGCGCGTGACGGGCCGGGTGCCGGACGGGTGGGGCTACTTGAGGCCGTTGTCCACCGCGGCCATCAGTTCGCCGTTCGGCGTGTCACCGTCGAAGGCCCAGATCATCGCGCCGGCCAGCCCCTGGGACTTGATCCAGGCGGTCTTGCGGGCGATCTCGGTCGGGTCGTCGTAGCTGTAGAAGACCGAGCCGTTGTAGATGTAGGCGTACCCGGCCACCGGGTCCCGGTAGATGGTGTAACCACCGCCGGAGGCCATCTGCTTGAGCTTCTTGTAGTCCTCGAAGCCGGCCTCGTAGGTGCCCGGGCCGGGGCCCGTCGCGGTCTGGAAGAGGCCGTTGGTGGTGCCGCGCGGGACGCCCGTCCAGCCGCGGCCGTAGAACGGGATGCCCAGGGTGAGCTTGCTCTTCGGGGCGCCGCCGTCGACGTACGCGCCGATCGCGATCTCGGAGCTGAACTGCCGGGCCGGCGGGTTCGGGTCGCCCGCCGCGACCTTGATCGCGGACTGCTGGTTGGTGACCATCTCCCATCCGCCGTGGTAGTCGTAGCCCTGGATGGTGGCGAAGTCGAAGGCGCCGAACAGACCGGGGATGTCGATGCCGGCCGCGACCTTCGCGGGGTCGGCGGGGAGGAAGGCGCTCAGCGTGTAGTGCTTGCCGGTGGTGGCGCCGAGGGCGTCCAGCTGGCGGCGGAACTCCTGCGCCAGCAGGGTGTAGTTGGCCTTGTCGGCGGGCCGGAAGATGTTGCCGGTGTGCCCGTCGGAGTTCGGCCACTCCCAGTCGAGGTCGATGCCGTCGAAGATGCCGGCCGCGCTGCCCGCGCCGCCGCGGCCGTCGATCACCGGCAGGTTGCCCTTGATGTACATGTCGATGCAGGAGCTGACCAGCGCCTTGCGGGAGGCGTCGGTGGCCGCCGCGTCGGAGAACCACTTGCTGTACGACCAACCGCCGAGCGAGATCTGCATCTTGAGGTTGGGGTACTTGGCCTTGAGCTGCTTCAGCTGGTTGAAGTTGCCGGCCAGCTTCTGGTCCCAGGTGTCGGTGGTGCCGGCCACCGAGTTGCCCGCGTCCCAGCCCTTGCCGAAGTCGGCCCAGGCGTCACCGGCGCCGTCGCCCGCGTTCGGGTCGTTGTCCGGGCCGGCCGCCTTGTTGGTGATGAAGCACTGCTTGGTGCTCGGGTGGATGTTGGCGAAGGCGTAGTTGAGCGTGGTGAGCCGGCCCGCCGAGCCGGAGGTGTCGAGCTGCTTCACGCTGTAGCCGCGGGCGTAGATGCTCCACTGGGTGAAGTAGCCGATCTTCATGGCCGCCGGGTTGCTGCCGCCCGGCTTGGTCTTGCCGGTCACCGGGCCGGACGCCGGCGACACGTTGCCGGCCGCGTCGCGGGCCTTGACGGTGAAGGTGTACGAGGTGTCCGGCGCCAGGCTGCCGACGGTGGCGGACGGGCCGGTGACGGTCGCGGCGACCGCGGTGCCGTTGTACACGTCGTAGGCGGTGACACCGACGTTGTCGGTGCTCGGGGCCCAGCTCAGCGAGATCGAGTTGGCGTCCGAACCGGTCACGGTGGGGGTGCCCGGCGTGGTGGGCGCCTCGCGGTCCTCGACCGGGGGCTTGGTGGTGGCGGTCACCGGGCCGGCCGCCGCCGAGCGGTTGCCGGCCGCGTCGAAGGCCTGGACGGTGAACTGGTAGGCGGTGCCGGCGGTCAGGCCCCGCACGGTGGCCGCGGTGGTGGCGCCGTCGGTGGTGGCCACCTTGGTGGTGCCCTGGAAGACGTCGTACCCGGTGACGGCCACGTTGTCGGTGCTGGCCGTCCAGGACAGGTCGACCGTGGTCTGCGTGACGGTGCCGGTCTGCAGGGAGCCGGGGACGGTCGGCGCGGTCTGGTCCCCGCCGCTGCCGTCGCACGGCTGGCCGTTCACCTTGCAGTTCTTCAGCGGCTGGTAGCTGCCGGAGTAGGCGATGTTGAAGCCGACGTTGTAGGTGCCGCCGGCCGGCAGGGTGGCGGCCCAGCCGGGGTTCTTCACCGTGACGTGGGAGGCCGCGGTGGTGTACGTCGCGTTCCACAGGCCGGCGACGGTGTTGCCGGTGGGCAGGTCGAACTCCAGCGTCCAGCCGTTGACCGGGGCGGTGGAGCCGTTGGTGATGGTGTAGCTGCCCTCGTAGCCGCTGCCCCAGTCGCTGCCCTTGGCGAGGGTCGCGGTGACGGATCCGGCGGCGGCCTCGGCGGCGCGCTCGGCGGCGGCGTTGGCCAGGGTGGCGGGGAGTGCGGCGGCGAGCAGGGGGACGAGCAGGGTCCCGGCCGCGAGCAGCGGCAGGCTGATCCGACGTCTGCGCATGGATGTGGCTCCTGTCCTGGGGTCCCGGGGCAGGCCCGGACGCCCCGTTACCCGTGGGGAGGTGTCAGGTGCGTGGAGCAGCGTGCTCCGGGCCATGGGGGCGGCGCGGAACCGGTCCTCGGGCCGTCGGGGTGCCACGGAGGATCCTGTGCCGAGGGTAGGGAGCGGACCGGCAACTGGCAATAGGTCTGTACCAGTTGCCGGTCGTGGGCATGACCGGTGGCGCGGGCTCCACCCGGCCGACCAGGCCGTTCGCCGTCCGCCGGTCGGCGAACGGGCGGTGGACGTCGGCCGCGCCGTCCGGACGGTGCGGCCGACGGGGCTGTGGACGGGGTGCGGCGGACGGGGCTGTGGACGGGGTGCGCGTGTCGTGACGGGGAGACAGCCGCTCGGCTCAGCCGAAGGGGTCGTGCTCCGGCGCGGCGGCGGCGGTGGCGGGCTGCGGCGGGGTCGGGGCGGCGTCGGGCTGCGGGGCGAAGGGGTCGAAGTCCGGCGGCGGGACCATCACCGGGGTGCCCTTGACCGGGGTGGCCGGTCCGGCCCCGGCGGCGGGGACGCTCGGCGGGGTGCTCGGCGGCGGCGGGACGGCCGCGGCCTGCGGGGCGGCGACCGTCGTGCCGAAGGGGTCGTCGACCCGCTCGGCGGCGACCGTCGTGCCGAACGGGTCGGCGACCGGGGCGGCCGGCGCGGCGGTGGGCTGCGGCGCGGCGACCGGGGTGGCCGCCGGGGTCCCCAGGATGCCGAAGGGGTCGAAGTCCGGCGGCGGCACCGTCACCGGGGTGCCCTTCGGAGGCTCCGGGGTCCCGGCGACCGGGGTGGCGGCCGGGGTGCCGAGGATGCCGAAGGGGTCGAAGTCCGGCGGCGGCACCGTGACCGGGGTGCCCTTCGGAGGCTCCGGGGTCTCCGCGGCCGGGGGGACGGCCGGCGCGGCGGTCGGTGCCGCGGACGGCTCCGGGGTGTCCTCGGGCACCAGGATCGGCTGGGCGGGGGTCGGGTCGGCGACCGCGGCGAAGGGGTTGAAGTCGGCGGGCGGGACACGGACCGGGGTGCCGCGCAGATGCACCGGGAGCGGGGTGGCGTCGTCCGCGGACCCGGCCCCGGGCAGCTGCGCGGGAGCCGGCGCGGCCGCTGCGGGCGGCGCGTCGGCGACGGGCGGGAAGGCGGGCGCCGGGGCCGCGGCAGGCCTCGGCGGCGTCGGGACGGAGGCCGGAAGCGGTGCCGGGGCAGTCGCGGGGGCGGCGGTCGGGACGAGGACGGCGGCGGGGACGGGGAGCGGCGCGACCGGGGCGCCGGGGACGCCGTCCCAGCCGAACTGCACGGACTTCAGCAGCTCGGCGAAGACGTCCGTGTACAGCTCCCAGTCCTGCGGCTGCGCGGTGGTCAGCTGCACGCAGAGCACCGAGACGCCGTCCGGCAGCGGCACGAAGGCCTCCACCACCGAGGTGACCGCCCAGCGGCGCCCCCCGTCGGCGGCCAGCGGGCCCGGCACCGGGACGCTGCGGCCCTCGACCAGGACGGCCGCCGGGCCGGCGGGCAGCAGGACGGTCCACACCTCGGCGTGCCGGCGCACGGTGGCCAGTTCGGTGGCCAGGCCGGTGATCGGCAGCGGGTGACGGGCCAGCGACACGACCAGCGTCGCGTCGGCCGCCCGGCCGTCCACCTGGACGGCGCCGACACCCGCGTAGACGGTGCCGGACGCGGTCACGACGTCCGCCAGGGTGGCGGTGATCAGGGCGAACTCGCGGCGCTCGGCCGGGCCGGTGCCGCTGAACAACTCCTCGGCGGTCTCGGCCAGGTGCGCCGTCAGCTCGGCGGCGGCCGCGCCGGTGGCCGGGGCGATCCCGGCGCCGGCCGGGATGCCGTCCACCGGGCCGGCGGGCACCGTGCGGGCGGAGACCCCGGGCGGGCCGCCGGGCGAGGTGAGGGCGTGGAAGCCGGGCGGGACGACCAGACGGACCTCGGCGCCCGCGCCGGTGGGCAGCTCGACCGGCAGACGGGTCTGCTGCCCGGCGGCGAGGGCGGCCAGCGGAGCGGTGAACGCGGGGCGGAGCTTGGGGTCGGCGGGCTCGCCGGTCACCGGGAGTTCGAAGTGTCCGGCGGTGAGGGCCTCCGGGGAGCCGGCCGCCGCGCCGCGGACCGGGCCGGTGGCGCCGTAGCGGGCCAGCAGCGCGCCGGTCACCAGGGGGGCCAGCGCGGCGCCGGTGCCCGGGCGGGCGGTGCCGGCGGTGACCACGGTGCCGAGCCGGTCGACGGCGGTGTGCACCGGGCCGTTGGGCGCCAGCGGCAACTGGAACAGCGCACCGGCGACGGGGTGCTCGGTCGCCCGCAGGGCGGTCAGCGCGGCCGCGGGGTGGCGCGAGGTGCGGGCGTCGAAGAGGGCGTCGGTGAGGCTGCCGAGCGTCGCGGAGACCCGCTCCGCGGCCGCGAAGGGGTGCGCCTCGGCACTGAACTGGCCGTCCTGGGTCAACTGTTGAGCCCCCCGCTCTGCTCGCTGTGCGTTCGGTGGTCCGGATCCGCCCCGGCCCGAGGGTGCCCGGTGGGCCGTCAGATCCGTGCACATTCCTATCAGAGGCCGCCGACGTGGCAGAACCGGCCGCCGGACGGTTGTCCGTGGACGGCCGCGGGGACGGCCGCGGGGACGGCCGCCGGGAGCGGTCAGGGACGGTCGGACCCGGCCCGCTCCTCGGGCGCCGCGCCCGGGGCGGCGGTGCCGTCGGCTCCGTCGGCTCCCTCGGGGCCGTCGGTGCCGGCGGCGGCCAGGCCGGCGAGGGCGTCGGCCAGGCCGGGAACGGCCAGCAGGCCCGCGAGGTCGCGGACCAGCTTCCCGGTCGGGCCGTCCGGCCGCTCCCCGGCGAAGAAGCCGGCCAGCTCGGCGGCCAGCGCGGGCTCCCGGGCGGCGGTCAGGGTGAGCGACGCCACGAACTCCTGGACCAGGTGCAGCTGCAGCTCCTCCAGCGGCACCGAGCGGTCGGCCAGCCACTCCAGCGAGGTGATCTCGGCGTTGGCGATCCAGGCCCGGACGGTCAGCCGCAGCCCCGGGCTGGGCGAGGGGAGCGCCAGGTGGCCGAGGATCTGGTCGTGCGCGGCCTGCCGGACGTCGTCGATCACCGCCGAGGTGTTGGTGCTGGCCGTGACCGAGCCGCCGCGCAGCAGCGCCGCGAAGCCGGGGCCGTGGCTCTGCACGAAGTCCAGGTAGCGGCCCATCACCCGGAACAGTCGCTCGGAGAGCGGGCCGTCGGCCGGCTCCTCGAACCGGGCGGCCAGTTCCCGGCCGGCCCGGCGCAGGGACTCCTCGTAGATCGCCTGCTTGCCCGGGAAGTAGTGGTAGACCAGCGGCCGGGAGGCGCCCGCGGCGGCGGCGATGTCGTCGATCGACACCTCCTCCGGCGGGCGGTGGCTGAACAGCTCCAGCGCGACGGCGATCAGCTGTTCGCGCCGCTCGTCCACGCTGAGCCGCCGCCGCGGCCGCCCGGCCTGCGCGGCCTGCTCGGTCGGGGTGGCCCGGCCGCTCTGCGCGGACTGCCCGGAGCGGCCGGTCTGCGCGGCCCGGCCGGGGCGCTCCGGGCGGTCGCCGCGCGCGGGCGCGGAGGAGGGGGCCGACGGCGTGCGGGATGCCATGCGCGCCACCCTATCCGCCCGCTCAGGCCCCGTGGTGCTCCAGGTAACGGCGGTAGGCCTCGCGGCCGTCCGGGACGAACTCGTCGTGGGCGAGGCGTTCGGCCAGCTCGGCCGGGGTCAGCCAGGCGTGCCAGGCCACCTCGGACTCCTGCGGGTCCACCGGGCCGTCCCACTCGGCCTCGTGCACGTCGGACCACCAGGCGAGACCGTCGCCGCGGAAGACGAAGCGGAACAGCGGGCGCGGGACGATCCCGCTCACCCCCAGCTCCTCCTCGGCCTCCCGGACGGCGGCCTCCTCGTAGGTCTCGCCGGCGCCCACCACGCCGCCGACGAACATGTCGTGGGCGCCCGGGGCGAACAGCTTGGTGTCGGTGCGCCGGTGCACGAAGATCCGCCCGGCCGGGTCGCGGACCAGGACGAAGACGCACCGGTGGAGCAGCCCCCGCCGGTACACCTCCCCGCGCGGTGCGGTCCCGATCACCCGGTCGTGCTCGTCGACGACGTCCAGCAGCTCATCGGCAGGGTTGGTCATGACCGACAGGTTAGGGTTTCCGGGCGGTTCATGAACGCGTGAGCGACACAACGACACGTGAGCGACACGACGCCACGTGAGCGACACGACGCCACGTGAGCGGCACGACGACACACGAGGGACGAGGGCGGCACGCGGTGGTGGAGATCTGGGGCGAGACGGCCGAGGGCTTCGAGCCGGTGCGGGAGGCCTTCGCCCGCAACTTCCGGGACCACGGGGAGCTCGGCGCGGCCTTCGCGCTGTACGTGCGCGGCCGGAAGGTGGTCGACCTCTGGGGCGGCGACGCCCGGCCCGAGGTCGGCGGCCGGCCCGCACCGGCCGTGCCGTGGACGGCCGACACCGCGCAGGTGCTGCGCTCGGTGACCAAGGGCCTGACGGCGACCACGGCGCTGCTGCTCGCCGAGCGCGGGCGGCTCGACCTGGACGCCCCGGTCGCCTCGTACTGGCCGGAGTTCGCGACGGCCGGCAAGGGCGGGGTGCCGGTGCGCTGGCTGCTGTCGCACCAGGCCGGGGTGCCCGCGCTGGACGTGCCGCTGCGCCTGGAGGACGTGCTCACCTGGGAGCGGGCGGCCGCCGCGGTGGCCGCCCAGCGGCCCGCCTGGGAGCCGGGCACCGCGCACGGCTACCACCCGTACACCTTCGGCTGGCTGGTCGGCGAGGTGGTGCGCCGGGTGAGCGGGCGGACCGTCGGTCAGTACTTCGCCGAGGAGATCGCCCGGCCGCTGGGCCTCGACCTGTGGATCGGGCTGCCGTCCGGTGCCGCGCCCCGGGTCGGCCGGCTGGTCGACCTGCCCGCGCCGGAGGCGGCCAGGAGCGGTCCGAGCGGGCTGCGGCTGCGGCCCAAGCAGTCGGTCCGGGACGCCTACCAGGACCCGGCCTCGCTGACCGCGCGGGCGTTCGCCTCGGTGCGGCCCGGGGTGGACCTCAACGACCCGGCCGTGCAGGCCGCCGAGATCCCGGGCGCGGGCGGGATCGGCACCGCGCGCTCGGTGGCCCGGTTCTACGCGGCGCTGATCGGCGCGGCTGACCGGTACGGCAGCGGCGGCGGGACGCTGCCGCCGCTGCTCGGCCCGGAGGTGCTGGCCCGCGCGGTCGGGCCGGTGGTCAGCGGCCCGGACCGGGTGCTGATCGTCAACTCGACGTTCGGGCTGGGCTTCTTCCGGCACAGCCCGACCGCGCTGATGGCCTCCCCGGCCAGCTTCGGCCACCCCGGCCGGGGCGGTTCGCTGGGTTTCGCCGATCCGGAGCTCGGGATCGGCTTCGGCTACGTCACCAACGGCATGCAGCCCGGAGTCACCGGGGACGTCCGCTCCCGCGCGCTGATCCGGGCGGTGCGGGAGAGCCTCGGGGTGTCCTGACGGGGCGCCGGGCGGGCACGCGGCGTGGCGCCATGCCCGGGCGCGCGGCGCGGCGCCCGGGCGGGCGCGCGGGTGTCAGGCCTGGCCGGTCTCGAAGCGGCTGATCCGGCCGTTCTCGACGGTGAAGCGCCAGGCGGTGCGCATCTCGCCCCAGGTCTCGTTGCGGTAGTCGGCGACCAGCGCCCGGCCGCCGTCGGACTCGGAGCGGACCTCGATGTGGCCGCGGACGGTGAAGATCTCCCGGTCGATCCAGTCCTGGAGGTCGCGGTCGGAGCCGTCGTCGGACATCGTCGCGTCGGAGGTCAGCAGGTCGACGAAGGCCTTCCGGTCGCCGGCGTTGATCGCGGTGACGGCGGCGCGCACGGTCGGGTCGGACAGTTTGGCGGGGGCGATGGTCATCCGGTCTCCCAGGAGTCGAAGCGGTGAGGACTCCTGTTTAGGAGGTCGGAGGGGACTCGCCGCGCATGTCGGCGGCGCGTCGGGGATTTCCCCTGATTTATGTGCTTACATCCCGATACGGGTGATTTGCCCTCAGGGGTCCCCGGGACCGGACCACGGGGAGTGGTGGACGGAGTGGGAAGTCGGCCGGCCCGACTTCCCACTCCGCGTTCCGGGCCCCGGCGCCGGCGGGGCCCGTCGGCGGGCGCTAGAACAGGCCCAGGGCCTGCGGGGAGTAGCTGACCAGCAGGTTCTTGGTCTGCTGGTAGTGCTCCAGGACGGTCTTGTGGCCCTCCCGGCCGATGCCCGAGTTCTTGTAGCCGCCGAAGGCGGCGTGGGCCGGGTAGGCGTGGAAGCAGTTGGTCCACACCCGGCCCGCCTGGATGGCGCGGCCCGCCCGGTACGCGGTGGTGCCGTTGCGGGTCCAGACGCCGGCACCCAGGCCGTACAGGGTGTCGTTGGCGAGCGCGATCGCGTCGTCGAAGTCCTCGAAGCGGGTCACCGCGACGACCGGGCCGAAGATCTCCTCCTGGAAGATCCGCATCCCGTTGACGCCCTCGAAGACGGTCGGGGTCACGTAGTAGCCGCCGGACAGCGCGCCGCCGAGGTCGGCCCGCTCGCCGCCGGCCAGCACCTTGGCGCCCTCGGCCTGGCCGATCTCGATGTACGAGAGGATCTTGCGCAGCTGCTCGTCGCTGGCCTGCGCGCCGACCTGGGTCTCGGTGTCCAGCGGATTGCCCTGGCGCATCGCGCGCACCCGCTCCAGGCCGTCCGCGAGCAGCCGGTCGTACACCGCGGACTCGATCAGCGCCCGGCTCGGGCAGGTGCAGACCTCGCCCTGGTTGAGGGCGAACATCGCGAAGCCCTCGACGGCCTTGTCGTAGAAGGCGTCCCGCTCGGCGGCGACGTCGGCGAAGAACAGGTTGGGGCTCTTGCCGCCGAGCTCCAGCGACACCGGGATGAGGTTGCCGCTCGCGTACTGGGAGATCAGCCGGCCGGTGGTGGTCTCGCCGGTGAAGGCGACCTTCCGGATCCGGTCGCTGGAGGCCAGCGGCCGGCCGGCCTCCAGGCCGTAGCCGTTGACCACGTTGAGCACGCCCGGGGGCAGCAGGTCGGCGATCAGCTCGACGAGCAGCAGGACGGAGGCCGGCGTCTGCTCGGCGGGCTTCAGCACCACCGCGTTGCCCGCCGCGAGGGCCGGGGCGACCTTCCAGACCGCCATCAGGATCGGGAAGTTCCACGGAATGATCTGGCCGACCACGCCCAGCGGCTCGTGGAAGTGGTACGCCACGGTGTCCTCGTCGAGCTGCGAGACCCCGCCCTCCTGGGCGCGCAGCGCGCCGGCGAAGTAGCGCAGGTGGTCGACGGCGAGCGGCAGGTCGGCGCCCAGCGTCTCGCGGACCGGCTTGCCGTTCTCCCAGCTCTCCGCGACGGCGAGCTTCTCCAGGTTCCGCTCGATCCGGTCGGCGATCCGCAGCAGCACCTGGGCGCGCTCGGCGGGCGGGGTGCGGCCCCAGGCCGGGGCGGCGGCGTGGGCGGCGTCCAGCGCGGCCTCGATGTCCTCGGCGGTGCCGCGCGCGACCTCGGTGAAGACCTCACCGGTGACCGGGCTGGGGTTCTCGAAGTACTGGCCGAGCACCGGCGGCGTCCACCGGCCGCCTATCCAGTGCTCGTAGCGGGGCCGGTAGTCGACGATGGATCCGGGCTGTCCGGGGGGCTGGTAGACCGGCATGCTCTGGTGCCTCCTCGCGCTGTCGGGGCACCGCTCCGGCGCGCGGGCCGGGCGGTGCGCCGGGCCGAGCAGGCGGCCCGGCGGAGGGTACGGACACACACGCGGGTCGGGCGCGCCCCGCTCCGGGGGCGCCCGCCGGGCAGCACCCTAACCGGCGGGCGGCCGGTTCGGCTACGGTCCGTACGGCGCCGGTCGACGGAGGGTGGCGCGATCCGGCCGCCGCGGCCCGGCTTCCGGGCCCGCCCTCGCGGCCCGGAAGCGCGTGGGTGGCCCGCCCCTCAGGCCTCCTGGTAGCGGCCGGTGCGGCGTTCCCAGCTCAGGTAGCCGGCCAGCCAGGTGACCAGGCCGTCGGCGTAGCGCTGGGCGACGATCCGCTCGACCCGGGCCAGCCCGAGCTCCCGGTAGACGTCGGGGAGCCCCGCGTACAGCTCGCGGCAGCGCTCGACCATCAGCTGCGCCTCGCCCATCACCACGGCGCAGGCCTCCTCGGCCGAGCAGTCCCGCTCCCGCTGGACGATCATCACCAGGTTGTTGACGTCGCCGCGCGGCGCCTCCAGCGGGAACGACCGGACGTCGTTGGTGAGGGACGGGATGTCGGCGGCGAGCTGGCGGATCTGACGCAGCACCGGGTGGTGCAGCACGGCGGGCGTCACCTCGAAGTGGCCGAGCCGCTCGACCATGTCGAAGATGGTCTCCATCGCGGCGGTGCCGCGCCGCAGCACCTGGTAGCCGGCCCGGTCGGGCGGTCGTGGGCTTATCCGACCGGCCGCCTCGGCGGGGTGACTGGCCAGGTAGTACTCCCAGTTGTACGCGGCGCGCGCCTGCCAGCGCGCAGGCATGCCCTGGACGCTGCGCTCCCAGAGGTCGGCGAACGCGGTCTCGACGGCGGAGGCCCGGTCGGGCCGGGCGCCGTGCAGGACGGCGATCAGCCGGTCGCAGATCGGGGCGACCTCGGTGGGACGGCGGCCGAGCGGTCCGTCGAACTGGTCGTCGAAGAGGAAGTAGAAGCCCATGAGGTCCGCGGCCAGGGCGAGTTCGTCGGGCCCGGCGTCGGGGTAGCCGAGCGCGGCGAGGTCGACCACGTCCCAGTGGGCGTAGGACGGATGGGCCGGGTCGGCCAGCAGCGGATGGCGGGTCAGCCAGCCGCGGTGCAGTTCGGTGGCGTACGACCCGTGGGCGCTGCGACGGTACGGGAACGGAATCTGAAGTGAGGTGTCGTCAGACATCGGACTCCCGGAGCTGCGGAGGGTGGGGGAGCTTGAGGTATTGCTGCTGTTGGTGGGGGAGTTGGGGCTGCGCGGCCGGATGGTGGCACAATGAAACGGCATGATCAACTTGGCACGCGGGGCGTAGAGTATCCGATGCAATGATCCGACGTTAGGGATATAGGGCAATTGCCCTCGGCAAGCTCGCCGAACCCTCGATCTCGGCCCCCGCCTGCGTGAATGCACTCCACCGGGCCCCCGGCGGCGCTAATCTCGGCTCCACGAGCACGGAACGGCGAGGCGGAGGCGCGACGGTGACCGAGCGGGACAACGAATTCCGAGCGGAGGCGATGCCCGGCGCGCGGGAGGCGGAAGGCGCCCCCAACCGGGTCAGGTTGCGCGACCGTGACGCCGAACTCCGCTCCGCCGAAGCCTCGGTGGACAAACTCTGCCGCGAGTTCGCGGCCGGCGGCACCGAGATCGGCGAACTGCTCACCTTCTCCGGCCGACCCGGCATCGGCAAGACCAGCCTGCTGCACGAGGTCCGCCGCCTCGCCAAACTGCGCCCCGGCGCCACCGTGCTGTTCGCGCGCGGCGGCGAGCGCCAGTTCAACGAGCCGTACCACGTGCTGCGCCAGCTCCTCCAGCCGGTCCTCGGCAGCCTCGGCGCCGGCGAGTTCCGCCAGGTGATGGGCACCTGGGAGGAGGTCGTCGGCCCGGCGATGGGCCTCAAGCAGCCCAAGAAGGGCGCCCGCCGCCTCGACCCGCAGGGCGTCCGCGACGGCCTGGACTTCGTCCTCACCCAGCTCGCCCCGCGCCGCGCCCCGCTGGTGATGATCGTCGACGACCTGCACTGGGCCGACCTCGAATCCCTCAGCTGGCTGGCCCAGTTCGCCGTCCGGGCCCGTGAACTGCCGGTCCTGCTGGTCTTCGCCTACCGCGACGACACCGCCGACTGGCAGCAGGAGTCCCAGGACCACCACCGCGCCGTCGCCTCGCTCGCCACCCGCCGGCACGAGCTGAGCCGGCTCTCCCTGGTGGCCGTCACCGACATCATCCGCGCCGAACTCGGCGACCGGGCCGAGGACGCCTTCTGCTACGAGTTCTGGAACGTCGTCAACGGCAACCCCTTCGAGGTCGTCGCCCTGCTCGACCAGGTCCGCGACCAGGAGCTGGACCCGGTCGAGGAGAACTCCCTCCAGCTGCGCGAACTCGCCGTCGACGCCACCGGGATGACCCTCAAGTCCTGGCTGGACCGGCTCGGCGCCGCCACCCTGCGGTTCGCCTGGGCCGCGGCGATGCTCGGCACGGACATCCGGCCCGACCTCGCCACCCGGATCTCCGCCCAGACCGCCGAGGGCGCCCGCGCGTCCATCGTCGAACTGCGCAAGCAGCGCGTCCTCACCGTCACCCCGAACGGCAACCTGGAGTTCGTCCACCCGCTGATCGCCAGCTCGATCTACAACACCATGCCCGAGGCCACCCGCACCGGCATGCACGGCGTGGCCGCCGCCGAGATCGAGAACGCCGGGCTCGGCCTGCTCGCCGCCTCCCGCCACCTGGTGGAGACCTTCGCCGGCAAGGGCGACGACCGCACCGTGCGCAAACTCCGCCGCGCCGCCTCCGAACACCTGCTGATCGGCGCGCCCGAGGCCGCCCAGCGCTGTCTGCACCGCGCCCTCGCCGAGCCGCCGGACGACCTGGACCGCGCCGAGGTGCTGTACGAACTCGGCTGCTCCGCGCTGCTCACCGACCCGGTCGCCACCGTCAACCAGCTGAAGCTCGCCCTCGACCCGGAGGAGGGGCCGCTGCGCCCCTCGCTGCGGGTGGACGCCACCTTCCGGCTCTCCGAGGTGCTCGCGCACAGCGGTGAACTGCGCCAGGCCGCGCTGGTCTGCCAGGAGGAGGCCGAACGCACCTTCGGGGACTCGGCGGGCCGGCTGCGGCTGGAGGCCGCGTCGTTCATGTGGCACGCCTTCCGCAAGTCCGAGGAGGACGGGCCGGCCCGGTCCGCCCGGCTCGGCGCGCTGTGCGACAGCCTCAGCGGGCGCGAGGCCGCCGACCGCGCGGTGCTGGCGCTGCGGGCCTGGGACCTCACCCTGCGCGGGGCGCCCTCGGCCGAGGTGCTGCGGCACGCGGACGACGTGCTCGACAACGGGCGGCTGCCCAAGGGGCTCGGCTGGACCGACAACATCTGGGGCTTCGAGCTGCCCGCCACGCTCGGCCTGTCCTACACCTACAACGACCGGATCGCCCAGGCCGAGCGGCTCTTCTCGGACGCCATCGTCCAGTTCGAGGTGGCGGGCTGGTCGGGTGCCCACCGGGGCTTCGCCTACTTCCTGATGGGCCTGGCCCGGTTCCGGCGCGGTCTGCTCGCCGAGGCCGAGGACTTCCTGCGCCGCGCGCTGAGGCTCTCCGAGCGGATCGGCTCCAAGCTGCCGCTGGCCTGGGACGCGGTCGGCGTGCTGATCGACACCCTGATCGCCCGCGGCCGCAGCGGGGAGGCCTGGGAGCTCGCCCTCGACTTCGGCTTCCACCCGCCGTACCACGCCACCGCGATGGTGCTGCCGGACGCCGCCTCGCTCTACGGCAAGCTGCTGCTCGCCGTCGGCCGGCCCGCCGGCGCGGCCGCCGCGCTCACCGAGGCCGGCGCCCAACTGGACATCCGGGGCTGGCACAACACGGTCTGGGCGCCCTGGGCCGGCCACCTGGCCATCGCGCTGGCCGCGGACGAGCCGGAGCGGTCCCGGGCGTACGCGCGCCGCTCGGTCGCCGACGCGGAGCGGTTCGGCACCGCCTCGGCGATCGGGACGGCGCTGCGGCTGTACGCCCAGATCGAGGACGGTCAGCAGGCGGTCGAGCTGCTGGAGCGCTCGGTCGCGCACCTGGGCCAGTCGCCGGCCGGCTACGAGCACGCCGTGGCGCTGGTCGACCTCGGGGCCGCGCTGCGCCGGGTGGGGCGGCTGGAGGACGCGCAGGAGTACCTGTACCAGGGCATCGAGCTGGCCCAGCACTGCGCCGCGGACGGGCTGGTCGACCGGGCCCGCCGCGAGCTGGCCAACTACGGCCTGCGGCCGAACCGGCTGGGCGACGTGCGGGAGACCCTCAGCCAGCCCGAGTGGGACGTCGCGGAGCTGGCCGTCCGGGGCCTGTCGCCGCAGCGGATCTCCGACCGGCTGGCGCTGCCGCTCAGTCTGGTCAACCGGCGGCTGGCCGCCGTGTACCGCAAGGCGGGCAGCGGGCCCGACGGCCTGGCGGCGGCGCTCGGCCTGGGGCCGGAGCAGCGGGCGGCCGAGCCGTGGGCGCCGGGGCAGCGCGACGGCTCGGAGCCGGCGGAGTCGGCGGAGTCGGTGGAGCTGCCGGAGCGGTCCGGGCTGCCCGAGCTGTCCGAGCGCTCCGACGGCTCCGGACGCCCCGAGCTGCCGGACGGGCCCGGGCGTTTCTGATCCGTGACTGGTCCGCGACTGATCGCGGCTGATCGCATGTGATCGATTCTGGCGATATTTGGCTGGTTCTGGCGCGGCTTCGACGGCTCTGCCGGGAAGGGGACGGCGTGCGCGAGCCGGGCGAGCGCCCCCGAGCGCACCCGCCCGGCGGGGCCGGTTTCCCGGATCCTCGCCGGGGCCGTGACGTGATCCGACAGAATCCCACAGACAGGCCCTAGGCTGACGCCGACCCGGGCCCGTTACGGGGGCCCGGGCCGGTACCCCGGCGAACGGCGGGCGCACACCCGTGGCCCGCCAGTGAGGAGCAGGTCATGGCGACGCCCCAGGCGAACGGGTCGCGGACCACCAGCGTGCGGCGCGAGCCCTTCGAGCACTCGGGCGCGGGCGCCGCGATCGAACGGTGGACGCTGCGGGCCGGCCCGTACGAGGCGAGCGTGCTCACCCTCGGGGCCACCCTGCACACCCTGGTCGCCCCCGACCGGGACGGCCGCCCCGGCCAGGTGCTGCTCTCCAGCGACCGGCTCGCCGACGTCCTCGGCCCGGCCCGGCACTACGGCACCGTGGTCGGCCGGTACGCCAACCGGATCGCCGACAGCCGGATCGCCCTCGACGGCGAGGAGCACCGGCTCGCCGCGACCGGCGGCGGGGTCACCCTGCACGGCGGCCCGGACGGCTTCGCCAACCGGATGTGGGCGGCCGAGGAGCTGCCCGACGGCGTCCGGCTGCGGCTGCACAGCCCGGACGGCGACCAGGGCTTCCCCGGCGCGCTGGACGTCACCGTCGACTACACCCTCGACGCCTCCGGCGAGCTGGCGATCCGCTACCACGCGGTGACCTCGGCGCCGACCGTGGTCAACCTCACCAACCACGCCTACGTCAATCTGGGCGGCGAGGGCTCCGGGGACGTCCTCGGCCACCTGCTCACCCTGGACGCCGACGGCTACACCCCCACCGACGAGCGGCAGATCCCGGACGGGCGGATCGAGCCGGTGGCCGGCACGCCGTTCGACTTCACCACCGCCCGGCCGATCGGCAAGTCGGTGCACGACGAGCACCCGCAGCTGACCGGCCCCGGCGGGTACGACCACAACTGGGTGCTGCGCCCCCGCCCGGCGGACGGCACCCCCGGTCCGGCCGCGCGGCTGGAGGACCCGGGCAGCGGACGGACCCTGGAGGTGCTGACCACCGAGCCGGGCGTCCAGGTGTACACGGCGAACACCTTCCGGGGCGCGGTCACCGGCGCGAGCGGGGTGCCGTACGGGCCGTTCGCCGGGATCGCGCTGGAGACCCAGCACTTCCCGGACTCCCCGCACCGGCCGGCCTTCCCGAGCACCGTGCTGCGACCGGGGGAGGAGTTCCGTTCGACCACCGTGTTCCGGCTCGGCACCACCGGCTGACGGGGGCGCTGCAAGAGCCTTTCACCACGGAGGGTGGCCCCGGCGGCATCGGCCGACCGGGGCGAACCGGACAAAGTGCGACAAGCCTGCCGGGCGTCAACTACCGTGCGGCAACGTGCAGGACACGTGGATGTAACGATCGCCGTTTCTTGCAGAAACTTTCTGCAAGGGCTTTCCGTGGCTGTTGCCCCGCTGTTAACTTCCTTCCCGAGCCCGGCGGCAGCAACGGTGCGGTCGGCGCGAGGCAAGGCAGCCATTATGCGCCTGTCTCCCACTTTTTCGGGCACCCCCACCCTCCAAGGAGTTCTCATGCGGCGTGGCATCGCGGCCTCTGCCCTCGTTGTGGCCCTCGCGGTCTCGATGGCTGCCTGTAGCAGCAGCGGCTCCAGCTCGGACGGCAAGGCCGACGGGCCGGTCACCCTCACCTACTGGGACACCTCGAACGCCACCAACGAGGCGCCGAACTACCAGGAGCTCGTCAAGAAGTTCGAGGCGGCCAACCCGAACGTCAAGGTCGACTTCGTCAACGTGCCGTTCGACCAGGCGCAGAACAAGCTCCAGACCGCCATGGGGGCCAAGGGCGCGCCGGACGCGTTCCGCTCCGAGGTCGGCTGGACCGCCGCCTTCGCCAAGGCCGGCTACCTGGAGCCGCTGGACGGCACCCCGGCCGCCGCGGACACCGCCAAGTTCCAGCCCAGCCTGATCCAGCAGGCCAGCTACCAGGGCAAGCTGTACGGCGTTCCGCTGGTCACCGACACCCTCGGCCTGCTGTACAACAAGGAGATCTTCGCCAAGGCCGGCATCACCGCCGCGCCCACCACCTGGGACGAGCTCAAGACGGTCGCCGCCACGGTCAAGGAGAAGGCCGGCGTCGACGGCTTCTGGCTGAAGGCCGCCGACGGCTACTACGCGATGCCGTTCCTGTTCGGCGAGGGCACCGACACGGTCGACGCCAAGGGCAAGAAGATCACCGTCGCCGGCCCCGAGGCCGCCAAGGCCGTCGAGACCTACAAGTCCCTGTTCACCGCACCCGGCACCGCCAAGGCCGACGTCACCACCGACGCCTACGCGCACATGATGGACGCCTTCAACAGCGGCAAGGTCGCGGCGATCGTCCAGGGCCCCTGGGAGATCACCAACATCTACAAGGGCTCGGCCTTCGCGGACAAGAACAACCTCGGCATCGCGCCCGTCCCGGGCGGCGCCGCGGGCAAGGGCGGCGCGCCGACCGGCGGCCACAACATCTCCGTCTACGCCGGTGCCGACCAGGCCCACAAGGCCGCCGCCGAGAAGTTCGCCGCCTTCATGACCTCGGCCGAGAGCCAGGCCTTCATCGCGCAGAAGAACTCCACCCTGCCGACCCGCGAGGACGCCTTCACACCCGAGGTCAAGGCCGACCCCGGCATCGCCGGCTTCCAGTCGGTGCTGTCGAGCGCCAAGCCGCGCCCCGAACTGCCCGAGTACAGCTCGCTGTTCGCTTCGCTGGGCACCAACCTCGGCAAGATCGTCCAGGGCACCTCGACCCAGGACGGCCTGAACACCGTCGCCACCGACTACGCCAAGCTCCTCCCGGGCTTCACCAAGTAGTCCCTCCGCAGCCGTCCGGCCCGCCTCCCCCACGGCGGGCCGGACGGCCGGACCCGTAGCAGCAGTCGCCGAAGCGAGGCGGCGGACCTCCCCGAGAAGGTGTCGAACATGTCAGTCGCCGTGCAGGGCGCCACCGGCCAGGGCAGCCGGCAGCGCGATCCGCGTCCGGGCCTGATGGAGCGCTTCAAGCGCTCGTACGCCAAGCACTGGTACGCCTACGCGATGATCGCGCCGGTCGCGCTCGTCCTCGGCGTCCTGGTGCTCTACCCGCTCGCCGAGGGGATCTGGCTCACCCTCACCGACGCCAACAGCCTCAACGCCGCCCGCAAGATCGGCGTCAACGAGATCCCGGCGAGCTACCACTTCGTCGGCTTCGACAACTACGCCGACATCCTCTGGGGCCCCGGCTCGTACGACCGCTTCTGGTCGCACTTCGTCTGGACCATCGCCTGGACGGCGCTCTGCGTCGGGCTGCACTACACCATCGGCCTCGGCCTCGCCCTGCTGCTCAACCAGAAGCTCCGCGGCCGCGCCGTCTACCGGATGCTGCTGATCCTGCCCTGGGCCGTGCCGACCTTCGTCACCGTCTTCTCCTGGCGGCTGATGCTCGCCGACGGCGGCGCCGTCAACGGCCTGCTCTCCGCCCTGCACCTGCCCGAGCCCGGCTGGCTGGACGACCCGCTGGCCCAGAAGGCCGCCGCCGTCCTGGTCAACACCTGGGTCGGCGTGCCGTTCATGATGATCTCGCTGCTCGGCGGACTCCAGTCGATCCCGGCCGAGCTGTACGAGGCCGCCGAGATGGACGGCGCCACCGCCTGGCAGCGGTTCCGCCACGTCACCCTGCCCGGGCTGCGCACGGTGTCCTCGACCGTCGTCCTGCTCGGCGTGATCTGGACGTTCAACCAGTTCGCCGTCATCTTCCTGCTGTTCGGCGGCTCCGGCGCGCCCGACGCCCAGCTGCTGGTCACCTGGGCCTACCGCCTCGGCTTCGGCCAGCAGCCGCGGGACTACGCGCAGTCCGCCGCCTACGGCGTGATCCTGCTCTCCATCCTGATCGTCTTCACCGGCTTCTACCGCCGCTGGCTCGCCCGCAACGAGCGGGCGAACGGCTGACCCCGGCGCAGCCGGCGACCACGAAGGAGGCACCCCCGATGAGCACCACCACCGACCGACCCACCCCGCTCGCCGCCCGCGCCGCGGCGCCCGCCGCCCGGCCGGCCAAGACCCGCGGCCGCGACGAGACCGGTCCGCTCGCCAAGACCCTGATGCACGGCGCGCTGACCCTGGCCAGCCTGATCGCCCTGTTCCCGGTGGCGTGGATCCTCTACGTCTCGCTCGGCCCGGACAAGACCGACTACCTGCACCCCGGCGCCATCCTCGACAAGATGACGCTGTCGAACTACCACACGGTGCTGTTCGACACCGACTTCTTCAGCTGGTTCGGCAACGCCTTCCTGGTCTCCGGCGTCACCACCGTGTTCGGCGTGCTGATCGCCGCCTCCACCGGCTACGCCGTCTCCCGGATGCGCTTCCCCGGCCACCGGCCGCTGATGTGGTCGCTGCTGGTCACCCAGATGTTCCCGATCGCGGTGCTGATCGTGCCGATGTACACGATCCTCTCCGAGCTCGACCTGCTGGACAGCTACCTCGGTCTGATCCTGGTCTACTCGACCACCACCGTGCCGTACTGCGCCTGGCTGCTGAAGGGCTACTTCGACACCATCCCGGTGGAGATCGACGAGGCCGGCCGGGTCGACGGGCTCAGCCCGTTCGGCACCTTCTGGCGACTGGTGCTGCCGCTCGCCCGCCCGGGCCTGGCGGTGGCCGCGTTCTACTCCTTCCTCACCGCCTGGGCCGAGGTCGCCTTCGCCTCCACCTTCATGCTCAGCTCCGACAAGTACACGCTGGCCGTCGGCCTGCAGACCTTCGTCAGCGAGCACGACGCGCAGTGGAACCTGATGGCCGCGACCGCCGTGCTGATCGCGATCCCCTCCTCGGTCCTCTTCTACCTGGTGCAGCGTCACCTGGTGACCGGGCTGACCGCCGGCGCCTCGAAGTCCTGACCGGCCGACGCCCCCGCCCCACCGACCGCTCCGCCTCCTAGTCCCAAGGGATACCGTCCATGACCCAGAACCTGGCCGACACCTCCCGGCCCGCCGCCGACGCCACCGCTCACGAGGCCGGCGCCGGCGCGGACAGAGGCTGGTGGCGGGACGCGGTCATCTACCAGGTGTACCCGCGCAGTTTCGCGGACTCCAACGGCGACGGCATGGGCGACCTGCCC
>JOHN01000019.1 GCA_000719695.1 Streptomyces sp. NRRL F-6131
CCCGGAAAGCTACACGGCCGGCCTGCACCTCCGCGGATCGATCATGTGGCTGAAGTCCCTAACGGCAGCCACATGATCCGAACCTTGAACAGCTCCTAGCCCCGACCCCGCGAGGAACCCCCGGCGCCCCTGCGGCGTATCTGTCTTCGGTGGACCGGTACGCGGCGGGGGCGCCGCCGTGCCCACAGCCGACGGGACCCCGGACGATAAGGTCACCCCGAGAACACGGGGCCCACCGCAGCCCGACCGACGAGGAGCACCGAGCATGAGCCTGCGCCTGAGGACGATCACCCGCGAGGAGCACCTCGCCTTCATCAGGAGCCGCGCCTCGGCCAGCCACATGCAGGTGCCGTCCTGGGGCGACGTGAAGGCCGAGTGGCGCACCGAGTCGATCGGCTGGTTCGACCAGCACAACCAGCTCGTCGGCGCCGGCCTGGTGCTCTACCGGCAGCTGCCCAAGGTCAAGCGCTACCTGGCCTACCTGCCCGAGGGCCCGGTGATCGACTGGTTCGACCGCGACCTCGACCGCTGGCTGCAGCCGATGCTCGCGCACCTGAAGTCCCAGGGCGCCTTCTCGGTGAAGATGGGCCCGCCGGTGGTCATCCGCCGCTGGAACGCCCCGACCATCAAGGAGGCGATCGCGGCCAAGGAGGCCAAGCGCCTGCGCGACATCGAGGCCGACTGGTACGAGCCGCGCGCCTTCGAGGTCGCCGACCGGCTGCGCAAGGCCGGCTGGCTGCAGGGCGAGGACGGCGGCGCCGGCTTCGGCGACGTCCAGCCGCGCTACGTGTTCCAGGTCCCGCTGGCCAACCGCTCGCTCGACGACATCCAGAAGGGCTTCAACCAGCTCTGGCGCCGCAACATCAAGAAGGCCGAGAAGAGCGGCGTCGAGGTGGTCCAGGGCGGCTACGACGAGCTGCCGATCTTCCACCAGCTCTACCTGGTGACCGCCGAGCGCGACAAGTTCACCCCGCGTCCGCTGTCCTACTTCCAGCGCATGTGGCGGGCCCTCACGGTCGAGGACCCGAACCGGATGCGCCTGTACATCGCCTACCACGAGGGCGAGCCGCTGGCGGCGACCACGATGCTGGTCGTCGGCGAGCACGTCTGGTACTCCTACGGCGCCTCGGCCAACCACAAGCGCGAGGTCAAGCCGTCCAACGCCGTCCAGTGGCGGATGATGCGCGACGCCTACGCCCTGGGCGGCGGGGTGTACGACCTGCGCGGCATCTCCGACACCCTGGACGAGAACGACCACCTGTTCGGCCTGATCCAGTTCAAGGTGGGCACCGGCGGCCAGGCCGCCGAGTACCTCGGCGAGTGGGACTTCCCGCTCAACAAGCTGCTCCACAAGGCCCTCGACCTCTACATGTCGCGCCGCTGAGCGGTACCCCGCCGAGCCCGCGAGCCGCCGTGCCCAACACCCCCTGGGAGATGACCCGATGACGCTGTCGCTCTACCTCGACACCGAACGCTGGCGCACCCACCAGCGCTCCGTCCTGGCCGAGTTCCCCGGCCTGGTGCCGGTGGCGAAGGGCAACGGCTACGGACTGGGCAACCACCGCCTGGCCGAAGAGGCGACCCTCCTCGGCACCGGCGTCCTGGCGGTCGGCACCGCCTACGAGGCCGCCGACGCCGCCGAGTGGTACGGCGGTGAGCTGCTGGTGCTCACCCCGTACCGGGTGGGCGAGGAGGCGCTCCCGCTGCCGCACGCCCGGGTGATCCGGACGGTGGCGAGCGTGGCGGGCCTGCGGGCGCTGCACGGCGCCCGGGTGGTGCTGGAGTGCATGACCACCATGCGCCGGCACGGCGTCTCGGCGGCGGACCTCACGACGGTCGCCGCCGAGCTGGAGGGCGTCGCCTTCGAGGGCCTCGCGCTGCACCTGCCGATGGACCGGCCGGACGGCTCCAGCCCGGTCGAGGAGGTCGCGTACTGGGTGGAGACCGCCCGGGCCGCCGGGATCCCGGTGCACACCGTCTTCGTCAGCCACCTGGGCGCGGCGGGCATGGAGCAGCTGACCCAGCGCTTCCCGGGCACCGTCTTCCGGGCCCGGATCGGCACCCGGCTCTGGCTGGGCGACCACGGCGCGCTGGAGGTCCGGGCCACGGTGCTGGACGTCACCCCGATCAGCAAGGGCGACCGCTACGGCTACCGCCAGCACCCGGCGCCGTCCGACGGCCATCTGCTGGTGGTCGCCGGCGGCACCGCGCACGGGATCGGCCTGGAGGCGCCCAAGTACGTCCAGGGCATGTCCTCGCGGGCCAAGGGCATCGCCCGGGCCGGCCTGGCGACCGTCAACAAGACCAAGTCGCCGTACCACTGGGCCGGCAAGCAGCTCTGGTTCGCCGAGCCGCCGCACATGCAGGTCTCGCTGCTCTTCCTGGACAACGAGGGCAAGCCGCCGGCGGTCGGCGACGAGCTGGGCCTCCAGGTCCGGCACACCACCACGCACTTCGACCGCGTGGTGGACCGCTGAGCACCGGCCCCCGCGGGGGCCGGTCCGCTCAGTCCCTTCCGGCCGGTTCCGCGGCGGGCGGCTCGTCGAGCCACACCTCGGGACCGGCCGGCGCGTACCCGGCGTAGCTCTCCTCCTCGCGCAGCCGACGGGCGGCGCCGAGCACGAAGACGTCCGGGGCGCCGTCGAGCACCCCGCCGGACGGGTCGTCGCTGCCGTCCCAGCGGACCGGGTCGCGGTCCGGCAGCAGGATGTCCCGGACCACCGTGCCGACCAGGTAGAGCGTGCCGAGCAGGTGCAGCACGATCGCGAAGTGGTACCAGGACTCGCCGATCCCGTGCTGCTTGGCCCCGGTGACGAAGCCGAGGTGGGACCAGATGCCCAGGGTGTAGAGCACCTCGCAGGCCTGCCAGATCAGGATGTCCCGCCAGCGCGGCCGGGCCAGCACCGCGAGCGGCAGCAGCCAGAGCACGTACTGCGGCGAGTAGACCTTGTTGAACACCACGAACGCGGCCACCACCAGGAAGGCCAGCTGGACCACCCGCGGCCGGCGGGGCGCGGCGAGCCCGAGCCACGCTATCCCCGCGCAGCTCAGCACCATCGTGAGGGCGATGAAGGTGTCGAGGTTCGCCAGTCCGACGCCCCGGTTCTGCATCAGGATCAGCCAGAGCGATCCGTAGTCCTCGGTGCGGTGCTTGCTGAAGACGTAGAAGGTCGACCAGCCCTGCCAGTTCGCCATCATGATCGGCAGGTTGACCAGCAGCCAGGCGCCGACCGCGCCGCCGAGCAGCGCCCGCAGGTCGCGCCACCGTCCGGCCCGCCAGCAGAGCACCAGCAGGGGACCGAGCAGCAGGACCGGGTAGAGCTTGGCCGCGGTGGCCAGGCCGATGAACACACCGGCCCAGAGCGGCCGCGAGCCGGACCACCAGGCCAGCGCGACGGCGGCCAGCGCCACGGCCAGCAGGTCCCAGTTCACGGTCGCGTTGAGCAGCAGGACGGGCGCCAGGGCGAACATCAGCGCGTCCCAGGGGCGGCGCCGGTGCGTCCGGGAGAGCGCGACCACGGCGACCACCGCGCAGGCCATCAGCAGGCCCGCGTTGATCGTCCAGAACCAGCGCTCCTGGTCCTGGACGGTGCCGCCGCCGGGCGTCAGCCAGGCCGAGACCTGCATGAACAGCCCGGTCAGCACCGGGTACTCCAGGAACTGGAGGTCGCCGGAGGTGCCCGGGATGCGGTCCACGTACGGGTGCAGACCGGCCGCGAAGCCCCGCCCGGAGAACAGGTGCGGGATGTCGCTGTAGCAGGCGTGCACGTACTGCGGCGAACCGGGCTGGAACCAGGCGGCGTCGTAGCAGGGCAGCTTCTGCGCCATGCCCAGCACCGAGACCACGATCACCACCAGCGCCAGGAAGCGGGCCGGGATCCACCAGGAGACGCCGAGCAGGGCGCGCCGTCCGGGCGGTCCTCCGATCACCTCGCTGCCGGCCGCCGCGACCGGGTCCTCGTCGGCCGGCACCACCACGGTGTTGGCCTGCGGACCGGCCACCGGCGCGGCCCGGTCCTCTTCGTCACGCGTGCTGGACGTCATGGCGGACATCCTGCCGCACCCCGCCCGCCCGTACGAGGAGGCCCCTGCCCCTTTTCCCGCGACCGCGGCGGCGCGCCGGACGCCGGGCGGCCGGGGGACGGGGGACGGGCGGGGACCGGCACGAATCGCCCGCCGTACGACGGAACGGCGGTGGGGGACTCCGGGGAGCCTCCCACCGCCGTTCCGGTCACCGCTGTCCTACGGGGCGACGGCGTTGCCGTTCCCGCCCGCGGAGGCCGAGGTCGACGGCTTCGGCGGCTTGCTGGTCGGGCCGCCGGTCGCCCCGCCGGCCCCGCCGCCCGGATCGGTGGTCGGGGTCGGCGGCTGGGTCGGGGTGCTGCAGCCGATCGGTCCGAGCAGGCAGCTCGGCGAGGGGCTGGTGCCGCCGCCGGTCGTCCCGCCACCGTTGGCACCGCCGCCGTTGGTACCGCCGCCGTTGGCACCGCCACCGCCGGGGTTCGGGGTGGTCTTGGTCGGTGCCGGCGCGGTGGGCACGGTGCCCGGGCAGTCGACACCGGGGACGCAGGCCGGGCCCTGGGTGGCCGGCGGCTGGGTCGGCTGCTCGGCGTTCGGGTCCGCCGGGGCGGTGGGCGCGGTCTCGGAGGTGGTCGGCGTCGGTACGGCGCTGGCCGTGCTGGGCGCGCCCGAGGAGTCGACCTGCGAGCCGATCGGCTGCGGGGTCGGGAAGTCCAGCTTCTTCTCGTTGGCCAGCGCGGCCTTCATGTACCGGGTGAAGACGTCCGCCGGGACGTCACCACCGTGCACCGAGTCCTTGCCGCCGGTGCCGTTGAGCGAGAGCCGCTCGTGCGCGGTCGGGTCCTCCCGCCACATCGCCACGCTGGTGGTCAGCTGCGGGGTGTAGCCGACCCACCAGGCCGACTTGTTCTCGTCGGTGGTACCGGTCTTGCCGGCCACCGGGCGGCCCAGGGTGTTGGTCTTCTTGCCGGTACCGTTCTTCGCCACGTTCACCAGCACGTCGGTGACGTTGTCGGCGACGGCCGGCTCCAGGGCCTGCTTGGTCTCGTGCTTGCCGAAGCCGGGGCGCTCCTTGCCGTCGACCAGGACCTTGGTGACCGAGTACGGGTCGGCCTGCTTGCCGCTGGCGGCGAAGGTCGCGTAGGCGTCGGCCATCCGGATCGGGCTGATGGTGGAGACGCCGAGCGGGAAGGTCGCGGCCTTCACCTCCTTCTCGAGGTTCTCCTTGCGGATGCCCATCGCCTCGGCGATCTGCAGGACGTTCTGGCTGCCGACGTCCTGGTTCAGCTGGACGAAGGGAACGTTGTAGGAGTACTGCATGGCCATCCGCAGGGAGACGTAGCCGCGCTTGCCCTTCTCCTCGTTCTTCTGGCGGTAGGGCTTGCCGTTGTCGTCCAGCACCAGCGAGCCGTCCGGCTTGCGGATCTCCGACAGGTCGTCGGAGAGGTAGCGGCTGTCGGCGTTGATCCGCTTCGGCTTGCCCTTCTCGTCGGTCGCGGTCTGCACGCCGATCTGCATGGCGGTGGCCAGGACGAAGGGCTTGAACGTCGAGCCGACCTGGACGCCCTGGGCGTCGGCGTTGTTGCCGAAGTTGCCGTTCTCCACGCCGTCACCGCCGTAGATGGCGACCAGCGCACCGTCGTTGGGGACGATGCTGGCCGCGCCGAACTGGACGAAGTTGTCGTTGTTCGGGCGCTTCTGGGTGTTGAGGGTCTCCGCCTTGACGTCGTCCACGGCCTTCTTCAGGGCCTCGACCTTGTCCTTCTGGAAGGTCGTGTAGATCTTGAAGCCGCCCTTGTCGATCGCCCGCTGGTCGATCGTCGGGTCCTTGACCATGACGTACTTGTTGGCGGTCTCGACCATGTAGCTGATCTGGCCGTTCATGTTGGCCGCCGGGACCTGCTTGATCGGGGTGGGGAAGGCGGTGCACTTCGCCCGCTCCTCGGCGGTGGTGTTCTTGGTCTCCACCATCCGGTTGAGGATCCACTTCCAGCGTTCCTCGGCGCGCTCCTGGTTGGCCTTGATGGTCGGGTCGTAGTACGACGCGCCCTTGAGCAGGCCGGCCAGCATGGCGCTCTGGCAGAGGTCGAGGTCCTTGGCGTTGACGCCGTAGTACGCCTGGGCGGCGGCCTGGGCGCCGGTCGCGCCGCGACCGAACCAGCTGGTGTTGAGGTAGCCCTTGAGGATGTCGGGCTTCTCGTACTCCTGATTGACCTTCAGGGTGATGAAGAACTCCTTCACCTTGCGGCTGAGCGTCTGCTCCTGCGTCAGGTAGGCGTTCTTGACGTACTGCTGGGTGATCGTCGAGGCACCCTGGGTCTGGCCGCCCTTGGCCATGTTGACCACCGCGCGCAGCATGCCCTTGGGGTCGATGCCGCTGTCGGTGCGGAAGGTCTCGTTCTCCGCCGCGATGACCGCGTTCTGCAGGTTGGGCGAGATGTCGGCGAGTTCGACGATCTGCCGGTTGGTCTCGCCCTTGCGGACCATCTCGGAGCCGTCGGCCCAGTAGTAGATGTTGTTCTGATCGTTCACCAGGGCGTTCAGCGGCGGGATCTTGGTGCTCTGGTAGATGTAGAAGATCCCGCCCACGCACACCGCGGCGACCAGCAGCACGGCGCTCAGCCACTGCCGCCAGGACGGCAGCCAGCGCCACACGCCCTGCTTGCCGAAGCGCGGGTAGTCGATGAACCGCTTCTTGCCGGGGGAACCGCCGCGACCGGCGGCGGCCGCGGCACCGGCGGCCTCACCACCGCGCCGACCGCCCTTCTGGGCGGCCTTGCGCATCTCGGCGCGGGTCATCCGGGGCTGCTGGGCGGTGTCCCGCATGCCCGGCGGGCGCCGTCGGCCCAGCCCCTGCGAGCCCAGCTCGTCGTTCCCGGTCCCCTCCGACCGTCCGTTGTCGCCACCCGGCGGACGACCGTCGCCACCGGGCGACCTGCGCCGTCGTTCGCTCATGTTCCAGCTACTCCTCGCCAGGCCGGCCCGTAGGCAGGGTCCACGTCCGATGCCCGTAACCGCCCTGATCCCGGAGGTGGTCCTCGTGCACACGCGACAGCGTACGCAGCCCTGAAACCGAACTAATCGGGCATCAACCTCCAATGACCGCAAAACGGCAACAGATCATTACAAGCCCGTTGCCAAGCACACCCGCGCGTCCTCTTGTGATCACATTCACGCGCGTCCCCCTTGCCCGTTCGCAGACCCAGGCTTACTGTTCTCGATATATCGAGCCGATACATCGGAGCGGCATACCGCCGACGGAGGCGGGTCACGGACCGACCGGGGAAGGGAGGACGACGGCAGTGGGCAGGCGCTCAGGAGTGCTGGAGTTCGCCGTTCTCGGGCTGCTCCACGACGCCCCGATGCACGGCTACGAGCTGCGCAAGAGGCTCAACGTCCTGCTCGGCTCGTTCCGCGCCTTCTCCTACGGGACGCTCTACCCCTGCCTGAAGAGCCTGGTGGCCCAGGGTTTCCTGGTCGAGGACAACCCGGACGTCGAGTACGTCCCGGCCACCGCGCTCAACGGCAAGCGGTCGAAGATCGTCTACCGGCTCTCCCCCGAGGGCAAGCAGCGGTTCGAGGAACTGCTCGCCGACTCCGGTCCGGACGCCTGGGAGGACGAGCACTTCGGCGTGCACTTCGCCTTCTTCGGCCAGACCGACCGGGCCGTGCGGATGCGCGTCCTGGAGGGCCGCCGCAGCCGGCTGGAGGAGCGCCTGGAGCGGATGCGCAACTCGCTGGCCCGGGCCCGGGAGCGGTTCGACGACTACACCGTCGAGCTGCAGCGGCACGGACTGGAGTCGGTGGAGCGCGAGGTCCGCTGGCTGAACGAGCTGATCGAGACCGAGCGGGCCAACCGCACCGGCCGGACCGGGACGTCCGCCGGCGGGACCGACCCCGCAGTACCCAAGACTTCGGACGGCCGAGGCCAGGAGGACGGGTCCGTGGACCCGCCCGGGCCACCGCACGACCGCCCGGGGCGCTCCAACCAGGAGCGCTGACACCGCGTCAGCCCTGTGCGCGCGGCAGGAGTGGGCGCGTCATGCGCCCGTCAGCAGTCATCGAAGAAGCAGGACGAGTGCCGCCGACCCTCGGCGGCGCTCATGAGATCACAGGGAGCAACCGGAAATGGGTTCGGTTCGCGTAGCCATCGTGGGTGTGGGCAACTGCGCCACGTCGCTGGTGCAGGGTGTCGAGTACTACAAGGACGCCGACCCGGCCGGCAAGGTCCCCGGGCTGATGCACGTCCAGTTCGGTGACTACCACGTCCGTGACGTGGAGTTCGTCGCCGCCTTCGACGTCGACGCCAAGAAGGTCGGCCAGGACCTCGCGCACGCCATCACGGCGTCCGAGAACAACACCATCAAGATCTGCGACGTGCCGCCGACCGGCGTCACCGTCCAGCGCGGCCACACCCTCGACGGTCTGGGCAAGTACTACCGCGAGACCATCGAGGAGTCCGACGAGACCCCGGTCGACGTCGTCCAGGCCCTGAAGGACGCCCAGGTCGACGTCCTGGTCTGCTACCTGCCGGTGGGCTCCGAGGCCGCCGCCAAGTTCTACGCCCAGTGCGCCATCGACGCCAAGGTCGCCTTCGTGAACGCCCTCCCGGTGTTCATCGCCGGCACCAAGGAGTGGGCGGACAAGTTCACCGAGGCCGGCGTGCCGATCGTCGGTGACGACATCAAGTCCCAGGTCGGCGCCACCATCACGCACCGCGTGATGGCCAAGCTGTTCGAGGACCGCGGTGTCGTCCTCGAGCGCACCATGCAGCTGAACGTCGGCGGCAACATGGACTTCAAGAACATGCTCGAGCGCGAGCGCCTGGAGTCCAAGAAGATCTCCAAGACCCAGGCCGTCACCTCGCAGATCCGCGACCGCGAGCTGGGCGCCAACAACGTCCACATCGGTCCGTCGGACTACGTGGCCTGGCTGGACGACCGCAAGTGGGCGTACGTCCGCCTCGAGGGCCGCGCGTTCGGCGACGTCCCGCTGAACCTCGAGTACAAGCTCGAGGTCTGGGACTCCCCGAACTCCGCCGGTGTCATCATCGACGCCGTGCGCGCCGCGAAGATCGCCAAGGACCGCGGCATCGGTGGCCCGATCCTCTCCGCGTCCTCGTACTTCATGAAGTCCCCGCCGGTCCAGTACTTCGACGACGAGGCCCGCGAGAACGTCGAGAAGTTCATCAAGGGCGAGGTCGAGCGCTGAGCTCGCCCCACCCCGTGCTGAGCCCCTGAGCACCGAACGGGTCCACGGTCGTCGACCGTGGACCCGTTCACCTTTTCCCGGCGAATGTTTCACGTGAAACACCGACCGGTTCCATGGCACCCTGGGCGGGTGGCGATCACCGAGAACGGCAGTACCCACCGGGCCGCGCACCGCGCCACGCTCCTCGGCCTGCTCCGCGGCCGTGACTTCCGCCGGCTGCTGACGGCCCGGGTGCTCTCCCAGCTCTCCGACGGCGTCTTCCAGGTCTCGCTGGCCGCCTACGTCGTCTTCTCCCCCGAGAAGCAGTCCTCGCCCGCCGACATCGCCTCGGTGCTGGCCGTGATGCTGCTGCCCTTCTCGGTGATCGGCCCCTTCGCCGGCGTCCTGCTGGACCGCTGGCGCCGCCGCCAGGTGCTCTACCTGGGCAACCTGGCCCGCTTCGGGCTCGGTCTGGTCACCGGCGGACTGCTCCTGGTCCAGGCGCCGACCTGGCTCTTCTTCGCCTCGGCGCTGCTGGTCACCGCGCTCAACCGGTTCATCCTGGCCGGGCTGTCGGCCGCCCTGCCCCGGGTGGTGCGGCCCGAGCAACTGGTGACCGCCAACGCGCTCTCCCCCACCCTGGGCACCGTCGCGGCGGCCTGCGGCGGCGGGCTGGGCTTCCTGCTGCACCAGGTGCTGGCCCCCGGGCCCGGGGCCGACGCGGCCCTGGTGACCCTCGCCGCGCTGCTCTACCTCTCCGCCGCGCTGGCCGCGCTGCGGATGGACAAGGACCTGCTCGGACCGGGGCAGCACGCGGGCCGCCCGGCGCTCGGCCAGGCACTGGCCCAGGCCGCCCGCGAACTGCGGGCCGCCGTCACCCACCTGGTGCGGGACCGCCGGCCGGCGGCGCACGCGCTGGCCGCGGTGACCGCCGCCCGGTTCTGCTACGGCGTGCTGATCGTCGTCGTGGTGATGCTCGCCCGGTACACCTTCAACGACCCGGCGGACAGCGCGGCCGGTCTGGCCACCCTGGGACAGGCGGTCGGCCTCTCGGCCGCCGGGTTCTTCGTCGCGGCCGTGATCAGCCCCTGGTGCAGCCGCCGGCTCGGACTGGCCGGCTGGATGACGCTCTGTCTGGCCGCCCCGGTGGTCTTCGTGCCCGCGCTCGGCCTCGGCTTCAGCCTGGTGCCCTGCCTGATCGCGGCGCTGCTGCTCGGCGTGGTCACCCAGGGCACCAAGATCTGCGCCGACACCGTGGTGCAGGAATCGGTGGAGGACGACTTCCGCGGCCGGATCTTCGCCATCTACGACGTGCTCTTCAACGTCGCCTTCGTGGCCGCCGCCCTGGTGACCGCCCTGGTGCTACCGCTCTCCGGTCGTTCGTCCACGGTCGTCGTGGGGGTCTCCCTGGTGTACGCGGTGTCGGCCGCGCTCTACCTGCGGGCGGCCCGCCGGACCGGACCGCTCCCCGGTGATCCGGCCCGCTGACCACGCCCTCCCGCCCCCGCGGCCCCTGCACCCCGGGCCCGTCGTGGCGAGTCGCTAAGGTACGTCAGATCTGTCGGAGCCACAGCACGCTGTCTCGGGGGACAATCTGATGAGCACACCACCCAGTCCTTACGGACCGCCTCCGGGCTACGGCCCCGCGCCGGTCCCGCCGCCCTACGGCGCCCCGGCGCCGCCGCCCTACGGCGCGCCCCAACCGGCGCCCGCGGGCTGGGGCGCACCGCCGCCGCCCGGGTACGGCTACCCGGCCGGACCCGCGCCGCAGGCCGCGCCGCCCTACCCGCAGGCCGCCCACCCGCCGGGTCCGTACCCGCCCGCGCCCGGCCCCCAGGGCCCCTACGGCCAGGCCTCGCCGCACGGCTACCCGCCGGTCGCGGCGCCGCCCGGACCGCCCGCGAAGGGCCGCGGCAAGGCCCGGCTGAAGGCGGTCGGCCTGGTCCTGGGTGTGATCGCCCTGATCATCGGCTACTTCGTCACCGGCCCCAGCGTCAGCAGCGCCAAGGCCGGCGACTGCGTGAAGGCCGCCGGTTCGCGCGACGTCTCGGTGGTCAAGTGCACCGACAGCAAGGCGAACTACAAGGTGCTGGCCAAGTTCGAGTCCACCACCGACACCACCAGGTGCCGCGAGACAGCGGGCACCACCAGCACCGTCTCGGGCAAGAGCGGCCGCCGCTGGAACAAGAAGCGGTACGTGCTCTGCCTCGGCCCGCTCACCGGCACCCCGCCGGCCAAGAAGTCCTGACCGTCCGCCACCCGAACTTCCCCCGGGGGATCCCCTTGTCCGTTCCGCCCCAGATGCCGTACGGCTCGACGCCGCCCGCCGGCGGTGGCAACCCGTACGCCACCGGCAACCCGTACGCCGGTGCCCCGGCCCCGCAGCCGGCGGGCGCCCCGGCCGGCTACGGCTACCCGGCCGCCCCGCCGCAGGCCGCGCCCGGGTACGGCGTGCCCGCCCAGGCGCCGCCCGGCGGCTACGCCTACCCGCCGCAGGCCGGCGGCTACCCGGCGCAGGCCGGCTACGCCCCGCACGGCGGCCCGGTCTGCCGGTTCTGCGGCGGCTTCCCGGCCGTCGAGACCACGGTCCGCGGCCACCAGGGCATCATCATCATCATGCGGTTCCTGAAGCAGCCGGGACCGTTCTGCCGCACCTGCGGCACCGCGATGGTGCGCGACATGTCCGCCCGCACCCTGGTGCAGGGCTGGTGGAGCTACCTCTCCGGCATCTTCACCGTGGTCACCCTGCTGCGGAACCTCGCCGCCCACAACAAGATCAAGGACCTGCCGCCGCCGGCCCCCGGCACCCACGGGCCTCAGCTCGACCCGGGCGTGCCGCTCACCAAGCGGCCGCACATCTTCATGCTGCTGCTGCCGGTGCTCGGGATCGGCTCGTCCGTCGTCCTGATCGCGACCGGCGCGCTCTTCGCGTCCACGCACGACACCGCCTACCGGCCGCCGCTGGTGCTGCCCCCGGCGAGCACGGTGACCGTCCCCACGCCGACCTTCCCGTCCGTCTCGGTACCGCCGGTGCCGGTCCCGACGATCACCATGCCGACGCCGTCCGCCACCAAGGTGGCCAGCGACATCGACACCGCCAAGGCCGGCGACTGCCTGCGCAACGAGAACGGCACCACGGCCACCCACGACGCCAGCCCGCGGATCACCATGCTCCCGTGCAGCGACCCGAAGGCCCAGTACAAGGTCATCAAGAAGGTCTACGGGACCAGCGACAACGACAAGGCCTGTGAGAACGTCACCGACGCCGAGAGCACCTACACCCGCGAGGCCAGCAGCCAGGCGCTCAGCTTCGTCCTCTGCCTGAAGAAGCTCTGACCGCACGGAGCGGCCCCCGGGCCGACCGACGGACGAGGGGTGGCCCCGGGAGACCCGGGACCACCCCTCGCGCCGTACCGCGTCCTGCCGGGCGCCCTACGGCTGAGCACCCTCCTGCTGGGCGTCCCACCAGGTGCGCAGCGCGGCCACCGCCGCGTCGTGCTCCATCGGGCCGTGCTCCAGCCGCAGCTCCAGCATGTGCTTGTACGCCTTGCCCACCGCCGGGCCGGGCCTGAGGCCGAGCAGCTCCATGATCTGGTTGCCGTCCAGCGCGGGGCGGACGGCGTCCAGCTCCTCCTGCGCCCTGAGCTCGTCGATCCGGGTCTCCAGACCGTCGTAGGTGCGGGAGAGCGCGGCCGCCTTCTTCTTGTTCCGGGTGGTGCAGTCCGAGCGGGTCAGCTTGTGCAGCCGCTCCAGCAGCGGGCCGGCGTCGGTCACGTAGCGGCGCACCGCCGAGTCGGTCCACTCGCCGCCGCCGTAGCCGTGGAAGCGCAGGTGCAGCTCGACCAGCCGCGAGACGTCCTCGGTGAGCTCCTTGGAGTACTTCAGGTCGCGCATCCGCTTGCGGGTCATCTTGGCGCCGACCACCTCGTGGTGGTGGAAGGAGACCCGGCCGTCCGACTCGAAGCGGCGGGTGCGCGGCTTGCCGATGTCGTGCAGCACCGCGGCCAGCCGCAGGGTGAGGTCGGGGCCGTCCTGCTCCAGGTCGATGGCCTGCTCCAGGACGGTCAGCGAGTGCTCGTAGACGTCCTTGTGGCGGTGGTGCTCGTCGCGCTCCAGGCGCAGCGCCGGCAGCTCCGGCAGCACGTGGTCGGCCAGTCCGGTGTCGACCAGCAGCCGCAGGCCCTTGACCGGGTGCCGGGCCAGCAGCAGCTTGTTCAGCTCGGCCTGGACCCGCTCGGCGGAGACGATGGTGATCCGCTCGGCCATCGCGGTCATCGCCGCGATCACCTCGGGGGCCGGCTCGAAGTCGAGCTGGGCGGCGAACCGGGCGGCCCGCATCATCCGCAGCGGGTCGTCGGAGAAGGACTCCTCCGGGGTGGCGGGGGTGCGCAGCACCCGGGCCTCCAGGTCCTCCAGACCGTGGTGCGGGTCGACGAAGCCCCGGCCGGGCAGGTCGACGGCCATCGCGTTGACCGTGAAGTCGCGGCGGACCAGGTCCTCCTCGATGGTGTCGCCGTAGGTGACCTCGGGCTTGCGGGAGGTGCGGTCGTACGCCTCGGAGCGGTAGGTGGTGATCTCGATCAGGAAGGAGCCCTGCGGGGTGTCCTTGCGCGCGCCGACGGTGCCGAAGGCGATGCCGACGTCCCAGACCGCGTCGGCCCAGCCCTTGACCAGCTTCAGCACCTGCTGCGGCCGGGCGTCCGTGGTGAAGTCCAGGTCGTTGCCGAGCCGGCCCAGCAGGGCGTCCCGGACCGAGCCGCCGACCAGTGCGAGCCGGTGACCGGCCGCCTGGAAACGGCGGGCGATCTCGTCGGCGACCGGGGAGACCCGCAGCAGTTCCTGCAGACCCATGGTCTGCGCCTCGCTCAGGCCGGGGACGACCTGGGCGGCGGAACTGGGATGATGGGAACCGGTCGGGTGGGCGGTGGGCTCATTGGCAGTGGACACGGCTCACAAGGGTACGTGGCCCGGCGGCCCGGCCGCCCGCGCGTTTCCACCGGCTCACTCCCCGGCCCGCAACACCGCACCCCTCGCCACATCGTTACCATGCCGGTGGAACGAGTCCGGCGCACCGAGCGCGGGCCGCGGCGCCGTGCGCCGTCACGGCCGCCCGGGCACCGGACGACCCCATGGTCTTCACGGCTGGTCCTCGCGGCGTCCCCCACGGCCGACGGAACATCCGCAGCAGCAGGCAGCAGCAGCGATCGAGAACGGCGAGGGCGAACCCGTGAGCGAGGGCGAACCGCGTGAGTGAGCCGGCACGGCACCCGGGCCCGGAGGCGGACGGACGCCCGGGGCGGGTCCTGGGACGAACCGTCCGACGGCTGACCGGCGCGCTCGGCGCCGCGCTGGTGCTCGCCGCGGCGCTGCCGGGCGTCACCGCCGGTGCCGCCCCCGCGGGCGGGCCGCGACCGGTCACCGACTCGACGGTCACCGCGGACTTCCCGGTGGCGCTGACCATCGAGTCGGTGAACAAGCCGGTCGCCGTCCAGAACGGCACCGTGACGATCACCGGGCACGTCACCAACGGCGGCAGGTCGGTCCTCAAGTCCGCGCACGCGGCGGTCCGCAAACCCTGGTCGAACAAGCCGATCACCAACCGCAGCGACCTCGGATCGGTGATGTCCAGGACGGTGCCCGTCGGCGCGGACGGCATCTCGATGGACAGCCCGCAGTACGCGCTGAACGAGCTCGCCCCCGGCCAGAGCCAGCCGTACACCCTGAGCGTGGCCGTCACCGACCTGCAGTTCTCCACCGAGGGCGTCTACGAGCTGGCGGTGGACGTCTGGGGCTCGACCGCCGACAACCCGCGCGACCGGCCGCTGGGCATCACCCGTACCTTCCTGCCCTACGACCCGACCCCGACCGAGGCGCAGCCGTCCAAGGTCACCACCCTCTGGCCGCTGGTGCACGCCCCGGTGCTGGCCGCGCAGACCCTCTCCGAGAACGACCAGAGCACCCCGGTGCTCCGGGACGACAGCCTGGCCGCCGAGTTCGCGCCCGGTGGGCGACTGTACGCCCTGGTCGAGACGGGCGCCCCGCTGCCCGGACTGACCTGGGTGATCGACCCGGACCTGCTGGACACCGCGTTCGCGATGACCAAGCGCTACGTGGTGCAGAAGCCGGGCACCGCGGGCGCCGCGGCCAAGGAGGACAACACCGTCCCCGGCACCGGCACGGCCGCCGCCACGGCCTGGCTGGAGAAGCTGCGGGCCGCCGTCGCCAGGCCGGGCAGCCAGGTGGTGGCGCTGCCGTACGCCGACCCCGACCTCGCCTCGATCGCGCACAACGCGCCCGAGCTCGAGGGCATCGACACCGCCCTCGGCAAGGCGGCCACCGCCGGTCGGCTGACCGTCGAGGGCCGGCTCTCGGTGGACACCCGCGCCGACGTCGCCTGGCCGTACCAGGGCTACCTGGACCAGCGGATCGCCGGGGTCGCCCAGCGCACCGGCAACGGCCTGGTGCTGGTGAACGGCGCGAGCATGCCCGAGTCGGACGCGCTGAAGTACACCCCCTCGGCCGCCCGGCCGATCGGCAACGGGCAGACCGCGCTGGTCTCCGACCAGGTGGTCTCCGCCCTCTTCGAGGACGACCTGACGACCCCGGAGGAGCAGAGCCGGGCCGCCCAGCGGTTCCTCGCCGAGACCTTCGTGATCTCCCGCCAGGAGCCGCAGAACCCGCGCGGCCTGCTGGTGATGCCGCCGCGCGACCTCACCGCGAACTCCGCCAAGGTCCTCGCGGGCGCCCTCCAGGCCGCCCAGGACGGCAAGTGGCTGGAGCCGGTCAAGCTGGACGCGCTCGCCCAGCTGCCGCCGGACCCGAAGGCCAACACGGCCGTTCCGACCCCCGCCGACTACCCGGGGCGGGCCCGCAACTCGGAGCTGTCCGCGCTCGAGCTGACCGACACCACCAAGATCCAGGCCGACCTGGACACGCTGATGCGGGTGCTGACCCTGCCGCAGCGGGTCCGCGGCCCGTTCAGCGCCGCCATGGTCCGCTCGCTGTCCACCGAATGGCGCACCGAGGGTCCGGCCGGCGGCGTGTACCGGACGGGCGTGACCAAGTACCTGAAGGAGTTGACCGGCGCGGTGAAGGTGCCCCCGAAGCGGGTCATCACCTTCGCCGGCAACACCGGCGTGCTCCAGGTCAGCGTCCGCAACGACCTCACCCAGACGGTCACCAACCTCAAGCTGGTGCTGACCCCGAGCCAGCCCAACCGGCTCCGGGTCGCTCCTCCGGCGGAGGAGCTGGTGCTGCCCGCCTCGCAGAGCGTCACCCTGCGCTTCCCGGCCGAGGCGCAGAACAACGGGACGGTCGGGATGACCGCCCAGCTGTACACCACCGGGCCCGACCCGCAGCCGTACGGCGAGCCGGTGAGGTTCACCGTCGAGGTCACCTCGGTGACCAACGGCGTGCTCTACGTCTTCGGCGGCGGCCTGGTCCTGCTCCTGCTCGCGGCGCTGCGGTTCGTCCGCCAGCGCAAGCGCCGGGTGGCGCACGGCGACGAGGGCGACGCGCCGCTCGCTCCGCGGGACGGCGGGACCGGCCCGGACGACGCCGACGGGTCGGCGGGCTCCGACAGCTCCGACAGCTCCGAGGGGTCCGGAGGGTCCGAGGGGTCCGGCGGCACCGGGGACGCGGACGGCCGGACCGGCAAGGAACGGCCGGAACGCGGTGGAGCAGCACGGACACCGCGCGACAGCAGCGCGGATGGCCGGGATCGGGCCACCAGTGATGAGAAGGTTGGTCCTTGACACCGCCGATACCGCCCGACTCCGGAGCGGCCTCCCCCACGACAGCGAAGAGGTGACATGACCGGGCGCAGCGAGGAGCGGCCTCCCGGCCGCGGAGAGGGCCGTCCGGGCGCCGAGTCGCCGTCCGGCGACTGGTACGTGGCCGACACCTACGCCCAGGACCCGTACGCCGCCGACGCGTACCAGGGCGGTCCTGGCGAGCAGGACCCGTACGGCCTGCGGGCCGCCCCGCCCGTCGCACCGCAGTCGCCGGTGGCCGCGTACGACGTGCCGCCGCAGCTGCCGCCGCAGGGCGGCGACTACCCGGCGCCGGTGCCGCCGACGCCGTTCACCCCGCCGGTGCCGCCGGTCCAGCCCGGCTGGGACACCCCGGCGCAGGCGGACTGGCGCGAGGTCCCGCCGCAGGCGGGGGGGCCGACGGCTCCTCCCGCCCCCCAGGCCCCGGCCTGGGGCGGGCAGCAGCAACAGCAGTGGCAGCCCGGCCCGGCGCACTCCGCCTGGGACTCCGAGTCCACCGAGTACGTCGGGGTGGACGCGCTGTTCGGCGGCAACCGGGCGACCGCCGAAGCGCCCCGCCCGCCGGCCCAGCCGTCCCCGATCCAGCAGCCGGACGTCCAGCAGCCCGGCCCGCGGCCGACGGCCGCCCCCGCCCCGGCCGCGCCGTTCCCCCCGGCCGGCGCGTACCCGGGTCAGCACGGACCGCAGCAGCCCCCGCACGGCTTCGCCGGGCACGGCGGCGGCCACGGTCCGGACGGCCCCAGGCCGTTCGTCCCGCCGATCGAGTTCGACCCGCCGCTCTCCGAGGAGGAGGCCACCCTCCAGGTGGCCGCGGTGCAGCTGCCGCCCGCCGTGGAGCCGCTCGCCGACCTCGCGGCCGAGGAGCACGCCCGCCCCGCGGGCACCGAGCAGCCCCCGGCCCGCCCCGCGGAACAGCCCGCCACCGGCGGCGGCAAGGTCGCCTCGCTGCTGAACTCCAGCGCGATCATGGCGGCCGGCACCCTTGTCTCCCGGGGCACCGGCTTCCTGCGCACCATGGTGATCGCCGGCGCGATCGGCATCGCCGTGATGGGTGACTCCTACAACGCGGCCAACACCCTGCCGACCCTGCTCTACATCCTGATCGGCGGCGGCGCGCTGAACGCCGTCTTCGTGCCGCAGCTGGTCCGCAGCATGAAGAACGACGCCGACGGCGGCACCGCCTACGCCAACCGGCTGCTCACCCTGGTGATGGTCGGCCTGGCCGGCGTGGTCTTCCTGGCCGTGCTCGGGGCACCGGTGCTGGTCCAGCTGATCGCCCACCCGATGATGGAGAACGCGGCCCGCGCGGACACCACCGTGGCCCTGGCCCGGTACTGCCTGCCGACCATCTTCTTCATGGGCATCCACGTGGTGATGGGCCAGATCCTCAACGCCCGCGGCCGGTTCGGCGCGATGATGTGGACCCCGGTGCTCAACAACATCGTGGTGATCTTCACCTTCGGCGCCTACATCTGGGTGTACGGCGGCTTCGACGGCACCGGCGTCACCCCGGAGACGATCACCCCCGAGGGCGTCCGGCTGCTCGGCATCGGCACCCTGGTGGGCCTCGCCGTGCAGTCCCTGGCGATGGTCCCGTACCTGCGGGCGGCCGGCTTCTCCTTCCGCCCCCGCTTCGACTGGCGCGGGCACGGCCTGGGCAAGGCGGCCCGACTGGCCAAGTGGACGTTCTTCTTCGTCCTCGCCAACCAGGCCGGCTACCTGGTCATCACCCAGCTGGCCACCGCCGCCGGCAGCGACGCCCAGGCGAGCGGTCACGGCGGCGTCGGCCTCGCGGCCTTCTCCAACGCCCTGCTGATCTGGCAGCTCCCGCAGGCCGTCATCACCGTCTCGATCATGAGCGCGGTGCTGCCCCGGCTGTCCCGCGCGGCCGCCGACGAGGACGCCGGCGCCGTCCGCGACGACCTCTCCTACGGGCTGCGCACCACCGCCGTGGCGGTCGTCCCGGGCGCCTTCCTCTTCCTGTCGCTCGGCCCGGCCATCGGCCAGGCCATCTACGCGGTGGGCGGCGGCGACACGGCCCTGGACAACGCGCGCAACGTCGGTCTGATGCTCTCCGCCTTCGCCCTCGGCCTGATCCCGTACTCGGCGCAGTACGTGATGCTCCGCGGCTTCTACGCCTACGAGGACACCCGCACCCCGTTCTCCAACACGGTGTGGGTGGCCGCCTGCCAGGCCGGCTTCTCGCTGCTCTGCTGGGTGCTGCTGCCCGCCGAGTGGACGGTCACCGGGATGGCGTTCGGCTACGGTCTCGCGTACGCCGTCGGAGTGACGGTCGCGGTGCCCAAGCTGAAGAAGAAGATCGGCGGCCTGGACACCAAGCGGATCGGCAAGACCTACTCCCGGCTCGTGACGGCCTCCGTCCCGGCCGCGGTGGTGGGCCTGGGCGTCAGCCTCGCGGTCACCGAGGTCGTCGGGGGCTGGGCCGGGGCCGTCCTGACGGTCCTCCTGGCCGGCGGACTCCAGCTGGCCGTCTTCGTGCTCATCGCGAAGCGGCTGCGGATCGAGGAACTCAACGCCATGCTGGGTATGGTGCGCGGCCGGATCGGCCGCTGACCCGGCGTCGGGCCGCCACCTGGGATCCGGGCCTCTTCCGGACCCCGGCGCGGCGGCCCGGCGCCGGATCTGCACCACATCTCTCCACCATCAGGCAACCGCCCGGACCTTTCGGCGGTCGTACCCGGTGGAGAACAGTGGGCACAATTGTCCTGGAGCACCGGGGCCACCGGCCGAAGCGCTCCAACGACTCTCTCTCAGGCCCGGGGCGACACAAGGGGAGGCAGGACCACGGTGGCTGATGGCACCAAGGCGGTCGTCGACACGTCAGCAGCTGACGGCGCGGCGGACGAGGCCGCGCTGGCCGCGGCGATCGACGAGCTCGCCGACGGCACGGCCCGGGCCACCGCGGCCGGCTCCTCCGCGGGGAAGGGCTCCCGCACCGAAGGCGACACCGCCGTCGAGGACGGGGACACCGACGAGGACACCTCCAAGGACACCGACGGGGACGCCCCCGCCGGACGGGCACCCGTCCCGGCCGGGGCCGCTCCGGCCCCGAGCGAGGAGACCTCGGAGATGACCGCCCCGCTGTCGGTCACCGAGATCGCCGCCGAACTGGCCGCGGGCGACGCCGCCCGCCGCGCCGAGGAGGCCGCGCCCGCCGGCCGCCCCGCCAAGCGCCCGCCGCAGGACCCCCAACCCACCCACGACCCCCGGGACACCGCCACCCTGCCGCAGACCCTCCCCGCCCCGCTGCGGCACAGCGGCGACAAGATCGGCCACCGCTACCGGCTGGAGGAGTGCATCTCCTCCACCGAGACCTTCAGCAGCTGGCGCGCGGTCGACGAGAAGCTGCGCCGGGCCGTCGGGGTCCACCTGATGGCCTCCGGCCACCAGCGCGCCCGCAAGGTGCTGGCCGCCGCCAAGTCGGCCGCCCTGCTCGGCGACCCGCGCTTCGTCCAGGTCCTGGACGCCGTCCAGGAGGGCGAGCTGGTCTACGTCGTGCGGGAGTGGCTGCCGCACGCCTCCGACCTCGCCAAGCTGCTCGCCGACGGGCCGATGGAGCCGCACGAGGCCTACCAGATGGTCCGCCAGGTCACCGACGCGGTGGCCGCCGCCCACCGGCGGGGCCAGGCCCATCTGCGGCTCACCCCGCGCTGCGTGCTGCGCACCGACAGCGGCCAGTACCGGATCAACGGCATCGCGGTGGACGCCGCGCTGCGCGGCCTGCCCGACGGGGGCAGCGACGAGGACGCCGAGCGCGCCGACACCCGGGCCATCGGCGCCCTGCTGTTCGCCGCGCTCACCCACCGCTGGCCGTACCCCGAGGACCGCTACGACCTCCAGGGCCTGCCCAGGAACCTCCGCGAGGTGGCGCCGGACCAGGTGCGGGCCGGGGTCCACAAGGGCCTGTCGGAGCTGGCCTCCCGGGCCCTCTTCGACCACCCGCCGCACCACGCCGAGCCGATCACCTCCCCCGACGGACTGGCCCGGGCGATCGCGCTGATGCCGCGCATCCGGCAGCCCGAACCCGAGCTGCCGGCCTTCACCGCCCCGCCGCGCCACAACACCCACGCGCTGCCGACCGCGCCCAACCCGACCCGGGTGGTCGCCGCCCCCGGCACCGGGCCGACCCCGGTGGCCGCCCCGGTGCGGCGCAGCGGGCGACGGCTGCGCACCGTGGTCAAGGTGACCGCCTGGACGGTCGCCCTCGGCGCCATCGGCGTCGCCTCCTGGCAGGTCGTCGACCACCTGCGCTCGGGCAACCAGGCCGTCGCGGCCCCCCAGCCCAGCAGTTCCTCCGCCACCCCGACCGCCCACACGGCGACCCACGACCCGGCGCCGGTCCCGGTCAAGGAGGCCATCTCCTACAACCCGCTGGGCGACCGGGTGGACGGCGCCGCCAGCCTGCCCAAGGCCATCGACGACGACCCGGCCAGCGAGTGGCAGACCAACTGGTACAACGACCCCTTCGGTCCGAAGACCAAGGAGGGCACCGGCCTGCTGCTCGACCTGGGCTCGACGCAGACGGTCTCCAAGGTGACGCTCAAGTGGAGCAGCCCCACCACGGCCGAGCTCCGGATGCCGGGCGCCGGCGTCGGCAACCCGCAGTCGGCCAAGCCGAACGACTTCACCGTCCTCGGGAAGAAGGCCGGCACCGGCGTCGAGTACGACCTGGACAAGCCGGTCACCACCCGCTACCTCTTGATCTGGCTGACCAACCTGTCCAAGAATGCGGACGGCCCGAACCTGGGCAAGTACCAGGCTTTCCTCGGCGATGTGAAGGTCTTCGGCTGACCCGCGGGCTGCGGCGGCGGGGCGCGAGCGGCGAGGGGTGGACGTGGCGCAGGACGGAGGACCGGGGGGCGACGACGACGCGTCGCTCCTCGCCCGGCACGTCGGCGGCGACCGGGAGGCCTTCGGCCTGCTGGTGAACCGCCACCGCGACCGGCTCTGGGCGGTCGCCCTGCGGACCCTGGGCGACCGCGAGGAGGCCGCCGACGCCCTCCAGGACGCCCTGGTCTCCGCGTTCCGCTCCGCCCACACCTTCCAGGGCCGTTCGGCCGTCACGACCTGGCTGCACCGGATCGTGGTCAACGCCTGTCTGGACCGCGCCCGCCGGGCCGCCACCCGCCGGACCCGACCGCTCGACGACGACCCCCAGCGGCTGGACGCCCTGGTCGGCTCCGCCGAGCCGGCCGACTCCCCGGTGGTCCGCGCCGAGGTGCACCGCGAACTGTCCGCCGCGCTGGCCGAGCTGCCCGTCGAGCAGCGGGCCGCACTGGTCCTGGTCGACATGCAGGGCTACCCGGTCGCCGAGGCCGCCGAGCTGCTGGGGGTGCCGGTGGGCACGGTGAAGAGCCGCTGCGCCCGCGGCCGCGCCCGGCTGCTGCCGCTCGTCCGGCACCTGCGCGAGGAGCCGGGGGCCGCGGCGCGGGGGAGCGGTGTTTCACGTGAAACACCGCCCGCCGCCGACGCCGCCGGACCCTCCGGGAACCCACCCGGCGGCCGCATCGTCACAGGGACAGTCCCGGATCCAGCCCGGCCGATTCTGGAAGGAGACGCGAGCACGCGATGACGGCCCCGCTCTCCGCCCCCGACCCCACCGCCGGGCCGCACCCCTCGGTCGACGAGCTGGCCGATCTGGCCGAGGACCTGCTCGCCCCCGCCGACGCCGACGCGCTCCGGCGGCACCTGACCGGCTGCGCCGACTGCCGGGAGACCGTCGACGCGCTCACCGAGGTGCGGACGCTGCTCGCCGCGGCCGAGCCGCCGGCCCTGCCGGAGGACGTCGCCGCACGGATCGACGCCGCCCTCGCGGCCGCCGCCGCGCCCGCCGAACCCGCCCCGACGGCCCCCACCGGACCCGCTCCGACCCGACCCGCCCCGACCGGGTCCGCCCCGACCGGGTCCGGGTCGAAGACCCCGTCGACCGCACCGCCGGCCCGCCCCGCCGCCGCCACCGGGCCGGGACGGACCCGCCCACGGCGCCGGAGGGCCCTGCTGCTCGGCTCGGCCGCCGCGCTGCTCGCGCTCGCCCTCGGCGGCACCTTCCTCTCCTTGTCCTCCTCCCAGCGGCAGGACCTCAGCGCCACCGCCGACGCCGGCCGCCCCGCCGCCGGCTCCGCGGCCCCCGGCGCCGCGGAGAGCTCCGCCGGCACCAAGACCGACCGGAGCACCGGCGGCACGGTCTACCAGGACGACCTGCTCGCCGCCCAGGTCCGGCAGCTGCTCGCCGGAGCGGCCGCCACCGGGCCCGCCAGGCCGGTCAAGCCCTCCGCCGGACCCGGTTCGGGCGCGGGTGCCACGGACCCCTCGAAGGTCCCCGGCACCACCGCCGTGCCGCCCGCCGAGGGCGGGCAGGGCCTGACCGGCGGCGGCCGCTCCACCCCGGCCTGCCCGGCGCCCAGCACCGGCGCCCTGCTGGCCACCGACCGCGGCAGCTACGCCGGCGCGCCCGTGGACGTCCTCGTGTACGCCCTGCCGGACCGCCCCGACCAGCTCGACGTCTACCTCCGCGCCCCCGACTGCGGGCCGGTCCTGCGGCACCGCACCGTTCCCGCCTCCTGACCGGTGGTTCCCGTGCGATCCATGCCGCGGGCCGCGCGACACTCCCACAGTGCGGTCGGCTGGTACTGATCCCCCTGGGAATGCGAGACACTGGTCAGTCGTTGTCCCGGGCGGCGGAGCAGGACCGCCCTCCCCGCAGCAAACGCGGGTCGCGATGCGAACCAGGAGATGCAGTGAGCGACGTCCGTAACGTGATCATCATCGGTTCCGGCCCGGCCGGCTACACGGCCGCGCTCTACACGGCCCGTGCTTCCCTGAAGCCGCTGGTCTTCGAGGGCGCCGTCACCGCCGGTGGCGCGCTGATGAACACCACCGAGGTCGAGAACTTCCCGGGCTTCCGGGAGGGCATCATGGGCCCGGAACTGATGGACAACATGCGGGCGCAGGCCGAGCGCTTCGGTGCCGAGCTGATCCCCGACGACATCGTCGCGGTCGACCTCACCGGTGACATCAAGACCGTCACCGACTCCGAGGGCAACGTCCACAAGGCCCGCGCGGTGATCGTCACCACCGGCTCCCAGCACCGCAAGCTGGACCTGCCCAACGAGGACAAGCTGTCCGGCCGCGGCGTCTCCTGGTGCGCCACCTGCGACGGCTTCTTCTTCCGCGACCAGGACATCGCGGTGGTCGGTGGCGGCGACACCGCCATGGAGGAGGCGACCTTCCTCTCCCGCTTCGCCCGCAGCGTCAAGATCATCCACCGTCGGGACTCCCTGCGCGCCTCCAAGGCGATGCAGGAGCGCGCCTTCGCCGACGAGAAGATCAGCTTCGAGTGGGACAGCGCGGTCGAGGCCATCCACGGCGACCCCAAGCTGTCCGGCATCACGCTGCGCGACACCACCACCGGCGAGACCCGCGAGCTCCCGGTCACCGGCCTGTTCATCGCGATCGGCCACGACCCGCGCACCGAGCTCTTCAAGGGCCAGCTGGAGCTCGACGCCGAGGGCTACCTGAAGGTGGACGCCCCCTCGACCCGCACCAACGTCCCGGGTGTCTTCGCCGCCGGTGACGTCGTCGACCACACCTACCGCCAGGCCATCACCGCGGCCGGCACCGGCTGCTCCGCCGCCCTGGACGCCGAGCGCTACCTGGCCTCGCTGGCCGACCTGGAGGCCCAGGCCGCCACCGTGGCGGTCTGACCCGCACCGATCCACCGTCCGACGGGGTGTTCCACGTGAAACGCACCCCGTTCCGCCGGGACGAAACAGAACCGCCCCGTGCGGTGTTGTAGACCTGGCAGCCCTTCTCCCGCTTGACCCTTAGGAGTGACCGTGGCCGGCGCCACCACCACCGTGACCGACGCGACGTTCGAGGCGGACGTCCTCAAGAGCGACAAGCCCGTTCTCGTCGACTTCTGGGCCGAATGGTGCGGCCCGTGCCGCCAGGTCGCCCCGGTCCTGGAGGAGATCGCGGCCGAGCACGGCGACAAGCTCACCATCGCCAAGCTCGACGTCGACGCCAACCAGCAGACCGCTGCGGCGTACAACGTGATCTCCATCCCCACCCTGATCCTCTACAAGAACGGCGAGGCGGTGAAGCAGATCACCGGTGCCCGTCCGAAGGTCGCGCTGCTCCGCGAGCTGGACGGCCTGATCTAGCTCCGGCCCCCAGGACGCCCACGAGGGCGGGACTCCCCACCGGGGGTCCCGCCCTCGTCCGTTCTCCCCCGGCCGTCCGTTCCCCCGGCCGTCCGGGCCCTCCCCCGGACGGCCCCCGGCGCTCAGAACGGCCGCAGCGCCGGCTCCTTCCGGCCACCGCCCAACAGCCGCTCCAACGCGCCCTCGACGTCCCCGCGCCAGGAGAGCGTGGTCCGCGCCTCCAACCGCAGCCGCGGGTACCGGTGGTGCGGGCGGACCGTCTTGAAGCCCACCGCCAGCAGGTGCTCGGCCGGCAGCACACAGCTGACCGGCTGCCGCCCGACCGCGCCGAACGCCTCGATCGCCCGGAACCCCCGGCCCAGCAGGTCCTTGGCCACCGTCTGCACGAGCACCCGGCCGAGCCCCTGCCGCTGGAAGCCCGGCAGCACCCGGCTGACCATCAGCTGAACGGCGTCCGAGGCGACCGGGCTGGTCGGGAAGGACTGCGAGCGGGGCACGTACGCGGGCGGGGCGTAGAGCACGAAGCCGGCCGGCCGGTCGTCCACGTAGACGATCCGGCCGCACGACCCCCACTCCAGCAGGACCGCGGAGATCCAGCCCTCCTTCTCCAGCTCGGGCTTGCCGGACTCGACCGCCACCCGGCCGCTGACCGGGTCCAGCTCCCAGAACACGCAGGAGCGACAGGTCGACGGCAGGTCCTCGAGGTTGTCCAGCGTCAGCGGAACGATCCGGCGTCCCATGCCCCGCACCTCCTCGTCCACTCCACTGTCGAGCATTCCCCCGAACGCCGATGGGTGCATGTTTCACGTGAAACAGCGCTCACGTGCCACATGCACCCATCGCGTACCGCCATCGGCGCCGCTCAGCCCTGCGACAGCCGCAGCCCGTCCTCACCGGGCGCCAGGCTGTCCAGGATCCGGTTGAGGTCCTCCACCGAGCCGAACTCCAGCACCACCTTGCCCTTGCCGAGCTTGCCGGCGCGCTGCGAGACCTCGACCTTCACCCGGGTCTCGAAGCGGTCGGAGAGCCGGCTCGCCAGGTCGTTGAAGGCCGGAGAGAGCAGCTTGCCGGCCTTGGGAGCCTGGCGCTTGGGCGGCTCCTCCCCGTGCATCAGCGCGACGATCTCCTCGGTGGTGCGCACCGAGAGCCCCTCCGCGATGATCCGCTTGGCCAGCTCCTCCTGCCGCTCCGGGTCCGGCGCCCCGAGCAGGGCGCGGGCGTGCCCGGCGGTGAGCACCCCCGAGGCCACCCGTCGCTGGACCGCCGGCGGCAGCTTCAGCAGGCGCAGCGTGTTGGACACGTGCGAGCGCGAGCGCCCGATCCGGTCCGCCAGCTCGTCGTGGGTGCAGGAGAAGTCCCGCAGCAGTTGGTCGTAGGCGGCGGCCTCCTCCAGCGGGTTGAGCTCCGCGCGGTGCAGATTCTCCAGCAGCGCGTCCAGCAGCAGCTTGTCGTCCTCGGTGGCCCTGACGATCGCCGGGATCTGCTGCAGCCCGGCCTCCCGGGAGGCCCGCCAGCGCCGCTCGCCCATGATGAGCTCGAAGCGTCCCGGCGCGGACTGGCGCACCACCACCGGCTGGAGCAGGCCCACCTCCTTGATCGACGCGACCAGCTGGGACAGCTTGTCCTCGTCGAAGACCTCGCGCGGCTGGCGCGGGTTGGGGGTGATCGCGTCCAGCGGCAGTTCGGCGAAGTAGGCGCCCTCCACCCGGGCCGGACCCGCCTCGGCGGCGGCCTGCTCCCGCAGGCTCTCCGCGGCCGCCTTGGCCGCCAACGTGCCGCGGCCCGAGGGCAGCGTCGGCACCGCGGTGGGCGACGCCGCGCCGGCCGGAGCCGCCGCGGGCTGCGCCGCGGTCCCGGGCCCTCCGCCTGCCGGGGCCACCGGGGCGATCAGCGCCCCGAGTCCTCGTCCCAGACCCCTGCGACCACTCACCGATTGCCCTCCGTCGTACCGTGCTGTGCCACCGGGGCGCCCTGCTGCCCCGAACCGTCCCGCTGCTGCCCCACCAACGAGCCTCCGGCCCCCGCGGACACCGCCCGCAGTGCCAGCTCCCGGGCGGCCTCCAGGTAGGAGAGCGCCCCGGTGGAGCCCGGGTCGTAGGTGAGCACCGTCTGACCGTAGCTGGGCGCCTCCGAGATGCGGACCGAGCGCGGGATCGCGGTGTGCAGCACCTCCTGCGGGAAGTGCGTCCGGACCTCCTCCGCCACCTGGGCGGCCAGCCTGGTCCGGGCGTCGTACATGGTGAGCAGGATGGTGGAGACGTGCAGCGTCGGGTTGAGGTGCGCCCGGACCAGCTCGACGTTGCGCAGCAGCTGGCCGAGGCCCTCCAGCGCGTAGTACTCGCACTGGATCGGGATCAGCACCTCCTGACCCGCGACCAGGGCGTTGACCGTGAGCAGGCCCAGCGAGGGCGGGCAGTCGATCAGGATGTAGTCCAGCGGCTGCTCGTACGCGGCGATGGCGCGCTGCAGCCGGCTCTCCCGGGCCACCAGCGACACCAGCTCGATCTCCGCACCGGCCAGGTCGATGGTGGCGGGGACGCAGAACAGCCCCTCGACCTCGACCACCGGCTGCACCACGTCGGCCAGCGGCTTGCCCTCCACCAGGACGTCGTAGATCGAGGGCACCTCGGCGTGGTGGTCGATGCCGAGCGCGGTCGAGGCGTTGCCCTGCGGGTCGAGGTCGACCACCAGGACGCGCAGCCCGTGCATGGCGAGCGAGGCGGCGAGGTTGACGGTGGTGGTGGTCTTGCCCACCCCGCCCTTCTGGTTGGCCACCACCATCACCCGGGTGGTGGCCGGCCGGGGCAGTCCTTCGCCCGCTCGGCCGATCGCCTGGACCGCAGCCTGGGCGGCACGCGCGATGGGCGTGTCATCGATCTGGTCGATGGTCTCCGAGTCCTGCATGGGGCTCAGTGTTTCACGTGAAACCGGAGCGGCAACAGTCACCGCCCGGCTGCGCGAGAGGATTCCCGAGAGGAGAGAGCGACGTTTCACGTGAAACACCATGCCCGCAATGTCGGAATTCTGACGATGCGACACTCCGGTGAACCTCATGTCGGCCCGGCGGTGGCCCGACCGTCACCGGAACGCCGGACAGCGCGCCACGAACGACCGCGGGCGGGTGGTCCAAGGACCACCCGCCCGTGTCACGTCCTGCCGCGGTACCGCGGTGCTCAGCGGCCGCGTCGCCGGGGGCTCCGCGCCCGGTCGCCCGCGCGTGCGGCGCCGCCACCGGCCCGGCCCGCCTTGGCCGCGGCCCTGGCCCGCCGGGTCGCCGCCCGCACTCCGCCCGGACTCTCCCCCACCTTGACCTGGACCACCCGGGTCGAGGTCTCCAGGGTGCCGTCGCCGACCGCGATCACCGACCACTCCACCGCACCGAGCCTCGCCAGCCCGGCGCGCGAGTCGGCCAGCTCCTGCTCGGCGCTGTCGCCCTTGAGCGCCAGCATCTGGCCGTGCGGCCGCAGCAGCGGCAGCCCCCAGCCGGCCAGTCGCTCCATCGGCGCCACCGCGCGGGCGGTCACCACGTCCACCGCCAGCTTGCCGACCATCTCCTCGGCCCGGCCGCGGAGCACGGTGACGTTCTCCAGACCGAGCTCACGGACCACCTCCTCCAGGAAGGTGGTCCGGCGCAGCAGCGGCTCCAGCAGGGTGACCGAGACGTCCGGACGGGCCAGGGCCACCGGGATGCCGGGCAGCCCGGCGCCGGAGCCGACGTCGCAGAGCGTCGTCCCGGCCGGCAGCAGCTCGGCGAGGACCGCGCAGTTCAGCACATGGCGGTCCCAGAGCCGGGGCACCTCGCGCGGGCCGATCAGCCCACGGGTCACGCCCGCGGTGGCCAGCAGCTCGGTGTAGCGGACGGCGGCGTCGTAGCGCTCGCCGAAGACCTCCCGGGCGACGGCCGGCGGTGCGGGCGGCGGCTCGACCGCCGGACGCCCGCCGACGGCCGCACCCTCGACACCCGGACCGCCGGCCCCCGTCTCCGGCCCGCCGGCAGCCGCGCTCTCCGTGTCCATCTCGACCTCTCCGCTCCCCGGATCCACCGACCCGCTCCTGCACCGTTTCACGTGAAACATCTCTCGCCGGACCGACGCCCCGCGAAGGGACGACGACCCCGCCCGCGCGTGGCGGACGGGGTCGGGTCCTCGTGTCGCTTGCCGGCCGCCCGAGCGGCCGGCGGTCGCCCGGCCGTCAGGCCGGCAGCACGACCACGCAACGCTGGGGCTCCTCGCCCTCCGACTCGCTGCGCAGACCGGCCGCGGCCACCGCGTCGTGGACGACCTTGCGCTCGAACGGGGTCATCGGACGCAGCTTGACCTGCTCCCCGGAGCTCTTGACCTGCTCCGCGGCCTGGGACCCGATGGTCGCCAGCTCCGAGCGCTTGCGGGCCCGGAAGCCGGCGATGTCCAGCATGAGGCGGCTGCGCTCGCCGGTCTCCCGGTGGACGGCCAACCGGGTCAGCTCCTGCAGCGCCTCCAGCACCTCGCCGTCCTGGCCGACCAGCCGCTGCAGGGCACGGTCGTTGCCGTCGCTGACGATGGAGACCAGGGCGCGGTCGCCCTCGACGTCCATGTCGATGTCACCGTCGAGGTCGGCGATGTCGAGCAGACCCTCCAGGTAGTCCGCCGCGATGTCGCCCTCCTGCTCCAGGCGGGCGACGATGTTCTCGTCGGCGCTGGCGGCGGCCTCGGCCTCGACGGCGGAGGTGGTGCCTTCCGTCACTGATGGACTCCTTCGGAGATGGGCCCGGGTGGTGGGCCGGTAACGAGGTTCAGGGGGCCGCGGAGGCGGTCCGGACCGGGCCGGTCACTTCTTCTTCGGCCGCTGTCCGCCGCGCTTGGGCTGCTGCCGACCGCCGGGCTGACGGGCGGCGCCCGCCTTGGCGCCCGCCGGACGGGCCGCGGTCTGCTTGGCGGCACCGGCCGCACCGGCGGCACCGGTACCCGCCGCGTTGGCCGACTCGGCCGCATCGGCCGGCACGGCGTCCGCGGGCTGCTCGGCCGGGGCGTCCTTGGTCAGGCCGACGGGCTGGCCGCCGGCGTGCTGGCGCTGGGACTTGGTCTGCTTCCGCGGCTGCTGCCGGCGCACCTGCACCGACTCCTCCACCACGGCCGCGGCGGTGGCCGCCGACTTCTTCGCCGGCAGGAGGCCCCAGAGCGGGCCCTGGATGACCGAGCCGTCCGGGTTCAGCCGGCCCGCCTTCTTCAGACGGTCCTGGCGCTCGTCCCAGGCCTTGCTGCCCGGCGTCGGGTTGTTGCGGATGACGATCAGCTGCTGGCCCATCGACCAGACGTTGGTGGTCAGCCAGTAGACCAGGACACCGACGGGGAAGTTGATGCCCATCACGGCGAACATGATCGGGAAGACGTACATCAGCATCTTCTGCTGCTGCATGAACGGCGTCTTCACCGTGAGGTCGACGTTCTTGGTCATCAGCTGGCGCTGGGTGACGAACTGCGACAGCGACATCATGATGATCATGACGGCGACGACGATCTTGACGCTGACCTCGCTGCTGCCGACGAAGGTCGCCGAGAGCGGGGCACCGAAGATGTGGGCCTGCTGGGCGCTGTCGAGCAGGGTGCCGTCGATCACGCCGATCGGCTTGCCGTCGGCGACCTTGGCCAGCACGCCGTAGAGCGCGGTGAAGAACGGCGCCTGCACGAGGATGGGAAGGCAGCTGGAGAACGGGTTGGTACCCGCCTCCTTGTACAGCTTCATCATCTCTTCGGACTGGCGCTGGCGGTCGTTCTTGTACCGCTCCTGGATGGCCTTCATCTTCGGCTGGATCGCCTGCATGGCCCGGGTCGCCTTGATCTGCTTCACGAAGAGCGGGATCAGGCAGATCCGGATGACGACCACCATCGAGGCGATGGCCAGACCCCAGGCCCAGCCACCGTTCGGATCGAAGACGTGGCTGTACAGCGAGTGGAACTGGACGATGATCCAGGACACCGCTGTGTACAGGGGGTTGAGGAAGGAGAAGGTCACCGGTCAGGCTCCTTGGACATTGGGATTGGCCCCACGGGGCCAATGGTCGCCGGGCCCTCTGGGTCCGGACCGGCGGGGGGCATGATCACCGGCTGGTCGGCGGCGGACCGGCCCTTCAGCCGGTCCCGCAGCCGGCGGTGCCACACCGGATGCTTGCGCGGCGGGACATGGTCGACCCCACCGGGCGTCCATGGATTGCAGCGCAGGATGCGCCACACGGTCAGTGCGCCGCCCTTCACCGCTCCGTGCGTCTTCACGGCCTCGAAGCCGTAGTGCGAGCAGGACGGGTAGTAGCGGCACACCGGACCGAGCAGTGGGCTGATGGTCCACTGGTAGACCCTGATCAGACCCATCAGCAGGTACTTCATCGCCCTGCTCCCGTCGGCGCCGAGGCGGCGTGCTCGACCTTGAGCAGCCGCTTGAGCGCCGCGTCCAGGTCGCGTTCGAGTTCCTGGTACGAGGCGGACGCGGCCGGAGGCAGCGCACGCACCACTATCAGGCTACCGGCGGGCAGCCGGGACAGACGATCACGTACGAGATGCCGCAACCGGCGCTTGACCAGGTTGCGGGTGACCGCGGGGCCGACGGCCTTGCTCACGACGAAACCCGCACGCGCCGAAGGAGTCCCCTCGGCGACGTGCGGGTGGGTGTCGCTGGTCCGGTCGGTCTGGCCCCCGGGGGCGTCCTCTCTGGCGAGATGGACGACCAGCAGGGGCCTACCGGCCCGACGACCGCGTTTCACTGCGGTCGCGAAGTCCTGGCGCCGCCGCAGCCGATTCTCGGAGGGCAGCACAACAGACTCTGGCGCGGATCAGGCGGACAGGCTGCTGCGGCCCTTGCCACGGCGGGCGGCCAGGATGGCGCGGCCGGCGCGGGTACGCATACGCAGCCGGAAGCCGTGGGTCTTCGCGCGACGACGGTTGTTCGGCTGGAAGGTGCGCTTGCTCACTCGGGGGCTCCTGAGGTGAATCGTAGGATGACGGGGAATCGCTTGGCCGTCACCGTGCGTCCGCGTGATCTCCCCTGGTACGGAAATCCGGCCCGTCGCCCCAGTTCGGCTGGGGTTTGAGGCAATCCACGGCGCCCGTGCTGCGCGCCTTATGGAGCGGGTGGACCCGCGGACATGCGGCAGCGGCCATCGACAACTCGACCTGGTTACGGTACGCGGGACGGGGCACGAGGGTCAAACCAGCCGCCCGGAGGCGGTTTACCCACAGCCTGTGGACAACGACTTGATCCCGCTCTGTTCGCTGACTACCGTTGCAGGACTTGTCTGGTTTTGTTCATTGGAAAGCGTGCACCAGTGGCTGATGTCAACAGCGACCTCGTCCCGGTCTGGGCGAGGGTCGTCGAGCGGCTGGTCGCCGACCCGGACATCGGGGAGATGGACAAACAGTGGGTGCAGCGCACCCAGCCGATGTGGATGATGCACGACACCGCCCTGCTGGCGGCCCCGAACGAGCGGGCCAAGCAGGTGCTGGAGGGTCGGCTGCTGCCGCAGCTGGCCGAGGCGCTCTCCCGCGAGCTGGCCCGCCCGGTGCGCATCGCCGTGATGGTCGACGCCAACGCGGTGCCGACCGTGCCCGCGTCCGCCCCCCAGGCACCCGCCGAGCCGTACCCGAGCCCGTCCGACCACGACGACCGCGGTGATCACGGTGATCGCAGTGACCGCAGTGACCGCGGTGGCCACAACGACCGTGGTGACCGCGGTGACCGGGGCCGCCACGGCGGGCCCGAGGACGACGGCTACGGCGACCCGGGCTACCGCCACCCGCAGGCCTACGAGCCGGACTACGACCGTCCGCGCTACGACACCGGCGGCTACGAACAGCGCCCCGCGCCGTACGGCGGCCCGGCCGGCGGCCCGCCGTGGCCCGGCTACGAGCAGCGGCCCGGCTACCAGGACCAGCCCGGTTACCAGGAGCAGCCGCCCGCCTACCGCGAGCCCGACGAGCCGATGGACCGGCCCGCCCCGCGGGCCCTGCCGCCGTCCTCGACCACCCAGGGCGACCTCTTCGGCGGCGCCTACGGCCCCGGCCCGGGCGAGCACCCGCGGACCGGTTCCGGCCGCCGCTCGCCGGCCGCCCGCCCCGCCACGCGCGCCGCGGACCGGGCGCCGGCCGAGCGCGCCACCGACCGTCCGGCGGTGCCCGGGGTCCCCGCGCCGCCCGGCGCGCCCCCGGCCGGCGGACCCCGCAAGGACGAGCCGGCCGCCCGGCTGAACCCCAAGTACCTGTTCGACACCTTCGTCATCGGCGCGAGCAACCGCTTCGCGCACGCGGCGGCGGTGGCGGTCGCCGAGGCCCCGGCCAAGGCGTACAACCCGCTCTTCATCTACGGCGAGTCCGGGCTGGGCAAGACCCACCTGCTGCACGCCATCGGGCACTACTCGCGCAGTCTCTTCCCGGGCACCCGGGTGCGGTACGTGTCCTCGGAGGAGTTCACCAACGAGTTCATCAACTCCATCCGGGACGGCAAGGCGGACACCTTCCGCAAGCGCTACCGGGACATGGACATCCTGCTCGTGGACGACATCCAGTTCCTGGCGAGCAAGGAGTCCACGCAGGAGGAGTTCTTCCACACCTTCAACACCCTGCACAACGCCAACAAGCAGATCGTGCTCTCCTCGGACCGGCCGCCCAAGCTGCTGACCACGCTGGAGGACCGGCTGCGCAACCGCTTCGAGTGGGGGCTGATCACCGACGTCACCCCGCCGGAGCTGGAGACCCGGATCGCGATCCTGCGCAAGAAGGCGATCCAGGAGCAACTCAACGCCCCGGCGGACGTGTTGGAGTTCATCGCGTCCCGGATCACCCGGAACATCCGGGAGCTGGAGGGGGCCCTCATCCGGGTCACCGCCTTCGCCAACCTCAACCGGGCGCCGGTCGACCTGGAGCTGGCCGGCATCGTCCTCAAGGACCTCATCCCGGGCGGCGACGAGGACGCCGGGCCGGAGATCACCGCCCAGGTGATCATGCAGCAGACGGCGGCCTACTTCGGCCTGGGCGTGGACGACCTCTGCGGATCCTCCCGCAGCCGGGTGCTGGTGACGGCCCGCCAGATCGCCATGTACCTCTGCCGCGAGCTCACCGACCTCTCGCTGCCGAAGATCGGCGCGCAGTTCGGCGGCCGCGACCACACCACGGTGATGCACGCCGACCGCAAGATCCGGTCGCTGATGGCCGAGCGGCGCTCGATCTACAACCAGGTCACCGAGCTCACCAACCGCATCAAGAGCTAGCCGGGCCGGTCGGTCCGGGGTCGGACCGGCGGTGGCCGGAAAAGGGCGTCAGGAGCGATCCTGACGCCCTTTCGGCGTATCCACAGGTGTGCGCCACCGGTCGGCGGGGCAGGGATGCCGGTGACGGACGCTCCGCCAGTCCGCACGTCGCGCCGAACATCTGACCAGGGATTCGAACGCCCGGGGTCCGCGCGACGGAAATCCACAGGCCGGGCCGGTTCTCCACCGTCCACAGGCCGGGGAGCTGCGAGTTATCCAGAATTCCTCCACAGGGCCGCCGCCGCTACGCTCTTCCGCGCAGGTCAGGTGCCTGTGGACTTGTGCACAACGGTTATCCACAGGGTGTGGACAATTGGCGGCCCGTCAGTGGGCCGTTCGGGTTGTCCACCGGTTGTCCCCAGGGTGGGCGGGGTTATCCCCAGGTTGTCCACAGCCGTGTCCACAGTTCGACAACCTTCGGCGGACGTTCATACCCAGGTGTGAAAGGCGTCACGAAAAGTTGACCGGCGCCCGTGGATAACCGGGTCCGGATCTGGGGACGGTGCTGGGGATAACCTGTGGATACCCAGCGTGCCCTGTGGGTAACGCTCCGCCGTCCACAGCGGGCCGTGTTCGTCCACAGCCGCCGTCCACATGTCCTGTGGACAAAAAACCGGGCCTGACCTGCGAAAACGGGGTTATCCACGGTTTCCACAGGCCCTACTACTACCACTACACCTATAGACCCATCGCCTTGTTCAAAAGCGGGTGGGCTCGAAATCTGTGGACAACCGCGCCCCGACATCCGTTCGACTTGCTTCCGCCCGTCTGCCCCGTCTGTCGGTGGAGTACGTCAGACTGTCCTCGGCGACTGGAAGCGGAGCGGCGGAGCTCGGCGGTCAGCCGCACCGAAGTCCAAGATCAGAAGAACCAGACGTGCGAGCGGGAGCGCTCGATCCAGGAGGCGGTTACCGGTGAAGTTCCGGGTGGAGCGTGACGTCCTCGCGGAGGCGGTGGCCTGGGCTGCCCGCAGCCTCCCGGCACGGCCGCCGGTGCCGGTGCTGGCCGGCCTGCTGCTGACGGCGCAGGACGGCAGCCTGGCGCTGTCCGGCTTCGACTACGAGGTCTCGGCCCGGGTCGAGCTGGAGGCCGACATCGAGGAGGCCGGCACCGTGCTGGTCTCCGGCCGGCTGCTGAACGACATCTCGCGCAACCTTCCCAACAGGCCCGTGGAGATCTCCACCGACGGCCAGCGGGTCAGCGTGGTCTGCGGCTCCTCCCGGTTCACCCTGCCCACCCTCCCGGTGGACGAGTACCCGGCCCTGCCCCAGATGCCGACCGCGACCGGCACGGTCTCCGGCGACGTCTTCGCCTCCGCGGTCAGCCAGGCCGCCGTGGCCGCCGGCCGCGACGACACCCTGCCGGTGCTCACCGGCGTCCGGGTCGAGATCGAGGGCGACCGGATCACCCTGGCCGCCACCGACCGCTACCGCTTCGCCGTCCGCGAGCTGCTGTGGAAGCCGGAGCAGTCCGACATCTCCGCGGTCGCGCTCGTTCCGGCCAAGACCCTGCAGGACATCGCCAAGTCGCTGGGCAGCGGCGACAGCGTCTCCATCGCGCTCTCCTCGGGCGGGGCCGGCGAGGGCCTGATCGGCTTCGAGGGCGCCGGCCGGCGGACCACCACCCGCCTGCTGGAGGGTGAGTTCCCCAAGTACCGGAGCCTCTTCCCGACCGAGTTCAACGCGATCGCGGCGATCCAGACCCAGCCGTTCCTGGAGGCGCTCAAGCGCGTCTCCCTGGTCGCCGAGCGCAACACCCCGGTCCGGCTGAACTTCGAGGAGGGCGTGCTCACCCTGGAGGCCGGTTCGGGCGACGACGCCCAGGCCACCGAGCGGGTCGACGCCTCGCTGGAGGGGGACGCCATCTCGATCGCGTTCAACCCCGGCTACCTGGAGGAGGGCCTCAAGGCCATCGACTCCGCCTACGCCCAGCTGAGCTTCACCACCCCGACCAAGCCCGCGCTGCTCAGCGGCAAGGCCTCGGTGGACGCCGAGGCCGACGAGGCGTACCAGTACCTGATCATGCCGGTCCGCCTCTCCGGCTGAGCCGGGGCCGCCGAGCGGGCGACGCTCCCAGGGCCGGCCCGGCGACGCCGGACCGGCCCGTCGGGCCGTTCGTCCACAGCCCTGTGAACAAACCTGTGGACGCCTCCCCCGGTCGGCCCGATCGCGGGGAGGCGCCCGCGCTCCAGCACGTAGGCTCAAGGAAGCGCGGCAACGGCGCCGCCCGCAGGGACGTCACCACAGGTAAGGATTTGGCTATGGAGCTCGGCCTCATCGGTCTCGGCAAAATGGGCGGCAACATGCGCGAGCGGATCCGCCGCGCCGGCCACACCGTCATCGGCTACGACCGCAACCCCGACGTCTCCGACGTCGAGAGCCTCCAGGAGCTGGTCTCCAAGCTGCAGGGCCCGCGCGTGGTCTGGGTCATGGTCCCGGCGGGCGCCGCCACCCAGGCCACCGTGGACGAGCTCGCCGAGCTGCTCGCCCCGGGCGACGTGGTCGTCGACGGCGGCAACTCGCGCTGGACCGACGACGTCAAGCACGCCGAGGCGCTGGCCGCCAAGGGCATCGGCTTCGTCGACTGCGGCGTCTCCGGCGGTGTCTGGGGCCTGGAGAACGGCTACGCGCTGATGTACGGCGGCGACGCCGAGCACGTCGCGCTGGTGCAGCCGGTCTTCGACGCGCTCAAGCCCGAGGGCGACTTCGGCTCGGTGCACGCGGGCGCGGTCGGTGCCGGCCACTTCGCCAAGATGGTCCACAACGGCATCGAGTACGCGATGATGCAGGCCTTCGCCGAGGGCTGGGAGCTGCTGGAGGCCGCCCCCGAGGTCACCGACGTCCGCGAGGTCTTCCGCAGCTGGCAGGAGGGCACCGTGATCCGCTCCTGGCTGCTCGACCTGGCCGTCCGCGCCCTGGACGACGACGAGCACCTGGCCAAGCTCAAGGGCTGGGCCGCCGACTCCGGCGAGGGCCGTTGGACCGTCGAGGCCGCGATCGACCACGCCGTCCCGCTGCCGGCGATCACCGCCTCGCTGTTCGCCCGCTTCGCCTCCCGCCAGGAGGACTCGCCGCAGATGAAGATGATCGCCGCGCTGCGCAACCAGTTCGGCGGCCACGCGGTCGAGTCGAAGTAGTCCCGAAGGTCCTCCACAGAAGGCGAGCGCAGTCCACCGCCATGCACGTCGCGCACCTGTCGCTCGCCGACTTCCGTTCCTACGCCCGGGCCGAGGTTCCCCTCGACCCGGGCGTGACGGCCTTCGTCGGCCCCAACGGCCAGGGCAAGACCAATCTGGTCGAGGCGGTCGGCTACGTCGCCACCCTGGGCAGCCACCGGGTCGCCACCGACGCCCCGCTGATCCGGCTGGGCGCCGAGCGGGCGGTGATCCGCACCTCGGTGGTCGACCGGGGGCGTTCCACCCTGGTCGAGCTGGAGATCACCCCCGGCAAGGCCAACCGGGCCCGGATCAACCGCTCCGACAACGTCCGCCCGCGCGACGTGCTGGGCCTGCTGCGCACCGTGCTGTTCGCCCCCGAGGACCTCGCCCTGGTCAAGGGCGACCCGGGGGAGCGCCGGCGCTTCCTGGACGAGCTGCTGACCGCCCGCGCGCCCCGGCTGGCCGGGGTCCGGCAGGACTACGAGCGGGTGCTCAAGCAGCGCAACGCCCTGCTGAAGACCGCCGCGATGGCCCGTCGGGCCGGCGGCGGCAAGGGCGCCGACCTCTCCACCCTGGAGGTCTGGGACGGCCACCTGGCCCGGGCCGGCGCCGAGCTGACCGCCTTCCGCCTCCAGCTGGTGGCCGCGCTCCAACCGCTGGTCACCGCCGCCTACGGGCAGCTCGCGCCGGGCGGCGGCGACACCGCCCTGGAGTACCGCAGCTCCTTCGAGGGCGAGCTGCCGACCAGCCGCGAGGAGGCCGAGGAGCAACTGCTCCAGGCGTTGCGGACGGTCCACAAGCAGGAGGTCGAGCGCGGGATCACCCTGGTCGGCCCGCACCGGGACGAGCTGCTGCTCAAGCTCGGTCCGCTGCCCGCCAAGGGCTACGCCAGCCACGGCGAGTCCTGGTCGTTCGCCCTGGCGCTGCGGCTGGCCTCCTACGAGCTGTTGCGCTCGGACGGGGGAGAACCGGTGCTGATCCTGGACGACGTCTTCGCCGAGCTGGACGCCGCCCGCCGTGACCGGCTGGCCGAGCTGGTGGCCGACGGCGAGCAGGTGCTGGTGACCGCGGCGGTCGCCGAGGACGTGCCGAAGGCGCTGGCCGGCGCCCGGTACACGGTCGCCGACGGCGCCGTCCAGCGCGTCACCGGCTGATCCCGGCCCTTCCCCCTTTCCTTCCCCCTCCCCTCCGCGGCCCCGTCGGGCGTCCGCGGTGCCGGGTCCGACGACGCCCACCCGCGCCGCCGCGGGCCTGTCCGGCTCCCGTACGCTGGACGGCTCACCGTTGTCCACAGGGTGGGGATAAGGAGGCCGCCGTGAGCGAGTCGGCGGAGAACCCCGAGCCGACCGGTGCCGATCTGGCGCGTTCGGCGCTGCGGGCGGCCCGGGTGCAGGCCCGCCAGCGCGGTGAGCAGGTGCGGGAGAAGCGCGAGGCGAAGCGGCACGGTCTGCGCAGCGGGGCCCGCTCGGACGGCCGGGACCCGGTGCCGCTGGGGGCGGCGCTCAACCGGCTGCTGACCGAGCGCGGCTGGGAGTCCTCGGCGGCGGTCGGCGGGGTGATGGGCCGTTGGCCGCAGATCGTCGGGCCGGACATCGCCGCGCACTGCACCCCGACCGCCTACGACGACGAGGCCGCGGTGCTCACCGTGCAGTGCGACTCCACCGCCTGGGCGACCCAACTCCGTTGGTTGGCAAGGCAGTTGGTGGCTCGCCTGAACCACGAGCTGGGCCACGGCACGGTCCGCACCATCAAGGTGCTCGGACCGGCCGCCCCGGTGCGCGGCTACGGCCGGCTGCGGGCCCCCGGCAGCAAGGGGCCGGGCGACACCTGGGGGTGACCCCGGAGGGTTCCGGAAGGGAGCGGACCGTAATCCTCCGGAACCCCTGACGGCCCTTCCAGACGCCCTGAGCCCCCGGGGCGAGTATCGGGACATGTCCCGAGGGGATTCAGAGCGGCATTTCTGCCCTCAGAGGCTGCCAAATGCCCATCGATGTCAGTCGTACCGGTAGACTGGGGGCCAAACACTGTTGCTAGTGGCAACCGAGTCGAAACGCCGTGGTCGCACGCCCGCCCGTAGGGAGCGGGGATGCGGCCCGCGCTGTGCCAGAGAGGGCGCTTCGTGGCCGATTCCGGCAACCCCAGCCTGACCCCAGACCAGACCGAGCAGTCCGAGCGGTCGTACGACGCCAACGCCATCCAGGTGCTGGAGGGCCTCGACGCCGTCCGCAAGCGCCCCGGCATGTACATCGGCTCGACCGGTGAGCGCGGCCTGCACCACCTGGTGCAGGAGATCGTGGACAACTCCGTCGACGAGGCGATGGCCGGGCACGCGGACACCATCGACGTGACGCTCCTGGCCGACGGCGGTGTGCGCGTGGTCGACAACGGCCGTGGCATCCCGGTCGGCATCATGCCGGGCCAGGGCAAGCCCGCCGTCGAGGTCGTGCTGACGGTCCTGCACGCGGGCGGCAAGTTCGGCAACGGCGGCTACGCGGTCTCCGGCGGTCTGCACGGCGTCGGCGTCTCCGTGGTGAACGCGCTGTCGACGCGCCTCGCCGTGGAGATCCACACCGACGGGCACCGCTGGACGCAGGAGTACAAGGCCGGCACGCCGACCGCCCCGCTGTCCCAGCACGAGGCCGCCGAGCGCACCGGCACCAGCGTCACCTTCTGGGCCGACCCGGACATCTTCGAGACCACGGTCTACTCCTTCGAGACGCTCTCCCGGCGCTTCCAGGAGATGGCGTTCCTCAACAAGGGCCTGACCATCGCCCTCACCGACGAGCGCCCCGAGCACGTCGACGAGGACGGCAAGCCGCTCTCGGTCACCTACAAGTACGACGGCGGCATCGCCGACTTCGTCGCGCACCTCAACTCCCGCAAGGGCGACGTGGTCCACCCCTCGGTGATCGACTTCGAGGCCGAGGACAAGGACAAGGCGATCTCGGTCGAGATCGCCATGCAGTGGAACTCCTCGTACACCGAGGGGGTCTACTCCTTCGCCAACACCATCCACACCCACGGCGGCGGCACCCACGAGGAGGGCTTCCGCGCGGCGCTGACCGGCCTGGTCAACCGCTACGCGCGGGACAAGAAGCTGCTCCGCGAGAAGGACGACAACCTCTCCGGCGAGGACATCCGCGAGGGTCTGACCGCGATCATCTCGGTCAAGCTCGGCGAGCCGCAGTTCGAGGGCCAGACCAAGGACAAGCTCGGCAACACCGAGGCGAAGACCTTCGTCCAGAAGGTCGTCCACGAGCACCTCAACGACTGGCTGGACCGCAACCCCAACGAGGCCGCGGACATCATCCGCAAGTCGATCCAGGCCGCCACCGCGCGCGTCGCCGCCCGCAAGGCGCGCGACCTCACCCGCCGCAAGGGCCTGCTGGAGTCCGCCTCGCTGCCCGGCAAGCTGAGCGACTGCCAGTCCAAGGACCCGGCCGAGTGCGAGATCTTCATCGTCGAGGGTGACTCCGCCGGCGGCTCGGCCAAGCAGGGCCGCGACCCGCGGATCCAGGCCATCCTGCCGATCCGCGGCAAGATCCTGAACGTCGAGAAGGCCCGGATCGACAAGGTGCTGCAGAACACCGAGGTCCAGGCGCTGATCTCGGCCTTCGGCTGCGGCATCCAGGAGGACTACGACGAGGCCAAGCTCCGCTATCACAAGATCGTGCTGATGGCCGACGCCGACGTCGACGGTCAGCACATCCGGACGCTGCTGCTCACCCTGCTGTTCCGCTTCATGCGGCCGCTGGTCGAGTCCGGCTACGTCTACCTGGCGATGCCTCCGCTGTACAAGATCAAGTGGGGCAAGGACGACTTCGAGTACGTCTACTCCGACCGCGAGCGCGACGCCGTGATCGCGGCGGGCGTGGCCGCCGGCCGGCGCCTGCCCAAGGACGACGCGATCCAGCGGTTCAAGGGTCTCGGCGAGATGAACGCCGAGGAGCTCCGGGTCACCACCATGGACCAGGCCCACCGCCTGCTGCTCCAGGTGACCCTGGAGGACGCCGCCCGCGCCGACGAGCTGTTCTCCGTCCTGATGGGCGAGGACGTCGAGGCCCGCCGCTCCTTCATCCAGCGCAACGCCAAGGACGTCCGCTTCCTGGACGTGTGACGCCTGCACCCAGGCCCCGCACGTACCAGTCCGCGTGAAAGGAAACTGACCACCAGTGGTCGACGACAACCGTCCCGAAGGCGAGCAGCCCGAGACCCCCGAGGCCGCCGCCGCGGTCACCCTGCGGATCGAGCCGGTCGAGCTCGAGACCGAGATGCAGCGCTCGTACCTCGACTACGCGATGAGCGTCATCGTCAGCCGTGCGCTGCCCGAGGTGCGCGACGGCCTCAAGCCGGTGCACCGCCGCGTGCTGTACGCGATGTACGACGGCGGCTACCGCCCCGAGAAGGGCTACTACAAGTGCGCCCGCGTCGTCGGCGACGTGATGGGCAACTACCACCCGCACGGTGACACCTCGATCTACGACACCGTGGTCCGCCTGGCCCAGCCGTGGTCGCTGCGGATGCCGCTGGTGGACGGCAACGGCAACTTCGGCTCGCCGGGCAACGACCCGGCCGCGGCCATGCGCTACACCGAGTGCAAGATGATGCCGCTCGCCATGGAGATGATGCGCGACATCGACGAGGAGACCGTCGACTTCGCCGCCAACTACGACGGCCGCTCGCAGGAGCCCACCGTCCTGCCGGCCCGCATCCCCAACCTGCTGGTCAACGGTGCCACCGGCATCGCGGTCGGCATGGCGACCAACATCCCGCCGCACAACCTCCGCGAGGTCGCCTCCGGCGCGCTCTGGGCGCTGGAGCACCCGGAGGCCTCGAACGAGGAGCTGCTGGACGCGCTGATGGAGCGGATCAAGGGCCCGGACTTCCCGACCGGCGCCCTGATCGTCGGCCGCCGCGGGATCGACGAGGCGTACCGCACCGGTCGCGGCTCGATCACCATGCGCGCCGTGGTCGAGGTCGAGGAGATCCAGGGCCGCCAGTGCCTGGTGATCACCGAGCTGCCCTACCAGGTCAACCCGGACAACCTCGCCCTGAAGATCGCCGACCTGGTCAAGGACGGCCGGGTCGCCGGCATCGCCGACGTCCGCGACGAGTCCTCCTCGCGCACCGGCCAGCGCCTGGTGATCGTGCTCAAGCGCGACGCCGTCGCCAAGGTCGTGCTGAACAACCTCTACAAGCACACCGATCTGCAGACCAACTTCGGCGCCAACATGCTGGCCCTGGTCGACGGCGTGCCGCGCACGCTCTCGCTCGACGCCTTCATCCGGCACTGGGTCAACCACCAGGTCGAGGTCATCGTCCGGCGCACCACCTTCCGGCTGCGCAAGGCCGAGGAGCGCGCGCACATCCTGCGCGCCCTGCTCAAGGCCCTGGACGTGATCGACGAGGTGATCGCGCTCATCCGGGCCTCGGAGAGCGCCGACGCCGCGCGCACCGGCCTGATGGGCCTGCTCGACATCGACGAGCTCCAGGCCAACGCGATCCTGGAGATGCAGCTGCGCCGGCTGGCCGCCCTGGAGCGCCGCCGGATCATGGACGAGCACGACGAGCTGCAGCGCAAGATCGACGAGTACAACGCGATCCTGGCCTCGCCGACCCGGCAGCGCGAGATCATCTCGGAGGAGCTCACCGCGATCGTCGAGAAGTACGGCGACGAGCGGCGCTCCACCCTCATCCCCTCGGACGGCGACCTCTCCATCGAGGACCTCATCGCCGAGGAGGACATCGTCGTCACGATCACCCGTGGCGGCTACGTCAAGCGCACCCGCTCCGACCTCTACCGCTCGCAGAAGCGCGGCGGCAAGGGCGTCCGCGGCGCGCAGCTCAAGCAGGACGACATCGTCGACCACTTCTTCGTGACGACGACCCACAACTGGATCCTGTTCTTCACCAACAAGGGCCGGGTCTACCGCGCCAAGGGCTACGAGCTGCCGGACGCCGGGCGCGACGCCCGCGGCCAGCACGTGGCCAACCTGCTGGCCTTCCAGCCGGACGAGCACATCGCCCAGGTGATGGCCGTCCGCACCTACGAGGACAAGCCCTACCTCGTCCTCGCCACCCGGGCCGGCCTGGTGAAGAAGTCCCCGCTCAAGGACTACGACTCGCCGCGTTCCGGCGGTCTGATCGCGATCAACCTGCGCCAGGACGACGAGGGCCGGGACGACGAGCTGATCGGCGCCGAGCTGGTCTCCTCCGAGGACGACCTGCTGCTCGTCTCCAAGAAGGCGCAGTCGATCCGCTTCACCGCGACCGACGACGCGCTGCGCCCGACCGGGCGCGCCACCTCGGGCGTCAAGGGCATGGCCTTCCGCGAGGACGACGAGCTGCTCTCGATGAACGTGGTGCGACCCGGCACCTACGTCTTCACCGCGACCGACGGTGGCTACGCCAAGCGGACCGGTGTGGACGAGTACCGTGTCCAGGGACGCGGCGGCTACGGCACCAAGGCGGCGAAGATCGTCGAGGGTCGGGGCTCGCTGGTCGGCGCCCTCGTCGTCGACGAGAGCGACGAGATCATGGCGATCACCCTGTCCGGCGGAGTGATCCGCACGAGGGTTTCCGAGGTTCGTGAAACCGGACGTGACACCATGGGCGTCCAACTGATCAACCTGGGCAAGCGCGACGCGGTCGTGGGCATGGCTCGCAACGCGGAGGCCGAGGACGAGGAGTCGGTCGAGGACGAGATGGCCACCGAGGCCACCGAGTCCACGGAGTCGACCGAGGTGGCCGAAGGTACGGGGACGGCGCCGGGCGAGGAGACCGCCCAGGCCTGACCTCGTACCGCGTCGGCCGGTACCGTCACGTCCGTACTTGCGTACACGACGTGCCGGTACCGGCCGCCGACCAGTACCGGGCAATCCCGCCGGGCGCTGGATGACGAGTGACGAAGCAGGGCGGTTCGGCCGCCCTGGTGGGAAGTGCGGGAGGACCAGTGAGTGGAGCCACGGGTGCTGCGGGAGGAGCCACCGGCGGCCGTCCGGGCGCAGCACAGGGCGGCGGGGGGTACGGCGTGCCGCAGCCGCCGGCCGAGCACCCGGCCGCGTCCACCTCGCTGATGCCCCCGGTCGGCGGTGCGGCCCAGGGCGGGGCGGGGTACGGCGGCCAGCCGACCCCTCCGCCGCCGGGCGCGCCGGCGCCGGGTGCGGGCGGGTTCTCGCAGCCGACCACCTACGCCAAGGGTCAGCCGACCCCGCCCCGGGGCACCCGGGTCGGCGGCGGCCCCACCCCGCCCGGCGGGACCCCCGCCGGGGGCACCCGGCGTCCGGCCGCCCCGCCGGTCGCCACCGGCGGCCTGGGCCGGACCAGGAAGGCCCGGCTGCGGGTGACCAAGGCCGACCCGTGGTCGGTCATGAAGGTCAGCTTCCTGCTGTCGCTGGCGGTCGGGATCATCATCATCGTGGCGGCCGCGGTGCTGTGGATGACGCTGGACTCGCTCGGCGTCTTCGACTCGCTCGCCAAGACGCTGAAGGACGTGACCGGCTCGGACACCAACGGCGGCGGCCTGAACCTCATGGACTACGTGGGCTTCGGCAAGGTGATGACCTTCACCTCGCTGATCGCCGTGGTCGACGTGGTGCTGCTGACCGCGCTGTCCACGCTCTCGGCGTTCATCTACAACGCGGCGGCCGGCTTCACCGGCGGCATCGAGCTGACCCTGGCCGAGGAGGACTGACCGCCGGGGCGTGACCCCGGCTCAGTTCCCTTCGTGCCCGGGGCCTTTCCCCCCGTGGACGGAATCGACGGGCCCCACCGGCTGTTGCAGCCGGTGGGGCCCGTCGGCGTTCCGGGTGACGGCCGCGGTGCGCGGCGCGCCTCCCGGCGGGGCCGGGTGCGCGGTGGGCTGGGCTCGGTCCGCCCGTTCCGCGTCACCCGACCGCCGCGGGCCGCCCCGGCCCGACCGGCCGGGGCCGGCACGGCCGTACAGGCACCGCAGGACGGAGGCGCGCGATGGCGGAGCTCGCTGGGCGACTGGTCGAGGCCCTGGAAGGGCTGCTGGGGATCCCGGCGCCGGTGCGGGTGCGGGCCTGGGACGGCAGCGTCGCCGGTCCGCCGGGCGCGCCCACCCTGGTGCTGCGCAACCGCCGTGCGCTGCGCCGGCTGCTCTGGCGGCCGGGCGAGCTGGGGCTGGCCCGCGCCTACGTCGCCGGGGACCTCGACGTCGCGCCCGGCGGCGACCTGTACGAGGTGCTGCGGGCCGTCGCGCACTTCAGCGAGCGCCCGGAGATCCGCGGGCTGCGGCTCGGCCCCCGGGACGCGCTGGGCGCCGGGGGCCGCCGGGCCGTGGGCGCCCTGCTGCGGGCCGGGGCGATCGGTCCCCGGCCGGTCCCGCCGCCCGAGGAGGCCCCGGCGGGCCGCGGGCGGGTGCACAGCCGCGGCCGGGACCGCGCCGCGATCCACCACCACTACGACGTCGGCAACGAGTTCTACGGCCTGGTGCTGGGGCCGTCGATGGTCTACTCCTGCGCGTACTGGGGGCCCGCCGCCACGAGCCTGGAGGCGGCCCAGGAGGCCAAGCTGGAGCTCGTCTGCCGCAAGCTCGGTCTGCGGCCCGGGATGCGGCTGCTGGACGTCGGCTCCGGCTGGGGGTCGCTGGTGCTGCACGCGGCCCGGCACCACGGGGTGACGGCGGTCGGCGTCTCGATCTCCGAGGAGCAGGTCGCGCTGGCCCGCCGGCGGGTCGAGGAGGCCGGCCTGGCGGACCGGGTGGAGATCCGGCTCCAGGACTACCGGGAGGTCCCGGACGGCCCGTTCGACGCGATCTCCAGCGTCGGCATGGCCGAGCACGTCGGCGAGGTCCCCTACCTGGCGTACGCGGAGCACCTGTACGGGCTGCTGGTGCCCGGCGGCCGGCTGCTCAACCACCAGATCGCCCGCCGGCCGGACCGGCCCGGTGAGCCGTACCGCCCCAGCCCGTTCATCGACCGCTACGTGTTCCCGGACGGTGAGCTGTCCCCGGTCGGGTCGACCGTCTCCCGGCTCGAGGAGGCGGGCTTCGAGGTGCGCGACCTGGAGTCCCTCCGCGAGCACTACGGGCTGACCCTGCGTGAGTGGGTGGCCAATCTGGAGGCGCACTGGACGGAGGCGGTCCGGCTGGTGGGCCGCGGCCGGGCGCGGGTCTGGCGGCTCTACATGGCGGCCTGCGCGCTGGCCTTCGAGGAGAACCGGATCGGCGTCAACCAGATCCTCGCGGTGCGCGCCACCGACGACGGCAAGGCGCGGCTCCCCGCCACCCGCCAGGAGTGGCTGGTCTCCCCCGGCACCGTCCCCGGCGCCGCTCCCGCCGGTGCGCCGGGCACCGCCTCCGACCTGCCCGTCCCGGAGGACCCCGGCGGGGGCCCGGGCGTATCGGATTTGGGGGATCGGCGATCGGTCCGCTAATCTTTCAGTGCGGCAAGGGGCTATAGCTCAGACGGTTAGAGCGCTTCCCTGATAAGGAAGAGGCCACAGGTTCAAGTCCTGTTAGCCCCACCACCGCGAAGGGCCCGGAGCAACGCTCCGGGCCCTTCGGCGTTTTCCCGGCCCCGAGCCGGAACCACGGGCGCCGGTCGGGGGTTGTACCGGTCGGGGCCGGGGACTCCCCGGCGGCTTCGACGGACGAGGGTGGCGCCATGGCACTGGTCTTCGCGATGACCGTCCCCGGACTGGTGTGCCTGCTGGTGGCCCTGGCCTTCGTCGACCAGTTGGCGCTGCGGGCGCGCAGGTCCCGCCTGGTGCCGTGGCGGGGGACCGGCCGGGAGGGGCAGATGTCCGCGACCGGCTTCGAGCAGCTGCACGCGCAGTTCGCGGCCGGCAAGCAGCACCAGCTCGACGAGCGGCAGAGCACCCTGATGCTGCGCGACGAGGAGGGCGAGGGCGCACCGCCGCGCACCACGGTGGACCTCACGGCCGGGGTGGCGGTGGTGGTGCCGCCGTCCGCCCCCGTGCCGGCCGGCACACCGACTGCCGGAGCGGCCCCCGCACCGGCTCCGGGGTCGGTGTCGCGCCCCGTTGGGCGGGAACGGTGACGGCCCTGCGGAGGGTCTGCGCCGGGCAGAACGTACGACAGGAGGTGTGGCGTCAATCCTCCGACCGGACGGGTCGGTTGGAGGCAGCGGTGGCTGGTCACGATTGGGACACCGGTGTGTATCATCGGCCGCAAGGGCAGTCCGGCCAGCCGACAGCCCGTTCGTGCTCGTAACAAACCATGGACTCGTCGGCCCGATCGGAGCGATCGGCGCACGGCTGCTGAGTCCGTCAACGCAAGAAGGACGAGGTCCCGCGGTGAAGAAGCTTCTCCTGGTCGCCCTGGTCGCCCTCGGCGGCTTCTTTGTCTACCGTCAGGTCCAGGCGGACCGCGCCGAGCAGGACCTGTGGACCGAGGCCACCGACCCGGTTCCGGCCGGTCGCTGAGCCCGGGCGATCTGACGATCGACGGTCTTCGGGGGCGCCGCACGGCGCCTCCAGGGCCGGTCGGCCCGGTCGGGTGACCGGGCCGACCGGACGTTTCCGGCCCGCCCCGCGGGGCGCCGGAAAACGGGGCACCGGATTCGCGCCGGAACCGGGTACTCTTGTGCCCGGTGGTGCGCACGGTGCCGCCCCGGGGCTTTAGCTCAGTTGGTAGAGCGCTGCCTTTGCAAGGCAGATGTCAGGAGTTCGAGTCTCCTAAGCTCCACAGTCCGTCCACCGCGGGTGGACGAACCGGCGGCCGCCGACCTGAACGCAGGTCAGCGGCCGCTTCGCGTTCTTCTCAATGCGGTTTGCGCGGATCGTGCGGCTTGGGGCGCTCGTCGCCGTGGGCCCCGGCGGGGTGGGCGTCGCCCGGCGGCGTGCCGGGCTGGTGGGCGCCCTCGCCCTCGGTGACCGCGGTCGCGGTGTCCGGCGAACCGTTCACGGTGCCGCCGCCGTTGCCCGAGGCGTGCGCGCCGGCCGGGCGGGCGGCGGGTTCCGCGGTCGGCCCGGTGGCGGCGGACGGCGGCTCCACCAGCCACTCCGGGTTGCTGCGGTGCCGCCACCACTGCCAGGCGACGATGCCGCTGCCGATCGCGACCACGCCGGCCACGGCGAGGCCGGTGGCCCAGCCGTTCCGGCGGGACCTGCGGGCGTTGCGGGCCGCGAGGTCGCCGATCTCCGACGAGGTGACGTTGCCGCGCATGGCGGTCAGCGCCGCGGCGCCGCGCATCTGGGCCTCCTGCGCGACCGGGACGACGGCGGCGCGGGCCTCCTCGACGACGTGCACCACCTTGGGGGCGACGGTGGAGCGGGCCTGGTCGGCGGCCCGGGAGGCGGACAGGCGGGCGGCCAGTGCGGTCTCCTGGGCGCGGTGCAGGGCCTTGAGGGCGTTCTGCTGGGCCTCCGGTGGCAGATTGGCGAAGGCGTGACCGACCTGGGGGGCGATGTGCCGGTCGTACTGGACGCGCGCGGTGTGGGCGGCCTGGGTGGCCTGCTGCCGGGCGCTGTCCGCGAGGTTGCCGGCCGTCTCACGGGCCGAGTCCAAACGGGTCACGAGTCTCTCCTCCTGGTGGCGTCCTCTATGCACATATCCACCTGAATGCTGATCATGCATCCTGATTTGTCCGACGGCATGCCGGAGTGGGCCGTACGCGGGTCACCCGGTCCGGGCGTGCCGGTCGGGACGGGGGCGAGTGGGCCGGTCCGGCGCGGGTAGGGCCGCAGTAGGCTGGCGGTTCCGGCGGGTCCCCGTCGGGAGCGCGTACGTGTCGTCGCAGCAAGCCGGACCAGGCCGCCGCAGGCAGTGGCGGAAGTCGTGGCAGAAGGGGATAGCCGATGCTCCCGGACGAGCCGAGGCCGCCGATCGACCGGACCCCGGGGGCCGCGGGCGGGCCCGGACCGGCCCGCTGCTACCGGCACCCCGAGCAGGAGACCGGGGTCGGCTGCTCGCGCTGCGGCCGACCGATCTGCCCCCGGTGCATGGTGAACGCCTCGGTGGGCTTCCACTGCCCGGAGTGCGTCGGGGAGGGCAGCCGGCAGGTCCGGCGGGCGACCACCCGGTTCGGCGGCCGCCCGGCCGGGGACGGCGCGCTGGTCACCAAGGCGCTGATCGGCGTCAACCTGGTGCTGTTCGTCCTGGCCGCCTACGTGTTCACGCCGTGGCTGGGCTACGACCTGGAACTGCGCAGTCTGGCCCCCGACCGGACGTACCCCTTCCCCGAGGGCGTCGCCGAGGGGCCGGACCAGTGGTACCGGCTGCTGACCGCGGTCTTCCTGCACACCGAGCCCTGGCACATCGCCACCAACATGCTGGTGCTCTGGGTGCTGGGACCGCAGCTGGAGGCCGCCCTGGGGCGGGCCCGGTTCCTGGCGCTCTACTTGGTCTCCGGCCTGGCCGGCAGCGCCTTCGCCTTCCTGGTGGCCGGCGACGGTATGCGGTCGCTGGGCGCCTCGGGCGCCGTGTTCGGCCTGCTGGGCGCGACCGTGGTGCTGTACCGCCGGCTCCGGGCGCCGCTCGGGCCGATCGTCGCGCTGCTGGTGTTCAACCTGATCGTCACCTTCTCGGTCCAGAACATCGACTGGCGCGCCCACCTCGGCGGGCTGGTCGCCGGGATGCTGACCGCGGCGGGCCTGATGTACGCGCCGCGGGCCCACCGCGGGCTGGTGCAGGGGCTGACGCTGGCGGGGGTGGCCGCCCTGGTGCTGCTGATGCTCCTGGTCGGCACGGCGGCCTACGGCGGGTGACCCGACCGACCCGGACCGTACGCGCGCGGGTCCGGCGGCCGCACGGTTGTCCACAGCGGGTGCGGGGTTGTGCACAGGCGGTGTGGACCGTTCCGTGCGGACGACTGTTCTACGCGTGTCCCGCTGTGCGTATTCGGCATTCGGCGGAGGGCGTGCGGCGGTGCGGAAAGCGCCCCCGGCGCAGGTTATCCACAGGCGGGCGTGACTTTTCCCCAGTGTGGATAACCATGTGGATAAACCTGATAAGCAGATGTCCGCCTGTCGCGGTCACCGCACAATCCTTCGACGCCCCTTCCGGGCGCACCACGACGCCGCCCCGGGGACGGACCGTCCCGGGGCGGCGGTGAAGGAACTCAGGGCGTGGGCCCCGACGTCACTTCCACTGGGTGGAGACGCCGAAACCCGCCGCGATGAAGCCGAAGCCCACCAGGATGTTCCAGTTCCGCCAGCTCTCGACGGGCCAGCTGCCACTGGTCACGTAGTAGGTGACGATCCAGACCAGACCGATCAGGAACATCGCCAGCATCAAGGGGGCAACCCAGCCGCGGCCCGAACTGATCTTCACCGTCGCCGTGGTCGGCGGGGTGTAGTCGGACTTCTTGCGGAGTCGAGACTTCGGCACGAGGAGCTCTCCTGTCGATGCGCTGTGACCGCGCAGGGGTTCACGGTGGTGTGGCGGCGTCCGTTAGCGTAGTGGCTCGGCGGGTCCGAAGGAGATAAGGGTACGGTGCCTAATTTGTCGATTCCCCCTCGGCCCGCCCGTACCCGTGCCCGCGGCACCCGAATTGTCGGACGTGCCCTGACCTGCGCCGTCTTCGCGCTCGCCGGACTGCTCTTCTACATCAGCGCGCAGACCGCCCGCGGCACCGATCTGCGCACCGACAACTCGCTGCTCAGCCTCTCCGACGTGATACGTCAGCGCAGCGCGCAGAACCAGCAGTCCCAGGCCCAGCTCGCCGACCTCCAGGAACACGCCCGGCAGCTCACCGAGCAACAGGGCGGCAGCCCGGCCGACGCCGCCCGGCTGACCGCCCTGGAACAGGCCGCCGCCCTCGACCCGCTCCAGGGCCCCGGCCTCACCGTCACCCTCAACGACGCCCCGCCGAACGCGACCGCGCGGATCCCCGGGGTGCCCGAGCCGGGCGTCAACGACCTCGTCATCCACCAGCAGGACATCCAGGCCGTGGTCAACGCGCTCTGGCGGGGCGGCGCCGAGGGCGTCCAGGTGATGGACCAGCGGCTGATCTCCACCAGCGCCGTGCGCTGCGTCGGCAACACCCTGCTGCTCCAGGGCCGGGTCTACTCGCCGCCCTACGTGGTCAAGGCGGTCGGCCGGACCGACGGGCTGCGCGCCGCGGTGGACGCCGACCCGACGATCCGCAACTACCTCCAGTACGTCCAGGCGTACGGCCTGGGCTGGAAGGTGCAGGAGAGCGGCGACCTCGCGCTCCCCGGCTACTCGGGAACGGCGGACCTCCGCTCGGCCACCGGCCAGTAGCGGACCGGTGCACGGGACCCGGTCCCGGGAGCCGGGTCTAGTCTTGACCCCAGTCCAATACGTCGAGGGAGCACCATGTACGGCTGGATCTGGCGTCATCTGCCGGGGAACACCCTGGTCAAGGCCGTGATCTCGGCGCTCCTCGTGCTGGGGCTGGTCTACCTCCTCTTCACCTACGTCTTCCCGTGGGCGGAACCGCTCCTCCCCTTCGGTGACGTCACAGTGGACGGAGACGGCGACGGCGCCGTCGGCTGATCCGACGACCCCGCCAACGTCCCGGTCCCCGCACCCCTCGGAGAACGCGCGCCCATGACCTCCCGGCCGACCCAGCCCCGCATCCTGGTCGTCGACAACTACGACAGCTTCGTCTTCAACCTGGTCCAGTACCTCTACCAGCTCGGCGCCACCTGCGAGGTGGTCCGCAACGACGAGGTGACCGTCGAGCACGCGGTGCGCCGTGAGGGCGACCGCGGCTTCGACGGGGTGCTGCTCTCCCCCGGCCCGGGCGCCCCGGAGGAGGCCGGCGTCTGCATCGAGATGGTGCACCACTGCGCGCGGACCGGGCTCCCGGTGTTCGGCGTCTGTCTGGGCCTGCAGTCGATCGCGGTGGCCTACGGAGCGGTGGTCGGCCGGGCGCCCGAGCTGCTGCACGGCAAGACCTCGTCGGTCGAGCACGAGGACGGCGGCGTGTTCGCGGGCCTGCCCTCGCCGCTCACCGCGACCCGCTACCACTCGCTGGCGGTCGAGCCGGACACCGTGCCGCCGGAGCTGGTGGTCACCGCGCGCACCGGCAGCGGCGTGATCATGGGGCTGCGCCACCGTGACCTCGCGGTGGAGGGCGTGCAGTTCCACCCGGAGTCGGTGCTCACCGAGGGCGGTCACCGGATGCTCGCCAACTGGCTGGCCGAATGCGGTGACCCGCTGGCCGTCGACCGGTCGGCCGGGCTCGCCCCGGTGATCGGCCGGGGCTGAGCGGCGTGACCGCGGTGCGACCGGAGGGGCGCTATCAGCCGGACGCGGACCCGCAGGGCGGCGACGCCCACCGCGGCGGCGGGCCGTTCGAGCAGCAGCACGACCCGTACGGGCAGCAGCACCTCGCGGGCGGCCCGTACGAGCAGGCCGCCCAGCCGTACGCGCCGGGCGGCGGCCGAGGGGCGTACGCGCAGCAGGGTCCGTACGCGCAGCAGGACCCGTACGGGCAGCAGGACCCGTACGGCCGGCAGCCGGCGCAGGGTCAGTACGGCGGGCCGGGTCAGTACGGCGGGGCGGCTCCGCAGGCGGCGTACCAGCAGGGGCAGTACCAGACCTACGACCCGTACCAGGAGCAGTTCCAGCAGGGCGGCCGGCAACAGGGCGAGGGCCAGGCCTGGACGGCGCAGCCGGGGGCGGAGGACGGCTGGGGCGTCTACGAGCCCGCCGTGCCCGCCCCCGCGCCGGCGCCGACCCGGCGGACGCCGGACGTCCCGGTGGCGCAGGCCTCGGTGCTCGCCGCCGCCGAGACGGTCACCATGGCCGCCGTGGAGGCCGAGCGGCAGCAGCAGTCCGCCGGGTCCGCCGGATCATCCGGATCAGCCGACTCCACCGGGTCCGCCCCGCCCGCCCCGCCCGCCCCGGGCGGCCGGGCCGAGCGCCGTCGTGCCGCGCAGGGGCGCGGTCGGCGCCGGGCGGGCGGTCGGTCCGCCGCCGGTCCCCGGGCCGCGGAACCGGCGGCGGTGGTCTTCGCCCGGTTCCTCGGCGAGCTGTGCATCACCCTCGGCCTGGTGATGCTGCTGTTCGTCTCGTACCAGCTCTGGTGGACCAACGTGCAGGCCGACGCGGCCGCCGACGGGGCCCGCAACCGGCTGGAGGAGCAGTTCGACGCCGGGGCTGCCCCGGGCGCTCCGGCGCCGGGACAGCCGGCGCCGGACCCGGCCAAACCGGAGACCTTCGAGCCCGGCAAGGGCTTCGCGATCATCCACCTGCCGAAACTCGGCCAGAAGTTCCCGATCGCCGAGGGCACCGCGAAGGGCCCGGTGCTCGACAAGGGCCTGGTGGGCCACTACACCGGTACCGGCATGCCGGCCGACAAGGCGGGCAACTTCGCGCTGGCCGCGCACCGCAACACCCACGGCGAGCCGTTCCGGCGGATCAACCAGCTCGGCAAGGGCGACAAGATCGTGGTGGAGACGGCGACCGCGTACTACACCTACGAGGTCACCGGGGGCATCCCGGAGACCCCGCCGTCCAACGTGAGCGTGATCAAGTCCGTCCCGACCGGCGCCGGGTTCAACGCCCCGGGCCGGTACATCACGCTGACCACCTGCACACCGGAGTTCAGCTCCAAGTACCGACTGATCGTGTTTGGCAAGATGATCGAGGAACGGCCGCGCAGCCAGGGCAAGCCGGCCGCCCTCACGGGAGGCTGACCGCGAGCCGGCGACCGACGACAAGGGGAGAGACGTGACCCAGGGGACCGAGCCGGCGGCCGAGGAGGCCGCCCCGCCGTCCGAGCCCGAGCCCGGTGGCGGGCCGGGGCCGGGGCCGGGCCGTCGGCGAGGTGGCCGGGCGCTGGCGGTCCTGGGCGTCGTCGGCGAGCTGCTGATCACCCTGGGGTTGGTGCTCGGGCTGTTCGTCACCTACTCGCTCTGGTGGACCGACGTGCTGGCGAACCGTTCCGCCTCCGCGGCCTCCGACCAGCTGCGCGAGTCCTGGGCGTCCGGAGCCCCGGCCGCTCCCCCGTCCGCCGCCGCGGCGACCCCTGGCGGCGCGCCGTCCGCCGGGGCCGGTCCGGGCTACGCGGCGGGGGACGGCATCGGCTTCCTGCACGTCCCGGCGATGGGCCGGGACCACCAGGTGCTGATCCGGATGGGCACCGACACGGCCACCCTCGCCGAGGGCGTCGCCGGGGTGTACGAGCAGCCCTACCGCTCGGCGATGCCCTGGGACGCGTCCGGCAACTTCGCGCTGGCCGCGCACCGGGACGGGCACGGGGCGAAGTTCCACGAGCTGGACGCCGTCGGCAGGGGCGACGCGATCGTCGTCGAGACCCGCGACAAGTGGTACGTCTACCGGGTCGACAACACCCTGCCGGAGACGTCCAAGTACGACACCGGCATCGTCGCCCCGGTGCCGAAGGGCTCCGGTTACACCGGGCCGGGCCGCTACATCACGCTGACCACCTGCACCCCGGTCTACACCTCGCGCTACCGGATGGCGGTCTGGGGGAGCCTGGTGCGGGTGGACGACGTGGACGCCGCCCGTACCCCGCCCGCCGAGCTGCGGAAGGGCTGACGCCGCCCGGGCACCGGCGGGCTCGGGCAGGCCCTGCGACGCCCCCAGGAGGCCCCGGAAGGCCCCGGAGGGCCGTCGAGGCGGTCGATGGGCCTCTCGGGGCCCGGGGACGCCCGGAGACGCCCGCGCGGCCCCCGTCGGGATCCCGACAACGCCCGAGGGCCCGTCGACGTGGTGTCGACGGGCCCTCGCGCCGTGCCGGGAAACAACTCAGCCGGTCGGTCCGGCCCCGAGGGGCTCAGAACCAGGGGAACCAGGGCTTAGTTGTTGGGCCCCCCTTTGGTGTTGCTGGGGGTGGGGACGCCGGGGAACCCGGGGATGGTCGGTGGGTCGCTCCCTTTGGGCGGATCCACGGCCTTGGTCATCAGCCCGACCGAGGTGTTCGGGTCCACCTGGGTCCCGGCCTGCGGGTTCGAGGCGGTCACGATCGCGTTCGGGTCCTGCGGGCCCTGGACCACGGTGTACTGCAGACCCATGCCCTGGAGGGTCTTGATGGCCTCCTTGAGCGTGACGTTCTGCAGCGGCGGGACGGAGACCTTGTCCGGCGCCTTGTAGATGGTCAGCGTGATCTTGGTGTTGGCCGGCTGCTTGCCGCCCGCCGGGTTCTGCGCGGCGACCGTGTTGACCTTGGCGGGCTCGTTGGTCGCCTGGGTCTTCGAGGAGTCGACCTGGAAGCCCGCGCCGGTCAGCGCGGCCTCCGCGGCCTCCTTCTGCTGGCCCACCACGCTCGGCACGGTGATCTTGGCCTTGCCCTGCGAGACGGTCAGCTTGACCGGGGCGGCCGGGTCGGCGCCGCCGGAGGCCGGGTCCTGGGCGACGACCTGGTCCAGCGGGGCGTTGTCGTCGTCCTTGTAGTCGGTCGTGACGTTGGTGAAGCCGGCGTCGGTGAGCGCCTTGACGGCCTGCTCCTTGGACTTGCCGACCACGTTGGGCACGTTCGACTTGGCCGGGCCGGAGGACAGCTGCACGGTGATCGAGGCGGCCTCGGCGACCTGGGTGCCGGCGGCCGGGGTCTGCGTGCAGACCTGGTCCTTCTTCACGTTGGCGTCCGGGCAGGCGATCTTCTCGCCCTCGGTGACCACCAGCTTGGGGCCGGCCTGGGCGAGGGCGGTCTTCGCCTCGGCCAGGGTCTTGCCGACGACGTTGGGAGCCGTGACCTTCGGTGGCTCCTTCTTGGCGTCGTCCTTGTTGCCGAACATCGCCTGGGCGACGAAGAAGGTGCCGACCAGGACCAGCACGGCGGCGACCGCCAGCACGATCCAGGAGGTGTTGCTCTTCTTCGGCGGCTCCTCGCCGCGCCGGCCGCCACCGCGGCCGTAGCCGTCGTCGTTGCCACCGCCGCCGGGGGCGCCGGCGTAGGTCTGGCCGTAGCCGTCGTCGTAGCCGGGCTGGGGCTGGGCGTCGTAGCCGGCCGGGGCGGCCTGCGGCAGGACCGTGGTCGGACCCCCGGGGCCCTGCTGCGGAAGCAGGTTGGTCTGGCCGTACGGGTCGTGCTGCGGGTAGCCGTTCTGGTCGTAGCCGTACCCGGCGGCGCCCATGCCGTACGCGGCGGCCTGCTGGGCGGCGGCCACCGGCAGTCCGTCGAGGAAGCGCTCGATGTCGTCGCGCATCTCGTCGGCGCTCTGGTAGCGGTAGTCGCGGTCCTTGGCGAGTGCCTTGAGCACGATCGCGTCGACCTCGGGGCGCACCTCGGGGTCGAAGACGGACGGCGGCTGGGCCTCCTCGCGGACGTGCTGGTAGGCGACCGCGACGGGGGAGTCGCCGACGAACGGCGGGCGGACGGTGAGCAGCTCGTAGAGCAGGCAGCCGGTGGAGTAGAGGTCGGAGCGGGCGTCCACCTGCTCGCCCTTGGCCTGCTCCGGGGAGAGGTACTGGGCAGTGCCGATGACGGCGGAGGTCTGCGTCATCGTCATGCCGGCGTCGCCCATCGCCCGGGCGATGCCGAAGTCCATCACCTTGACGTTGCCCTGGCGGGTGAGCATGACGTTGGCGGGCTTGATGTCGCGGTGCACGATGCCGGCCCGGTGCGAGTACTCCAGGGCCTGCAGGATGCCGATGGTCATCTCCAGCGCCCGCTCCGGCAGCAGCCGTCGGCCGGAGTGCAGCAGCTCGCGCAGGGTGGAGCCCTCGACGTACTCCATCACGATGTACGGGATGGAGATGCCGTCGATGTAGTCCTCGCCGGTGTCGTACACGGCGACGATGGCGGGGTGGTTCAGCGACGCCGCGGACTGTGCCTCGCGACGGAAGCGGGCCTGGAAGGACGGATCACGGGCCATGTCGGCCCGGAGCGTCTTCACAGCGACGGAGCGGCCGAGTCGGGTGTCATGGGCGAGGTACACCTCGGCCATGCCGCCGCGTCCGAGGACGCCGCCGAGCTCGTACCTGCCGCCGAGGCGACGAGGCTCTTCCATAGTTCCGACCCTCTCCCTCACACGCCGGCGAGGTTGTGACGTAGGTGTCCCCACACGCTCCGTGTGACGCCGTCCGGGCCCCGGGTGGTTCTGCGGTCAGGACCGGTTCGGCACCGTGCGGACGGCAACGGGTACACCCGCTGCTGCGGACACGCTACCGGTCGGACCGCGCCGGACCCGAGTCGACCGCAGGCCGATATCAGACCGGTATCCGGACAGGGGTCCCGATCGTGACATTTGCCTCACCCGCCGGACCCCGCGCCGGGCCCCGCGCCGGGCCCCCGCCGGCCCCGCCGTCACTTGCCGAGGACGGCCTGCATCACCGACTTGGCGATCGGCGCGGCGAGCCGGCCGCCGCTGATGCCGTCGCGGTTGTTGGAGCCGTCCTCGACGACCACCGCGACCGCGACCGTGCGGCCGTCGGACGCCTTGGCGTAGGAGGTGAACCAGGCGAACGGCAGGCCCGCGTTGCCCTCGCCGTGCTGGGCGGTACCGGTCTTGCCCCCGACCGAGAGGCCCGGGATCCGGGCGTTCTTGCCGGTGCCGTTCTCGACCACCGAGACCATCAGGTCCTGCAGCTTCTGCGCGGTGGCCGGGCTGATCGGCTGGGAGAACTGCTTTTCGGTGTGCTTGGAGATGGTGGTCAGCGAGGCCGAACGCTCCTCGGCGACCAGGTAGGGCTGCATCAGCGAGCCGTTGTTGGCGATCGCCGCGGAGACCATCGCCATCTGCAGCGGGGTGGCCTGGGTGTCGTGCTGGCCGATGGCGTCCTGGGCGGTGCCGTCCGGGGTCGAGTTGGACGGGTAGACGCTCTTCTCGGAGCGGATCGGGGTGTCCACGGTGCTGTTGAAGCCGAACTTCTCGGCCTGCACCCGCATCTTGTCCTTGCCGAGGTCGGCGCCGATCTTGGCGAAGACGGTGTTGCAGGACTGGTCCATGCCGGACTTCAGCGTGGCGTTGGCGCACTGCTCCCGGTCGGACTCGTTCTTCAGCACGAAGTTGGTGCCCGGCAGGGTGTACGGCTCCGGGGTCGAGGTCTGGTCGTCGATGTTCTGGTAGAGCCCGTTCTCGAACGCCGCCGACGCGGTGACCAGCTTGAAGGTCGAGCCGGGCGGATAGGTCTCGCGCAGCGCCCGGTTGAGCATCGGCTTGTTCGCGTCGGCGTTGAGGTCGGTCCAGGCCTTGGAGTCGGAGGACTCGTTGCCGGCGAAGCTGGCCGGGTCGTAGGACGGCGTGGAGACCAGGGCGAGGATCGCGCCGGTCTTCGGGTCGAGCGCGACGACCGCGCCCTTCTTGTTGCCGAGCCCCTCGAAGGCCGCCTTCTGGGCCTTGGCGTTGATCGTGGTGACGACGTCGCCGCCGCGCTTCTGCTCGCCGGTCAGCATGTCCAGCGTGTTGCGGAAGAACAGCCGGTCGTCGCTGCCGGACAGGACGCCGTCCTCCAGCTGCTCCAGCTGGCTGGCCCCGAAGGCCTGCGAGGAGTAGCCGGTGACCGGCGCGTACATCTGGGGGTCCACCCAGGAGCGCTTGTACTTGTAGCGCAGGCCGTTCACGAAGGTGGACTGGGTGATCGGCTGGCCGTCGACGATGATGTTGCCGCGCGGGTAGGCGTAGCGGTCGTAGACCTGGCGCTTGTTGTACTTGTTGCCCGCCCAGGCGTCGGCCTGGACGCCCTGGATCCAGTTGGTGCGCACCATGAGGGCCAGGATCAGCACGAGGCAGAAGATCGAGACCCGGCGGATCGGCTTGTTCACGAGGCGGTGCCCCCCTGGATCTCGGGTGTGGGGGTGGGTTCCACCCCGGGTCGGCGGGCGTTGTCGCTGATCTTCAGCAGGATCGCGACCAGCGCCCAGTTGGCGACCACCGACGAACCGCCCTGGGCGAGGAACGGCATGGTCATACCGGTCAGCGGGATCAGGCCGGTGACGCCGCCGGCGACCACGAAGACCTGCAGCGCCATGGCCGAGGAGAGGCCGACGGCGAAGAGCTTGCCGAACGGGTCGCGGGCGGCGACCGCGGTGCGCAGGCCGCGCTGGATCAGCAGGGCGTAGAGCATGAAGATCGCCATCATGCCGGTGAGGCCGAGTTCCTCGCCGAAGGAACCGAGGATGAAGTCGCTCTTGGCGGCGAAGTCGATCAGCCAGGAGCGGCCCTGGCCGAGGCCGGAGCCGGTCACCCCGCCGGAGCCGAGCGCCATCAGGGACTGGCCGATCTGCTCGGTGGCGCCCGGGGGCGGCTTGGGGGCGAAGGCCGCCATCGGGTCGAGCCAGGCGTCGATGCGGGTCTTCACGTGGCTGGCGGTGGAGGCCACCGCGACCGCGCCGCCGACCGACATCAGCAGACCGAAGACGATCCAGCTGGTCCGCTCGGTGGCGACGTAGAGCATCACCACGAAGAGGCCGAAGTACAGGAAGGACGAGCCGAGGTCGTTCTCGAAGACCAGGATCAGCAGGCTGAGCAGCCAGATCACGATGATCGGGCCGAGGTCGCGGCCGCGCGGCAGGTACAGGCCCATGAAGCGGCGGCTGGCCAGCGCCAGGGCGTCCCGCTTGACCATCAGGTAGCCGGCGAAGAACACCGTCAGGATGATCTTGGCGAACTCGCCGGGCTGGATCGAGAAGGCGCCCATCCGGATCCAGATCTTGGCGCCGAAGTCCTCCTTGCGCTCCGGGAAGAACGCCGGCGCGGCGAGCAGGACCAGGGCCACCGCCATCGAGATGTAGGTGTAGCGCTGGAGGACCCGGTGGTCCTTCAGGAAGACCATCACCACGATGAAGAACGCGATGCCCAGACCGGACCACATCAGCTGGTTGGCGGCGGCCGGGAAGTTGTTGTGCAGCAGCGGACCGGCCTTGTCGAGCCGCCAGATCATCACCACGCCGAGCCCGTTCAGCAGGGTGGCGATGGGCAGCATCAGCGGGTCCGCGTACGGCGCGAACCTGCGCATCAGCAGGTGCGCGATCAGCGCGAGGGCGCCCATGCCCAGGCCGTAGCCGAGCATGCCGGCGGGCAGCGAGTCGTCCATCGCCAGGCCCACGTTGGCGTACGCCAGGACCGGCAGCAGCACCGCGAAGGCCAGCATGGCCAGCTCGGTGTTGCGCCGGTTCGGCGTCGCCTGCGGCGAGATGGTGGTGTTGCGGCGGCGCCGGGACGACGCGCGGTCGGCCGGTACGCCGGCGGACCGGCTGTTCGGGTCGCTGCTCACATCGAAGGTGCTCATGCTCCTGCCTCGCTCCGCTCGGCAGGGGCGTGCGCCCGTACGCGCCTCTCGACGGCCTGTTCGCTTCGCTCTCTCACGTGGTAGCCGCTCCCTGACGGCCGGCGGGACCCGCGCCGGGCGGGTCCCTGTCGGGTCGCGTCCGTCACTTCGGGCAGGAGTCGGCGCGCTGCCGCTCCTCGTCGGTCAGACCGGGCAGGTCGCTCTGCGGCGCCGCCGGGGCCGCGGCGCCCTGGCTGGGCACGACGGGGGCCGGGGTGGTGCTCGGCGCGGTCGGGGTCGGGGTGCTCGAGGGCACGCCGGCCGCCGGCGCCCGGCCGGTCGCGGACGGGCTGGGCACGGTGGTGGCCGTCACGAACCCGGCGTGGGTCGCCACCGTGCCGGCGGCGGCCTGCTGGGTCGGCTGGACGGGCTGGCCGGTCGCCGGGGTGCCGCCCTGGGCGGGCGGGTTGGCGGCGGAGGCCCGGACGTCGGAGACCTTCCGGCAGAACGCGGCCTGCTCGCCCAGCTTCTTCACCTTGTCGTCGGCGTCGCCGAGGCTGCTCGCCGAGATCGTGTTGGTGACGTGGGTGCGCTGGTCCTGCGGGAGGAACTTGAGTTCGATGTCCTTGTACGGGGTGTGCACCGAGGACAGGCTCAGGCCCGCCAGGCTCTGGTTCACGCCCCGGTAGACCGCGACGTGGTCGCCCTCGGCGCCGACGTAGTACTGGCCCTGCGTCCACTGGTAGCCGAAGAAGCCGCCGGCGCCCAGCAGACCCACGGTGACCAGGCCGATCAGCGAGAACGTCAGCGCCCGGTTCTTCCGCTTGGGCCGGGGCGCCCCGTCGTCGTAGTCCTCGGTCCCGTAGACCGGGAGCTCCGCGGCGCCGCCCTCGTAGCCGTCGGCCGGGCCGAAGCCGCCGTCGGGGTGGCCGGCGCCGTAGCCCTCGGCGGGGCCGAAGGCGCCCTGCGGGCCGCGGCCGAGACCGGCGGCCCGGCCGGCCGGGGTGTCCCGGATCGACTGGTCGGCGACGGTCGAGGACGGCGGGGTCTCGGCGACCGCGCCGACCACCACCGGCACGTCGTTGAACTGGCCGCTCAGGGTGTCCGTGGCGCCGACGTCCAGGACGTCCGCGACGATGCAGGTGATGTTGTCCGGGCCACCGCCGCGCAGCGCGAGCTGGATCAGCTCCTGCACGGTCTGCTCGGGCGCGTAGTAGCTGCCCAGGGTGTCCTGGAGGGTCTGGTGACTGACCGGGCCGGAGAGGCCGTCGGAGCAGATCAGGTAGCGGTCGCCGGCCCGGACCTCGCGGATCGACAGGTCGGGCTCGACCTGGCCGCGGCCGTCCAGCGCCCGCATCAGCAGCGAGCGCTGCGGGTGGGTCTCGGCCTCCTCGGGCGTGATCCGGCCCTCGTCGACCAGCCGCTGCACCCAGGTGTGGTCCTGGGTGATCTGCACCAGCCCGCCGTCGCGCAGCAGGTAGGCGCGGGAGTCGCCGACGTGGACCAGGCCCATCCGCTGGCCGGTCCAGAGCATCGCGGTGAGGGTGCAGCCCATGCCTTCGAGCTGCGGGTCCTCCTCGACCATCTGCCGGAGCCGGTCGTTGGCGCCCTGGACCGCGTCGCCGAGCAGGGTCAGCAGATCGGCGCCCGGCACGTCCTCGTCCAGCCGGACGATCGAGCCGAGCACCTCGGAGGACGCGACCTCACCGGCCGCCGCGCCGCCCATGCCGTCGGCCACGGCCAGCAGCCGCGGGCCGGCATAGCCGGAGTCCTCGTTCCCCTCCCGGATCAGTCCCTTGTGGGAGCCGGCGGCGAAGCGCAGCACCAGGGTCATGCGAGCTGCGCCCCCCTCTGGGTCATGGACGGGATGCTGTCCCTCATGCGCTACTACTTCCGCAGTTCGATGACGGTCCTGCCGATACGGATCGGCATGCCCGGCTGGAGCGGGGTCGGCGCGGTCAGGCGCTGACGGTCCAGATAGGTGCCGTTGGTGGAGCCTAGATCCTCCACCGTCCACTGCCCAGTCTGGTCGGGATAGATCCTGGCATGCCGGGAGGACGCGTAGTCGTCGTCCAGCACGATGGTGGAGTCGTGCGCACGGCCCAGCGTGATGGTCTGGCCCTGCAGCGCGACCGTGGTGCCGGCCAACGAGCCCTGCACCACGACCAGCTGGGTCGGGGCGCCGCGACGGCGCCCGCCGCCCTGGGTCGGCGGACCGCCGGCCGGGGGCTGGCCCTGCGGGGCGCGCCCGGCCGGTCCGGCCGCGGGGGCCGCCGGAGCGGCGGCACCGCCCCGGCGGGAGGCCCGGGGGTTCACCCTGGTTCCGAAGAGGTCGCTGCGGATCACCTGGACCGCGACGATCACGAACAGCCACAGCACGGCCAGGAATCCCAGCCGCATGACCGTGAGGGTCAGTTCTGACATAACCGCGCCCGCTCTACCCTTCGACCTGTCGGTAGACGATGGTGGTGGAGCCCACGACGATTCGAGAGCCGTCGCGGAGCGTAGCGCGCTGGGTGTGCTGCCCGTCCACCACGATGCCGTTCGTCGACCCCAGGTCCAGCACCATCGAGGGTGTCCCGGGGCGGATCTCGGCGTGCTTGCGGGAGACCCCGGGGTCGTCGATGCGGACGTCCGCCTCGGTGGAACGGCCGAGCACGCAGGCGTTCCCGGAGATCTGGTGGCGGGCGCCGTTCACTTCGATCCAGCGCCGGACCGCGGTGCCGTGGCCGGCGCCCGGGAAGGGGCGCACATTGCCGGCGGCGGTCGCGGGCGGCCCGGCCGGAACGGCGGGGGGCGCGGCCGGCGGCGGGGGCGCGGCGTACTGGGCGCCGCCGCCCTGCTGCCAGGGCGCGCCGGGGGCCGGGGCGGCCGGCGGGCGGCCGTACCCGGGCTGGGTCGGCTGCGCGGGGGCCTGCTGCTGCGGCTCCTCCGCGGCGAGGGTGCGGCTGCGCACCCGGTACAGGCCGGTGTCGAGGTCGTCGGCCTTCTCCAGGTTCACCTGGAGCGGGCCCATGAAGGTGTACCGCTGGGCCTCCGCGTACTCGCGGACCATGCCGGCGAGCTCGCTGCCCAGCTGCCCGGAGTAGGGGCTCAGCCGCTCGTGGTCGTGCGGGCTGAGCTCGACGATGAAGTCGTTGGGCACGACGGTCCGGTCGCGGTTCCAGATGCTCGCGTTGTTGTCGCACTCACGCTGCAGCGCGCCGGCGATCTCCACGGGCTGGACCTCGGACTTGAACACCTTCGCGAAGGTGCCGTTGACGAGACCCTCAAGTCGCTGCTCGAACTTCTTCAGCACTCCCATGGGGCACCCCCTTCCAGGGTTCGTTCGCCTGCCTGCCGACCGGATTCCGGGGGGAGCCGGTCGCGCCTACTTGCGGTACTTCCGTACTGATCGTATCCACGCCGGGGCCATCCGTACGGTTCCCGGACCACGTGGTGCCCGGGGGTGGGCTCGGACACACAGGGTGACGCATGCGGGCGGCGGCATGCCAGGGCTACCCGCCGCACGGGCCCGCCATCCCTCGCTCGCCTGTTCGCCGGGCATCCGTTCGGATGCGCTCCGCCTCCGCGGGGAACGGATTCGGAGGTGACCCGCAGGTCGTGCTACTGTTTTGCATGTCGGAAGGGGCGCCCACCGGGTGGCCCGATCGAAGAACCGCGAAGGCCACATGGTACCGAGCGGATCGGCTGATCGACCGGCAAGCGGTGAAAACACCCATGCGCGGGTGGCGGAATAGGCAGACGCGCTGGATTCAGGTTCCAGTGCCCGAAAGGGCGTGGGGGTTCAACTCCCCCCTCGCGCACAGCGAAGCCCCGCAGATCTTCGGATCTGCGGGGCTTTCTCGTTCTCCGGCCCTCCGGCCCTCCGGCGCCGGCACGCCCCGCGGCGCCGGTGCCGGGCCGGCCCGGGCTCCGGGTCAGGAGGACGGGGCCGGGAGGTCGGCGCGGACCTCGAAGCCGCCGTCCGAGGTCGGCCCGGCGGTGAGCGAGCCGCCGAGCAGCTGTGCGCGTTCGCGCAGGCCGACCAGGCCGTGGCCGCCGCCCGGCAGGACCTCGGCGGGGCGGACCGGCGGGGCGTCGTTGCGCACCTCGACCCGCAGCCGCCGGCCCCGGGCCCGGATCCGGACGTGCACGGCGGCCTGCGGCGCGTACTTGCTGATGTTGGTGAGCGCCTCCTGGACGGTGCGGTAGGCGGCCCGCTCGACCGCCTCCGGCCAGGGCCGGTCACCCGGGACGAGCTCGGTGTCGGCGGCCAGTCCGCTCTCCTCGATCAGCCGGGGCAGATCGGCCAGCCTGGGCTGCGGGGCCAGCGGGGTGCCGGTCCGCGGACCGCCGGCCCGCAGCACGCCGACCATCTGCCGCAGCTCCTCCAGGGTGCGCACGGACAGCTCGCGGATGGTCGCCGCGACGCCCGAGGCCGCCGCGTCCCGGGTGGACACCTGGAGCGCGCCCGCCTGGATGCTGATCAGGCTGACCTGGTGCGAGACCACGTCGTGCATCTCCCGGGCCAGCCGGCCGCGCTCCTCGCTGAGCACCCGCTCGGCCAGCAGCCGGCTCTCCCGCTCCTGCCCCCGGGTGAGCTCGTCCAGCCGCGACGCCAGCTCGCGCCTGGTCCGGGAGAGCAGACCGGTGGCGGCCGGGCCGGCCGCCAGCATCACCGACTGGATGGCGTACAGCGCGGTGTCCCGGGTCGGTTCGAAGGACTGCTCGGAGAGCGGCCAGTGGAAGAACTCCACCACGGCGAAGAGCGAGGCGCAGGGCACCACCACCCGGGGGTGGGGGCGTTCGGCGGCCACCGTGTAGACGGCGGTTATCGGGGCGAGCCAGATGTCGTCGAGGTAGCTGCCCGGCATGGTCAGCAGCAGCACGGTGACCGGGAAGCGCCGCCGCCACAGCAGCGCGACGGCGGCCAGCACCGACAGCAGGGTCTGCCAGAGCGGGGCGCCCCGGGCCACCAGGGCGGCGTCCACCAGGGAGTAGAGGGCGGGCAGCAGGATCATCAGCCAGGGCGCGGTGAAGCCGGCCGGCAGGCGTCGTGCGGGAGAGGGGTCGCTCATGCCCCGTCGCTCGGCTTCGGGCGGACCAGCCCGGCCCGGTGGGCGATGACGGCCGCCTGGACCCGGTTGGCGGCGCCGAGCTTGCCGAGGATCGCGCTGATGTGGTCCTTGACCGTGCCGGTGCCCAGGAACAGCCGGTCGGCGATCTCGGCGTTGGACAGGCCCTCGCCCAGCAGCGCCAGGACGTCCAGCTCGCGGCCGGTCAGCGTGCGGGCCAGGGTGGCCGCCTCGGCGTCCGGCCCGCCGCCGTCCACGTAACCGCCGATCACGGTGCGGGTCACGGTCGGGGAGAGGATGTTGCCGCCCGCCGCGAGCACCCGGACGGCGTGCACCAGCTGGTCCGGCGCGGTGTCCTTGAGGAGGAAACCGGACGCGCCGGCCCGCAGCGCGGTGCCGATGTACTCCTCGGTGTCGAAGGTGGTCAGCATCGCCACGGCCGGAGGGTCGGGCAGCGCCCGCAGCCGGCGGAGCACCGAGATGCCGTCCAGGTCGGGCATCCGGATGTCGAGCAGCACCACGTGCGGACGCAGCCGCCGGACGTACTCCTCGGTCTGCGCGCCCGAGCAGTCGCCGACCACCTCCAGGTCGGGGGCGGAGCCGACGATGAGGCCCAGCCCGGACCGGACCAGGATCTCGTCGTCCACGATCAGCACGCGGGTGGTGGTGATGGTCCCTCCTCGGTTCGGCGGCCGGGCCGGGCCGGTCCGCATGACTGGAACTGAGAGTAGGGCCTGACCGGCGGCTTCGCCGGGCCCGGCCTCCCGGCACACCCCCGCCGAACGGCGGGGGTGTGAATCCCCTGCCCGGTTCACGCGATTCTCACCGTCGGTGGGGAACCATGGAATCGGCTGCCGCTCAGTCGGCCCGCCGGCCGAGGTGGGCGTCCAGCCGGGCCGTCTGCGGATGCGACCCACCACCTGATCGTTTGGAATTGAGCTGTGTCGTCCACTGTGAAGCCGGAGCCGTCCACCTCCCCCAGCGGATCCGGACCGGCGTCCGGCGCGCTCATGGCGCGCTGGCGTCCGCGGGCCGCGACGGCGACCGTCTGGTACCTGCGGCTGATCGCCCTGCTGAACCTCGTGACCGTCCTCCTGGCGCCGTTCCGGGACCAGGTCGAGACGCACAACGAGGGCGAGTACTTCACTCCCTACCTGATGACCGCCGGGCTCGGCAGCGCGGTGCTCTCGGTCTTCCTGGCGATCGCGATGCGGCGCCGCAAGCGGGCCGCGTGGATCTTCAACGCCGCCCTGGCGGGCCTGTTCGCGCTGCTCTACCTGATCGCCATGGCACTGCCCGACGAGGGCTTCGACAGGCACCCGCTGAACTACGTCTCCACCGTGCTGACCTGCGGGTTCGTGCTGGCCCTGCTGATCGGCCGGAAGGAGTTCACCTCCAAGGGCGACAGCTCCAACCCGAAGACCGCCGCCGCCACCTTCGTGGCCGGGCTGGGCTTCGGCGGGGTGGTCGGCGCGGCCCTGGTCGCCATGACCAACGAGCTGCGCGGCGCCGCCGACTTCTGGGACATGTTCCGGTACTCGGTCGGCCGGATGATCACCATCACCCCGACCGAGCACCTGCGCTCCGTGATCGACGCGCCGACCTGGGTGAACACGGTCATCAACGTGATGGGCGGGGTGCTCTTCCTGCTCGTCCTCTACGTGGCGTTCCGCAGCCCGCGGAACACCGAGCTGCTGACCGCCGAGGACGAGGAGCGGATCCGGGCCCTGCTGGAGAAGCAGGGCGAGCGGGACTCGCTGGGCTACTTCGCGCTGCGCCGGGACAAGGCGGTGATGTTCTCGCCGAGCGGCAAGGCGGCGGTCACCTACCGGGTGGTCGGCGGCGTCTCGCTGGCCTCCGGCGACCCGATCGGCGACCCGGAGGCCTGGCCGGGCGCGATCGACGCCTGGCTGGCCGAGGCCCGCGAGCACGCCTGGGCGCCGGCCGTGATGGGCGCCTCCGAGGAGGCCGGGGTGATCTACGCCCGGCACGGGCTGGACGCGCTGGAGCTGGGCGACGAGGCGATCGTCGAGCTCGACGAGTTCTCGCTGGACGGCCGCGCGATGCGGGTGGTGCGCCAGGCGTACAACCGGGTCAAGCGGGCCGGGTACACGGTGCGGATCCGCCGGCACGAGGAGATCCCCGAGAGCGAGATGGCCGAGCTGGTGGCCAAGGCCGACCAGTGGCGCGACGGCGCGACCGAGCGCGGCTTCTCGATGGCGCTCGGCCGGCTCGGCGACCCGGGCGACGGGCGCTGCGTGATGCTGGAGTGCCACGACGGCGCGGGGGAGCTGAAGGCCCTGCTCAGCTTCGTGCCGTGGGGCGCGGACGGGCTCTCGCTGGACCTCATGCGCCGGGCCAGGGACACCGAGAACGGCCTGATGGAGTTCATGGTGATCGAACTCCTGCAGCGGGCCCGTGAGGTGAATCTGGCCAGGGTCTCGCTGAACTTCGCGATGTTCCGTTCCGTTTTCGAGCGCGGCTCGAAGCTCGGGGCGGGGCCGGTGCTGCGGCTCTGGCGTTCCGTTCTGGGCTTCTTCTCGCGCTGGTGGCAGATCGAATCGCTGTACCGGGCCAACGCCAAGTACCGGCCGATCTGGGAGCCGCGTTATCTGCTGTTCGAGAAGAGCAGCGAGATTCCGCGGATCGGCATCGCCAGCGCCCGGGCCGAGGGCTTCATCACCGTACCGAGCCTGCCCGCGCTGTTCCGTCGTCGGCACCAGGGCCCGCCCGCCGCGGCGCCCCGGGTGCCGGTGGCGGCACGGGACGGGAAGGGGTAGCCCTCCGCCGGGGGGCGGAGGGGGCCGGTCGTCCGGATGGGGGGATTTCCTGGTGACTTCTCCCCCTTGAGGATGACTCGGATCCGCACAATTGCCGATGTGGATTCGTTAACCGGCTTCTAATGTGGGGGTAGTCGAGAAGGCGCTTGCGCCAACGGGGATTTGGAGAACCGGTTGTGATGCGGAGGACCCACGCGGGGGGCGTGCGGAAGGGGCCGGTGGCTATTGCCAAAGAGGCCGCTGTCGCCGAGTGGGGAACGCTGTTCGGGACGGTCCGGGAGCAGGTGGCGCGCAAGAAGTTCGCGGCCGTCCCGTTGGCCACCGCGGCGACCTGTCTGATCCTGCTGTTCAGCGTCGTCCAGCACCTGCCGGGCGGCGAGCGCTTCGTCACCCAGATCGGGGTGGTGAAGGCGGCGCTGCCGCTGGAGGTGTCGCTGCTGCGCACACCGCTGTCGCTGTACGTGCCGGCCCTGGACCTGCCGGTGTGGGGGGCGCTGGCGCAGGTCTTCGTGGTCTTCGGCATCGCCGAGCTGGTGCTCGGCCGCCGGCTGACCCTGGTGGTGGCCTACACCTGCACGCTCGCCGGGACGCTGTTCGCCCGGGTCGGGGTGGCGATCGGGCCGGACCACCTCTTCGGCTTCCCCAAGTGGGTCGCGCACGTCCGGGACACCGGTCCGTCGGCCGCGGTGGTGGCGCTGGCGATCTGCATCGCGTTCCGCTGCCGGGCCTGGTTCACGGCCGGGCTGGTCGTGGCGCTGATGGTCGGCGAGGCGGTCGTGCTGCCGAACCTGGCCGGGATGGAGCACGTGGTCGCGGTCATCGCGGCGCTGCTGATCGCGGTCTCGGTGGAGGTGTTCGGGGACTTCTGGCCGCGGGTGCTGGCCGGGGTCGGGGCGGCGGACGTGGTGGCGACCGCCACCGCCTCGCTGGAGGCCGCCGCCGACGCCCGCCGTCGCACCCCGGCCGGCGCGGCCGTCCCCTAGGGGCAGGGGCAGGAGTGCGGAGAGCCCGCGGACCGGACGGTCCGCGGGCTCCGCCGTTCAGAGCGGCAGTTCGAACCAGACGACCTTGCCGACGGCCTTGCGGGCGGTGCCCCAGCGTTCGGCGAGCTTGGTGACCAGGGTGAGTCCGCGCCCGGTCTCGCCGAGCTGTTCGGCGGGCTCCAGGGACGGCAGGTTGTGGTTGTCGTCGCTGACCTCGACCAGCAGCTTGTCCACCCGGATCAGCTGGAGCTGGACCCGGTCCCGGGCCACCCGGACGGCGTTCGTGACCAGCTCGCTGACCAGCAGCACGACGGTGTCGCCGATCGACTCCAGGTGCCAGGCGGCCAGCTGCTCGCGGACCAGGGCGCGGGCCCGGCCGACCTCGCGCTGGTCGACGGTGAGGTCCCAGGTGGCGACCTCGCTCGGCGCGACGCCGTCGAAGCGGGCCACCAGCAGCGCGACGTCGTCCTTCCGGTCGTCCGAGTGCAGCCGGTCCAGGACCACGTCGCAGGCCTGCTCCGGACTCTGCCGGGGGTCGATCAGATTGCCGCAGAGCGCGGCCAGCCCGGCTCCTATGTCCCCGCCCCGGACCTCGACCAGGCCGTCGGTGCAGAGCACCAGCATCGAGCCGTCCGAGACGTCGATGGTCTTGGCGACGAACGGCACCCCGCCGACGCCGATCGGGGCGCCGGCCGGGATCTCCAGCAGTTCGCCGGTACCGTCCGGGTGGACCAGGACCGGCGGGACGTGCCCGGCGCTGGCCAGCTCGCAGGTCCGGTTGATCGGGTCGTAGACCGCGTACAGACAGGTGGCGAGGTGGTCGTCGCCGAGCTTGTGGGCGAGGTTGTCCAGGTGGCGCAGCAGCTGGCCGGGTGGCAGGTCGAGGGCGGCCAGGGTCTGCATCGCGGTGCGGAAGCGGCCCATCGCGGCGGCCGAGTGCAGGCCGTGGCCCATCACGTCGCCGACCACCAGGGCGACCCGGCTGCCGGGCAGCTGGATGGCGTCGAACCAGTCGCCGCCGACCTCGGCCCGGGAGTCGCCGGGCAGGTAGCGGTGGGCGATCTGGACGCCGGGGATCTGCGGAGGGCGGGTCGGGATCATCGACCGCTGGAGGGTGGTGGCGACCCGGGACTCGGCCCGGTGCAGCCGGGCGTTGTCGAGCGAGAGCGCGGCCCGGGCGGCCAGCTCCTTGAGGGTGGCGGCGTCGCTCTCGTCGAACGGCGTGCGGTCGGGGAGCCGGAGCAGTTTGAGGATGCCGAGCACGGTGCCGCGGGCGGAGAGCGGGACCACCAGCATCGAGCGGCCGGAGACCACCGGGACGAGTTCGGGGCCGCCCAGCGCTGCGGCGTAGTCGACCGCGACGTCCCGGGTGACCACCGGGACCAGCACCGGCTGGTTCAGCTGGAGGGCCATCCCGGGCGGGGTGCGGCGGGGCATGGCGACCAGGGCGCCCTCGGCGAGGACGTGGTCCCACTGGCCGGTGGACTCGTTGCAGGCCAGCGCGACCCGGCGGAGCATCGTGTCGTCGTCCGGGCGGGCCGCGGGCAGCTCGGAGTCGGAGATCAGGCCGTCGACGAGGTCGACGCAGGCGAAGTCGGCGACCCGGGGGACGAGCACCCGGCACAGCTCGTGGGCGGTGAAGCCGAGGTCGAGGGTGGTGCCGACCTTGCCGCCGACCTCGTTGAGCAGGGCCAGCTGCTCGCCGGCGTGGCCGTTGGTCAGGAACGGGCCGAACCGGCCGGACGGCGGCCCGGGCGGGGGCACGGCGACGGCGGGGACGGGAACGGGGACGGTGGTCGGCGCGGCCGACTCGCCCGGGTGGAGCCGGTGTCCGGGGGCGGACGGGCCGACGGCGGTGTGCTCGATGGTGGTGCCTCCTCTCGGCGGGGCCGGGACGCCGCCGCCCGCGCGCTCGCCGCCGGGGCGTTCGGGGCGGGCGGCCCGTTCCGCGGTGGCCGGTGCGACCGCGGCCTCGCGCTGGGCGGGCAGCGGGCCGGCCGGGCGGCGGCCGGGCGCGGACTGCTCGGGCTGCGGCGGCGGGCCGAGCCGGGTGGTGCGCTGCTGGGCGGTCGGGTAGCGGCGGCCGATCCCGGCCGCGGCGTGGGCGGTGCCGGTCGCCGGGTCGGCCGGACGGAGCGGCAGGACGGTGGTCGGGTCCAGCCGCAGGGCCGGCAGTCCGGACCGGGTGAGCACGGTGAGCAGCGGTCCGCGGCGCCCGGCGGAACCGGGCAGGACGGCGGCCAGCGCTTCGGGGACCGTCCGGCCGGCGGCGGTCAGCGCGGCGGAGAGCCGGTGGAAGCCGCCCGCCGAGCCGGCGGCGGCGGCGAACGGCAGCAGCCGCTCGCCGAGCGCCAAGCGGGGGCCGGCGGAGCGCAGCGGGCGGGCGTCGGCGGCCAGGGCCAGCAGTCGGCCGGCCGGGCCGTCCAGCGGGTAGGCCCACCAGAGCACGTCCCGCAGGTGGTCCTCCCGGTCGACCACGGGCAGCCGGCCCGCCCAGGCGGTGCCGTCCGCGGTCAGCTCGGCGAGGGTGTCGAAGGTGTCGCGGCGGCGGCCGGCGGCCGGGAGCGCGGCCGGGCCGGGGACGCTGCGCGGCTCGGCGGCCGGCAGCAGTCCGGCGGCCGGGCGGTCGTGGACGGCCTCCGCGCGGTGTCCGAACAGTTCCTCGGCGGCCCGGCTCCACTGGGCGATCCGCCCGTCGCGGTCGACCAGCACGACGGCGAGCCGGACCAGGGCGACCACCCCCGGGGGCTGGTCGCCCGGTGCGGTGCCGGGCTCCGGACCGGGGTCCGTCGGACGCGGTGTGGAGTTGGGATCGTCCACCATGGATTCGGTCTGCTCCCGCCTGGCCGCCACGCCTGGAGACGGCCGATTCTCCGGAGGAAGGCATGCTGTGCGGATACCAGCGAAGCACGGACGGGCCGGGACTCGATAGCGAAACGAGGAGATTCCTCGGTATCAGTTGCGTGTCACGAGCCGTGCGCCGTTCCGCACTCCCCGTCCACCCCACGGCCGGGCCGCGCGCGGGCGGTAGGGTCGCAGGACGGGCCCGGTCGGCCCGCACGGGACAGCACGAGACGGAGGCCAAGGGTGACCGCGCAGATCCCCGTCCGCTGGACGGATCCGCAGCAGGGCGAGCTCGAGGAGCGGGTCGAGGCCGCCGAGCTCGCCTGGCTCACCATGGACGTCGACGTGCGGACGCTGCGGGTCGAGATCGACAACTTCGCGCTGATCCACCACCAGCTGCTCGGCCCGCTGTACGCCCGGCTGGACGAGCTGGACGCGCTGCTGGCCGAGGCGGTGGCCGCCCGCACCGGGCTCCCGGAGGACCTCCGGCGGGCCCACGAGGCGCGGCAGCGGGTGGACGACATGCCCGACCTGGACGCGCTGTTCGACAGCGTCCGGGAGCAGGACGAGGCCCCGCCGCCGCCGGCCGCGCCCACCCGGGTGCGGCCCGGCCGGGACGCCCAGCGGATGTACCGCGAGTTGGTCCGCCGGGCCCACCCGGACCTGTCCACCGACCCGGCCGAGCAGGAGCGCCGCGCGGCGTTCCTGGCCCGGGTCAACGAGGCCTACGCGTACGGCGACACCGGCGCGCTGGAGGCGCTGGCCGCCGAGTGGTCCACCGCGCCCGAGGCGGCGCCCGCCCCCGACTCCCCCGACCGGCTCGGCTGGCTGCGCCGCCGGCTGGAGTGGCTGACCGGGCGGATCGGCGAGCTGGCCACCGAGCAGGTCCGGCTGGAGCGCAGCGCGATGGGCGAACTGCTCGCGCTCGCCCCGCAGGACCCGGACGGGCTGCTGGCCGAGCTGGCGGAGCAGCTGCTGGCGAAGGCCGCGGCCCAGCAGGCCGAGCTGGAAGGGCTCCTCGGCGGCCGCCCGGTGGGGGACAATGGCGGGGCCGATCCCGACGCCCAGGAGAGTCAGACGATGTTCGCGCAGATCCCCACCATCGACGCCGCCGCCGTGCCCGCCGACGCCGCCCTGCTGGACGTCCGGGAGCAGGACGAGTGGGACGCCGGGCACGTGGCCGGCGCGCTGCACATCCCGATCGGCGAGGTGGTCGCGCGGATCGGCGAGCTGCCGGAGGAGAAGCTGTACGTGCTCTGCCGGGTCGGCGGGCGCTCCGCGCAGGTCGTCCAGTACCTGGTGCAGAACGGCCGGGAGGCGGTCAACGTCGACGGCGGGATGTACGCCTGGGACGGCGCCGGCCGTCCGATGGTGAGCAGCGGCGGGCAGGACGCCTTCGTCCTGTAGGCCCCTGTCCGACCCGGCGGCGCCGCGGGGGCGGGGCGGCCGGACGGGTGACGCGGCCGGCCGGGACCGGGTCGTCGGTCGGGCGGTCCGCCCGGGACCGGGGGGATCCGCCGGGCCCGGGGAGTAGGGCAGGATGGGCGCGCGACCGGGCCGGCGCGGTGCCGGCCCCACCCTTCCCCGGGGGAGAACATGGCCGAGAGCACGGACCCGCCGCCCGTCCGCCGGGCCTGGTCGGCGCCCGCGCGGGCCGTCCTGGGCGCCTCCGCCGCGCTGCTGATCACGGCGACCGGGCTCTTCCTCGGTGCGGTCTTCCTGCACGTGGCGCCCGCCAATTCGCTCTCCCGGCAGTACCGGGAGCAGGTCGACGGACTGATCTACCCGGAGTTCGAACAGAACTGGAAGCTGTTCGCGCCCAATCCGTTGCAGCAGAACGTCGCGGTGGACGCCCGGGTGCGCACCGCGTCGGCGGACGGGGAGGCGCGGGTCCACGACTGGGTCGGGCTGACCGCGCAGGACATCGCCGCGATCCGGGGCAATCCGGCGCCGAGCCACGCCGACCAGAACCTGCTGCGGCGGGCCTGGGACTTCTACGACGGCTCGCACAGCGCCCAGGACGAGTCGACGACCACGCCGCGCGGCCGGCTCGCCGAGGAGTACCTGAAGCGGATCGCGGTGCAGCGGATCGGTTCCAGCGTGGACGGGCAGCCGGTGGTCGGGGTCGAGCTGCGGGTGACCAGCACCACGGTCGCGCCGCCGGCCTGGAACGACGAGGCGGAGCCGCCCGCGCCCAGGGTGCGTGAGCTGCCCTGGTGGCCGGTGAAGGACGAGGACCTGCGGGGGCTGCGGTGAGCGGGGCGGTGCCCGGCGGGGCCGTGCCACCGGTGGCGGTGCCGGTCGAGGTGCCTCCGGGCGGGGCGGTTCCGGTGGAGGCGGCTCCGGACGGGGCGGTTCCGGACGGGGCAGTTCCGGACGGGGCGGTTCCGGGCGGGGTCACCGCGCCCGCCGGGATCCCCCGGCAGCCCGGTGTCCCGGAGGGGGGCGGTGCGCCCGCCGGTGCGCCGCGGCCGGGGCCGGCCGAGCTCGCCGGGCGGGCGGTCGCGGTGTTCACCGGACGGGTGCTCGGCCGCCACCAGGCGGCGACGGTGCGGATCGGCTTCGGCCTGGTCTGGCTGGCGTACCTGCTGCGGGAGTGGCCCCACCGGCGGGTGCTGTACGGCGACACCTCGCCCTGGTCGACGGAGCTGGCCCAGCAGCTGCTGGCCGACAACCGGGCGCTCACCGTGCTGCCCTGGTTCGGCGGGCGGCTCTGGTTCGAGCTGGTCTACCACCTGGCGGTGCTGGCCGCACTGGCCGTGCTGCTGGGCTGGCGGACCAGGGCGAGCACGGTGCTGTTCCTGGTCACGGTGCTGTCGCTGCAGAACCGCAACGTCTTCCTCGGGGACGGCGGGGACAACATCGTCCACCTGATGGCGATCTACCTGGTCTTCACCCGGTGCGCGGAGGTCTGGTCGCTGGACGCCCGCCGGGCGGGGCCGGGGCGGGCCGGGGTGCTGCTCTGGACGGTGCTCGGGGCGCTGCTGCTGGTCTGTCAGCTGGGCGGCTTCGCCGGGACGAGCCTGGACTGGACGGCCCCGGTGTTCCCGTACGTCGGGTGGGCGCCGCTGTTCTGGGCGCTCTGGGCGGTGGCCGGGCTGTGGTGGCTGGTGGACCGGGTGGCGCCGGACGGCGAGACCCGGGCGGTGCTGGACGCGCTGGCGACCATGGTGCACAACTGCGCGATGCTGGTGATCGTCGTCGAGGTGGTGCTGATCTACGCCACGGCCGGCTGGTACAAGGTCCAGGGCTCGCGCTGGCAGGACGGCACCGCGCTGTACTACCCGCTGCACCTGGACTACTTCACCCCCTGGCCGGCGCTGTCCGGGCTGGTCGGCGGGGCGCTGCTGCCGGTGTTCCTGATCTCCTACGGGACGGTGCTGCTCCAGGTGGGCTTCCCGTTCGCGCTGGTCGACCGGAGGGTCAAGAACGCGCTGCTGGTGGTGATGATGGCCGAGCACATCGGGATCGCGGTGCTGCTGGGGCTGCCGGTGTTCTCGCTGGCGATGGTCGCGGCGGACGCGGTGTTCCTGCCGACCGCGGCGCTGTGCTGGGCCGGGGCGCGGGTCGCGCGGATCCGGCTGCGGAGGGCGCCACTAAGCTGACCGTTATGTCCTGGTTCGCCGCGCTTCGAGACACCGCGCGGACCGGACTGACCGTCGACCGGGCGCTCACCGACCCCAAGCGGGCGGTGCGCGGGGCGGTCGCCGTCGCGCTGGTGCTCTTCCCGACCCTGGCGCTCTTCGACGCCCGGCTGGCCACCTCGGCCGCGATGGGCGCCTTCATCGCCGGCACCGCGACCTTCCAGCGCAGCTTCCGGCCCCGGGCCACGCTCGCCGTCGCCGCCGGGATCGGACTGGGCGTCAGCACCTTCCTGGGGTACCTGGCGGTCGGGGTGCCCGGGGGCTTCCCGGTGCTGCTGGCGGTCTGGGTGTTCGGCGCCGGGCTCGCCTGGGCGACCGGACCGACCGCCGGGGTGGTCGCCGCCAACACCGTCTCGGTGATGCTGATCGTCGTCCAGCTGCCGGTCAGCCCGCTCACCGCGCTCGGCCACGGGCTGGTCTGCGCGCTCGGCGGTGCGGTGCAGGCGCTGGTCATCACCGTCTGGCCGATCGGCAGTTGGACCGCCCAGCGCGAGGCGCTCGCCGACACCTACGCCGAACTCGCCGACTACGCCCGGCGGCTGCGCCAGGACCCGACCGCGCACGTCGACCCGGCCCCGTTCATGACGGCCCGGCACGCCGCCGCGCTGACCCCCTGGCAGGACCGGCGCAGACCGCCCGAACTGCGCGGTCTGCGCGGACTCGCCGAGCGGATCCGGCCCACCCTGGCGGCGATCGCCGACCCCGAGGTCGGCGCACCCGAGGAGGGCCCGGAACGCGACCGGGCCCGGGAGGTGCTGGCGGCCGCCGCCGAGGCGATGGACGCGCTGGCCCGGGCGATCCGCACCGGCGATCCGGTCCGGCTGCCGTCCTCCGCGCCGGCCCTCACCCTGGTGACCAGGACCGAGGGTCCGGAGCTGCGCGGTCCCGCCCGCCGGGCCGCGCGCCGGCTGGCCGGGCTGCTCCGCGGCGCCGCCGACGCGCTCGACCGGGGTGCCGAGGACACCATCGACACCCCGCTCGTCCAGCCCGGCGGGGCGCTGCGCAAGCCGCCGCTGTTCCGGATGCTGCCGACGGCGCTGCGCGCGGTGCGGCGGCAGTTCCGGCCGCACTCGGCCGTCTTCCAGCACGCCGTCCGGCTGGCCGGGGTGGTCACCGTCGCCTATCTGCTGGCCCGGGTGGTCGGCTTCGAGCACGGCTACTGGGCACCGATGACCGCCGCGATGGTGATGCGGCCGGACTTCGCGCAGACCTACAGCCGGGGCGTGGCCCGGCTGGCCGGGACGGTGGCCGGGGTGGCGGTCTCCACCCTGGTGGTGCAGCTGGCCCGGCCGGGCGAGTGGGTGCTGGCCGTGCTCGCGGTGGTCTCGATCGGCGGCGCCTACCTGACCTTCCGCACCGGCTACGCGGTGATCACCGCCTGCATCTCCTCCTACGTGGTCTTCCTGCTCGGGCTCCAGGAGGGGAACCCCCTGGTCACCGCGGTGGAGCGGGTCGGTCTCACGCTGCTCGGCGGCTCGGTCGCGCTGCTCGTCTACGCGCTCTTCCCCACCTGGCAGACCGCCCGGCTCGGCGAACGGCTGGCCGAGTGGCTGGCCGCCGCGGGGCGGTACACGGCCGAGGTGCTCGCCGTGTACGAGCGGCCGGCCGCGCCGCGCGGCCGGGAGGTGCGCTCGGCGCTGCTGGACTCCCGGGAGGCGCGCTCGGAGCTGCTCCAGGCGATGGAGCGGGCCGACGCCGAGCCCGGCCGGCACGCCTCCGGGCTGCCCGGGGTGAGCCGTCGGCAGGTGGACCGGGCCCGGGCGGCGGTCGGCCACCTCGGGCGGGTCGCCGTGCTGCTGGAGGCGCACCTGCCCGGCCCGGACGCCGACCCGGTGCCGGGGGCGGCCGAGTTCGCCGAGGAGCTGCGGCTGGCCACCGCGCTGGCGGCGGGCGCGCTGCTGACCGGGCGGCCGGTGGAGTTCGGCGCCGTCCGGGAGGCCCAGGAGGGGCTGGAGCGACGGCTCGCCGAGGCGCCGCCGGGGGTGCAGCGGGACGTGGTGCGGGCCGGGACCAGGCTGCTGCTCCAGGCGTTGAAGGACCTGGAACGGGCGCTGCGCGGCGGCGGCACGGCGGCCGCCGCCGAGCGGCGCGAGCCGGAGCCGACCGGGCGTTAGGCGCTCTCCCCGGCCGCGGCCTCCAGCCAGTGGGCGAACTCGCGGGCGAAGTGCCCCTGGTGACCGGTGGACAGCTCGGACGGGGCGTCGGCCGGGAACGCGACGGTGGGCCGGATCCGCAGGCCCTCGGGGTAGTCGGCGAACTCGTGCACCACCCGCGGCACCTCGGAGCCGTCCGCCGGGTGGCCGGTGCCACCGGTCCGGACCGGGTACCGCGGGGTCGCGGGGGTCGGGTGGAAGCGCAGGAAGAAGCGCGGCGGACCGCTGCCGACGGTCTCGACGATCTCCACCGGGTCGCCGGTGGAGTCGGCCGGGCCGTGCTCGGGGTCGGCGGCGAGCAGGACGGCCCGGTGAGCCCGGCGGAGGCGGGATGGCAGAGTGGGCGGGATGAACGAGGAACTGCTGCGCGCCTGGCGGACCGGCGCCGAGGAGCCGGGGGCGGTCCTGTTGGACGGCTTCCACCCGCTGAAGCACGCGCTGCGGTTCGGCGGCGCCGTCCGGCAGGTGCTGACCGCCGACCGGGCCGCGCTGCTGGCGCTCGCCGCCGAGCTGGCCCCGGACGTCGCCCCGGCGCTGGACACGCTGGCCGTCGAACTCCCGGAGGCCGCGCTGCGCACGCTCGCCCCCCGGCTGAACCCGACCGGGGTGGTCGCCCTGGCCGTGCGGCCCACCGCCGCGGCCAACCGCGCCGCGCTGGCCGACCGGCCCCGGTCGGGGCCGGTCGTGCTGCTGGAGAACCCGCGCAACCTGGGCAACGTGGGCGCGGTGATCCGGCTGGCGGCCGGCTTCGGCGCCGCCGGCGTGGTCACCACCGGGGAGCTGGACCCCTGGCACCCGGCCGTGCTCCGGGGCAGCGCGGGCCTGCACTTCGCCACCGCCGTCGAGCGGCTGACCCTGCCGGAGCTGCCCGCCGGACCGCTCTACGTGCTGGACCCGGAGGGCACCGACATCCGGGCGACGTCCTTCCCGGACGACGCGGTGCTCGCCTTCGGCACCGAGCGGCACGGCGTCTCGGCGGAGCTGCGGACGCGCGCCGACGAGCTGGTCGCCGTGCCGATGCGGCCCGGGGTCTCCAGCTTCAACCTGGCGACCAGTGTGGCGATGGGGCTCTTCCACTGGATGGCGGGCCGCCCGCCCGGCGGGGCGGCCTGAGCCGGTCCCGTCCCGGACGGCGTGCGGACCCGGTCGCCGGTCGGGTCCGCGCGGACCCGGTCAGGAGAAGAGCCGCTTCCAGGTGTCCGGGCCGGGGATGCCGTCCGCCTCGGCGCCGCGCCAGCCCTGGGCCTCCTGGAAGGCCCGCACCCCGCGCAGGTCGGCGTCCGTCCAGCGCGGGCCGGGACCCTCGGCGTAGGCGGCGCCGAACCCCTTGCGGACGAGCTGCTCGCCGAGCTGCCGGACCTGGTCGCCGACCGCGCCCGGACCGAAGCCGCCGGTCCCGGGGAAGGCCGGTGCACCGCCACCGGGGGGAACCGGCGGCGGCGGGGACGGCGGCAGCGGGGCGGCGGCGTCGATGTTCCGGCCCTTGCCGTTGACCAGGTAGTCCCAGGTGTCCTTGCCCGGGATGCCGTCCGCCTCGCTGCCGCGCCAGCCCTGGGCCCGCTGGAACGCCTCGGTGGCCCGCCGGTCCGACTCGCTCCAGCGCGGCCCCGGGCCCTCGGTGTAGAACCGGCCGCCGCCGCGCTCCACCAGCATCCGGCCGAGCCGGGTGACGTGGGCGTTGTCGGCGCCCGGGCCGAACTTGTCGGCTCCGGGGAAGGCCGAGGAGGCGGCGCCGTCGCTGCTGCTCCCGCCGGGCGAGAGCGCCTTGTAGCGGTACGGCAGGTAGGTGGCCGAGTTGGACCAGTAGGCGTACGGGGTCGCGCGCTTGGTGGTGCCGGGGGAGGTCTGCTCGTACGCCAGGTAGCGGGTGCGGGTGGAGTCCGTCCACCCGCCGAACACGGTGACGTGCGAGCCGCCCTGCGGGCGGGCCGGGTCGTTGTGGAGCAGGATGTCGCCGGGCTGGAGGTCGGCCTTGGTGATCCGCTCGGCGAAGTCCGGCAGGGTCCAGGTGGTCTGGCTGCTGCCGAGCCCCCAGGCCATCGAGACGAAGCCGGAGCAGTCCTGGCGGTACCCGTCCGACCAGTAGCGGCCCATGCTGTACGGGACCTTCTGGTCGACCCAGCGCTGCGCCCGCTCGATGATCGCGGCCCGGGTGACCGGCTGGGCGGCGGCGCGCGGGGCGGCCGTCCCGGTGTCGGGGGAGCCGCCGTGGAGGCCGCTCACCTCGCCCTGCGGGGTGTCGGACGGGGTGTCGGAGCGGGGGGTGGACGGGCCACCGGGGGTCGGGGCGGGGACCGCGGTCGCGGTGGCCGCGCCGGCCGCGCCGCCGCCGAGGGCGGTGCCGACGGCGGCCATCAGGACGGCGGCGCGGCGGCGGACGCTGCGGGCCGCGGCGTGGCCGCCCTCGTGCACCGGCGCGGCGTGCAGCCGGGCGCGGCGGCGGGCGCTGCAGCCCCCGCATATGCAGTCGTCGTCGGGTTCGACCTCGTCGAACTCCCACAGCGGGACCGGTTGGTCGGTTCGGGTCATACTCCGCCTCTTTCTCCTGGTGGGAGGGGGGTCGGTCAGGCCGCTGACGGCGTGACGGCAGGTCCTTCCTTCCCAGGGCGACAGCGCGTGCCATCCGGACCAAAGTCCCAAACCGGATGCCGGGTCGGCGCGGTGGGTTGCTCCGCGCGGGTGACGACCCTTCGGCTTCCGGGCGTGGCGCGGGAGCCGGGCTGTCCGCCCGTCAGCTGACGGGCCCTTCGGGCGGTGCGCCCGTCCGGCAGCGGCCGGGTGATCAGGCCCGGTGGTCAGGCCCGGTGATCAGGCCGGGTGATCAGGCCGGGTGATCAGGCCGGGTGCCGGGCGGCGGGCGGGTTGGCGGGCGAGTACTCCGGGTCGGTCCACCTGAGCGGGGTGGCGTCGGCCAGTTCGACGACGCCGGTGACGGTCAGGTCGACCACCCGTTCGGCGCCCGGCAGGCCCGCCGCGGCCGGGTGGGACCAGTCGGTCCTGGCCTCGCCGGTGACCAGCAGCGCGCCGCCGGTCTCCCAGTCCGGGACGAGCAGCCCGGCCCGCGGGTCGACCTCCAGATTGCCCAGGGTCATGAACATGTTGTTGCCCGGGTAGTCGGGCCAGCGCAGCCGGTCCGGTCCGAGGACCCGCAGGAAGCCCGGGTTGCCGCCGCGGTGCGAGGCGTCCGTCCGGCCGTCCGGGCCGGTGGTGGCGACGAAGAAGGTGTCGGCGGTGCTCACCAGCAGCTGCTGGGCGGTGCTCAGGGCCGGGCCGGCCGCCACCCGGCGCGGGGCGCCGGCGTCCGGGCGGTCGACCGGGTGACGGCGCTGGATGTACTTCGGGCAGTTGGCGTACACCTGGTCGGCGTCGATCACCAGGCCGCCCCGGCCGTCCGGCGCGGAGCGGCCGTTGACCCGCATCCGGCGCCGGGCGGCGGGGTCCAGCGCGACGGTGCCGACCTCGGCGGGGCCGGCCAGTGCGGCGGCCAGCGGGTCGTCCTCGGCCGGGCGGGCGGCGACCGTCACGGTCCGCTCGTCCGGGGCCCGCAGGAAGCCGGCCGGGCCGCTGAGCTGGGTGGCCCAGAGCCGGCCGTCGGCGTCGGCCGCGCCGACCACCAGGACCCGCCGTTCGGCGAGGAAGCGGGCGGCCACGGCCGGGACGGTGCTGCCGACGGCGCGTCCGGAGTGGTCGGCCCGGTCGGTCCGGCCGGCCCGGGCCTGCACGGCCCGTTCGCCGGGGTGGTAGGGCGTGGCGGCGGGGGTCACGGCGGACTCCTAGAAGAAACCGCAGGTCGGGGCGGACTCGGTGGGGGCGGCGGCACCGGTCTCGTCGACGCCCGCCGGGGTGTAGATCTCCAGCCGGATGCCGTCGGGGTCGGTGAAGAAGATCCCGCCGGAGGCCGCGCCCTCGCGGTGCGGGACGACGCCGTCGTAGGCGAAGGAGGCGCCCAGCTCGCGCAGCAGCGCCTCGGCGGCGCGGACCTCGTCGAGCGAGTCGACCTGGAAGGAGAGGTGGTGCAGGCCGGGGGCGGCGGTGGCGAAGGCGCCCTCGCTCTGCTGCCAGAGGGTGAGGACCGGGCGGCCGTCGCGGCCGAGGAAGGCGTAGCGGCGCTCCGGGTCGGTGCCCTCCGCGACCAGCTCCAGTCCGAGGACGCGCCGGTAGAAGGCGGTGGAACGGGCCAGGTCGGTGACGTTCAGACCCACGTGGCCGGTCTGCAGGGTGCTGCTGATGGTGCCGGACATGCCTGATCGCTCCCGTGGTCAGGGCGCCTCGGGGCGCCGCTGGCTAACCGTTATCGATGACGTTAGTGGTTATGCTTGGGAAAGGTCAACCAGTACTGGCGGTTTCAATGGTTAGATTTCGCGGGCATGGCTGTGTCATGACAAGGATGGTGGCGGGCGGTGCGGAGGGGGCGGCGCGCGGGCGCCGGGCCGCGGTGCGGCTACTCCCACTCCCAGCGGGCGCCGATGTGGCCCGGCTGCTGGTCGGGGGCGAGCACGTGGGCGCTGGCCGAGGCGCCGATCCAGAGCTGCTCGCGGCGGCGGTCGACGTCCGCGCCCGGGTCGCGGTCGTACCGCTCGCAGTGCACCGGCACGGTCGCCGGGTCGAAGTGGACCTGGAGCACGTACTCGCGCACCGGCGTGGCGAAGCGGCGGCTGTACTCGGTCGTCTCGGCCCCGCCCGACGGGATCTCCACCTCGTACTCGAAGACGGTGCTGTCCCCGAGCCCCAGCGGGCGGTCCAGCATCACCTCGCCGACGATCAGGCCGGTGTCCGGGCGGCGGCGCACCCGGCCGAGCCGGCCGTGCCGGACGCCGGTGATCTCCGGGCAGCCGGTCGCCTCCTCGTCGGCCTTGTGCACCACCAGGCAGCGGGTCACCCCGGACACGGTGGCCCGGACCACCTGGCGCATCCGCAGCAGGTTGCCGCGCCGGTCGGCGTCCACGTAGTACGAGTCGTGGACCGAGAGCCGCTCCAGCTCCCCGGCCGGCGGCGCGTCCAGCTCGGCGAAGACGTCGGCGATCTGCTGCTCGCCCGGCCAGACGTCCTCCAGCCGCAGGTGGCTGGCGCCGGCGCTGGCCGCCCAGCGGCCGCGCGGGCGCGGCGGGCCGAGCAGCGCGGACAGCGTGGAGTGCGGGAGGCCGAGCAGCTCCTCCAGCAGGTGGACGGCGCGCAGCGAGCTGGCCCGCTCGGGCTGGCTGCGGCCGCGGCGCCAGTAACTCAGCGTCGTGACACTGACCCTGACGCCGCGTTGGGCGAGGGCGGCGCGGATCCGGTCCAGGCTGAGGCCGCTGGCCTCGATCGCCACGTGCAGGGTGTCGGCGAAGCCGCCGGTCGGGCTCGGACGCCCGGGCGTCGGGGCGGGCGACAGCGGCGGGGCGGGCGGCCGGGGCGCGGGCGTGGGCGCGGGCATGTCCTGGCGCGGCCCGACCAGTCTGAGTCGTGCGTCCTGGGGATGCTGTGAGGCCATGTGGTTACCTTCCCCACCGAGCGGGTTCGGCAGACCCGGTGCGGCGCCGGAACGCGCCGTCAACGGCCTCGCCGAGCTGTGGGGAACCCTATGCACGGTCGAGAGGCTACGTCATCAGTCGTGCGTATGACAGTGGTCACGGGGGGTCGACCCCAAGGTTAGCGATCTTGAAACAGTGCGGAAACAGACGGGCCGGTTCCCGGCCGGGTGGTGCGTTCCGGTCCGGTCCCGGCAACTTTCGGCCAGGCCCCCCGGCCCGGGGTCCCGACGTAGACTCGGGGACCGGCCGAGAGCGAGGGAGCGTCGATGACCGAGCGGACAGCAGACCCGCGGGACCCGCGCCCGCTGCTCGGTGAGCCGCTCGCGCTCGACCTGCTGAACACGCGGTGGGCCGGCACACCGGTCAACGACCTGCTCGCCGAGCCGGACGGCCACGGGATCTGGCTCTCCTCGGCGGGGCTGGCCGACCGCTGCCCCGCGGACGGGGCCGCCCTGGCCGCCCTGCTGGAGGCCCGTGAGGCGCTGAGGGCGGCCGTCCGGGAGCTGGACGCGGGCGGACTGCCCGGAGCCGGTGCGCTGGCCGGGCTGGACGCGGTGCTGCGGCACGGGCGGGTCCGGCGGGCCGCCTCGGCGAACGGGCCGGTGGACCGGGTCGAGGTGGACGAGCCGGCCCGGCTGGCCGCCTGGCTCGTGGTGGACGACTTCCTGGGGCTGCTGGCCCAGGGGCCGCACCGGATCAAGAAGTGCGCCCACGACGCGTGCATCCTGCACTTCTTCGACACCTCGCAGAACGGCCGGCGCCGCTGGTGCCGGATGGCCGTGTGCGGGAACCGGGCCAAGGCGGCCCGGCACTACGAGAAGGCGAAGAACTGAGCCGGCGCCCGGCCCCGGGGACTCGCCCCGGCGCCGGGCGGGCGGGTCAGGCCTCGCCGAGCCACTCGGTGAGCGCGGCGCGCAGTTCGCCGGCGCCCGGGTCGACGGCGGCCCAGGCGGCGTAGCCGTCCGGGCGGATCAGCAGCACGGTGTCGCGCAGCTTGCCGTGCGGATCGGCCGGGGCCGCGGTGACCAGGCGGTCCGTCCAGGGGTCGGCCGCCGCCACCTCGTCATTGCTGACCAGGACGAACCGGCCGGCCCGCAGGGCCTCGTAGAGCCGCTGCGGCGCGGCGGGCCCGCCCTCGCGGGGCGGCTCCAGACCGGTCAGCCGCAGGTCGGGGACCCGCTTGCCGACCAGCGGGTGGGCGTCCTTGGGGGCCGGGTAGGCGATGCCGATGCCGGAGACGGTGCGGGCGCCGCGGTCCACCACGGCGTCCACCCGCCCGGCGACCTGGACCAGCGCGCCGCGCAGCGCCCGGGTGGCGGCGGACTGGGCGACCGCGACCCGGATCATCGCGCCGGAGGCGCGCAGCGCCGCCCGGCCGACCGGGTGCCGCTCGGTCTGGTAGGTGTCGAGCAGCGCGTCGGTGGCCCGGTCCTGGAGGACGGCGGCGAGCTTCCAGGAGAGGTTGGCGGCGTCCTGGAGGCCGGTGTTCATGCCCAGGCCGCCGGCCGGGGAGTGGCAGTGGGCCGCGTCGCCGGCCAGCAGGACCCGCCCGGAGCGGTAGTTGGGGACCTGCCGCTCGTCGCTGTGGAAGGTGGAGCTCCAGCGGACGTCGTGCAGGCCGTAGTCCTCGCCGAGGGCGCGGCGGGCGATGTCGGCGAGCAGCTCCAGCCCGGGCACGGCGCCGTCCGGCAGCTGCTCGGCGCGGTCCCAGGCGAGCACCCGGTACCAGCCGTCGCCGAACGGCACCAGCAGCGCGAGACCGTTCTCGTCGGCGCCGGCGGCGATGCCGTCCTCGGGCTCGCGCTCCAGGCGGACGTCCGCGAGCAGCACCGAGTCGACCACCGACTCGCCGGGGAAGGGCAGGCCGAGCAGGTCGCGGACGGTGGAGCGGACGCCGTCGGCGCCGACCGCGTAGCGGGCCCGGTGGGTGGTGGTGGCGCCGTCCCGGACGGTCTCGACGGTGACGCCCTCGGTGTCCTGGCGCAGGCCGGTGACCTCGGCGCCGCGCAGGATCGTCGCGCCGGCCTTCACCGCCCGGTCGTGGAGCAGTTGCTCGGTGCGGTACTGCGGCGTCAGCAGGACGAACGGGAAGCGGGTCGGCAGGTGGCCGAGTTCGACCCGGACCCGGTTGAAGGCCTTCAGCGAGTCGACCGGGCGGCCGGTGGCGATGAGTTCGTCGGCCAGGCCGCGGGCGTCGAGGAGTTCCAGGGTGCGGGCGTGCACGGCGAAGGCCCGGGTGAGGTTGGACTCGGTGGCGCGCTTCTCCAGCACGGTGACGCCCAGTCCGGCGGCGGCGAGGTCGCCGGCCAGCAGCAGTCCGGTCGGTCCGGCGCCGACCACGATGACGTCGGTGACGGTCTGCTTCTCGCTCATGTATCGGCTCCCGGTGCTCGGACAGAGGTCGGACGCCGTGTGTGGCGTTTCCCCGGCCTCCATCATCGCTTCCCGGGAGCGGCGTTGTGAATCTCCGGTCCCCGGCGCGTGGCCGGGGACCGGAGGCGAGCGGGCGACTAACTGTGGCGGCGGACCTCCACGGTGCGGAACCGGTTGGCGACGAAGGCGCCGTCGCAGTAGGCGGAGTTGGCGGCCGGGTTGGCGCCGGTGCCGTGCAGGTCGGAGAAGGCGGCGGTCTGGTTGGCGTACACCCCGCCGGTGAGGTTGAGGGAGAGCGAGACGCCGGAGTCGAGGGCGGCCTCGACCAGGGCGGCCTCCACCTCGGCGGAGGTGGTGTACGCGGAGGCGGTCATCGCGCCCTGGGTGCGGACCGTGTCGCGCAGCAGCTCGACGGCGGCCGCGGTGTTCTCCACCGCGACGGCGAAGGAGACCGGGCCGAAGCACTCGCTGCGGAACACCGCCCGGTCGTCCGGCTTGTCGGCGTCCAGCTTGACCAGCGCCGGCGTGCGGACGGTCGCGCCGGGGAACTCCGGGTGTTCCACCGCCCGCGGGGCGAGGGCGAGTTCGCCGTACTCGCCGCCGGCCGCGGCGGCCGAGCGCTGGAGCACGCCCGGGTTGACCACGGCGCCGAGGACGGCGGTCGCGCGGGCGTCGTCGGAGAGCAGGCCCTCGACGGCGGCGGCCAGGTCGCGGACCACGTCGTCGTAGGACTTGGCGCCCTGGTCGGTGTCGATGCCGGTGCGCGGGATCAGCAGGTTCTGCGGGGTGGTGCACATCTGGCCGCTGTACAGCGAGAGCGAGAAGGCCAGGTTGTTCAGCATGCCCTTGTAGTCGCCGGTGGAGTCGACGACGACGGTGTTGACGCCGGCCTTCTCGGTGTAGACCTCGGCCTGCCGGGCGTTCTCCTCCAGCCAGTCGCCGAAGGCGGTGGAGCCGGTGTAGTCGATCAGCTTGATCTCGGGGCGGACGGCCAGGGTCCGGGCCACGGTGCCGCCCTCGTGCTCGGCGGCCAGGCAGACCAGGTTGGCGTCGAAGCCGGCCTCGGTGAGCACCTCGCGGGCGATCCGGACGGTGAGCGCCAGCGGGAGGACGGCCCGCGGGTGCGGCTTGACCAGCACCGGGTTGCCGGTGGCCAACGAGGCGAACAGACCGGGGAAGCCGTTCCAGGTGGGGAAGGTGTTGCAGCCGATCAGCAGCGCCAGGCCGCGCGGGACGACGGTGAACTCCTTGGTCATCACCAGCGGGTCGCGCTTGCCCTGCGGCTTGGTCCAGCCGGCGCTCTCGGGCAGCCGGGTCTGCTCGGCGTACGCGTAGGCGACGGCCTCCAGGCCGCGGTCCTGGGCGTGCGGGCCGCCGGCCTGGAAGGCCATCGCGTAGGCCTGGCCGGTGGTGTGCATGACCGCGTTGGCGAACTCGTGCGAGCGCGCGTTGATCCGGGCCAGGATCTCCAGGGCGACCGCGGCGCGGGTGAGCGGGGCGGCCGCGGCCCAGGCCGGGCGGGCGGCGGACAGCGCGGCGATCAGGGCGTCCGGCCCGGCGTGCGGGTAGCCGATGCCGAGTTCGAGGCCGTACGGGGAGACCTCGCCGCCGACCAGGTCGCCGTCGGCGGGGTGGCCGGGCAGCTCGAACGGACGGTTCAGCAGCGACTCGAAGGCGGCCACGCCGTCCGCGGCGGCGCTCTCGCCGTAGGCCTTCGGGAACTCGGGGTAGGGCGACCAGTAGTCGCGCTTGGCGGCGGCGTCGACCGCGGCCGCCAGGGTGGCCCGGTGGCGTTCGACGAGCTCGGCGACGAGGGGGTGGGTGACCGCTGCGGACATGGTGTGCGCTCCTCAGAGGGGAGGACGGGACACGTCACAGAGTAACCGAACGATCGGTCGGCTCAAGAGGGCGAACGGGATCGGAGTGCCGGAGCGCGCGGAGGGGGGCGGAAATGGCAGGGGGCGCGTCCGTCGCGGACGCGCCCCCGGGGCGGTGGGAACCGGGCCGGTCTACGGGATGCCCAGCTCGAAGATCACGTAGCCGCCGTACCAGCCGGAGACGGCCGCCCCGGTGCCCAGCACCGCCGCCAGCACCGGCCAGCTCAGCCTGCGCATCGCCACCGCGAGCGCGATGAGCAGCGGGAAGGCCGGCAGCAGGTAGCGCGAGGTGTTGCCGAAGATGCCCAGGCTGCCGAGCACCGAGACGATGGTGGCCAGGGTGTAGGCGGTCAGCACCAGCGGCGGGCGCAGCCGGACCAGCAGCACGATCAGCACCGGCAGGCTCAGCACGATCAGCGTCGCCAGCATGTCGGCCGTGTGATAGGCGAAGGGGTAGTCGTTGCGGCCCAGCAGCACCCCGCGGATCGCGTTCCAGGTGCCCTGGCCCCAGTCGAAGTAGTGCAGCCAGGCGTCGTGCTGGAGGGTGAAGTAGCCGCCCCACTCACCCATCCGCCAGCCGACCCAGCCGACGTAGCCGAGCAGCCCGACCGGGGCCAGCAGCATCGCGGTCAGCGGGCGCGCCACCCCGCTCTCCCGCCGGTACAGCTCCACCAGCGCGGCCAGGCCGACCGCGCCGATCAGGGCCGCCGAGGTGGGCCGGTTGAGGCCCGCGACCAGGGTGAGCACGCCGGCCGCCAGCCACTGCTTGGTCATCACGCAGTAGCAGGACCAGGCGGCCAGGGCGATGAACAGCGAGTCCGAGTAGAGCGCCCACTCGGCGCCCGAGCCCGGGGCGATCGCCCACAGCCCGGCCGCGATCACGCCCGCGCGCGGGCCGGCCATCCGGTCCACCACGGCGTAGATGCCGGCCGCGGCGAACAGCGAGGCGATCACCGAGACGATCATCCCGGCGCCGTACAGGCCGAACGGGGTCACCTCCGAGACCAGCCGCATCAGGCCCGGGTAGAGCGGGAAGAACGCGGCCGAGTTCTGCTCGATCGTGAACCCCGGGACACCGTTCGGGACGGTCACCAGCGCCGGGTGGTAGCCGAACTGGGCGACCTGCTGGTACCACCAGCCGTCCCAGCTGGCCAGCACGTCCCAGGGGTTGGCGCCGCCGCCGAAGCGGGGGTGCTTCTCGAGGTAGTCGCCCGAGAAGGAGAGCAGCTTCATGAAGACGGTGAAGCCGACCAGCTTCAGCACGGCGTAGCACCACACGGCCGGGCCGAAGCGCAGCGCGAGCCCGCGGGCCCGCTCGCGCCAGTCGACGGCGGGCTCGGTCACGGTCTCGTCGCTGCGCTGCTCGGGCAGATCGGATTCGACTGCCGGTATTGCGCTCATGCGGCTTCCCCACCTGCTCGGCCATGGACGGATCGTCCGCCGAGTCTAGGCTCTGGGGCCGGGCTCCGGTGTGGACCGGGGCACCCGGGCGCCGTCGGGGCGGGGCGGGCGGGGATACTCGGGGAATGGCCGATCACACCACGCGCACCGCCTACACCGTGGAGTCCCTGCTCGCGGTGACCGTCGACGTGTTCAACGAGCGCGGCTACGACGGCACCTCGATGGAGGACCTGTCGCGCGCGGCCGGGATCTCCAAGTCCTCGATCTACCACCACGTCCGCGGCAAGGAGGAACTGCTCCGGCTGGCCGTCGGGCGGGCGCTGGACGGGCTGTTCGGGATCCTGGCCGAGCCGGGCGCGGTCGAGGGCCCGACGGTGGAGCGGCTGGAGCACGTGGTGCGGCGGACCGCCGAGGTGCTGCTGGCGGAGCTGCCCTACGTGACGCTGCTGCTGCGGGTGCGCGGCAACACGGCCACCGAGCTGTGGGCGCTGGAGCGCCGCCGGGACTTCGACCACCAGGTGGCCGAGCTGGTCCGGGCCGCCGTCGCGGACGGCGCGCTGCGGGCGGACGTCGAGCCGCGGCTGGCCACCCGGCTGCTCTTCGGCATGATCAACTCGATCGTGGAGTGGTACCGGCCGGGGCTCAAGGGCGCCGACGGCGTCGCGGACGCGGTCGTCCACCTGGCCTTCGACGGCCTCCGGGCCCGCTAGGGACCGCCTCCGGCCCCGGTGCGCCGTCCGCTCGTCGGGCGGCTAGTCGGGCGGCACCTGGTCGGTCTCCTCGAAGACCAGCATGGTCCGGGTGCCCAGCACCTGCGGGATGGACTGGATGCGGTTGAGCACGAGCTCCCGCAGGGCGTGGTTGTCGGCGGTGTGCACCAGCAGCATGACGTCGAAGTCGCCGCCGACCAGCGCGATGTGCGCGACCCCCGGCAGGGCCAGCAGCTGCTCGCGCACCGTCCGCCAGGAGTTCTGCACGATCTTCAGGGTGATGTACGCGGACGCGCCCTGACCTGCCCGTTCGTGGTCCACCCGGGCGGTGAAGCCGCGGATCACGCCGTCCTCGACCATCCTGGAGATCCGGGCGTACGCGTTCGCCCGGGACACGTGCACCCGCTCGGCGACCGAGCGGATGGAGGCGCGACCGTCCTGCTGCAGCAGCCGCAGGATCGCCCGGTCGACCCGGTCGAGTCTGGACGTCTGTTCAGCCGACATGACCCCCCACCCCCATCGATTGGACGCACTGCCACCAGTCGACCGCCACCCGGGCCGATTGTCCACCACCTTCGCACGCTTCTGGTCAAGATGAACAGACGACCGAACAATCGGTAGGGAGCCCCCGCCACCCCTGGAGGTGCCCCGAGATGACCGTTCTCGACCACAGACACCACACGGCGGTACCCGGTTGGCTGCCCGGGGCCACCGCCCCGCGCACCGACCCGTCCCCGCTGCTCCCGGACCCCGCTCCCGTCCGCGTGCTCGGTACCCCCGCGCTGGAGAAGTGCGACCCCGCGCTGCTCCGCGAGCTGTACCGCCGGCTGGTCGTCGGCCGCCGGTACAACCAGCAGGCCACCACCCTGACCAAGCAGGGCCGGCTCGCCGTCTACCCGGCCTCGACCGGGCAGGAGGCCTGCCAGGTCGCCGCCGCGCTGGTGCTCGGCGAGCGCGACTGGCTGTTCCCCAGCTACCGCGACACCCTGGCCGTCGTCTCCCGCGGGGTGGACCCGCTGGAGGCGCTCACCCTGCTGCGCGGCAACGCCCACACCGGCTACGACCCCCGGGCCACCCGGACCGCGCCGCTCTGCACCCCGCTGGCCACCCAGGGCCCGCACGCCGTCGGGCTGGCGCACGCCGCCCGGCTGAGCGGCGAGCCGGTGGTCGCGCTGGCGATGCTCGGCGACGGCGGCACCAGTGAGGGCGACTTCCACGAGGCGCTGAACTTCGCCGCCGTGCTCCAGGCGCCGGTGGTCTTCCTGGTCCAGAACAACGGGTACGCGATCTCCGTCCCGCTCAGCGCGCAGTCCGCCGCCCCGACCCTGGCGCACAAGGCCGTCGGCTACGGGATGCCCGGCCGACTGGTCGACGGCAACGACGCGCCCGCCGTGCACGCGGTGCTGGCCGAGGCGGTCGAGCGGGCCAGGACCGGTGGCGGCCCGACCCTGGTCGAGGCGCTCACCTACCGGGTCGAGGCGCACACCAACGCCGACGACGCCACCCGCTACCGCACCGAGAACGAGGTGGTGGCCTGGCGGGAGCACGACCCGATCGCGCTGATGGAGCGCGCGCTGCGCGACCTCGGCGTGCTGGACGACGCCCTGGTCCGGGAGGCGGCCGAGGAGGCCGAGGCGCTCGCCGCCCGGATGCGCGCCGAGTTCCACGCCGACCCGGAACTCGACCCGATGTCGCTGTTCGCCCACGTCTACGCCGAGCCGACCCCGCAGCTGCGCGAGCAGGCCGCGCGGTTGGCCGAGGAACTGGCCGCCGAGGCCGAGGTGCAGCACTGATGACGACCGCCGTCTCCCCCGCCGTCTCCGCCCGCACCGCCAGCATGGCGCAGGCGCTCAACACGGCCCTGCGCGACGCGATGCGCGAGGACCCGACGGTGCACGTGCTCGGCGAGGACGTCGGCGCGCTCGGCGGGGTCTTCCGGATCACCGACGGGCTGACCGCCGAGTTCGGCCCGGACCGCTGCCTGGACACCCCGCTCGCCGAGGCGGGCATCCTCGGCACCGCCGTCGGCATGGCCATGTACGGGCTGCGGCCGGTGGTCGAGATGCAGTTCGACGCCTTCGCCTACCCGGCGCTGGAGCAACTGTTCTCGCACGTCGCCAAGATGCGCAACCGCACCGCCGGCAAGCTGCCGCTGCCGATCACCGTCCGGATCCCCTACGGCGGCGGCATCGGCGGCGTCGAGCACCACAGCGACGCCTCCGAGGCGTACTACGCCTCGACCCCGGGCCTGCACGTGGTCACGCCGGCCACGGTGGCCGACGCCTACGGGCTGCTGCGGGCCTCGATCGCCTCGGACGACCCGGTGGTCTTCCTGGAGCCCAAGCGGATGTACTGGGGGAAGGCGGAGTTCGACCCGGCCGCCCCGGTCGAGCCGATCGGCCGGGCCGTGCTGCGCCGGACCGGCACCTCCGCCGTGCTGATCACCTACGGCCCCTCGCTGCCGGTCTGCCTGGAGGCGGCCGAGGTGGCCAGGGCCGAGGGCTGGGACCTCGCAGTGCTGGACCTGCGCACCCTGGTGCCGTTCGACGACGAGACGGTCTGCCGGGTGGTGCGTTCGCTGGGCCGCGCCGTGGTGGTGCACGAGGCGGGCGGCTTCGGCGGCACCGGGGCGGAGATCGCCGCCCGGGTCACCGAGCGCTGCTTCCACCACCTGGCCGCGCCCGTGCTGCGGGTCACCGGCTTCGACATCCCGTACCCGCCGCCGATGCTGGAGCACCACCACCTGCCCGGGGTGGACCGGATCCTGGACGCGGTCGCCCGGCTCCAGTGGGAGGACTGAGGATGATGCCCGTCGTGCGCGAGTTCACCCTGCCCGACCTCGGTGAGGGACTCACCGAGGCGGAGGTGGTGCGCTGGCTGGTCGAGGTCGGCGAGGTCATCGCGGTCGATCAGCCGGTGGTGGAGGTGGAGACCGCCAAGGCGGTGGTCGAGGTGCCCTGCCCGTACGGCGGGGTGGTGACCGCGCTGTTCGGCGCGGAGGGCGAGGAGGTCGCGGTCGGCGCGCCGCTGGTGACGGTCGCGGTGTCGCCGGGCGAGGGCGAGCGGCCGCTCGCGGCCGTTCCGGTGGCGTCGGCGGCTCCGGTGGCGGAGCGGGCCGCGGCGGTGGAGCGGCCGCTGGTCGGTTACGGGGTCGCCGAACCGAGCCGTGGTGGCCGGCGGCGCCGGGTCGGGGGCGGGGCGGCGGCCGTCGTCGTTCCGGTTGCTCCGGCGGCTCCGGTCGTGCCGGCGGTTCAGGTGGCCCCCGTTGCTCCGGTCGTTCCCGCGGTGATCTCGCCGTTGGTGCGGCGGCTGGCCCGGGAGCAGGGCGTCGATCTGGCGGCCGTCACCGGCAGCGGGCCGGACGGGCTGATCATGCGGGCGGACGTCGAACGCGCGGTCGCGGCCAAGGTCTCCGCACCGGTCGCCGCGCCGGGAGCGCCGGGAGCGGTACCGGTGGGCGCGGTGTCCGACGGCGGCGGCCAGGTCGTCCCGCTGCGCGGGCTGCGCAAGGCGGTGGCCGAGAAGCTCGGCCGCAGCCACCGGGAGATTCCCGCCGCGACCTGCTGGGTGGACGCGGACGCCACCGAACTGATGGCGCTGAGGCGGCAGTTGAACGCCACTCCGGGGCCGAAGGTGAGCGTGCTGGCGCTGCTGGCCAGGATCTGCACGGTCGGGCTGGAGCGCTTCCCCGAGCTCAACTCCAGTGTGACCGAAGCCGGTTCGGGCATCCTGCGGCACTCGGCCGTGCACCTGGGCTTCGCGGCGCAGGGCGAGCGCGGCCTGGTCGTCCCGGTGGTGCGGGACGCCCAGCGGCTCACCACCGAGCAACTCGGCACGGAGCTGGGCCGGTTGACCGAGGCGGCGCGGACCGGGGCGATCGCTCCGGCCGAGCTGACCGGCGGGACGTTCACCCTGAACAACTACGGGGTCTTCGGGGTGGACGGCTCCACCCCGATCCTCAACCACCCGGAGGCGGCGATGCTCGGGGTGGGCCGGATCGTCGCCAAACCCTGGGTCCACCAGGGGGAGTTGGCGGTGCGGGAGGTGACCCAGCTGTCGTTCACCTTCGACCACCGGGTCTGCGACGGCGGTACCGCGGGCGGGTTCCTGCGGTTCGTGGCGGACTGCGTCGAGCAGCCGGGTGTGCTGTTGCGGCAGCTCTGAGCGTCCGCGGCCGGCATCCCCGATCGCCCTGGGTGGTGGATCCACCACCCAGGGCGATCGGGGATCGGGGAGAGTAGCGCGTCCGGGGGGCGGGTGTCCGGGCTTCGCGCGATTTGTCGGATGAGCACTTCGGGCGTGCCACGCTTCCTGGGCGTCAGCAGAGACAAGCCAGGTGGTGGCGAGGGCCGGCCGGAGGCGAAACGATTCTCTTGGGTACTCGAAACGTTGCGGTGAAGTCCCGCAGAACTCTTCTGGTCCGTACCGGGCACGGCTCGGCGGCGGCCTCGGCCGTCCCCGGTCTGCCGGACGTCGAGCCCGATGCGGTGGCGGACGTCGCGGCGGAGGTCGGGGCGCAGGCCGCGCCGGACCCGGGCGTGGACCTGGTGCCGTTGCCGGCCGCGGAGCCTGAGGCACCGTCGGGTACGCCGCTCCCGCCGGACCTGCCGCCGATGACCGGGCCGGTGGCGCCGGGACCGCTGGTGCTCGGACCGTTGGTGCTCGGACCGGTGCTGCCCGTGCTGCCGGTGGCGCCCGTGGTGACCGGTCCGGTGGCGCCCGTGGTGCCCGTCCAGTCCGTCCGGCCGGTGGTCCCCGCGCCGCCGTCCGCGCCGCCCGCCGTCCCGCCCCGGCCCGTGGAGCCGCCCGCCGTCCCGGCCGCCGTGCCTGCCGCTGTGCGGCCCGTCGCTGCACCGGCCGCCACTGGACCCGCCGCCTCTGGACCCGCCGCTGCGGTGCCCGCCGGGCCGGGGGCCGGTGGTCCCGCGATCGAGCCGCTGTTCACCAGTGCGCCCGGTCTCAACTGGGCCGGGCCGGGGGACCAGTGGTCCCGGGCCTGGGCGCCGCGCGGCCTCGACGGTGCCGGCTCGCCGGCCGCACCCGCCGCTGCCTCGGAACCGGGAACGGGGCCGGGACCGGTGCAGGTGCCGGCGCCGGAGAGCGCCCGGGCCGCCGCGCCGGATCTCCGTGCGGCCGCCGAACTGCCGCCCACCGCACGGGACATCGAGCTTATCCGGACCAGTCTGGCGGTGGTCGAGCCGGTCGCCGACCGGGCCACCGCGCACTTCTACGCACTGATCTTCCTCGGCCACCCCGAGATCCGGGCGCTGTTCCCGGCCGCCATGGACGTCCAGCGCGACCGGCTCTTCCGCGCCCTGCTGACGGCGGCCCGCAGCGCCGGGGACCCGGACGGCCTCCGTGCCTACCTGAGCGCGCTGGGCCGCGGCCACCGCCGGTACGGCACGCTGACCGATCACTACGGCCCGGTCGGTGAGTGCCTGGTGGCGGCGCTGGCCAAGTACGCGGGCAGCCGGTGGAACGCGGAGACCGAACTCGCCTGGCGCCGGGTCTACCGACTGGTCTCCTCGATCATGATCGAGGCCGCCGAGGAGGCCGCCCGCACCTCGCCGCCCTGGTGGCAGGGCGAGGTGGTCGCGCACGAGCGCCGCACCCCGGACGTCGCGGTGCTCACCGTCCGGCCGGACCAGGCCTACCCGTACCGGGCCGGGCAGTACGCCGGTCTGGAGACGCCCTGGTGGCCGCGGGTCTGGCGGCACTTCTCGTTCGCCTCGGCGCCCCGGCCGGACGGCCTGCTGACCTTCCACGTCAAGGCGGTGCAGGCGGGCTGGGTGAGCAACGCGCTGGTGCACCGGGCCGCGCCCGGGGACGTGCTGCGGCTCGGTCCGGCGGCCGGCGGGATGACCCTGGACCACGCCGCCGGCACCGACCTGCTGCTGGTCGGCGGCGGCACCGGGATCGCGCCGCTGCGGGCGCTGGTCGAGGAGGTCGCCGAGCACGGCGCGGCGGGCCGCTCGGTGGAGGTGTTCCACGGGGCCCGGACGGCCGCCGAGCTGTACGAGCTCGCGGGACTGCGGGAGTTGGCGGGCCTGCACCGCTGGCTGACCGTGCGCGCGGTGCTGTCCGGTCCCGGCGCGGGGACGGCCGAGGCCGCCGCCGCGGGTCTGCTGGCGGGTGAACTCCCCGAAGCGGTGGCCAGGTTCGGCCCGTGGACCGGTCGGACGGCGTACCTGGCCGGCCCGCCCGCGATGATCCGGCGGGCGAGCGGGGTGCTGCTGCGGTCCGGGGTGCCCGCCGAAAGGATCCGGCACGACCTGGTGGGTGACCTGGCCGCGCCGTGAGCCGGTCCCGTCAGGCGAGGTCGGGGGCGAGCATGGCGAGGACGCCCTCGATGTTGGCGGCCAGGTAGGCCCGCAGGCTGGGCGGCACCACGTTGACCGAGGTGACGCCCTCGCGGGTGAAGGGGATCCGGACCACCTCGTAGTCGCCGTTGGGCTCGTCCACCTCGGGGCCGTGCCGCCGGTCGAGGTCCATCGAGGCGAGCCGGCAGACGAAGAAGTGCTGCACCTTGACCCCGTGCGGGTGGAGCGGGGTGCCGTCGTCGTGGAGGGTGTGGCTGATGGTGTCCACGAAGGCGGGCACCACGTCGACCACCTTGCCGCCGAGCTCCTCGTCCACCTCGCGGTGCAGGGCGTCGACCACGGTGCGGTCGCTCGGCTCGACGCCGCCGCCGGGGGTGATCCAGTACGGGTGCGGGGCGCCGGGGCGGGTCCGCCTGATCAGGATCATCGAGGCCGGTCCGTACGGGTCGTTCGGGTCCACCTCCAGCACGATCGCCCGGGCGGTGCGTTTGACGACGGGGCGGGGTGGGGTGCGCATGGCGACCTCCGGGGCCGGAGCGTTGTGCGGGAGTCTCCCGCAGCCCGGACCGGCCGAAACGCGCCCCGCCCCGGGTACGTCCGTCCGGGGCGGGTCGGCGGGTGTCCGCGGTCAGTCGTCGTCGAGGGCGAGGCTCAGGCCCCAGGAGACCAGGCTGATGATCAGCGCGCCGAACAGCGCGGCCCAGAAGCCGTCGACGTGGAAGTCGAGATCGAGCTTGTCCGAGGCCCACGAGGTGAGCCAGAGCATCAGCGCGTTCACCACGAAGGTGAACAGGCCCAGGGTGAGGATGAACAGGGGGAGGGAGAACAACTGGACCACCGGCTTGATCAGCCAGTTGACCACGCCGAAGACCAGCGCCACGGCGACCACCGTGAGCGTCTTGTGCTTCCAGTCGTCCCCGGTGAGCGTGATCCCGGAGACGATCCAGGCGGCGACCCAGATGGCCGCCGCGTTGATCAGTGTCTTGATGACGAAACCCTTCATGGGGCCAGCGTCCCAGGTCGGTCAAGGGGTGACGGCGCACCGGACGACGCACCGGACGGCGCGGTGGTGTTGAATGCCGGTGGTTCGAGGTCCCGACGAGGAGGGCGCGCCCGATGAAGCTGTTCCGGCTGGACCACCTGGACGCCGAGCGCGCCGCCAACGACGGCGCGTACCTGCGGTTCCTGCGCGAGCCGCGGATGTCGGCCGGCCTCTACGCGCTCTCCCCCGGCGACACCGACACCCAGACCGCGCACGCCCAGGACGAGATCTACCAGGTGATCAGCGGCCGGGCCGAACTCACCGTCGGGAACGAGACCGCCCCGGTGGGCCGCGGCACCGTCGTCTACGTGCCGGCCGGCACCCCGCACCGGTTCCACCACATCACCGAGGAACTGCGGGTGCTGGTGGTCTTCTCGCCGCCCGAGGACTGAACCCCCGAGGACTGGACCCCCGGGGCGGGCCCGGCGGACGGGCCCCGGGGACGGCGCGGACCGGCCGGTTAGGGTCGGGGCATGAGCCTGAGCCTGACCGAAGAACTCTGGACGGCGATCGAGCCGGTCTACGCCGAGATCCTGGCCCACCCCTTCCTCGCCGGCCTCACCGACGGCACCCTGCCGCGCGAGGCGTTCCGCCACTTCGTCGTGCAGGACTCGCACTACCTGCGCGACTACGCCCGCGCGCTGGCCGTCTGCGCGGCCAAGGCGCCCGGCGAGGAGGAGGTGCGGGCCTTCGCCGACGACGCGATCGGCGCGCTGGCCGCGGAGCAGGGGATGCACGCCGAGTTCATGGGCGCCTTCGGCGAGAGCGCCGAGGGCGCCGCCGCCGAGCCGGTGCTCCCGACCACCCGGGCGTACACCAGCTACCTGCTCGCCACCGTCTACGGCGGCTCCTTCGCGGAGGCGGTCGGCGCGGTGCTGCCCTGCTACTGGATCTACGCCCGGGTCGGCGAGCAGCTGCTCGCCGAGGGCTCCCCCGACCCGCTCTACGCGAAGTGGATCGCCACCTACGGCGACGAGGCCTTCCAGTCCGTGGTGCGGCGGGTGCTGGCGCTGACCGACCGGCTCGGCGAGGAGATCTCCCCCGCCGAACGGCGCCGGGTGGTCGAGCACTTCGTGACCACCTCGCGGTACGAGTGGATGTTCTGGGACGCCGCCTGGCGCCGGGAGACCTGGCCGGTCTGAGGCCCGGGACCGGGGTCGTTCCCCGAGGTCGGGGCAGGGGTTCACCCGGGGTCCGGGCTCGGGGTGATCTCCGGGTTCTCTCCGGGCCGTTGGCCCTCGTTCCGCCCCCGGTGCCCCCGTACGATCGAAGTACCGAAAGCGAGCGGGATGCGGCACCGGACGGCAGCCGACCCCAAGGGGAGAGAAGGAACGGACATGGCTGAGCTCTGGAAGTCGCTGCCCTCGTGGGTGCGGAACATCGTTGTCCCGGTGCTGGTGCTGATCCTGGCGTGGAACCTGCTGATGTTCGTCTTCGGCGTGGTCGGCGCGCTGCTGGCCTTCGCCGTCAAGGCGCTGGTGGTGGTCGGCATCGCCGCCGCCGTGGTGATCCTGGTGAAGAAGGCCGCCAGGAACTGACCGGACGTCCCCGACGCCCGCGCCCCCGAGGAGGGGGCGCGGGCGTCGGGCGTTTTCGCCGGGGCCGGGGCCGGGGCTTCAGGCGGGTGCGGGCAGGCGCGGGGCCCGGGCGGCGGTATCGCGGAGGAAGGCGTCCAGGTCCCGGTGCGGCCGCCAGCCCGCGGAGCGGGCCCGGGCGAGGTCCAGCACCACACCGCGGGACAGCTGGTCCACCGCGTACGGGGTCAGCCCGGGCAGCCGCCCGGTGCGGGCGGCCAGCCGGGCCAGCGGGGCCGGCACGCGGTGGATCCGGGCGGTCACCCCGTGCGCGGCCAGCACCGCGCGGACCACCTCGTCGCGCCGGTAGGGGTGGGCGTCGGCGATGTTGTAGGCCACCGGCGTCCACGGACGGTCGCCGGTGCGGCCCGCGCCGACCGCGGACAGACAGGCGTCGGCGAGGTTCTGCACGGCGGTGAGGCTGAGCGGCACGTCGCCGCCGGGCAGCAGCAGCCGGCCGTTCCGGACGCGTTCCAGCAGTCTGGGCACCAGGTGCGGGTCGCCGGGGCCGTAGACGGCGCGCGGACGCAGGACGACGGCGCCCGCGGCGAGCGCGAGCCGTTCACCGGTGGCCTTGGTCCGCCCGTACGCGTTGAGGTGACCGGCCGCGGTGGGGTGGTCCTCCTGCACGGGGCCGTCGCCGGCGCGGGGATCGTAGACGCTGGCGCTGGAGACCCAGACGAGCGGGCGGTCCCCCGCGGCGCGCAGCAGCCGCTCGGTGCCGGTCACGTTGACGGCGTACTGGGCGGCCTCGGCCCCGGAGCCCCGGGGCAGGTCGGCCACCGCGGCGGCGCAGTGCACGATCGCGTCGGCGCCGGTGAAGTCCGGCTCCCCGGCGGTGGCGTCCCAGGGGACGTGGCGGCCGGCCGGGCCGGGCCGGCGGCCGTGGCAGAGCACGTCGTGGCCGGCGGCGACGGCGGCCCGGACGACGTGCGAGCCGCAGAAGCCGCTCGCTCCGGTGACGGCGATCCGCATCGGGTCTCCTCGGTGGGGGTTGTTCGGGCGTTCGGGGCGGTCAGGTGGGGACGGGGGTGCGGGTGGCGCGCAGGGTGAGTTCGGCCCAGCCGGGCAGCGCGGCCCGCCGGTCGACCCGGGCGCCGACGACCACCGGCCGGTACGGCGCGAGCGCGAGCAGCAGTTCGGCGAGCAGGGCGCGGGCCACCCCGGCGCCGGGGCAGGCGTGCGGACCGGCCCCGAAGACCGCCTGGGCGGCGGCCGGGCCGGCGGGCTCCGTCCGGTGCGCACCGGCGGCGTGCCGGGCGACCAGGATCAGCCGGTCGCCGGCCCGGACCCGCCGCCCGGCCAGCACGGCGTCGGCGGCGGCCACCCGGGGGAGCAGCGGCGAGGGTGCGGTGAGCCGGAGCAGCTCGGCGGCCAGCGCGGGCGCGCCGGGCGCGTCGACCGCGGGCCAGAGTCCGGCGTCCGCGCACCACGCGGCGGCCCGGGGGAGCGCCGCGACGCTGGTGTTGACGGCGGCGACCGCGACCATGGCGTCCCGGGGGTCGGGCAGCAGCGCGGCCAGCTCGGCGGCGCGGGCGGCGGCCGTCCGGGCGGCCTCGCGCGGGCGCGGGCCGGGCAGGTGGTCGCGGGCGGCGGCGGCCGCGGCCTCGGCGGCGGCGCCGGCCAGGGCCACCGGGCAGGCCGTCGCCCCGGTCAGCGCGGACGCCGTCACCCCGGCCAACTCCCTCGCGAGCGATACGAGTTCGAGGTCGCCGTCGGCGAGTTCCGGGATCCGTCCGGTGAGGACGGCCCGCCAGTGCGGACGGAGCCGGCGGACCGCCGAGGCGTCCAGCTCGACCGCCAACGCCCTTCGAGCGGTGCGGTGTTCGGCGCCGTCCTGGTCGAACAGCAGCCCGCCGGACGTGAGTTCGGCGGCGGCTCCGCCGGTGGTGCCGGGGGCGGTGCGGTCCAGCGGGATCCGGGTGAGCGCCTCGCGGTAGGCCTCGGCGCCGTGCACCAGGACGGTACGGCCGAGCCGGGCGACCGGGCGGCGGCGGGTCGCGGCGAGCAGCGCGAACAGCAGGGGGTGGCTGCGCAGGTAGACCCGGCGGTCCCGGCGGCGGGCGGCCCGGTGCCGGGCGGGTTCGGCGGCCGTCCCCCCGACGGCCGGCCGGTCCCAGGCGGCGGTGTCGTCCCGGCTCATCCGGACAGCTCCCGGGCGCACCGGTCGGCGGCGGCCGCCCGGTCGGGCTTGCGGGAGCGCCCGGCCAGCGGCACCGGGCCGAACAGCACGGCGTCCGGGCGGGCCGAGCCCATCCGGTCCAGCGGTCCGGCCAGGGCGCCGCGCAGCCGCCGCGGGTCGGTGCCGGGCGAGGGCTGGACGAGGGCGACCAGCCGTTCGTCGCCGTCCCCGTCCGGGACGCCGACGAGGACGGCGAGTTCGACACCCGGCAGGTGCAGGGCCGGCTCGTACAGGCCCGGGTAGATGTTCTCGGCGCCGCGCAGCACCATGTCCTTGAGCCGCCCGGCGAGCACGATCCGGCCGTCCGGGTCGAGCGCGGCGCGGTCGCCGGTGCGCACCCAGGGGTCGGGTTCCTCGCCGAGGTAGCGGTGCCGGGCGCCCGGGCCGCCGAGCAGCAGTTCGCCGTTCGGTCCGAGGGCGGTGCGCACGCCCGGCAGCGGGGCGCCGACCAGGTCGCCCGGCGCGTCGAAGGCGCTCTTCTCGGCCTCCTCGACGGCCGCCGCCGGGAACAGTTCGGTGAGGGCGTAGACGCCCCAGGCCTGCTCCGCCCCGGCCTGCTTGACCCGGCGCAGCAGGGCCGCGTCCGCGGGCGCCGAACCGGTCCAGACCCGGCCGGTGAACCGGGCCCCGGCGCCGAGCGCGCCCCGCAGCTGCGGCGGGGTGAGGTAGGTGTGCGCGGGGGCGAGCCGGTCGAGCTGGCGGGCCAGCGCGGCCGGGTCGCGGGCCGGCAGGGCGACCGCGGCGCCGGCGGTGAGCGCGGGGACCAGGACGAAGAAGGTGCCGCCCAGGACGACCGAGCCGGGACGCGGGTCGACCAGCTCGGTGACGGTGCGCAGCCCTTCGGCCAGGCCGCGGCGGGAGTGCACCACGGCGCGCGGGCGGGCGGTGGTCCCGGAGGTGAAGACGATGACGGCGTCGGCGTCGCGGCCCGGGGTGTCGGAGCCGGGGATCCGCGGCACCGACGCGCCGAACCGCCCGGTGCGCAGCCGGGGCGCGCAGCCGAGCAGCCGGCGGCCGAGGGTGGCGACCGGGCCGAGCGCGTCCAGCGGGGGCAGGGCGAGGTCGGCGCGCCGGGCGAGCGGCCGGGCCCAGCCGGCCACCGCCTGGGCGGCGGCGTCGGCGAGCACCAGCTCCGGCCGGGCCAGGGCGAGCCGGGCGGCCAGGACGTCGGGGCCGGCGGTCGGGTCGAGGACGGCGATCCGCAGGCCGAGCCGGTGGGCGGCGAGCATGACGGCGAGCGCGCGGGGACCGGGGCGGACGGCGACGCCCAGGGTGGTGCCCTCGCCGAGGCCGCGGGCGTGCAGGGCGACGGCGTAGGTGTCGGCGAGGGCGGCGAGTTCGCCGCGGCGGATCCGGACGCGGGTGCCGCCGAGCCTCGTCCGGGCCAGTACGGCGGGGCGGTCGGGGTGCAGGGTGCGCAGGGAGTGGGCGAGCCGGTCGAGCACGGGGTGTCCTCGGGTTGCGGCGGACGGCGGGGAGCGGACGGCGGGGAGCGGACGGGGAGGGTGGAGAGCGGCGGGCCGACGGGGCGGGCGGGGTCGGACGGGGTCAGCGGACGTCGACGGACCGCGCGCCGGCCCCGCGCTCCAGGTACCAGCGGGCGGTGCCGATCACCCCGTAGGCGCGGATCCGGCGGGTGGAGTTCTGCACCACCATGTCGCGGCGGTGCACGATCGCGGTGGTGTGCCGGCGGACCCGGTTGATGAACGTCCGGTCGGTGGGCGAGGGTCGGCGCGGCATGCCGCCGACCGCCTCGTACAGCGCGGCGGTGATCGCCATGTTGTTGCCCGCGTGCATCCGGTACGGCGTCAGGTAGCCGTGCCGGCGACGGTGCGCGGGCCGGATCCGGCCGAAGAACGCGCCGAGCGCGACCAGGACCAGGAAGACGGCGCGCCCGACGGGTCCGTGCTCGTCCCGGCGGGCGGTGACCCGGCCGCAGACCAGTCCGCCGCAGTCGAGCAGGGCGGCCCGGGCGGCGGCGGTCCAGCCGGGGGCGGGCAGGCAGTCGGCGTCGGTGCGGGCGAGCAGGGTGGCGCCCCGTGCGGCGGCGTGCCGGAACGCGGTGTCGACCGCGGAGCCGACGCCCTTCTCGGGCTCGACCAGCACCTCGACCGGGAACGGCGCCCGCGCGGCGAAGGCGCGGACGGCCGCGACGGTGCCGTCGGTGGAACCGTTGTCCGCGACCAGCAGGGTGAACTCCCGGTCCCGCTGGGCGGCCAGGGCGTTCAGGGTGCCGGTGATGCGGGCCTCCTCCTGGTAGGCGGGGACGATCACCCACAGCGCGCTCACGACGCCTCCCAGACCATCGTCATCAGGCTGACGCCGCCACCGAGGCCGACCATCAGCACCTTGTCCCCCGGCGCCAGGTCCCGGTGTATTCGGTCGAGTTGGACGCCTATCGTGGCGCTGGCGACATTGCCGAGCTCGGGCACGGTCACCACCAGCTTCTCCTCCGGCACCCCGGTGGCCTCGACGAACCGCTCCAGGTAGGGGACGGTCACCTGGTGCACCAGCACCCGGGCGTAGTCGTCCCAGCCGAGACCGGTGCGGGCGGCCACCCGGGTCAGGATGTCCGGGCCGATCTTCTCGAAGACGCCGCGCAGCTCGGTGCCGCCGCCGCGGAAGTAGCTGTACTCGTCACCGCGCGGGTGGCGCGAGCCGCCGCCCGGGATGCCGCCGGTCCGCCAGTGCTCGGAGGCGGTCTCGGTCTCCACGTCGAGGATGCCGCCGCGCTTTACGGCCTCCACCACGACGGCCGCGCCCGCGTCGCCGAAGGTGTAGCCGGCGAAGCCCGCGCGGAACTCCTCCGCGCCGCTCGGGTCCCGGCGCATCGCCCGGCTGGGCGTCTCCCCGGTGACCACCAGGGCCCGCCGGGCCCGGCCGGCCAGGATCATCGAGCGGGCCAGGTCGATCCCGTTGAGGAAGCTGTTGCAGGCGTTGCTGACGTCCAGGGCGTGGGCGCGCGAGCCGAGTTCGGCCTGGACCAGATGGGCGGTGGCGGGTTCGGCGACGTCCCGGGTGGCGGAGGCGAAGAGCAGCAGGTCCACGTCGACCGGGTCCAGCCCGCGGGCGTCCAGGGCCCGTCGGGCGGCGCCGAGCGCCAGGGTGGAGGCGTACTCGTCGTCGGCCGCGAAGTGCCGGGTGAGGATGCCGGTGGCCTTCTCGAAGGTCCGTTCCGGCAGGCGCAGTCGGCCACCGGCGGTGATCTCGTCCTGGAGCTGCTGGGAGGTCAGTCGGCGGGCGGGGAGCTGCGCTCCGACGGCGGTGATGCCGATCCGCGCGGTGGCTGCTGGCTGCATGACCCCATCGTGCTGCGGACCCGGTGGCGCCCGCCTGAGTACGGGTACTCAGGCGGGCGCCACCGGGCTACCCAACCGGGGTCAGTCCTCCTCGCGCTCCGCGCCCTCCCGCTCCTGCGCGCGGGTCTCGGCGAGGCGGCCGGCGGGCACCGCGTCCACCGGCACCTGGACCGCGATCCGCGCCCCGGCCGCCGGGGCGGTGTCGGTCGCGGCGCCGCCCGCCGCGCCGTTGCCGACCGCCGGTGCGGCCTCCGGGCCGACGGTGGACAGCAGTTGCCGGGCCAGTCCGAGCCCGGTGCCGCCCATCGCGAGCGCCTTGGCGAACATCTCGCCCATCCCGTCCGCCCCGTTGAGCAGCACCATGTGCTCGACGTTGCCGAAGGAATCGGCGGCCGCCCGCACGATCTGCGGCCACTGCTCCGCCAACTCCTGGGCCACCACGGCCTCCTGGTTCGCGGCCAGGGCATCCGCCCGGGCCTTGATGCCCTCGGCGCGGGCCAGCGCGATCGCCCGCGCCGCGGCGGCGTCGGCCAGACCGCGCGCCTCGGCCGAGGACGCCTGCGCCTGTCCGGTGGCGGTGGTCGCCTCGGCCTCCGCCAGACCGCGCAGCCGGGTGGCCTCGGCGTCCGCCTCGGCCGCGATCCGCACCCGGCTGGCCTCGGCCGCGGCCGCCAGCTCGGTCTCCCGGGCCTGCGCCTGGGCGGCGGAGATCCGGGCGTCGCGGTCCGCCTCGGCGGTGGTGCGGGTGTCGTACGCGCGGGCGTCCGCGGGCTTGCGGACGTCGATCTGGAGCTGCTGCTCCTTGCGCTGCGCCTCCAGCTCGGCGACCCGGGTCTCCTGGACCACCACCTGCTGGCGGGAGGCGGCGTCGGCGAGCGGACCGGCCTGCCGGGCGCGGGCGGTCGCGGTGTCCATCTCGGCCTGGTACGAGGCCTGTTGGATCTCGCTGTTGCGGGTCGCCTCGGCCTTGCGGGCGGCGGCCTCCTGTTCGGCCTCGGTGGCCAGCCGGTCCGCCTCGGCCTGGGCGATCCGGGCGTCCCGCTGGACGGCGGCGGCGTGCGGGATGGCCAGGTTCTTGATGTAGCCGGTGGGGTCGATGATCTCCTGGATCTGCAGGGTGTCGATGATCAGCCCGAGCTTCTCCATCTCCAGTCCGGAGGCGGCCCGGGTCTCGCCGGTGAGCCGCTCGCGGTCGCGGATCATGTCCTCGACGGTGAGACCGCCGACGATCGAGCGCAGGTGGCCGGCGAAGACGTTGTGGACGCGCTGGCTGATGAGTTTCTGCTGGTCCAGGAAGCGGCGGGCGGCGTTGGCGATCGAGACGTCGTCGTCGCCGACCTTGAAGATCACCACGCCCTTGACCCGGACCGGGATGCCCTGCGTGGTGACGCACTCGACGTTCAGTTCGGCCTCGTTGAGGTCCAGCGAGAGCCGCCGGACCCCCTGCAGGCCCGGAGTGACGAAGGTCCCCCGGCCGGTGACGATCCGGAAGCCCAGGCCGTCGCCGACCCCTTCGGTGCGGTGGCGGGAGCCGGAGATGATCAGCGCCTCGTTCGGCTCGGCCACCCGCCACATGAGTTTGAAGAGCGTGATCCCGAAGATCAGTACCGCGGCGACCGCCCCGGCAATGACGAATCCCATGGTTCAACTCCCCCTTCCGGCGCAGGAGATGCGCCGCATCGGATTGTCCGCCCGGGTCGATCGCGGCGAAAGGGAGGTGACATGACGGGCCGTCACAAGGTCGTCACGGGACGGTCCGTGGACCGTCACGGGCGGTCCGGCCGGGGCTCCCGGGGTCCGGCCGGCCGGACCCTCAGGGGCCGATCGGCGCCACGTAGACGGTCCTCGGCGGCTGGTACTCGATCACCACCACGGGCGTCCCCACCACCAGCCGGTCCCCCGGCACGGCCAGGTAGGCGAGGAACGCCTCGGTGCCCTGACGCTCCGGGACGTGCACCATCACCTCGCCCACCAACCCCGCGCCGACCGCCCCGGTGACCCGCCCCGTGCTCCCGACCACGCCGACCTCCCTCGACTCGTCCGCTCCGGAGCCAGTCTGCCCGGCCGGACGCCCCCGCGCCCCACGTTCACCGTCCGGACCTCGCCGTTCTCCCGCGGGGACCCCCTCTGGACCTCCGGCGATCGGCTCGCTACGGTGTTGGACGTCATGCGCGGGCAACACCGCCTGCGGACGCGGGAGCTCGGAGCACCGGGCTGAGAGGGCGCTGAACGGTACGTCGAGGACGGACCGGAGGCTGCGTCGACCGCAGGAACCTGACCGGGTAATGCCGGCGTAGGGAGTTGAAGGTCGTATGACCAGCTTTGAGACACAGCCGCAGTCTGCCCAGTCGCCCTCCGACCGCAGCGGCGCCGTGACCAGCGCCGGCACCGGCTACCCCACCCCCGCCTGGCGCAAGGCCTACCGCGAGGGATCCCGTCCCGACCTCCGTGTCCCGTACCGCGAGGTCGTGCTCACCAACGAGAAGACCGTCCCGCTGTACGACACCTCCGGGCCGTACACCGACCCGGCCTACGAGCCCGACGTCCGCCGCGGCCTGCCCGCGCTGCGCGACCCGTGGATCCGCCAGCGCGGCGACGTCGAGGAGTACGACGGCCGCGAGGCGCGCCCCGAGGACGACGGCATCAAGCACACCTCGCCGCGCGGCGGGAACCTGCGCAACCTCGACGCGGTCTTCCCCGGCCGGCCGCGCCGCCCGCTGCGCGGCCGCGACGGCGTCGCGGTCACCCAGCTCGCCTACGCCAAGCGCGGCGTGGTGACCCCCGAGATGGAGTTCGTCGCCCTGCGCGAGGGCCTGGCGCCCGAGTTCGTCCGCGACGAGGTGGCCCGCGGCCGCGCCGTCATCCCGGTCAACGTGAACCACCCCGAGGTCGAGCCGTCGATCATCGGCACCAACTTCCTGGTGAAGATCAACGCCAACATCGGCAACTCCGCGGTCACCTCCTCGATCGAGGAGGAGGTGGAGAAGATGACCTGGGCCACCCGTTGGGGCGCCGACACCGTCATGGACCTCTCCACCGGCCGCAACATCCACACCACCCGCGAGTGGATCCTGCGCAACTCCCCCGTGCCGATCGGCACGGTGCCGCTCTACCAGGCGCTGGAGAAGGTCGACGGCCGGGCCGAGGACCTGAACTGGGAGGTCTACCGCGACACGATCATCGAGCAGTGCGAGCAGGGCGTCGACTACATGACCGTCCACGCCGGCGTGCTGCTGCGCTACGTGCCGCTGACCGCCCGCCGGAAGACCGGCATCGTCTCGCGCGGCGGCTCGATCATGGCCGCCTGGTGCCTGGCGCACCACCGGGAGAACTTCCTCTACACCAACTTCGAGGAGCTCTGCGACATCCTCGCGAGCTACGACGTCACCTTCTCGCTCGGTGACGGCCTGCGCCCCGGCTCGATCGCCGACGCCAACGACGAGGCGCAGTTCGCGGAGCTGCAGACCCTGGGCGAGCTGGGCCGGATCGCCCGCGCCAAGGACGTCCAGGTGATGATCGAGGGCCCGGGCCACGTCCCGATGCACAAGATCAAGGAGAACATGGATCTCCAGAAGGAGATCTGCGACGAGGCCCCGTTCTACACCCTGGGCCCGCTCACCACCGACGTCGCGCCCGGCTACGACCACATCACCTCGGGCATCGGCGCCGCGATGATCGCCTGGTGGGGCACCGCGATGCTCTGCTACGTCACGCCCAAGGAGCACCTGGGCCTGCCCAACCGGGACGACGTGAAGACCGGCGTCATCACCTACAAGATCGCCGCGCACGCCGCGGACCTCGCCAAGGGCCACCCCGGCGCCCAGGAGTGGGACGACGCGCTGTCCGACGCCCGCTTCGAGTTCCGCTGGGAGGACCAGTTCAACCTGGCCCTCGACCCGGAGACGGCCCGCGAGTTCCACGACGAGACGCTGCCCGCCGAGCCGGCCAAGACCGCCCACTTCTGCTCGATGTGCGGTCCGAAGTTCTGTTCGATGAAGATCTCCCAGAAGATCCGCGACGAGCACGGCGACGGCTCGACCGCCGTCGAGTCCGGCTACGGCGCCGACGCCCTGGCCGGCATGGCCGAGAAGTCCGCCGAGTTCGCCGCCCAGGGCAACCGCGTCTACCTGCCGCTGGCCGACTGAGCCGACTGAGCCGGTTCACCGGAGCGACGGGGCGGCCCCGCGGCCCGAAGGGGGGAGTCGCGGGTCCGCCCCGTCGTGGTCGGGACCGGAAACGGCCGGTGCCCCGGACGGCCTCCGCCGTCCGGGGCACCGGGCGCCGGATCAGTCCTGGGCCTGGGTGCGGCGGCGCTTGGCGTAGAAGACCGCGCCGGCGCCGAGCAGCACCAGGGCGCCGGCGGTGCCGAACATGGCGCCGGAGTCGCCGGCCCCGGTCGAGGCCAGCGTGGTGCCGGTCGCGCCGGTGGTGCCGGTGGCCGCGGTGGTGGTCGTGGTGGCGGCCCGGTTCCCGGAGGTGTACGCCGCCGCGACGACCTTGGTGTCGGCGGTCGCGGTCGGGGTCGGGGAGGTGACCGGGGCGGCGGCCGGCGTGGTCGCGGCGGGCCGGGCGGTGGTCGGCGTGGTGGTCGGGGTCCCGACCGGGGCGGTGCTCGGGGCGTCGGTCGGCGCCGCGGTCGGCGTGGTGGTCGGGGCCGGGGTGGTCGCCGTCGGGGTCGGCTCGGGCTGCGGGGTGGGCGTGGCGCGGTAGGCGTGCACGCTCACCAGGGCGCCCTCGGCGACGTCGACCGGGCCCTGGTCGGTGTCCGGCAGGAGGCCGAGCCACTCGGTGGAGTTGGTCGCGGACCCGGTGGAGCCGTCGAGCGAGAGCCGGGCCTTGTAGTGGTGGCTCGCCCCCTTGGCGAGACCACCGGCCACCGGCGGCAGCTGCCAGACGTTGTTCGAGCCCGGTACCGCCGCCCAGGAGCCGTCCGGCTGCTGCACGTCCAGCTTGAGGACGACGTCGTTCGTGGGGTACCGCAGCGTCGGGGTGATCGGCGAGGTGATGGCGGCGCCGTTGTTGAACAGGCCGAGGTCGGTCTCCCACGGCTTGTCGAACTCGACCGTGCCGGAGGAGGGGCTGAACTGCTGGAGCAGGGCTCCGGTGGGGGCGGCGACCGGAAGGGTGACCGGCGCGCTGTTGGTGCTGTTGTCCCGGTCGTTCAGCAGCGTGACCTTCACGGCGGTGTTGTCCGCGGGCAGGGCGGCCCGCACCTGGACGGTGACCTCCCAGCTGTAGGTCGTGCCGGCCGGGACGGTGAAGGTCCTGCTCGCCATGCCGTTCTTGGGCACGACGTAGCCCGTGAAGCCGTTGGCCCCGAAAGTACGCAGGCCGTAGGTCGCCGGGCCCGAGATCTCCTTCGCGCTGAACTCGATCCAGCTCCAGCTGTTCGTCGCGGAGCCCACGGGGGCGACGGAGACCGCCGGGTGGTACTGCTGCTCCTCGGCGGAGCTGTTGGTGACGGTCAGCTTCATGGTCGTGCCGCTGCCGCCGCGCGTCATGGGCGGCTGCCCCGGAGTGGTCTCCAGGGTCGCGGCCAGGGGCTTGGCGGTGCTCGCGGTCGCCTTCTCGGCCGGCGCGTCCACGGCCGGGGCGACGGCGGCCGGCGGGGTGTCGGCGAACGCGGTCGCCGGGACGAGCACGGTGGTGCCCGTGGCGGCGATCAGGGTGGCCGCGGCGAGCAGGCGGGAACGGCGGGTCAGCGAGCGCGAAAGCATGAGTGGTCTCCCCCGGGGACGAACGAACGGCAGCTGTGCGCGGAGGCGGCCCCCCGCGTTCTCGCGGAGGCGGCAGCTGCGATGTGGAGATCCTCTCAGGAGATTCGTCCACTCACCATCATGCGATCGTCACTACTGTGTAACTGGGGATCGGATCGGCCCGGGGGCCTTCGGAAGAGCCACGACCGAGGCCCGGACCCCATGGTGTGCAAGGAGATCCGGCCTCGGTCGCGGGATGCTGCCGCTCCGGTGACGGGCCTGGGGTCAGGCGGCGTCCTCGGGGTACCAGCGGAGTTCGACGGTGTTGCCGTCCGGGTCCTGGACGTAGATGGACATGGCGTTGCCGCGGGCGCCGTAGCGGGGGACCGGGCCCTCCAGGACGGTGAAGGTGCCGGAGTCGACGACCTGCTGCCAGTCGAGCGGCTCGACGGTGAGACAGATGTGGTCGACGTTGGACTCGCCGCGCGGGCGGGACATCAGGTCGATGATCGTCTCGGGGGTGACCCGCAGGGACGGGAAGGAGACTTTGCCGGCGCGCCACTCGTCGACCCGGACCGGCTCCAGGCCGAGCAGGCCGCCGTAGAACGCCAGCGAGCGCTCGACGTCGCCGACGTTGAGCACGAGGTGGTCGAAGGCCTTCACACGGAGGGCGGTCATGGTGCGGCTCCAGACGGGAGAGGTGCGGTTCGGTTGCGCACTCCACGATCCGGCAGCCGGCGGCCGTCATCAAGACGGCATTGGTCAAGGATCGCCGGGGCGCCGGCGCGCCGACCGGGGCGGTCAGGTGTCGTCCCGGCCGGTGAAGGCCGGCGGGCCGCCGGCCCGGGCGGCGGCGGTGAGGTGCGGGACGAGGGCCCGGTCGCGGAGGGCGCGCTGCCAGTCGCGTCGGGCGTCGTCGAGCTCGGCGGCGAGGTCCGGGTCGGTGCCGGGCGGGACGGGCACCACGGGCGGGGCGGCGCCGTCCCGGAGGGCGGTGAGGATCAGGCCGACGATGCCCACGGCCATCGCGGCCGCCCCGGCGGCGAGGGCGAGCCACCCGGCGGTGAGCAGGGAACGGCCCAGGGCGATGTCCGGGTCGGCGGCGCGCAGGGCGTAGCCGAGCAGCAGCAGGACCAGCGCGGCCGCCCAGGCGAGGATCGGGGTGAGGACGGTGAGCACCGGGAGCAGTCCGGCGCCGCCGTTCGCCGACCGCAGCTGGGTGAGCAGCGCGGGGGCGGTGGGCTCGCCCGGTGGGCCGGGGGCCGGTGGGGTGGCGCGCAGGCTCTCGCGCAGCCGCAGGTAGTGCTGGTACTCGGTGGCCGCCGGGGCGGCGACGGCGTCGGCCTCGGTGAGGGCGCGGCTGCGCAGGTCGTCGGGGGTGGGCGCGCCGGGGGCGCGCAGGACGGTGCGGAGGGTGTCGTCGCGCAGTGCTTCGTCGAGGAGGCGCTGGAACTCCGGGCGGTCCTCGGCGAGCAGGTGCGGGGCGTCGTTCATGGGGACCCCGTTCATGCAAAGCCCCGGACGCTCCGCCCACGGGCACGGGCACGGGGCGGGGCGCGGGAGTCGGGCCGCCGGACGGGCGGCCGGGTGTGGTGTGCCCCCGATGGTAGGGGTGGGTGCGGCCGGGTCAACAGTGACTTACCGGAATTTCGCGCCCCGGGGTGCGCGTGCGCGACCGCCCGGGCGCCGGGAACGCGCGTTCGGTCGACGGTCCGTCACATGTGGTGAACGGTGCGGCGTTCCGGCGCGTGTCGCCCCCGGTCCGCTCCGGAGGGCGGACCGGGCGTGGCGCGCGGCTCAGATCGGCAGGCGGGCGACCAGCAGCCGGCCCTCCATGGTGACGCCGCCGTCCATGGCGACGGCCAGGTCGTCCGCGTAGACGTACGGGCCGGGGACGTGCGGCGGCATGCCGTCGTCGGCGTGCACCGCGCCGGTGAGGTACGGGATCGGGCTGTGCCCGTGCACGACGCGGGTGCCGCCGTAGGTGTCCAGCAGCTCGCGGACGGCCGTCGGGCCGGCGTCGCCGCGGAAGGCGAAGCGCTTGGTGAAGCGGCGGAAGCAGTCCCACCACTCGTCGACGCCCTCGTCCGCGAGCAGGTCGTGGACGGCGTCGTTGACCTCGGGGATGGACTCGCCGTACTCCAGGTACGCCGTGGTGTCGGAGTGCAGCAGCAGGTGGCCGTCTTCCAGGGCGATCGCCGGGAGCCGGGAGAGCCAGCTGATGTGGTGCGCCTCCAGGCGGTCCAGGTCGCTCTGCTGGCCGCCGTTGAGCCGCCAGGCGGCGAGGAAGGAGGCGGTGCCCGCGGTGGACTGGACGGGTTCGTCGCCGTACCGGGAGGCGCCCAGGAAGAGCAGTTCGTGATTGCCCATCAGGGCACGGCAGTAGCCGCCGGCCGCGGCCGCCTCGGCGGCGAGCTGCATGACCAGGTCGATGACGCCGATGCCGTCCGGGCCGCGGTCGGTGAAGTCGCCGAGGAACCAGATCCGGGAGCGGCCGGCGGACCAGTGGCCGTCGGCGTCGATGAGGCCCTGGTGGCGCAGCTCGGTGCGGAGCTCGTCGAGGTAGCCGTGCACGTCGCCGACGACGTAGAGCGGGCCGGGGGGCTCGCCCGGGCCGGGGGCCGGGTACGGGTGGTAGGGCAGGCCGGGTTCGGCGAGCGGGGGGCCGAGCTCGATGGTCGGCGGGTCGTCGTTCTGCGGTCCGGGCCCGGGGTGGCCGCCGTGCGCGGGGGAGGGGTGGTCGGGCAGGGTGGGCTCGTAACCGGCGTGCCCGGTGTGCCCGTTGAGGCCGGGGTGGCCGCCGGGGGCGTCCTGCGCGCCGGGGGCGTGCACGGTGTGCCCCTGGTCGGGGCCGGTGGCCGGCCAGTGCTGTTCGAGGTAGCGGGCGCCGCCGTAGCCGCTGTAGGTCTCGGCCTCGTAGCCGGCCGGCGAGTAGCCCGCGGCGGCGTCCGGTTCGTAATAGGTGCCGTAGGGCAGCACGTCGAGGTCCGGCTGGTGGCGTGGGCCTGAGTCCGGGTGTTCAGGCCCGGGGAAGCGGTCCTCGGGTGTCATTCGCCCATCATAGGAAGACCACTCTCCCGGCGTCGTCACCTGGTGGGTATCCAATCCTCCGGAGCGTCAGCCGAGCGGTCCGTCAGGTCCGTTTTGTCCCGACTCGGCATGGCCGGACCGCACCCGCGGGGGGGCGGTCCCGGGGTCACACCTCGCCCGGCGGGCGGGGCGGGCTGACCGTGGTGCGCGGGCTCCGCCGTTGCGAGGAGGCGCGGACGATGAGTTCGGTGGGCATCAGGGTGCCGGGCGGCGGACCGGTGCCGGCGGTGCGGAAGCGCGGCGGGAAGAGCCGGGCGATGTCGACGCCGGTGCCGGAGTCCACTCCCTCGATGGCGTCGATCAGGAGGTTCACCACGGTGGTGCCGATCCGCCGCGGCTTGAGCGACAGGGTGGTGATGGGCGGCTCGGTGGTGGCGTACACGTCGCTCTCGCTGCAGCAGACCAGCAGCAGGTCGTCCGGCACCCGCATGCCGTAGCGGCGGGCGGCGGCGAGCAGGTCGGTGCCGTTGGGGTCGAAGAGGCCGTAGACGGCGTCCGGCCGGTCGGGGCGGGCGAGCAGCCGGTCGGCGGCGACCGCGCCGGCCGCCGGGTCGTGCGCGGGGTAGGTCTCGTAGACCGGCTCCTGGCCGACCTTGGCGCACCAGCCGAGGTAGGCCTCGGTGGAGAGCCGGGTGTAGGTGTCGGTGCTGGTGCCGGTGAGCAGGCCGATCCGGCGGGCGCCGGCCTCGGAGAGGTGGTCGAGGATGCCGAGCACGGCGGCCTCGTGGTCGTTGTCCACCCAGGCGGTGACCGGGCAGTTGCCCGGCTTGCCGTCGCTGACCACCGGGATGCCGGACCGGTACAGCTCGCTGACCAGCGGGTCCTGGTCGGGCGGGTCGATCACCACGGTGCCGTCCAGGGCGATGTTGCCCCAGACGTCGTGCCGGGAGGAGGCGGGCAGCACCACCAGGGCGTAGCCGCGGCCCAGGGCGGCGCTGGTGGCGGCCCGGGCCATCTCGGCGAAGTAGGCGAACTCGGTGAAGGTGAACGGCTCTTCGCCGTAGGTCGTGACGGTCAGCCCGATCAGGCCGGACCGTCCCGTGCGCAGGGTGCGGGCGGCCGCCGAGGGGCGGTAGCCGAGGCGCTCGGCGACTTCGCGCACCCGGCTTCTGGTCTCGTCGGGCAGGCGGCCCTTCCCGTTCAGCGCGTCGGAGACGGTGGTGATCGACACTCCGGCGGCTGCTGCCACATCCCGGATGCCGGCCCGCTCCAGACGCCGTGAGGTGGTGGGTCGCCGACCGCTCTGGTTGGCTGCTGCTGTCATGGCGGACCGATCGTATGGCTCCTGACAAGGGTCTGTGACCGGCGCATTGGGAGCCTGTGGAGATACGTTTCTCCATGAGTGAGCCCGCGTGCGCCCCTTCGATCCCCGTACGAAACCAGGCGGTTTACCTCTGACATGTGCCAAAGGAACCCAGCAGAATGGCTGATCTGCGCCTGTAACCCGGCCGGGCATCTCACCCCTACGGGTGAGTGCGGTCGGTATCGTTCAGGGCACCCGACCGGGGTGGAACCGCGAGCGTTTCCGACTGCCCGGGCACGGCGGTGACCCCGACCGTGGCGGGCGAACGCAGCGGAAAGACCGAAGGAGACCGACCGTGACCGCAGCACAGGGCCCCCGCCTCAGGCCGAGCCTGGACGGCATCCCCACCTACAAGCCCGGCAAGCCGGCGGGCGCCGACGCGTACAAGCTGTCGTCCAACGAGAACCCGTACGAGCCGCTCCCGGGCGTGCTGGAGGCGGCGGTCGTGGCGGCCGGCAAGCTCAACCGCTACCCGGACATGGCCGCCACCGAGCTGACCGCCGAGCTGGCCAAGCACTTCGACGTCCCGGCCGAGCACATCGCCACCGGCACCGGCTCGGTCGGCGTCGCCCAGTCGCTGATCCTCTCCACGGCCGGCCCCGGCGACGAGGTGATCTTCGCCTGGCGCTCCTTCGAGGCGTACCCGATCATCACCCAGATCGCCGGCGCGACCCCCGTCCCGGTGGCGCTCACCGCCGGCGGGGACCACGACCTGGACGCGATGCTGGCCGCGATCACCGAGCGGACCCGGCTGATCTTCGTCTGCAACCCCAACAACCCCACCGGCAACGTGATCCACCGCGCCGAGCTGGAGCGCTTCCTGGACGCCGTCCCGGCCGAGGTGCTGATCGTCGTCGACGAGGCGTACATCGAGTTCATCCGCGACCCCGAGGTGCCCAACGGCATAGACCTCTACCGGAACCGCCCGAACGTCTGCGTGCTGCGCACCTTCTCCAAGGCCTACGGCCTGGCCGGGATGCGGGTCGGCTTCGCGATCGCGCACGAGCCGGTGACCGCCGCCCTGCGCAAGACCGCGGTGCCGTTCGGCGTCACCCAGCTCTCCCAGGACGCCGCCGTCGCCTCGCTGCGCGCCGAGGAGGCCCTGATGGTCCGGGTGGACGCGCTGGTCGAGGAGCGGGGCCGGGTCGTGGCCGCGCTGCGCGCCCAGGGCTGGGAGATCCCGGACTCGCAGGCCAACTTCGTCTGGCTGGAGCTGGGCGAGCGCTCGCAGGACTTCGCGGCCGCGTGCGCCGAGGCCGGCGTGATCGTCCGGCCGTTCCCGGAGGGCGTGCGGATCTCGATCGGCGAGGTCGAGGGCAACTCGATCTTCCTCGCGGTGGCGGAGGCGTTCCGCAAGGAGCTGTAGGCCCCGCACCCCTGCCGCGTCGGCCACCTCGGTCACGCGGGTCACGTCGGGAGCGGCGGAGCGGGACGGCCCGGGCGGCCGCCCGCTCCGCCGCGGCGTTCCCGGGCCCGGGCGGCCCGTGCCGGGGCCGGTGGATCAGGAGTGCCTGGGGATCCCTGGGAGACGGCTGGGAGATCGGTCAACGGCTCGCCCGGTGCCCGCCAAGCGGGAGCCCGCGGCGGGCCGGAGCACGGCAAATGCCCGGTTCGACCGGTCAGCCTTCTCCCAGGTGGCGCCCAGGACGGTGCAAGGGCGCCCCGGGAAGCTGTCCGCCATGAAGGTGTTCCCGCGACGGCGAGGTGCCGTCCTCGTCAACTCCGCGCTCGGTGTGGCCCTGCTCGGTGCCGCCGCCCTGGCGTACACCGTGCTGGACGACGGCACCGGCGCCACGGCCGTCAGGGCCCCGGTCCGGACGGCGGCCGTGACCAAGGGCACGGTCCTGGCCACGGTGTCCGGAACCGGCACCCTGGCCTCGCCCACCGACGCCGCCCAGGACTTCACCACCGGTGGGCGGCTCACCGCCGTCAAGGTGGCGGTCGGCGACCAGGTGACCAAGGGGCAGGTGCTCGCCACCGTCGACACCACCGCGGCCCAGCAGCAGGTGGACGCCGCGCAGGCCGCGCTGAACACCGCCTCGGTCAATCTGACCAAGGCCCGGGCGGGCGTCACCACCACGACCGTCCAGCAGCTGCCGGCCAGGGTCAACGGCGCGGCGGGCCCGTCGGGCTCCTCGGGCTCCTCGGGCGGCGGTACGTCCGGCGGGACCGGCACGAGCGGCCGCGGGGCGGGCGGGAGCAGCGCGTCCGCCCCGCCGGCCGATCCGTCCGGGCAGACCGCCCCGTCCGCGCAGGCCACCGTCCCGCCGGCGCCGCCCGCCGTCCCCGAGCCGCAGACCACCACCGTCACCACCACCAAGGTGGACGAGGCGGCGGTCGCCCAGGCCGAGCAGCAGCTCGCCACCGCGCAGACCAACCTCTCCAACGCCCGGACGGCGCTGGCCGGGACGACGCTCACCGCCTCGGTGGACGGCACGGTCGCCTCGGTGGCGGCCAGGGCCGGGGACACGGTCGGCGCGACCGGTGGCGGGTCCTCCGGCAGCGGCACCAAGGCGACGGGGAGCTCCGCCACCGCGCCCAGCGGCTTCATCGTGCTGACCAATCCGACCGGGATGCAGGTCACCGCGAACTTCTCCGAGCTGGACTCGCTCAAGCTCAAGAAGGGCGAGGCGGCCACCGTCACCCTGAACGCGCAGTCCGACAAGAAGTTCAACGCCACGGTGCTGTCGGTCAGCCCGCTGCCGGTGAGCGGGTCCGGCGGTGGCACGGCCGCCGTCCAGTACGCGGCGACGCTCCAGATCTCCGGGGACACCGCCACCCTGCGGACCGGCCTCAGCGCGACGGTCTCGGTGGTCACCGGAGAGGCGGACAACGCCCTCTCGCTACCCACCGCGGCCCTGTCCGGCACCGGTGCGAGCCGCACGGCCACCCTGGTCCACCCGGACGGCAGCACCGAGCGGGTCACCGTCGGCGTCGGCGTCGAGGGCGACACCACCGTGCAGGTGCTCACCGGGCTGAGCGAGGGCGACAAGGTCGAACTGGCCTCCACCAGCGGCTCCAACGGCTTCCCCAACGGCTCCTTCCCCGGTGTCAACGGCGGCCAGGGCGGCCAGGGCGGCCGGGCCGGCGGTGCGGGCGTGGCCGGGTTCGGCGGCGGCACGGGCGGCACGGGCGGCGGCCGGGGCGGTGGCCGCTGATGCCCCGCCGCCACCTCCCGACCCGGCCGGGCACCGGCCCGGCGCGGGCGGCCCGCCCCGACACGCCCCCGCCGGTGATCCGGATCCGCCGCCTCACCAAGTCCTACGGCCACGGCGACGCCACCGTGCACGCGCTGCGCGGCCCGGACGACCCGGCCACCGGCGCCCCGCTGGGCGTCGACCTGGACATCGAGCAGGGCGACTACGTCGCCGTGATGGGCAGCTCCGGCTCCGGCAAGTCCACCCTGATGAACATCCTTGGCTGCCTCGACGTGCCGACCGCCGGCCACTACCTGCTGGACGGCACCGACGTCGGCCACCTGGACGAGCAGCAGCTCGCGCTGGTGCGCAACCGCAAGATCGGCTTCGTCTTCCAGTCCTTCAACCTCGTCCCCCGCACCACCGCGCTCGCCCAGGTCGAGCTGCCGCTCGCCTACGCGGGCGTCCGGGCCGCCGAGCGCCGCCGCCGGGCGCTCGCCGCGCTCTCCCTGGTCGGCCTGGACGAGCGCGCCGGGCACCGCCCCAACGAGCTCTCCGGCGGCCAGCAGCAGCGCGTCGCGGTGGCCCGGGCGCTGGTCACCGCGCCCGCGATGCTGCTCGCCGACGAGCCCACCGGGAACCTGGACAGCCGCTCCACCGACGAGGTGCTCGCCCTGATCGACGGTCTCAACGCCACCGGCCGCACGGTCGTGCTGATCACCCACGAGGACGAGGTCGCCCGGCACGCCAAGCGGGTGCTGCGGCTGGTGGACGGCGCGATCGTCGCGGACGTCCGGCGGGCGCCGGTCGACGGGCCGCCGCCGGTGCCGCACCGGGCGGAGGTGCCCGCGTGATCGTCTGGCAGACCCTCCGCTTCGCGGCCGGCGGCCTGGCCGCCAACAAGGTCCGCTCCGCGCTCACCGTGCTGGGGGTGCTGATCGGCGTCGCCGCGGTGATCCTGCTGCTGGCCGTCGGCAACGGCTCCTCGGTCGCGGTCAAGGAGTCGATCACCTCGCTCGGCACCAACGCGCTGACCGTCACGGCCGGCTCCCCCTCCGGCGGCGCGCGCTCCGCGGGCACCGCCAAGAAGCTGACCGTCGCCGACGCCCGGGCGCTGGCCACCGGGGCGGACCCGCGCGCCGTCCGGTCGGTGGCGCCGGTGGTGACCGCGAGCGGCACCGCCCTGGCCGGGGACATCGCGTACAGCCCCGGCTCGATCGTCGGCACCTACCCGGCGTACTTCGAGACCGCCAACCAGCGGATCGAGCGCGGCGAGTACTTCACCCAGGACGACGTGCTGGGCTCCCGCAAGGTGGCCGTGCTCGGGGCGACCACGGCGAAGCAGCTCTTCGCCGACGCCGACCCGGTCGGCCGGTCGGTGACCGTGGGCGGCACCCCGTTCACCGTGGTCGGCGTGCTCAAGGCCAAGGGCGGCAGCGGCTTCACCGACCCGGACGACGTGCTGATCGCGCCGTTGCCGACCGTGCAGAACGCCTTCACCGGCTTCGGCTCGGTCAACCAGATCATGGTGCAGGCGGACTCGGCGGACAGCACGGCCGCGGCCCAGTCCGAGATCACCCGGATCCTGCTCGGCACCCACGCGATCGCCGACCCGGCCAGGGCGGACTTCCGGATCAGCAGCCAGGCCTCGCTGCTCAGCGCCCGGGAGTCGACCACGAGGACCTTCACCGTGCTGCTCGGCGCGGTGGCCGCGATCTCGCTGCTGGTCGGCGGGATCGGCATCACCAACATCATGCTGGTCACCGTCACCGAACGGACCAGGGAGATCGGCATCCGCAAGGCGCTCGGCGCCCCGCGCGGCGTCATCCTCGGGCAGTTCCTCACCGAGGCCACCCTGCTGTCGGTGGTGGGCGCCGGGCTGGGCGTGCTGGTCGGGATCGTCGGCGCGCACTTCAGGATCGTCGGCATCGAGCCGGTGGTGATCCCCGAGTCGGTGCTCGGTGCCTTCGGCATCGCCGTCGCCATCGGCCTGTTCTTCGGCAGCTACCCCGCCAACCGGGCCGCCTCGCTGCGCCCGATCGACGCCCTCCGCCACGAGTGACCAAGGACCGCACACCATGAGCCACGAGATCGAGCCGCGCACCCCCGCCGAGCAGGTCCTCCTGCTCTCCACCGCGCCGGACGCCCGGGACGTCAGCGCCGAGCTGGCCGCACCGCCGCGCCGTCGGCTGCCCTGGGTGTCGCTGGTCCTGGCGGGCGCGGTGATCGCCACGGCGGCCTTCGCCGGCGGGGCCTGGTACCAGCGGGACCAGGGCTCCACCAAGGCGGCCGGCGGGTCCGGCCGGACGGCCGCCGCCGGGGCGCAGCAGCCGCGGACGGCGGCGAGCGGCGCCGCCGGCAACCGCCGCAACGGTCAGGGCGGTCAGGGCGGCGGCGCCGGGCAGGGCGGGCAGGGCGGGCAGGGCGGTTTCACCCGGGGCACCGTCAAGGCCGTGGACGGCACCACCGTCTACCTGACCGACGCCAACGGCAACACCGTCAAGGTGACCACCGGCGACTCCACCAAGGTGCAGCTCACCAAGGAGGGCACGGTCGGCGACCTCCGGCCCGGCCAGAGCGTCACCGTGGTCGGCACCCCCGCCGACGGCGGCTACGCCGCGACCCAGCTGGTCGAGGGCGGCACCGGGTCCGGGGCCGGCGGGGCCGGGTTCGGCGGCTTCGGCGGCGGCCCCGGCAGGGGCTCCCGGACGGCGTCCGGCGGCTGACCGGCCGCCCGGAAGCCCGCGCGGCCCGGCCCGACATCCTCCGGGGGCCGGGCCGCGCACCACCCCGCCGACCTGCGCCGGAGCACCGCCGCGGCGGTGCGCACACCATCGAGGCCGGACCTGCGGGTCCCTCCGTACAAAACCGCCCGATAAGGTGTTAATCCAACATTCATCGATGGCCCATAGCCTCCCCGAGCTAGCCTCAAGCTGAACGCCATCGTCCGACCGGGAGGCGGAACCCCCGTGCAAGGCACTGTGTCGACACCAGGAACATCGGCGGTGAACAGCGGCGGCCAGGGGGAGGCCTACCTCCTCGTTGTCGACGACGAACCGAACATCCGCGAGCTGCTGTCCGCCTCGCTGCGCTTCTCCGGCTTCCGGGTGGCCTCCGCCGCCAGCGGCGCCGAGGCGCTCGAACTGATCGCCGCCGACCGCCCCGACCTGGTCGTCCTGGACGTGATGCTCCCCGACCTCGACGGCTTCACCGTCGTCGAGCGGCTCCGCGAGCAGACCAGCCGCGGCCTCATCGCCGGGCCCGGGCACGGCCACCCCGGCGACCACCTGCCGGTGCTCTTCCTCACCGCCAAGGACGGCGTCGGCGACAAGGTCCAGGGCCTCGCCGCGGGCGCCGACGACTACGTCACCAAGCCGTTCAGCCTGGAGGAGCTGATCGCCCGGATCCGCGCCATCCTGCGCCGTTCCGGCGGGCCGGCCGAGGACGGCCGGCTGATCGTCGCCGACCTCGTCCTCGACCCGACGGCGCACGAGGTGACCCGCGGCGGCGTCGTCGTCGCGCTCTCCCCGACCGAGTTCAAGCTGCTGCACTACCTGATGGCCAACGTCGGCCGGGTGGTCTCCAAGGCGCAGATCCTCGACCACGTCTGGGCCTACGACTTCGGCGGCGACCTCTCGATCGTCGAGTCCTACATCTCCTACCTGCGCCGCAAGCTCGACTCCGGGCCCAGCCACGGGCCCAAGCTGATCCACACCGTGCGCGGCATCGGCTACGCCCTGCGCCGCCCCCCGCAGGGCTGACCGCCCGAGCCCGCCACCCGATGCCCCTCCCGTCCCCCCGCCG
>JOHN01000020.1 GCA_000719695.1 Streptomyces sp. NRRL F-6131
CCGTTCCACCCCCACCGAGCGCCCCGATGCCGCCGCCCCCTCCGTACCCGCCGCCGCGGCGGCGGACACCACACCGGCCGCGACCGAGGACGTCGCCGGGGTCATCGCCGCCATCGGTCCCCGGCTGCGCGCGCTGCGCCTCGGCCGCGGCCTCACCCTGGAGGCGCTCGCCGCCGCCACGGGGGTCTCGGTGAGCACCCTCTCCCGCCTGGAGTCCGGCCTCCGCCGCCCCACTCTCGACCTGCTGATCCCGCTCGCCCGCGCCCACCGCGTCGCCCTGGACCACCTGATCGACGCCCCCGCGACCGGCGACCCCCGCCTCCACCTCCAGCCCCGCCACCGGGACGCCGGCAGCGTCCTCGTCCCGCTCACCCAGTACCCGGGCCGGGTGCAGGTCTTCAAGCAGGTCCTCGCCCCGCGCGAGCCCAGACTCGTCAGCCACGTCGGCTACGAGTGGCTCTACGTCCTCGCCGGCGAGCTCCGCCTCCTCGTCGGCGACCGGGACCTCACCCTCCACCCCGGCGAGGCCGCCGAGTTCGACACCGCCGAACCGCACTGGTTCGGCCCGGCCGGGGGCGAAGCCGTCGAGATCCTCCACCTCTACGGCCCCCACGGCGACCAGGCCGTCCTCCGCACCGGCGCCGACCCCACAGCCCCCGCCACCTCCCCCGACCCCACCGGCCCCACCGGCCCCACCGACCCCGTCACCCTTACCGACTAGCGAGGCCCTTACGGCGGCGGCCCCGGGCCACCGCTCGTCCCCGCGCTCGTCCGCCGGTTGCCGGGGCCCCGTCAGTGGATGAACTGGCGGGCGGGGCGGCGGGAGAGGGCGAGGGAGACGGCTTCGAGGGCGCTGGTGAAGGAGACCTCGCTCAGCACGCCCGGTGCGGCGACCTGGTCGCCGACGAGGTAGACGTCGTCACCGCGGTCGACGGACGGGCGGTCGCGCCAGGTGGTGCCGGGGCGGTCCACGGCTCCGGTGCGGCCGGCGGCCACGGCGGCGCGGCGCCAGCGCAGACGGTCCGACCAGTCCGGGAACCCCAGGTCCAGCAGCTGCTCGGCCCGGGCCAGACCCGACTCCCTCGACTCGCCCGGGGCGAGCGGGAGCTGGGCCTGGACCAGCTGTTCGCCGGCCGGCGCCAGGCTGTCGTCCTGGGTGGTGAACCGCTCCACCCAGCCGGTGCCGTCGAGGTCCGAGACGAAGAAGGCGTCGCCGCGCCGTGACCGCAGTGCCACGTCGAGCAGCAGCGTCCGGCCGCTCTCCCCGTACAGGCCCGGGTCGCCGAGCAGCAGGCGCGCCGACTCCAGGGACGTCGCGACGATGATCGGATTGTTGGTGGGCGGGAGGGCCGCCATTCGCGAACCCGTCTCGATCCGCACACCCAACTCCCGGGCCCGCGCCGTCATCCGGTCGATCACCGCCTGCCAGCCGCCCACCGGGTACACCGCCTCCGGGGGGAGGCTCGCGGCCCGGCGCAGCCGCTCCTGGGTGAACGCCGCCGACAGCAGCCCCGGCGCGTGGTGGAAGGTCGCGACGGCCGCGAAGTTGGCCGCGGCCCGCGCCGTCCGCTCGCCCGCCACCTCGGTCGCCCAGCCCAGGAACGTCCGGCCGACGGGAGCGTCCCGACGGGCCGCCAGCCGGGCCAGCGCGAGCGGCGGCAGCGCGTGCAGCCGGCCGTCGAGGCGGTAGCGGGTGCGCAGCAGCGCGCCCAGCGGGACCCGGGCGAGCGGACCGACCAGCCCGCGCTGCCGCAGCCACGCCCAGTGCGGGCCGTGCCGGTAGAAGGCGTGCGGGCCCTCGTTGGTCCGGTACGGCGCCTGGCTGGTGCGGGCCCGGCCGCCGAGCCGCCGGTGTGCCTCGTGGAGCGTCACCCCGGCGCCGGCCTCGGCCGCCGAGATCGCCGCCGTCAGACCGCCGAAGCCCCCGCCGATGATGGTGATCCGCTGCGCCATGTCCCGTCCTCCCTGCTCGTCCGTGCGTGCCTTGCGTGCCTTGCGTGCCTGCTCGTGCCCGCCCGACCGCGGCGGTCCGTCCTGCCGACCGTGACGGCCGGCCGCTGTCGAGAAGGAGACGGGGTAGGGCGCCCGGATGTGACAGTCCGGCGGACGGTCGGTGTCGGCGATCATGTGGTGATCTAGCTCACAGGGCCGTTACCGACGGAATGATTGGCCTCTTAGGCATGGCATGACCGCCATCCCCAGCCGTCGCACCTCCCCCGAATCCGCGACGCCGTCCACCACCGTGACCCCGTCCACAGCCGTGACGGCCGAGCTGACCCGGCTGCTCTTCGGCCCCGGCCCCGGCCCCGGCCCCGGCGGCGGCGGTCACGGACATCGCCCGTGGCGCGCCCTGGCCGCCGACCCGGCCCTGCACCGGTGGACCGACGGCTCCGTCGCCGACCGGATCGCCGACTCCTACCGGCGGCTGCGCCTGCTCGACGAGCGCGTGGACGCCGCCGCACTCGCCGCCGACCCGGTCCGGCTGGCCGCGCTGCACGAGTGGACCGCCCCCGTCGACGGAGCGCTCACCGTGCTCGCCGGCATCCACTACAACCTCTTCCTCGGAAGCCTGCTCGACCACGACCCGGACCCCAAGCGTCCGCTCGACGAGTACCTCCGGATGGACCGGGTGGGCACCTTCCTCTGCACCGAACTCGCCCACGGCAACGACGCCACCGCCCTGGAGACGGTCGCCGACTACGACCGCACCGACCGCACCTTCACCCTGCACACCCCCCACCCCGGCGCCCGGAAGTTCATGCCCAACACCGGTCCGGCCGGCGGCCCGAAGTCCGCCGTGGTCGCCGCCCGGCTGCGGGTCGACGGCCACGACCACGGCATCTTCCTCTTCCACGCCCCGCTCACCGACGAGGCCGGTCCGCTGCCCGGCGTCACCGTCCGCGCCCTGCCGCTGCGCCCCGGCAGCCCCGTCGACCACTGCCTCACCTCCTTCGACCGGTTGGTCCTGCCGCGCGAGGCCCTGCTCACGGGTGCGCACGGCCGGCTCGCCGACGACGGCACCTTCAGCAGCGCGCTGGGCAGCAAGAGGAAACGATTCCTCACCGCGATCGGCCGGGTCGCCGTCGGCAAGCTCTGCATGAGCGCCAGCGCCGTCGGCGGCGCCCGGCTCGCCCTGGTCACCGCCGTCCGCTACGCCCACCACCGCGAGATCTCGGACACCCGGCCGGACCGCCGCCGCCCGCTGTGGAGCCTGCGCACCCATCACGGGCCGCTGCTGGCCGGCCTCGCCACCGTCTACGCGATGACCGCGCTGCACCGCGCCGCCGTCGCCCGGTGGGCCGGGCACGACCCGGCCGACCCCGCCGACCGCTCCGCCGCCGAGCGTCAGGTCGCCATCACCAAGGGCTGGACCACCTGGCAGGCCCGAGCGCTCATCATCGAGGCCCGGGAACGCTGCGGTGCCCAGGGGCTGTTGCCGGTCAACGGGCTCGCCGCGCTCGCCGCCGACATCGAGGGCACCATCACCGCCGAGGGTGACAACCTCGCGCTCTGGGCCAAGGCCGGGGCGGAGCTGCTCCTGGAGGAGGGGGAGGGTCCGGAGGGCGACGGTCCGGCGGGCGACGGTCCGGCGGGGGAGGGTGCGTCGGAGGAGGGTGCGTCGGAGGGTGACCTGGCCGACCCGGCCGTTCGGCAGGCGCTGTTGGGGGTGGCCTGGCGGCTCCGGTTGGCGCGTGCCCGGGTCCGGCTGCGGGCGGCACCCGCCGGGGACGGCCTGCGCCGCTGGAACTCGGCCGCCCCCGACGCCCTGACCGCCGTCACCGCGCGGGCCGAGTCCGACGCCGGGGCCGCCCTGCTGGCCTGGGCCGACACCGCCGCCGACCCGGCGACCCGGGCCGTGCTGCTCGACCTGCACCAGCTGTTCACCCTGGACCGGATCGCCGATCACGCGACGACTCTGCTGGCCGCCGGTCGGCTTACCGGAGCCCAGGCCGGGGCGCTTCCGGACGTGCAGGAACGGTCCTTCGGGCGCCTGGCCGGTCACGCCCTGGCTCTGGTGGACGCCTTCGACCTGCCCGAGGCGCTCCTCGACCGCCACCCCATCGCCACCGCGCGGTACCAGGAGGCCTTCACCGCCTGACCCACCGTCTGCCCGTCCGCCTGCCCGTCCGCCCGTCCGCCTGCCCGCCTGCCCGACCGACCGCCTGTCCTCCCGTAGGGCGCCGGCGGTCGGTCGGGCGCACAGGTGTTCTCCGGGACGTTCAACAAACTGTTGCCGCCACGCCATCCGGCGGCCATGGACCACCACTCTGTGCTGCCTACCGTGCCGGGCCATGACCATCTCCCGCACCCGTCTGACCGCGGCGGCGGCGCTCACCGGCGCCCTCGTCCTCGGCACCCCCGCGCTGGCCGTCGCCGCCCCGGCCGCCGGTTCCGCCTCCGCCGGCACCTCGGCCGCCGCCCCCGTCGTCACGCGGCACGCGATCCCGTTCACCGCGGCCACCGCCACCCAGCAGGCCGACGGCAGCTTCACCCTCACCTGGACGGCCCCCGGCGCCCGCAACGTCACCGTCTACGCCGGCACCGACCCGGACGACATCCGCCACCGCAAGCCCGTCGCCAAGGGTGCCGGCGACGCCACGGTGACCGTCACCGGCCTGCCCGCCGCCGACCGCTGGTACTTCGAACTCGTCCCGGACCGCGGCGCCCCGCTGGTCGTCGCCGACCGCTCGCTGCACCTCGCCTCCGCGCCCAACTTCCGCGACGCCGGCGGCTACCGCACCGCCGACGGCCACTGGGTGCGGACGGGCGTCGTCTACCGCTCCGGCGACCTCTCCAAGCTGACCGAGCAGGACCTCGCCAAGCTCCGCCGCCTCGGCGTCCGCACCGTCTTCGACCTGCGCACCCCCGCCGAGCAGAAGGCCGCGCCCGACCGCATCCCGGCCGGCGCCACCGCCGTCGACGCCAACGTGCTCGGCGTCGCCGACACCGGCGCTTTCAACGTGACCAGCCCGCAGGCCGCCGTCCAGGCCATGGTCGACGCCGAGCGCACCATGGTCTCCGCCGACAGTGCCCGCACCGCCTACCACGCGGTGCTCAACTCCCTGGTCGAGCGGAACGACGAGAACGTCCTCTTCCACTGCACCGCCGGCAAGGACCGCACCGGCTGGGCCTCCGCCGCGCTGCTCACCGCGCTCGGCGTGCCGCGCGAGACCGTCGAGGCCGACTACCTCGCCAGCAACACCTACCGCGCCGCCGAGATCGCCGCCACCCTCGCCCAGCTGCCGCCGGCCTACCAGGCGATCTACAAGCCGCTGCTGGACGTCCGGCCCGAGTACCTGGCCGCCGGATTCGACGAGGTGCAGCGGAAGTTCGGCTCCTTCGACGCCTACCTGAAGTCCGGCCTCGGCCTGGACGGGCGGGACCTCCGCGACCTGCGCAGCCAACTGCTCGTGGGCTGACGGGGCGTTCGGCGACCGTCGGGGCGGGCGACCCGGGAGCCGGACCCGAACCCGGGATCCGGATCCGGACCCGGGATCCGGATCCGGACTCGGGATCCGGACTCGAACCCGGCTCGTCCACCCCGGCGGCGGGAAGCCGCGTTGCCGGAACCGGGACGCCCTGGTTCGATCGTCCGTATGGATCAGGACGCCAACCCCGCCATCGCCGCCACCCTGCGCCAGATCGGCCCCCGGCTGCGCCGTCTGCGTGAGCGCAAGGACATGTCCCTGGCCGACCTGAGCCAGGCCACCGGCATCTCCAAGAGCACGCTCTCCCGGTTGGAGTCCGAGCAGCGCAAGCCGAGCCTCGAACTCCTCCTGCCCGTCGCCGCCGCGCTCGCCGTCCCGCTGGACGAGATCGTCGCCGCGCCGCGCGTGGCGGACCCGCGCGTCCACCAGCACGCGGGCCGGGCCGACGGGCGGACCTTCGTGCCGCTCTCCCGCCACCGGACCGAGCCCCGCGCGTTCAAGATCACCATTCCGGCCACCCAGCACAGCCCGAGCCTCGCCACCCACACCGGTCACGAGTGGCTTTACGTGCTCTCCGGCCGCCTCCGACTGCTCCTCGGCGAGCACGACGTCGTCCTCACCCCCGGGGAGGCGGCCGAGTTCGACTGCCAGAACCCGCACTGGTTCGGCTCCACCGGGGAGGGGGACGTCGAGGTGCTGAGCCTCTTCGGCAAGCAGGGCGAACGGCTCCACCTGCGCGCCCGCACCCGCCCGAAGGAGGCCTGAGGCGGGCCCGGGCGCCCATGGGTCCGGGGCCCGCCTGCGCTCTGCGCGAGTGGGTCCGGGCAGGGGTGGGTCCGGGCGGGGGTGGGTCCGGGTCGGTCGGCGCCCCGTCAGGCGATGCGGATCGTGGCGAAGGTGGTGCGGCGCGAGATCTGCGAGTCGACGACGCGGGCGGTGACGTCCGCCGTGCTCCTGGTCCAGGTGCCGCCGGCCGGCGCGGGGACGTCCACCGTGATGGTGCGCGAGGCGCCCGAGCACGGAATCTCGGTCGCCCTGCCGGTGCCCGCGGTGGCGCCCTGCTTCACGTCGACGATGACGTTCGCCCGGTCCGCGTCCCCTCCGCAGCTGAAGGTGACGGAGACGCCGACGGTGCCCCCGTCGGCGGTGACGGTGGCGTTGGGGCGGACGCTGATCCCGATGGCGGCGTTGGCGGGCGCGATGGAGAGAAGTGTGCCCGCTGCCACCAGGGCGGGGACGGCGGTGTAGCGGACGAGTGCGGAACGAATTGCTTTGTACATGACAATGCCTCTCTCGGGACGAACCGGTCGCGGTGTTCGCGAACCGGCGGTGAAGTGATCGACCTCCTCGATCGCCACCCATCCTGCCCTGCGGCCCGGCGCTCCAGGGGCCGGAATTCCGGAGTTGTTGGTGGACGTCCGAAAGCCCCCCGCGGGGCCGCGCGGCGTCGTGTCGGTCCGCGCGTCTGCCCACCGTCTCGCCTATGGTTCGCCCTCCCCGTCCCGCGACGGCCTCCGGTCCCGCGACGGCTTCCCGCGTCGGCTTCCCGCGCCGGTGCGGGGGGTGTCGCACTCACCTCGTGAACACACGGGGGTTGTTCGCGTTGAACCGTTCGCCAGGGCGCCAGAGCGCCGATCACCGTCGTGGCCGCGGGAGTCGCAACGCCGGAACTGCGCCGTTACTACTGACTACTGACGATCGACCTGGGGCCGACCCGGCTCAGGATGCCGCGTGGAGGGGTGTCGGCGAGGCCGTCGGCAGGCCGGCCCGGTGGGCGAGGGCGGCGGCCTCGCCGCGTGAGCCGACGTCCAGCTTGGCCAGGATGTTGGCGACGTGGAACTTCACCGTCGACTCGCTGATGTGCAGGGCGCGGGCGATCTCCCGGTTGCGGCGGCCCCGGGCGAGCTCGTCCAGGACCTCCAACTCCCTTGGATGCAAACCCTCCAGCGGATGGGTCGAGCTGATCGGCCCCGCCGGGGCGTGCAGTGGCAGGTCGACGGTCACGGTGGTGCCCCAGCCCGGCACGGCCTCGACCGTCAACCGGCCCGCCAGCGCGGCGATCCGGTCGGCGGTGCGGTGGACGGCCAGCGCGTCGGGGGTCAGCAGGCCCGGTCCGTCGTCCCGGACGACCGCCCGCAGCTCGTCCGCCACGAACTGCCAACTCACGTGCAGACGCGTCAGATTGTCCTGCTCCAGCATGGCGAGCACGGCGGAGCGGACGGCGGTGCGGGCGGTGTGGGCGGTGTCGTTGGGCACCGAGCGGGTGCCCTCGGTCGGCGCGAGCAGATCCAGCCGGACCGGACTGTGGCGCAGCAACGGCCGCACCACGTCGACGAGTCGGGCGAACGCGGTGGCGGCCGGCTCCTCGCTCAGCTCGCGGTCGAGGTCGGCCGCGCCGCGCAGGTCGAGCAGCGCGGTCACGGCCAGCTCGGTGGCGTTGCGCCGGGCGGTGGCGTCGTCCAGTCCGGCTGACCGGAGCGGGCCCAGGATCGCGGAGAGGGCGGAGGCGTGGGCGCCGCTGAGCTCGGCGATCGCACGGGCCCGGGCACTCGCCGAACTGCGGGAGGCGGCGGCCTGCGCGGGGGCGGCGTCGACGGCGCGGTGGTGGGAGTGCGTGGTCAGCAGCTCCCACAGCTGCTGGAGCAGGCGGAGCGACCGTTCGGGCAGCGGCTCCAGGGGCGCGGCCGGGCTCGCCGGACCGGCGGTCCGCCCGGTCTGCCCGGTCTGCCCGGTACGTCCGGTCCGCCCGGTGCGCCGACGGCCGCCGGAAGCTCCTGGTCCGGTGGAGCCGGCGCGGACCAGGACCAGCACGGCCCCGTTGCTCCCGGCCGGAGTCGAGGTCACGGCGACGGCCGGACGCGGGCGTCCGCCGAGTACCGCCTCGCCCTGCCACGGCAGGCCGGGTGTCATCTCCTGGGCGAGCCGGGCGAGTTCGGCGCCGGTGATCTGCGCGGACAGCTCCTCGGGGCCGAAGGCGGCCGCGGGGGAGTAGGTGCAGACGCCGCTGAGCTGCGCCACCGCGATGTGCGGCACGAGACCGGCGAGCACCTCGGAGAGCTTCGGCATGATCGCCATCCGGGGTGTGCGCAGCACCTCGGCGGTGAGAGCGAGGGCCCCCTCGGCGTCGTCCCAGGACCACTCGCCGTGACCGCCGACAGCTTCGCCCGTGTCCGTGACGCTCACGGCGGTCACACCGTTCACGGCGCCGTCCGTACCGCTCTGCCCCTGCTCCACCATGCCGCCAGCCTAGCCCGCGCCCGTCCGCCGCCACCTGGCCGAACGGACAGGTGGAACCGGCCGAACGGCGGGCCGGTGAGCCCGGCCGCGCGTACCAGGCTGGAGTCGTCACCAGGACGACGGCGGCTCCCCGGTCTCCGAAGTCCCCCTGCTCGACCGAACGTTGGAGATCCTCCATGAGCACCAGCAAGCACGTCGCCCCCGGCACCCCCGGTACCCCCGGCTCCCTCGCCACCAAGGCCGTCGGCATCGTCGAGTACGGCGACCTGGACGTCCTCGGCCCGATCGAGGTCGAGCTGCCCGCGCCGGGCCCCGGCCAGGTCCGGGTGGCCGTGCGCGCCGTCGGCGTCAACCCGCTCGACCACAAGGTCCGCTCCGGCGCGCTCGTCGACCTGTTCCCGGTCAGCTTCCCGGCCGTCCTCGGCTACGAGGTGGCGGGCGTGGTGGAGGCCGTCGGCGCGGGTGTCACCGAGTGGCGGACCGGCGACGAGGTGCTCGGCGCGGTCCACGGCGGCGGCTACGCGGAGTACGCGCTGGCGGAGGCGGACAGGCTGGTCCGCAAGCCGGCCGGGCTCGACTGGACGGCGGCCGCGGCGCTCCCGGTGGCCGCCGAGACCGCCTGGCGCTCCCTCGACCTGCTGGGCGTCGAGGCCGGCCACACGCTGCTGGTGCACGGCGCGGCGGGCGGCGTCGGCACGGCGGTGCTCCAGTTCGCCCGGGCCCGGGGAATCCGGGTCATCGGCACCGCGAGCGAGGCCAACCACGCGTACCTGCGGGAACTGGGCGCCGTGCCGGTCACCTACGGAGAGGGGCTGGCCGAGCGGGTCCGCGCCGTCGCGCCCGAGGGCGTGGACCGCGTCCTGGACGCGGCCGGGGCCGACGTCCTGCCGCTGTCGATCGAGCTGGCGGGCGGCGCGGAGCACGTGCTGACCATCGCCGACTGGCAGGGCGCGACCCGGCACGGCGTCCGTTTCAGCGGCGGTGGTGAGGAGCCGACTTACGACCGGCCGGCCCTGAACGCCGCGCTCGACCTCGTCGAAGCGGGCGGCCTGGACATCCCGCTGCACCGCGTGCTCCCGCTGGCGGAGGCGGCCGACGCGCTGCGCGAGAGCGAGCGCGGCCACGTGCGCGGCAAGATCGTCCTCACCGTCGGCTGAACCGGCGCCACGGGGGCCGGGCGGGGCCGGAGGCGGTCGGAGCGGGGCCGGGACGCGGGGGTGCCCGGCAGGCCTGGTTCACGATCCGCACGTGCGCCGTTACAGTGCGGTGTCATGACGGAGACGAGCGGGCCCGGCGGTCGGCTGGCGGGCAAGTCCTGTGTGGTCACCGGCGCGGCGAACGGGATCGGCCGCGCGGTCGCCGAACTCTTCGCCCGGCAGGGCGCGGCGGTGGTGGCGACGGACCTCGACGAGGACGGCCTGCGACGGCTGGCCGAACGGCTGCCGCAGGCCGTCACCACGGTGGTCGGCGACGTCTCGCGGGAGGAGGACGCCCGCCGGATGATCGCGGCGGCCGTCGAACGGCACGGCCGGCTGGACGTGTTGGTGGCCAACGCGGGGATCATCCCGCTCCTGGAGATCACCGAGGCCGACGCCGAGGACTGGGACCGGGTGATGGCCGTCGACGGCCGCGGCATGTTCCTCACCTGCAAGTACGCCGTCGAGGCGATGGCCCCCGCCGGAGCGGGCGGCGGTGGTCGCGCCGGCCGCGGTGCGATCGTCTGCGTCTCGTCGATCTCGGGCGTGGCCGGACAGCGGGGCCAGGCGGTCTACGGGCCGGCCAAGTTCGTCGCCTCCGGCCTCACCAAGCACCTCGCCGTGGAGTGGGCCGATCGGGGCATCCGGGTCAACGCCGTCGCGCCCGGCACGATCACCACCGAACGCGTCGCCCGCCTCCGGGACGAACCCGGCGGGCCCGAGTACCTCGCCTCCATCGAGCAGCTCCACCCGATGCGCCGCCTCGGCACCCCCGAGGAGGTGGCGGCCGCCGTCCTCTTCCTCGCCTCCGACGAGGCCTCCTTCATCACCGGCGCCGTTCTTCCCGTGGACGGTGGCTACTTGGCCCAGTGACCGGCGACCGGCCGTGCTTCCGGGGGTGGTTGAGCCCTTCGCCCCCTTCACCTCGCCGTCTCCGGCCGTGCGGCCAACTCGGCGGGCTCGCCGGAGAAGGCGACCTCGCCGCGGTGCAGGACGTGGACGGCGACCGCGCCGGTCAGGGTGGACGGGAGGGTCTGCGCGGTCAGCAGCACGGTCCGACCGGTGGCGGCGGACGAGGCCAGCAGGTGCGCGTGCAGCCGGGCGGCGACGGCCGGGGCCAGCCCCCGGTCCGGCTCGTCCAGCAGGAGCAGTCGAGGTGAAGCCGTCAACGCTCTGGCCAGGGCGACGAGTTGCTGCTGCCCGCCGGAGAGCGTCCCGGCCCGCCGGGGGAGCAGTCCGGACAGCTCGGGGAACAGCTCCAGCACCTCGCGAGCGGCGGACGGCGCGCCGAGGGCGAGGTGCTCGGCGACGGTGAGCGAGGGGAACGCGGCCCGCTCCGCCGGCACCAGGGTCAGTCCGAGCCGCACCCGCCGGTGCGCGCTCAGCCCGGTGACGTCCCGGCCCCGCCAGAGGACCCGCCCGGCGGACAGCGGTACCAGCCCGGCCAGCGCGTGCAGCACGCTCGTCCGCCCGGCCCCGTTCCGCCCGAGCAGCACGGTGACGCCACCGGGCGGGGCGGTCAGGCTCACCCCGTGCAGTGCCTCCAGCGGGCCGTACCGCACCCGTGCGGCCAGCAGCGCGACATCGACGGGCACGGAGGCGCTCCAAGGGTCGAGGGCGGGTTGAGGGTTGGAAGTTGGAAATCTGTCATCTGTTATCCGTCATCTGTCATCTGATATCTGTCAGCTGTCAGTTGTCAGCCGTCCCCGCGCTGGCACCGCCGACCCCGGCGTCCCGCCCCAGGCCCGGGTCACCCGGGGGTCGGCCAGGACGGTCGCCGTCGGCCCGGCGGCGACCGTCCGGCCGCCGGCCATCGCGTAGACGGTGTCGGCGAGCTCGGTCACCAGGTCCGGGTCGTGCTCGACCAGCAGCAGCGCCATGCCCGCGTCGGCCAGACCGCGCAGCACGGTCACCAGGCGCGCCGTCTGCGCGCTGTCGAGACCGGCCGCCGGCTCGTCCAGGAGCAGGACGCGCGGCTCGCCGGCCAGGGCCCGCGCGAGTTCGACGAGCCGCAGGACGCCCGTCGGCTGCTCACCGGCCGGCTCCGCCGCGACCGTCTCCAGACCGAGCACGGCGAGCGCGCGCGCCGTTCGCCCGGCCGCCGCCCCGGCCTCGCGGTGGCGGCGGGTGCCGGGTCGCTGTTCGGCGCCGACCCGGACGTTCTCCGCGACCGAGAGCGTCGGGAAGACGGCGATCTGTTGGAAGCTGCGGGCCAGCCCGAGCCGCACCCGCTCGTGCACCGGCAGTCGGGTGACGTCCCGGCCGCCGAGGAGGACCCGGCCGGCGTCCGGGCGCGCGGTGCCGGCGAGGCAGTCGAACAGGGTGCTCTTGCCCGCGCCGTTCGGCCCGATCAGCGCGGTGATCCGCCCCGCCGGCGCCGTCAGGTCGACGCCCGCCACCGCCTCGATCCCGCCGTACCGGCGGACCAGGCCCCGGGCGGTGAGCCGGGCCGCGCCGCGCCCGCCGATCACGGGCCACCAGCTCCGGGCGCAGGCTTCCCGGGCGCAGACTTTCCCGGCGCAGGCTTTCCCGGCGCAGGCCCGCCGGGCGTGCTGCCGCCGGGTGGGCCGACGCCGGCCGCCCGGCGGGCCGCGATCACCGCGCGCACCCGCAGTCCCGCCGGCGTCAGCCCGCCCACCGACGGCGGCGGCGCGGGTGTCGGCGGCGCCCCGTGGCCGGCCCGGACGCCCACCCGGACGTCCACCCGGCCCGCCGCGAGGCCCGCCAGACCGCCCGGCAGCCGCCCGATGCCTGCCGCCAGCACCCCCACCGCGACCGCCGACACCCCCGCCGTCGTGCCCGCGTCCAGACCGATCAGCAGGGCCGCCGCCAGCACCGCTCCCAGCGCGCTGTCCGCGCCCGCCACCACCACAGCCGCGAACCACAGCAGTCCGCGCACCGGGTCGAACGCCGCCGCGTCGAACGCCCGACCCGCCATCCCCATCAGCCCGCCGCCGAGCGCCGCCAGCGCCGCCCCCGCCACGAAGGCGAACAACTTGAGCCCCGGCACGTCGACGCCCGCCGCGGCCGCCCCCGGTTCGTGGTCGCGCAGCGCGCTCAGCGCCCGCCCGAGCCGCCCGCCGTGCAGGGCCCGCACCACGGCGGCGCCCAGCCCGAGCAGCAGCAGTTCGGCGACGTAGAAGGCGCGGTCGCCGGAGAGGAATTCGGGCCGGTCCAACGTCAGCCCGGTGGTCGCGTAGGGCTGCTGGAAGACGAACCGGCTCAGCGTCGTCCCGACCGCGAAGGTCACCAGCGCCAGGGCCAGACCGCGCCGTCGGATCGCCGGCCAGCCGGTCAGCAGCCCGAGCGGCGCGGTGACGAGGACGGCGAACAGCAGCGCGGGCGCGGCGGGCAGGGCCGGCAGGCCGGGGATCCGCCCCGACATCAGCAGCGCCGTCCCGAGCGCCCCCAGCCCCGCGTACCCGGCCTGGCCCAGCGAGACCTGCCCGCCGTAGCCGGTCACCACCACGATCGACAGCAGGACCAGCGCCAGCGCCGGGACCAGCAGGGCGCCGCGCAGGTCGTTGCCGCGGAAGCCGAGCGGCAGCAGGAGCAGCACCAGGCAGACCGCCCGCGCCGCCAGGGCGCCCCGCCCGCCCGCGCCACCGGAGCCGATACCGGAGCCGCCCGCCGAGCCGGCCGCCGAGCCGCCCGCCGAGCGGCGCGCCCGCGACGTCGCCGGTGACGCGTCCGCACCGGCCCGCCCACCGGTGATCCGGGGCCCGGCCAGCAGCGCGGCGACCAGCAGTGCCACCACGAACAGGTTCGCCTGCACGGCCTGCACCAGCGGCAGCAGCTGTCCGTCCGGCCGGAACCGCGTCAGCTCCGCCTGCAGGACACCCAGCCCGAGCCCGGTCACCACCGCCACCGGGATGCTCCGCAACCGGGCCGCCACCGCGACCGCCATCGTCTCCATCACCAGCAGCGGCAGCCCGTACGGGTCCAGCAGCAGGTACGGCGCGAGCGCGATCCCGACCAGCCCGGCGGTGAACGAGCCGAACGCCCACCCGGCCGCCGACACCCGGTCGGCGGCCACCCCGGCCAGTTCGGCGAGCCGTCGGTCGTCGACGACCGCCCGCAGCCGCAGGCCGAACGGGGTGAACCGGGTGGTCGCGCCCACCGTCAGGGCGAGCACGAGGATCGCGGCCAGCTGCGCGACCGTGTCGGGGCGCAGCACGTGCCCGCCGGGCAGCCCGATCGGCGTCCCGCCGAACGGGGACGGCGCGCCGGCCACCGGCGCGGCGCCCCACACCAGCACCACCACCCCGATGATCAGCACGAACACGCCCAGGCCGGCCACCATGGTCTCGGCCGCACCGGCGCCGCGCCGCTGCAGCGGCCGGTACACCAGGACGTCCAGCAGCACCCCGAGGGCGGGTGCCACCAGCAGCAGGCAGCACGCGACGGCCGGCCAGACCGGCCAGTGCCGCACCACCACCAGGTCACGCAGCAGATAGGCGACGAGCATCGCCTGGGCGCCCTGGGCGAGGTTGAGCACGCCGGTGGTGCGGTGGCAGACGACCAGCCCGATGCCGCTGAGCGCGGCGGCGCTGCCGACGGTCAGGCCGGCGAGGGCGAGGTCGACGGTGAGGCCGGCCGGATCGCCGGCCGCGGCGGCGAGGGGCAGGGCGGAAGGCAGTGCGAGGGGCAGGGTGAGGGGGACGGGCACCGGGGTCACCGCCTCAGCCGGTCGGCGGACGCGGATCGTCCGGACGGGTGGTGGGGTCGGCGGTGCCGTCGTGCGTGCCGTCCTCGGACCGGTCGGACCCGTCGGACCCGTCGGACCGGTCCGGCCGGTCGGGCCGGACCCCGGTGTCGCGGAGCGGCTCCGGGTCGCAGAGGAGGCAGGGCGTCAGCTCCCGGTCGCGGACGGCCCGGGCGTCGACCGGGGCGGCGGCGGGTTTGCCCGCCACCAGCGGACAGTCCGGGCGGTGGTAGAGCGTGCCGCCGGGGACGGCCAGCGGTTCGGCGGCCGTGGGCCCGGGAACGTCCTCGGGACCGTCCTCGGCACGGGTGTCGCTGTCGACCAGCAGGGCGTACAGGTGCTCGATCCTGCGGTCCGTCACGCTCGGTGCGGCCTGCGGCGACGGCTCCGCCCCGCGTTCGTCCGACCGGGCGGACGAACGCAGGGCGACCAGGACGACACCCGCCACGATCAGCGCCGCACCCGGGACGGTCGCCGAGGCCAGGTAGGGGATCTGCTGCTCCACGAAGTTCTCGCCCGAGACCCCGTACCAGCCCAGGACGCAGAGCACCGCGCCGATCGCTGCGAGCGACCAGCCCGGCCACTCGCGGCTCTCCCGCAAGGACCGCACCGACCGTGCTGACCGCACCGACCTCGCCGCACGGGCTGCGCGGGTCGCCGTGTCCGGCAGGCGCGCCGGTGCGCCCTTCGACCGGTTCGGTGCGTTCTGCCGCTCGGATTGCGATTCGTCCATGAATCCGCCTTGATGGTGTCACTTGCGACATTTCCAGGATCGGCCTGGAACAGCATCCGGAGACGGGCGACCCGAACCCGCGCGGCGCACGCCCGCCCGGCAGTCCCCCGCCCCGGCAGCCGAGAGGAACACCATGCACGTGAGGCAGAGCGGCCCCCGCCGAGTCGGCGGCCCGGTCCTGCGGTCGGTGAGCGCCCTGCTCGCGCTGCTGCTGGCGGGCACGGTGGCGGCGTGCAGCAGCACGTCGGACTCCTCGTCCGGCTCGTCGGCCTCGGCGTCCGGGTCCGCGTCGGCCTCCGCCGCCTCGTCGAGCGCCAGCGCCAGCGCGAGTGCGAGTGCGAGTGCCAGTGCGAGCGCGAGCGACGGGGCGACGGCTCCCGCGGACCCGGCGACGGCCAAGACCGAGGTCACCAACAACTGGCAGAAGTTCTTCGACCCGACCACCCCGATCCCGGAGAAGGCCTCGCTGCTCCAGAACGGTGACGTGCTGCTCCCCGTCCTGGCGGGCTTCGCGCAGGACCCGCGGATCGGCCAGGTGAAGGCCAAGGTGACGGACGTGTCGTTCACCTCCCCGACCGAGGCCACCGTCACCTACGAACTCTCGCTCCAGGACACCGTGGTCGAGCCCGCTGCGACCGGGAAGGCCGTGCTGGACAACGGGGTCTGGAAGGTCTCCCGCTCCACCCTCTGCGGTCTGCTGGTTCAGGCCGCCGGTTCGAGCGGCACCCCGATCCCCGGATGCAGCTGACCCCTGCTCCGCGCCCGCGGGCGGCCGTCGACGGGAACTCCCGCCGAAGGCCGCCCGCCGTCGCCACCCTCGCCGCCGTCGCCGCCGTCCTCGCGTCGGTGCTCGCGCTTCTCACGGTGACCGGTTGCGGCACGCGGCTGCCGGACAGCTCCTTCGGCGCCCGCCCGACCGCGTCCAACGGCACCGGGACCGGCAACCCGGCCTCCGACACCGGGGTCACCCCGACCGAGATCCGCCTCGGTGTCGTCACCTCGCTGACCAGCCCGGTCGGCAGCGAGGTGTTCAGCGGTCCGCGCTACGGCGCCCAGGCCTTCTTCCAGGCCCTCAACGACCGGGGCGGCCTGCACGGCCGCACCGTCAAGCTCGTCACCTGTGACGACGGCGGCAGCGGCATCGGCAACCAGGACTGCGTGCACCGGCTGATCGACCAGTCGCACGTGTTCGCCCTGGTCTCCGGCAGCGTCCTCGACTACGCGGGCGCCTCCTACGTGAGCGGCAAGGCGGTGCCGGACGTCGGCGGCCAGCCGATCGGCACCGCGTACGACCGGTGGCCGCACCTCTACGGCATCTACGGCAGCAGCGCCCCGCGCGACGGGCACGCCGTCGGCTGGAACGGCACGCTCTACCAGTCCACCGAGGTGTTCCGTTTCTTCAAGGAGCGGCTGGGCGCCAACAGCGCCGCCGTGGTCGCCTACAACCAGGCCGACTCCGCCCGTTACGCCGCCCAGCTGCGCGCCGGCCTGGAGGCCGAGGGCTACCGGGTGCTCATGCAGACGGTGGACTTCGCGCTGCCGAACTTCCAGGCGGTCGCCGCAGCCGTCCGGGCGGACGGGTCGCAGCTGCTGTTCGACGCCATGGACACCCGGGGCAACGCCGCCCTCTGCCGCTCCCTGGACGAGGCGGACGCGCACGTCACCGCCAAGGTGACCAACGTGCAGAACTGGTCGCAGGCCGTCCGCACCGACTACCAGGCCTCGCCGAACTGCCGCAACGCGCTCTGGGCCACCTCCGCCTCGCTCAACTACGAGGACGGCGCCCGCTACCCGGCCGTGGCGGAGTTCCGCGCGGCGATGGCGCGCTACTACCCGGACCGGGAGCCGCTGCTGTCGGCCTGGGAGCTGGAGGGCTGGGCGGGTGCGCAGTGGCTCACCGACGCGATGGACCCGTGCGGGGCGGAACTCACCCGGGCCTGCGTCGAACGGTTCATGAACCGACCCGAGCCCTACGATGCCCACGGCCTGATCCTGCCCGCCTCCTTCGTGCCGCGGCCCCCGCCGACGGGGCCGACCCGGGCGTGCCTGAACGCGGCCCGCTGGCAGGACTCGGCCGACGGCGGGCGCGGCGGCTGGGTCACCCAGGTGGAGTCCATGACCACCACCTGTTTCGACGCGCCGGAGCTGCCGTACCAACCGTGAGCCACGCGGTGGCCCGGTGCCTGCGCCGTGCCCCGGCCCCGGCGTCGGCTCCGGTCGCCGCCCCCGGCCGTTGGGCCCGGCCCGGCGGCCGGGGTCAGCCGAGGCGTTCCACGACGACCATGGCCGCGTCGTCGTCGAGCCGTCCGCCGACGTGGGCGAGCAGATCGCGGCGCAGGTGGTGCAGCAGGACGGCCGGACGTTCGGCCGGGTGGGCGGCGGCGCGTTCGGCGACGCGCTCGGGCAGCGGGAAGAACCGCCGCTCGGCGTCGCGGGCCTCGACCACGCCGTCCGTGTAGATCAGCAGCCGGTCGCCGGGCAGGAACGGGAACTCCTCCACCACGTAGGGCGCCGGGACCAGTTCGCCCAGGCCCAGCGGGGGCGCCGGGCGGGACGGCTCCAGCGCGGTGACCTCGTCGTCGTGCAGGAGCAGCGGCGGCGGGTGACCGCAGTCGACCAGGCGGACCACCGAGCCGTCGTCCGGGACGTCGAGGACGACGGCGGTGATGAACGATTCGCCGCTGTCGTCCGCGGCGAGGTCCCAGGCGATGCTGCCGTCGAGGTGGCCGACGAGGCCGGGCAGGTCGGCGTGCAGATGGGCGGAGGCGCGGAAGGCGCCCAGCAGCAGCGCGGCGTCGCCGAGCGAGGCGAGGCCCTTGCCGCGGACGTCGCCGACCAGCAGCCGGGTGCCGGTGCTGGTCCGGGCCGCCGCGTAGAGGTCGCCGCCGACCTGCGCCTCGGCCTCGGCGGCCAGGTAGACGGAGGCGAGGTGCAGCCGGCCGATCCGCTCCGGCAGCGGGCGCAGCAGGACGCGCTGGGCGGCCTCGGAGACGGAGCGGACCTGCGCCAGTTCTCGTTCGTGCCGGTCGCGCAGGACGCGCAGGCCGACGATGAGCGCCGAGACGGCGAGGAGCGCGCCCAGCTGGGTCTGGTGGTTGGCCGTGGTGAGGCCGTCGCGCAGGATGCCGATGACGGTGAGTGCGGCGAGGGAGAGCAGGGCGACGACCGTGGTGGCGCGGGCGCCGGCCAGGGAGGCGGTGAGGGCGGGGGCGACGATCAGCAGCGGGCCCAGGTGGATGTCCGGCGGGGAGAGCACGTCGACCACGGTGATCAGCACGATCAGGGCGAGCGGTACGGCCGTCAGCGCGCGGCGGTCGGGCCGCCAGGAATGGCGGCGAGCACGGGCACGCCGGTCGTCGGGGGGCCGTTCGTGGGGAGGCTGCCGAAGTGGCACCTCTCCTCTGTACACCGTCCGGGTGGTCGGCCGCACCCCGGGGCGGTCTGCGGGGCCGAGGGCCGGCCCGCTGTCCGCCCGGGCCGGCGGCCCGGGCGGGTCGCCGAGGTCGGGCGCCCGGGTCAGTCCTCCGAGCCGTAGCGGGCCAGGTAGTCGGCGAACCGGGCGACGTCCTCGTCCGCCCAGCCGGTGAAGCGGGCCGTGAAGGAGAGCCGCCGTTGCTCGTTGGCCTCGTGCAGCAGGGTCAGGCCGGCGTCGGTGGCGAGCAGGATCTGGCCGCGCTGGTCCTCCGGGTCGGTCTCGCGGCGCAGCAGTCCGAGCTTCTCCAGCGCGGTGACCTGGCGGCTCACCGTGGACTTGTCGAGCATGAAGTGCGCGGCGACGTCGGCGGCCCGGCAGCCGCCGCGCTCGGTGATGAGGTCCAGGATGCTGTAGGTGACCAGAGAGAGGTCGGGGTGCAGCTGGGAGGCCTTGTGCCGGGCGCGGCGGGCGAAGGCGGTCAGTTCGCGCTGGATGGTGGCGATGGACGTCTCGCGGTCGGGCACGTGACCTACCTCCTCGGTACTCGGGAAATTTGTTGCATCATACAACGGTCTCGGGCCTGTTCGACGTGCCGGACGGCCCGCCGGGCGGAGCGTCCGGAGTGCCGGTCCGGCCGGCCTGCCAGGCACGCGCCGCCGCGATCCGGCGGGTCGCGCTCGGATGAGTGGCGAACAGTAGCTCAAGCACCCTCGGTGGGTCGACGTCGGATACGTTGGTCAGCGCCAGTCTGCGCTGCATCGCGACGAACTGCTCGGCGTCCCCGGTCAGTTCGAGGGCGTGCCGGTCCGCCCGGGTCTCCACCCGGCGGCTCACCGCGCACTGCACCGGACCGGACAGCGCACCCAGCACCGCCGCGCACGCCGCCAGCAGCGCCATCGACCGCGGATCGGCCACGTCCGCCGCACCGGCCGCCGACAACAGCGCGTCCCGGCCGGACACCAGGCCCAGCAGCACCACCACGACGGCCGCGCCGACCGCGCCCAGCACCGTCCCGGTCAGCACGTCCCGGTGCTTGACGTGCCCCAGCTCGTGCGCCACCACCAGCTCCACCTCGCGCGGATCGGCGGTCGACAGCAGCGTGTCGTACGCGACGATCCGCCGCGTCGCCCCCAGGCCCGAGACGTACGCGTTCAACGCCGTCGTCCGGCGCGAGGCGTCCGCCACCAGGACGTCCCGCACCCGGACGCCGTCCCGCGCGGCCAGGCCCAGCAGCGCCTCGCGCTGCGGGCCCGGAGCCATCGGCGTGAACCGGTTGAACACCGGCTCGACGAGCAGCGGGTAGAGGAAGGAGAGCACGGCGGTCAGCAGCGCCGCCGCGCCCGCCGCCGGGAGCCACCAGCGGTCCGGCGAACGGCCGATCAGCGTGTACAGGCCGAGGGTCACCGGCAGGACGAGGGTCAGGGTGAGGACGAGTCCGCGCAGCGCGTCCACCGCCCAGCCGGCCCAGCCCTGGGTGACCAGGCCGAACCGGGCCCGGACCGAGCGGGCGCCCGCCCCGAACGGCAGCTGCGCCAGTTGGCCGAGCAGGACCAGGGCAGCGGCCCCGCCGAGCACCTGCGCCGCCCAGGAGCCGCCGAACCAGCCGCCGACCGCCGATACCAGCCCGGCGCCGGCGGGCGTCAGTCCGAGCACCAGGGTCAGCGCGAGGCCGACGAGCCGCCCGCCGAGCGCCCACGGCAGCTGGGCGCGGCGCAGCGCGCGGCCGCGGGCGCGCTGGGCGGGGGTGAAGTCGGGCGTGGGGGAGGGGGAGGGGTGGTCGCCCGGAGTTGGGCTGACAGAATCTGTCATCTGTTATCCGTCATCTGAAATCTGTCAGTTGTCAGTTGTCAGCCGCCGGCGGTCCGGCCGTCCGGCGGTCCGTCGGTCCCGTCCTTCCGCCGACCGGCGAGGTCGGAGGATCGATGCTCGGCCCGGCTCGGCGGGGCGTTCGAGGTCCGTCGTCCCCCGGCAGCCAGCATGTCACTCCTCGGCGGGCCCGGTGGCGCGCCGGGTGCCCTCGCGGAGCAACTGGTGACCGAGGTCGATCAGCGCCCGGCCGACCGCGAACTCGTCGCCCACCGACGGTGCCGGGGCGTCGAGCGGGTTGCGGCGGGCGAGCGCGTCACTGTGCAGCACATCGCCGTCGGCGTCGAGCACGGCGCGCACCCGAGTGGTGTCCCGTTCCTCGACCACGTGCAGACTCAGCTGCCAGTCCTTGGTGCGGACGCCCGGCTCACCGCTGCCCTCCGCCACGGTGTCGATGCGCGTACTCGCCTCGCCCGCAGTCCCCGTGCCCGCAGTCCCCGTGCCCGCAGTGACATTGCCCGCCATGATCCACCGCCTGCCGTCCGGCCCCCGCGCCCTCGCCTGCCGTTCCGTCCCCACCACGCCGCCACACTCCCACGCTGCGCTCCGTCCGGCCGCCGCGCCAGGGACAGCGCGGCCCGGTCGGATCGCGGATCGGGACGGTAGGGCCAGGTGTCCGGCGTCGTCGGCGTGCCGTTCCCGTGCCGTTCCCGTGCCGCTCCGGGGCCCGCCCCGCCGCCCGCTCCCGGCCCGTTCGGTTGTGGACGTGGAGCGAAGGGGGCGCGGGGGAGTGGCGTAGGCTGACCGCTTCCGGATCGACCCCTGGGGGAACACTCATGCGCCGTGCCGCGGCCTCCGTCGCACTGCTGCTCGGGCTGATACCCGTGGCCGCCTGCGGACCGGACGACCCCGACCCGGCCACCGTCAAGGCCTCCAGGTCCGCCGCCGCTGCTGCCGCCGACGCCGCGAAGGCCTCGCCCGGAGCCGCCGACGCGTCCGGTGCCCCGAGCGACGGGACGTCCGCGGACGGCGGGGCGCCGCGCCCCGACGGCAGCATCACGGTGGCGTTCGCCGGGGACGTCCACTTCGAGGGCCGCACCGAGGCCCGGCTCTCCGTCCAGCCTCCCGAGACGGCGCTCGGCCCGATCGCCAAGTCCCTCTCCGCCGCCGACCTCGCCGTCCTCAACCTGGAGACCGCGATCACCGACCGCGGCGCGCCCGAGCCGAAGACGTACACCTTCCGCACCTCGCCGAAGGCGCTGACGGCGCTCAAGGACTCCGGCGTCGACGTCGTCTCGCTCGCCAACAACCACGCCGTCGACTTCGGTGCCGACGGTCTCGCCGACACCCTCACCGCGAAGGCCTCCTCGCCGCTCCCGATCGTCGGCTTCGGTCGCAACTCCCAGGAGGCGTACGCCCCGTACGTCACCACCGTGCGCGGTGTGAAGGTCGCGGTGGTCGCGGCCAGCCAGGTCGAGGACCTCACCAACCAGAAGTGGCGCGCCGGTGCGAACAAGCCCGGCATCGCCTCGGCGCTGGACCAGACCGCGCTGGTCAAAGCGGTCGAGGAGGCGAAGCGGCAGGCGCCGGTCGTGCTGGTCTACCTGCACTGGGGCGACGAGGGCAAGGCCTGTCCGACCGGTGCCCAGACCGCCATCGCCAAGAAGCTCGCCGGCGTGGGGGCGACTGCCGTGGTCGGTACGCACGCGCACACCATGCTCGGCGCGGGCATGATCGGCTCCACCTACGTCGGGTACGGCTTCGGCAACTTCCTCTGGTACGGCACCTCCAACTACGCCAACTCCAACGAGACCGGCGTCACCACGCTGACGGTGAGCCCGGCCGGCAAGGTCCTCGGCGAGGCCTTCGCCCCCGCGACCGTCGACGACCGGGGCGTGCCGGTGCCGCAGACCGGCGCCGCCGCCACCGCCGCGCTCAAGCGCCGGGACGGCCTGCGGGACTGCACCGGACTCTCCCCCGTCCCGGGCGCTGCCGCCGGTCCCGCCGGTCCCGCCACTGGTCCCGCCTCCGGTACCGGCACGCCGTCCGCACGCACCACCGCGCCGGCCGGCACCACGCCGACCGGCAAGTCCTCGCGCGCCGCCACCCCCGCCCCGGCCGCCTCGCACTGAGGTCCTCGCACTGAGGTCCTCGCGCTGAGGTCCTCGCGCCGAGCACGCGCCCCGGCCGTGAGAGGGTCGGGGGCGGACGATCGGCGGACGGTGGAGGAGACGGGCCGTGACGGAGTGGACGGTGCACGGGCGGCGCCAGGTGTACGGCTCGCCCTGGGTGGAGCTGTGGTTGGACGATGTCGACATCCCCGGCGTCGGCCGGGTCGACCACCATGTGCTGCGGATGCCGAAGGAGTGCGCCGTCGCCGTCGTGACGGACCGGGAGGGGCGCTATCTGCTGCTCCACCGGCACCGGTTCATCACCGGCCGCTGGGCCTGGGAGCTGCCCGCCGGGTGGGTGGAACCGGGGGAGGCGCCGGCGGTGGCGGCCGCGCGCGAGGTCGAGGAGGAGACCGGTTGGCGTCCCGGTGCGGTCGAGCCGCTCACCGAGTTCGACGCGATGTCCGGGATCTCGACGATGCATTTCCACGCCTTCCACGCCACCGGCGCGACACGGCTCGGCGAGTCGGTCGACCGGGCCGAGGCGAGCCGCGTGGAGTGGCTCACCGAGGACGAGGTGGTGGGGCTGCTGACCTCGGGCGAGGTGGCGGACGGCGCCTCGCTGGCGGCACTGTCGTACTTCCTTGGCCCGCACCGCCTTTCGGTGGGCGCCCCGGCGGTGGGCGCCCCGGCGGCGGGCGGCGGGGACGCGCGGTGATCGAGGCGGAGCTGAAGGCGGTCGTCCGGATCCGGTGGCTTTGCTGAGCCGCTTGGAGGCCGCGTACGGGCCGGGCCGGGCCGCGCCGAGGTGTACCGGGACACCTACTACGACACCCCGGACGGACAACTCACCGACTCCAACGGCGAGTTGCGCATCCGTGAGGTGACCGGGGCGGACGGTGGCCGGACGGTGCTGCTGACGTACAAGAGCGCCCGGGTGGACGAGGCGTCCGGTTCGAAGCCCGAACACGAGACGCGGGTCGCCGACGCCGAGGCCGCGCACGCGATCGTGCGCGGCCTCGGCGAGGTGCCCCGGCTGGCCTTCGAGAAGCGGTGCCGGAACTACGCGTTCGCGTACACCGGCCGTCGGATGCTCGCGACGCCGGTCCGGGTGGCTGAGCTCGACTGGGCGTGACGGGCGCGCGACGGCGAACGTGATGTGACGTGCCGTCAGTCCTTGTGGTTGGCCTCGCCGTGCTTCCAGTAGCCCTTGCTGTGGACGCGGTCGCGGGGGAGGGCCCAGTCGGTGAGCAGGTGGCGGCGGACGGTGGCCACGGAGTGTGCCTCCCCGGCCAGCCAGGCGGTGGTGCCGGTCGGGAGGTCGGTGCTGAGGAGGGTGTCGGCGAGCGTGCGGCCCTTCGGGCGGTCGGGGTCGCGGATCAGCCAGTGGCCGGTCAGACCGGGTCGGGCGGGCAGCGGCAGGGCGGCCCCGGTGGCGTCGCCGACCTCGACGAACACGGTGACCGGGAGGGCCCGCGGGAGCTCGTCCAGGATGGTGAGCGCGGCGGGCAGGGCGCTCTCGTCGGCGGCGAGCAGGACGTGGTCGGCGTCCTCGAAGGAGGGGCGGCGGCCGCGCGGTCCGGACAGCACGGCCCCGTCGCCGGGGCGGACGGTCGCGGCCCAGCGGGAGAGCGGACCGTTGCCGTGCAGCACGACGTCGATGTCCACCTCCTGTCCGACGGGGCGGTGGTGGCGGATGGTGTACGCCCGGGAGTGGCCCTCCGGTGTCGCCAACTTGACCCACTGGGTGGCGTGTTCGAGGGCGAGGGTGTCCAGGGTGGAGCCGGCGAAGGTGAGCCGGACGAGGGCGGGGGTGAGCGGGGTGACGGCGACGACCCGTACGTCGTGGGTCGGCCGGGGGCGACGGAACACGGTGACTCCAGGGAAAGGGGGCGCCGCGGCGGGTCCCGGAGTGAACACGGGGGCGTGCGGCGCGGAGGGATCGAGCGGGAGGGGCGAACGTCAGCGCGGCAGGTGCTGGTCGAGCAGCGCGTCGACGAACGCGGGGTCCAGCGGGCGGCGCAGCACCAGGGCGCGGTGGTAGAGCGGGGCGAGCAGGGCGTCCAGCAGGACGGCGGCCTCGTCCGTGCCGCTCGGGCCGGACGCGTCCCGGTCGGACGGGCTCGCTCCGGGCCGGTTCTCGCCGGACGGGTTCTCGCCGGACGGGTTCTCGCCGGGCACGTCGCCCTCCGGGGCGAGCCCGAGACAGCTGCGGGTGTGGGCGATGTCCCGGGAGCGCAGTCCGTCCAGGAATCCCTCGTGCAGCAACTCGGCGGTGCGGGCGTCCAGTTGGGCATGGCCCAGCAGCGCCTGGAGGACCTTGCCGGCCGGCGCGGCTCCGAGGAAGTCCGCGAACCGGTGGATGTAGGCGCGCAGGTCGGCCACGTCGGAGGGCGTCTGAGCGGGCCAGGCCAGGCCGGTGGTGGCGTCCAGGACGAGGTTGTCGAAGAGGATGTCGACCTTCGACTTCCACCAGCGGTAGATGGTCTGCTTGGCGACTCCGGCGGCGGCCGCGATGCCTTCGATGGTCAGGCCTTCGAAGCCCTGTTCCACCAGGAGGTCGTCGGTGGCGTTCAGCACCGCCAGGCGCGCGGCCTCGCTGCGCCGACCGCTGCCGCCTGCGCCACCGGCGTTGCCCCCGGCCTTCGTGCTGCCCCCGGCCTTCGCCGTGCCGGTCCCGTCGCTCCCGTCGCTCCCGTCGCTCCCGCCGGTCGTGCCGGCCGCGCGCGTGGCGGTGGCACGGCTGCCGACGGCGCGGCTTCCGGTGGCGGGGCGGGGCTGGGCGGCGATGGTGTCGGGATCCTTGTCCGGGGGCGGCTGGGAGCCGTTGAGGGTGGTCGCGGCCATCCTCTCACGCCTCCCCGGCACGGGCGGCCGGTGCCGGCACCGGTGCCTCAGCCGGCACCGCGACCGCCGCCACGGGTCCGGCCGTCGCCACGGGTCCGGCCGTCGCCGTCGTCGCGGTCGCGGTCGCCGGCGTCGTCGCCGTCCCCGTCGTCGGTGCCGACGGTCGGCGGACCAGGCCGGCTGCGACGGCGACGGCCAGGACGGCGACCGCGGCGCTGAAGGTGACCCCGGCGGTGCGCAGCCCGGTCGCCCGGACGAGCACGCCGACGCCGATCACCGGCACCGAGAGCATGGTGAACAGCACGGCGAAGAACGCGGAGACCGCTTCGCCGCGCCGGTGCGGTTCCACCCCGCCGTTGATGCTGCCCAGTCCGGTGCCGATGGCCGTGCCGGTGGCGAGGCCGTTGACGCAGGCGCCGAGCAGCAGCGGCGGCAGTGTCCCGCCGAGCAGCGCACCGGCCACCAGTGCGGCGGCCAGCACCAGTCCGGCGCAGGCCAGCGGCAGCGTGCGGGTCGGCGGCAGGACGCGGACGAGCAGTTGCCCGACGGCGGTGGAGAGGAAGGCCAGGGCGACCACGAGCCCGGTGAGCGCGTGGTTGTGCAGGCCGAGCACGGTGGCCAGGAAGAGCCCGCTGACGGCGGTGAGCACGCCGGTGACGGCGAAGCCGGCGCCACCGGCGAGGGCGGCCCGCAGGAACGCGGGCCGGATGGCGGGCGGGACGTGCAGCGGCTGGAGGCGCAGCCGGAACCGGGCGGCGGCGCGGACCTCGGCGGGGACCGTCTCGGGGACGGCGAACACGCCGAGCAGGGCGGCGCCGGTGAGGACGAGCGTCACGGTCCAGGGCAGTCGCAGCGGGGAACCGGCCCACTCGGCGAGGGCTCCGGCGAACAGGGTGCCGCCGGCCAGCCCGCCCATGTTGGCGGCCAGGGCGACGGTCTGGGCGCGCAGGCGGCGCTCGGGCGGGGCGAGGTCGAGCAGGGCGGCCGTGGCGGCGCCGGTCACCAGGGCGGCGCCGAAGCCGGAGAGGACCCGGGCGGCGAGCAGCCAGGGCAGCGAGTCGGCGGCCTCGAAGAGCGTGGCGGCGCCCGCGGCGAGCAGCAGGGCGGTGACGATGACGGGGCGTCGGCCGATCTGGTCGGAGAGGCGGCCGAGGGCGAGCAGGCCGGCGACGACGCCGAGCGCGTAGACGGCGAAGATCACCGTGACGGTGAACGTCGAGAAGCCGAAGGCGTGTTGGTAGAGCGGATAGAGCGGGGTCGGGACGGTGGTGCCGGCCATGGTGACCCAGAAGGCGAGGGCGACGGCGGCCGGGGCCAGCGGCCGGCCGGGGCGTCGGGGCGGTGCGGAGGGCATGGGTGCTCCTCGGGGTGACGGTGGGTGGAGGAAGGGTGCCCGGGCGCGGTGCGGCGCGGGCGCGGCCATGACGTGTCGGGCGCTGACGTCGGGGTCGCCCGTCCAGCGCGACGTACGGCCCGCGGATGCACGGGATCGGCAGAGAGGTGGACGCAACGTTGCGTCTCGATCCGCATCAAGACGCTAACACTGGACGCAACGTTGCGTCTACCTTCATGGCGACGGCCCGGCCCGGCCCGGCCTCGGCTCGACCCCGGCCTGGCCCGGCCCGGTTCGACGTGACCCCGGGCCGGCCGGCGGTGCCCCTCGGTCGCCGGGTGTGCCCGGCGGCCCCGGTGCCCGTAGTTGACGACCCCGCAGGGCTCGCCCGGCCGCGCGCGACCCCTCGGCGAGTCCGAACAATTGTGTTAGGTTAGCCTTGCCTAATGTCGCTGGTCGGAGGGGATTTTCAGTGCAGCAGTCCGAACTCGCCGGCGCCGTGGCGATGGTCACCGGCGCCGGGCAGGGGATAGGCGCGGCGGTGACGCGCGCGCTCGTCGCCGCGGGCGCCGTCGTCGCGGCGGTCGACCGCAACCCCGGTCCGCTCGCCGAGCTCGCGGACGAGCTGTCGGGCCGACCGGGCGACGCCACCCCGGGCGACCCCGCCCCCGAGGGCCGCGCCCCGGGCGGACCCGTCCACCCCTACCTGCTGGACGTCTCCGACGCGGCCGCCGTCGAGAAGACCGTCGAACTGATGGAGAGCCAACTCGGTCAGATCGGCATCCTGGTGAACGTCGCGGGAATCCTGCGTGCCGCCCCCGCCGTCGAACTCACCGACCAGGACTGGGCCGACACCTTCGCGGTCAACACCACCGGGGTCTTCCACACCTCACGGGCGCTCGGCCGGCGGATGGCCGAACGCGGCGGCGGCGCCATCGTCACCGTCGGCTCCAACGCCGCGGGCGTGCCGCGCACCGGAATGGCCGCCTACGCGGCCTCCAAGGCGGCGGCCACCATGTTCACCCGCTGTCTCGGCCTGGAACTCGGCCGCTCCGGGGTGCGCTGCAACATCGTCTCGCCCGGCTCCACCGACACCGAGATGCAGCGCGCGCTCTGGCACGACGACGCCGAGGCCGCCGAACGGCGCGTCATCGACGGCGACCCCACCAGCTACCGGGTCGGCATCCCGCTCGGCCGCATCGCCCAACCCGCCGACGTCGCCGAGGCGGTGGCCTTCCTGGTCTCCGACCGGGCCCGCCACATCACCATGCACGACCTCTACGTGGACGGCGGCGCCACCCTGCGCGCCTGACGCCAAACGGCTCCACCCCGGCCCGTCACGGCCCCGACGCCCGGGGCCGGCCGGCCGGGACGAACAGCACCCGGGGCCCGGCGCCCCACCGGGACCGCACCCCCACCGGGGCGCGTCCCGAACGACACCACCCGCCGACCGCCGCGACGAGCAGCGCCCCGGCGGCCACTCGCAGACTGGGAGAATCCAGGTGACCACGGTGCACCACGCCCCCGCCGGGACGGACCACACCGTCATCGGCGCGGCCAGCGGGCTGCTGGGCCAGTATCGGGCCGCGCCCGACGAGGCGTTCTTCGCCTCCCCGACCCGCACGCTGCTCGCCGAGGGCGTGCACGCCCGGGTGCCCCAGGACGGGCGCCCGCTGGTCGACCGGGTCGCCGCGACCCTCGCCCGGGCCCGCGAGGACGGCGTCGAACGCCCGCTGGTGGTGGGCGCGGTGGCGTTCGACCACGACAGCCGGGCCGAACTCGTCGTCCCCGCCGCGCTCCGCACCTGCGGCGCCCTGCGCGACGACCCGCTGATCGCGCTGCCCGCCCCGGCCGCCGACCGGATCGACTGGACCGTCCGCCCGGTGCCCGCGCCCGAGGCGTACGGCGCGGGCGTCGCCGAGGCCGTGCAGCGGCTCCAGGGCGGCGAGTTGAGCAAGGTGGTGCTCTCCCGCACCCTGGAGCTGCACGCCGACCGCCCGCTCGACCTGCCGGCGATCCTCCAGCGCCTCGGCCGCCGCGACCCCGGCGGCTACACCTTCGCCGTCCCCGCCGGCGGCGGCCGCACCCTCATCGGTGCCAGCCCCGAGCTGCTGCTCTCGCGCCGCGGCACCGCCGTGGTCGCCAACCCGCTGGCCGGCTCGGTGCCGCGCAGCGCCGACCTCGGCGAGGACGTCCGTCGCGCCGCCGCGCTGCTGGAGTCTCCCAAGGACCTCCAGGAGCACGCGTTCGTGGTGGACGCCATCCACGCCGCGCTCGCGCCGTACTGCCGCACCCTGGACGTGCCGGCCCGGCCCACCCTGGTGCGCACCGCCGCGATGTGGCACCTGGCCACCACCATCACCGGCGAACTGGCCGACCCGGACGTGTCCGCCCTGGAGCTGGCCGTCGCCCTGCACCCGACCCCGGCGGTCTGCGGCAGCCCGACCCCGCTCGCCCGCGAGGCGATCCGCGAGATCGAGCCGTTCGACCGCGGCCTGTACACCGGCATGGTCGGCTGGGGCGACGCGGACGGCGACGGCGAGTGGGTGGTGACCCTGCGCTGCGCCGAGGCCGACGAGCGGACGCTGCGGGTGTTCGCCGGCGCGGGCGTCGTCGCCGACTCCCGCCCGGAGTCCGAACTCGCCGAGACCAGCGCCAAGTTCCGCACCTTCCTGGACGCCGCAGGGGTGCCGCAGTGAGTGACCCGACCAGCCCCGGAGACACCGACGTGACCGATCAGCACGACCCGATGGCCGAGGTGCTCGCCGGATTCGCCCCGTACCCGGCCGAGTTCGCCGCGCGCTACCGGGCCGACGGCCACTGGCGCGGCGAGACCTTCGGCTCGATGCTGCGCGAGCGCGCCGCCGCCCACCCCGACCGGATCGCGATCGTCGACCCGACCGGCGGCGCGGGCGACGACCCGACCCGCCGCTGGACGTACGCCGAACTCGACCGGCGGGCCGACCGGATGGCCGCCGGACTGCGAGCCCGCGGCATCGGCCGGGGCGACCGCGTGGTGGTCCAGCTCCCCAACGTGGCCGAGTTCTTCGAGGTCGTCTTCGGGCTCTTCCGGATCGGCGCGCTGCCGGTCTTCGCGCTGCCCGCCCACCGGTACACCGAGATCTCCTACTTCTGCGCCTTCACCGGCGCGGTCGGCTACGTGATCCCGGGCGTCGAGGGCGGCTTCGACCACCGCGAACTGGCGAGCCGGGTCCGGGCCGAGACGCCCTCGCTGCGGCACGTCCTGGTGGTCGGCGACGACGCCGGCGAGCACACGCCGCTGGCGGACGTCCCGCTGGACCCCGCCGACACCGCGCCGTCCGACACCGCGCCGTCCGACACCGCGCCGTCCGACGCCGGGCCGTCCAACACCGAGCCGCAGCCCGGGGACGTCGCCTTCCTCCAGCTGTCCGGCGGCAGCACCGGGGTGCCCAAGCTCATCCCGCGCACCCACGACGACTACATCTACTCGCTGCGCGGCTCGGTCGAGCTCTGCGGCCAGGACGAGCACAGCGTCTACCTCGTCGTGCTGCCCGCCGCGCACAACTTCCCGCTCAGCTCTCCGGGTTCGCTCGGCACGCTGTACGCGGGCGGCCGGGTGGTGCTCTGCCCGCAGCCGAGCCCGGAGACGGCGTTCCCGCTGATCGGGCGCGAGGGCGTGACCATCACCGGCCTGGTGCCGCCGCTGGCCCTGCTCTGGATGGACGCCGCCGAGCGGCGCCGCGCGGCCGGCGAGGACCCGGGGCTGGAGACGCTGGAGGTGCTGCTCGTCGGCGGCGCCAAGTTCAGCGAGGAAGCGGCCCGACGGGTGCGCCCGGTGCTGGGCTGCACCCTCCAGCAGGTCTTCGGGATGGCCGAGGGCCTGGTCAACTACACCCGGCTGGACGACCCGGAGGAGGTGATCGTCACCACCCAGGGGCGGCCGATCTCCCCGGACGACGAGGTGCGGGTGGTCGACGACGAGGACCGCGACCTGCCCGACGGCACTACCGGTCACCTGCTCACCCGCGGCCCGTACACCATCCGCGGCTACTGGAACGCCCCCGAGCACAACGCCGCCTCCTTCACGGCGGACGGCTTCTACCGCACCGGCGATCTGGTCCGTCGCACCGCAACCGGCCACCTGGTGGTCGAGGGCCGGGCCAAGGACCAGATCAACCGGGGCGGCGAGAAGGTCGCCGCCGAGGAGGTCGAGAACCACCTGCTGGCCCACCCCGCCGTGCACGACGCCGCGGTGGTGTCGATGCCCGACCCGTACCTCGGTGAGCGCACCTGCGCCTACGTGGTGCTGCGCGAGGAGCACCGCGCGCAGCCGCCGAAGTCCGTCGAGCTGAAGCGCTTCGTGCGGCAGCGCGGGCTGGCCGACTTCAAGGTGCCGGACCGGGTCGAGTTCGTCGACGCCTTCCCCGCCACCGGCATCGGCAAGGTCAGCAAGAAGGACCTGCGGGCCGCGATCGCCGCCTCCCTCACCTCCTCCTGAACTCCCCCGACTTCCTGATCCCCCCGACTTCCTGAACTCCCCCGACTTCCTGATCCCCCCGACTTCCTGAACCCCCCGACTTCCTGAACCCCCCGACTTCCTGAACTTCCCGACACGTTAAGGACGCACCGCCGTGGGCCTGCCCCGCATCCCTTCCTATCCGATGCCCGCCACCGCCGAGCTGCCGGCCAACCGGGTCGACTGGACGGTCGACCCGTCCCGCGCCGTCCTGCTGGTGCACGACCTGCAGAACCACTTCCTGAACGCCTTCGACACGGCGGCCGCGCCGGTCACCGAGCTGTTCGCCAACATCAACCGGCTGCGCGCCTGGGCCGCCGAGCACGGCGTGCCCGTCGTCTACTCGGCGCAGCCCGGCGGCCAGAGCGCCGAACAGCGGGGCCTCCAGCAGGACTTCTGGGGCCCGGGCATCCCGGACGACCCGTGGGCGGCGGCCGTCGCCGACGCGGTCGCCCCGGTCGAGGGCGACCGCCTGCTCACCAAGTGGAAGTACAGCGCCTTCGTCCGCACCGACCTGGACGAACTGCTGCGCGAGCAGGGCCGCGACGAGCTGGTGATCACCGGCGTGTACGCGCACATCGGGGTGCAAGCGACCGCCTGCGACGCCTGGATGCGGGACATCCGGGCCTTCGTGGTGGCCGACGCGGTCGCCGACTTCGGCGCGGACGAGCACCGCGCCGCGCTCAGCTGGGTGGCGGGGCGCTGCGGCGTCGTCACCGGCACCGACGCCGTACTGGAAGGGAAGTGACGGGCATGGCCTTCACCGTGGAGCGGATCCGGGCCGAGGTCGCCGACCTGCTCGGCGAGGACCCGGCGGACATCCCGCTGGACGAGAACCTGGCCGACTGGGGCCTGGACTCGGTGCGGCTGATGTCGCTGGCCGAGCGCTGGCGGGCCGAGGGCGCGGACGTGGCCTTCCTCCAGCTGGCCGAGCGCCCGGCCGTCGAGGCCTGGGCCGAACTGCTCGGCGCGTCCTGATGGAGCCCGGCACGGCGGCGCGGCCGTCGAGAGCGCAGAAGTGGCCGTCGACCACGGTGGTCGGCCCGATCGAGGCGCAGGCCGCGCGGACGCCGGACGCCCCGGCGCTGCTGCCGGCCGGCGGGGCGGCGGTGAGCTACGGCGAGTTGAACGCCGCGGCGAACCGGATGGCGCGCTGCCTGGCGGACCGCGGCGCCCGCCCCGGTACGGTCGTCGGCCTGGCGCTCACCCGCCCGGTCGACCTCGTGCCCGTGCTGCTGGCGGTGGCCAAGTCGGGTGCGGCGTACCTGCCGTTGGACCCGGACGACGCGCCGGGGCGGCTCTCCTGGCTGCTGGCGGACGCGGCGCCGGTCTGCGTGGTCGGCGAGGGTGTGCCGGACGCGGAGCGGCCGAGCGTCGCCGAGCTGGCCGGCCGGGCGGTCACCGACCCGCCGCGGGCGCTCACGCCGCAGCACCCGCTGTGCCGGGCGTACGGGCCGGGCGGGCGTCCGGCCGGGGTGTGGACGGCGCACGCCGAGGTCGACCGCCGGGTGCGTGAGCTGCAGGCCGTGTACGGGCTGGGCCCGGGCGACCGGGTGCTGCAACTCGGGCTGCCGCTGTGGGAGTTCCTGTGGCCGCTGCGGACCGGGGCGGCGCTGGTGCTGGCCGATCCGGACCGGCCGGGCGAGGTCGGCGAGCTGGTCCGGGAGGCCGGGGTGACCGCGCTGCGGGCGGCCCCGGCGGTGCTCGGCGAGCTGCTGCCCGAGCCGGGGCCGGTGCACCTGGTCCCGGAGCGGGGCTGACGCCGGGTCCGGGGCGGGGCGGGGCGTCGGCCGACGGGCGCGGCCGGCAGGTACGGCGGCTGACAAATGACAGCTGACAGATAACAGATTTCAGATGACAGATAACAGCTGACAGATTCTGAAATCTGTCAGCTGTCATCTGTCAGTCCCCGCACGGGTCAGCCGCCGGGGGTCACCCCCGGGCAGCCGCGAAGTCGGCCGCCGTCCAGGCCATCGCGACCGCGCCGTCCAGGATCGCGCGGTCCGCCTCCGGCGAGACGGCGGCCTCGACGAACGCGGCCTCGTGCGGACCGCAGGCGCCGCCGGTGATGTCCAGCACCGGGTGGATGGCCGGCACCACGTGGGAGACGTTGCCCATGTCGGTGCAGGCGAACGGCCCGCTCTCGACCGGCTCCGGGCGGCCCATTGCCGCGGCGTTGGCCCGCCAGAGCGCGAGCAGTCCGCGGTCGCTGCGGAAGTCCAGGTAGTCCGGCTCGGGCCGGGTCAGTTCGACCTCGCACCCGGTGGCCAGCGCGCCCGCCCGGAAGCAGTCCTCGACCCGGGCGCGCAGGGCCGCGAGGTCCTCGGCGGCCGAGGTCCGGATCTCGTACTCGGCGGTGGCGCTGTCGGGGATCAGGTTGGGGGCCGTTCCGGCGGCCGTGGTGATGCCGTGCACCCGCCAGTGCGGCGGCAGTTGCTGGCGCAGCAGCCCGAGCGCGACCTGGGCGACGGTGAGGGCGTCGGCGGCGTTGCGCCCCTCGTGCGGGTTGAGGCTCGGGTGGGCGGCGCGGCCGGTGTAGCGGACGGAGAGGGTGCCGAGTGCGAAGGAGTGGAAGTCGGCGACCTCCACCGGGCAGGGGTGGACCATCATCGCGGCGTCCACGCCGTCGAAGGCGCCCGCGTCCAGCAGCAGCGCCTTGCCGGCCCCGCGTTCCTCGGCGGGTGCGCCGATCACCCGCACGGTGAGCCCGAGCCGGTCGGCGTGGGGGGCGAGGCCGAGGGCGGCGCCCAGGCCGGCGGCGGCGATGAGGTTGTGGCCGCAGGCGTGACCGAGCCCGGGCAGGGCGTCGTACTCGCAGACCACCGCGACGGTGACCGGCCCGCTGCCGGTGCTCGCGCTGAACGCGGTGGGCAGGCCGGGCGCGCCGGGGGTGACGGAGTAGCCGTGCTCGCGCAGCAGTTGGGCGCACCACTCGGCGGCCCGGTGTTCCTCGAACGCGATCTCCGGGTGGGCGTGGATCCGGCGGCTGAGCGCCAGCAGGTCGTCCCGGTGGGCGAGGACGCGCTCGCGCACGGCGTCCTTGAGCGCCGGGTCGGCCGACCCGGCGGTGGCCGACCCGGTGGTGACCGCGGGCTCGCTCGCGGGCAGGCTCGCGTTCAGGGGGGACATCGGCGCCTCCGGGGCTGTCAGGGCCCGCCTCCCGGCAGGCTGTTGACCAGACAATATGCAGATAGCTTAGGCTAACCTAAGTTGGCAGTAGGCGTTCCGTTCGCCGGACCCGAGGAGCTTTCAGAACCATGCGTCGCCACCAGGCCGCGTCCGACCCCGTCGCCGTCCCCGCCGCAGCGGACGTACCGCTGCTCGCCACCCAGGCGGCGATCTGGTACGCCCAGGCGCTCGACCCCGACAGCCCGGTCTACAACACCGGCGACGCCGTCGAGATCACCGGCCCGCTCGACGCCGAGCTCTTCGAGAGCGCCCTGCGCCGCACCGTCGACGAGGCCGACGCCCTCTCCGCCGTCGTCGTCGCCCACGACGGACCCACCGGCACCCGGGAAACCACCGGCACCCACGCAGCCGACGGCACCGGCAGCACCGGCAGCACCGACGGCACCGGCAGCGCTGACAGCACCGGCAGCACCGACGGCACCGGCAGCACCGCCCCGACGGCCGCCCCCGGCGACCCGGCGCCGCGTCAGCGCCTCACCCCCGGCCGCCCCTGGACCCTCCACCACCTCGACCTGCGCACCGACGCCGACCCGGAAGCCACCGCCGAGGCCTGGATGCGCGCCGACCTCGCCCGCCCCGTCGACCTCACCGAGGGCCCGCTGTTCACCCAGGCCCTCATCCGCCTCACCGACGACCGCCACTGGTGGTACCAGCGCGTCCACCACCTCGCCGTCGACGCCTACGCGCTCACCCTCCTCGCCAGCCGGGTCGCCGAGCTCTACACCGCGCTCACCGCCGGCACCCGCCCCACCGACCGCACCTTCGCCACCCCCGCCGAGGTCGCCGCCGAGGAGGCCGCCTACCGCGCGGGCGAGGAGCACACCGCCGACCGCGCGTTCTGGCGCGCCCGCCTGGCCGGCGCCGACGCCCCCGCCACCCTCCCCGGCGGCACCCCCGCCGGCGCGGCCGGACTTCCCCGCCTGACCGCCGAACTCCCCGCCGGCACCCTCCCGAAGCTGGAGGCCGCCGCCCGGGCCGCCCGCGCCACCTGGGCCGAACTCGTCATCGCCGCCACCGCCGGCTACCTGCACCGCCTGGCCGGCACCGAGGACGTCGTCCTCGGGCTGCCGCTCGCCAACCGCCGCGGCCCCGCCGCCCTGCGCACCCCCGTCGCCACCGCCAACGTGCTGCCGCTGCGCCTCGCCGTCCGCCCCCGGGACACCGCCGCCGAACTGCTGCGCCGCGTCGTCCTGGAGGTCCGCGACGTCCGCCGCCACCAGCGCTACCCGCTGGAGGACCTGCGCCGCGACCTCGCCCAGACCGGCACCCGGCGCGCCCTGTTCGGACCGATGGTCAACATCAAGGCCTTCGAGCGCGACCTCGACCTCGCCGGCCTGCCCGGCACCGTCCGCAACCTCGCCGCCGGCCCCGTCGACGACCTCGCCCTCGCCGTCTCGCCCGGCCCCGACGGAGCCCTGCGGATCGGCCTCGAAGGCCACCCCGACCAGTACGGCGCCGACGCCCTCGCCGCCCACCGCGACGGCCTGCTGCGCTACCTCGACGGCCTCGCCGCCCTGCTGCTCGACGACCCGAGCACCCCGATCGCCCGGATCGACCTGCTCGACGAGGACGCGCTGCGCCGCGCCACCGCCGGCCGCACCGAGCCCGCCGCCCCCCGCACCGTCCCCGAACTGCTCGCCGAGCAGGCCGCCCGCACCCCGGACGCCGTCGCCCTGCGCAGCGGCGGAACCACCCTCACCTTCGCCGAGCTGGACGCCGCGAGCACCCGCCTCGCGCACCGCCTCGCCGCCCTCGGCGTGCGCGCCGACACCCCCGTCGCCCTCGCCATGCCGCGCGGCGCCGACACCCTGCTCGCCATGTTCGCCGTGCTCAAGGCCGGCGGCGCCTGCCTCTCCCTGGACCTCACCCACCCCCGGCAGCGGATCGCCGACATCCTCGACGACACCCGCCCGGTCTGCGCCGTCGGCACCGCCGAGGCCCTCGCCGCGCTGCCCGGCGCCGCCGACCGCCCCGCCGTCGCCCTCGACGACCCGGCCGTCCGCGCCGCACTCGCCGCGCTCCCCACCGCGCCGCTGCCCGCGCCCGACCCGGCTTACACCGCCTACCTGCTGCACACCTCCGGCTCCACCGGCCGCCCCAAGGGCGTCGTCGTCACCCACGCCTCGCTCGCCAACCTGCACGCCGGCCACGGCGAGGACCACATCGCCCCCGCCGTCGCCCGCACCGGCCGCGAGCGCCTGCGCATCGCCCACAGCGCCTCGTTCGCCTTCGACGCCTCCTGGGACCCGGTGCTGTGGATGGTCCACGGCCACGAGCTGCACCTCCTCGACGACGCCACCTACCGCGACCCGGCCGCCCTGGTCGGCCACGTCCACCGCGAGCGGATCGACTACCTCGACGTCACCCCCTCCTACCTCGACGTGCTGCTCGCCGAGGGACTGCTCGCCGAGGACGCCCACCGCCCCGCCGTGATCGCGGTCGGCGGCGAGGCCACCCCCGACCCGCTCTGGCGCCGCCTCACCGCCGTCGACGGCCTGCGACCCGTCAACCTGTACGGCCCCACCGAGACCACCGTCGACGCCTACTCCTGGACCCCCGGCCCGGACGGCGCCCCGGTCGGCCGGGTGGTCCGCGGCTCGCGCGCCTACGTCCTCGACGGCTCGCTGCGCCCCGTCCCCGACGGCACCACCGGCGAGCTCTACGTGGCCGGCGCCTGCCTCGCCCGCGGCTACCTCGGCCGCCCCGACCTCACCGCCGAACGCTTCGTCGCCGACCCCTACGGCCCGCCCGGCAGCCGGATGTACCGCACCGGCGACCTCGCCCGCCGCCTGCCCGACACCACCCTGGAGTTCCTCGGCCGCGCCGACGACCAGGTGAAGATCCGCGGCTTCCGGATCGAGCCCGGCGAGATCGCCGCCGTCCTCGGCGCCCTCCCCGGCGTCGACCGGGCCGTGGTGATCGCCCGCCCCGGCCCCAACGGCAAGCGGCTGCTCGGCTACGCCGTCCCCGCCGCGGGCGCCCTCCTCGACCCGGCCGCGCTGCGCTCCGGGCTCGCCGCCCGGCTGCCCGAGCACATGGTGCCCGCCGCCGTCCTCGTCCTCGACGACCTGCCGCGCACCGGCAACGACAAGCTCGACCACCGCGCCCTGCCCGAGCCGGAGTCCGCCGCCGAAGCCGGCGGCGCCGCGCCCACCACCCCGCAGGAGGAGATCATCTGCGGGCTGTTCGCCGACCTCCTCGACCGCACCGAACCGCTCTCCCGCGACGCCGGGTTCTTCGACCTCGGCGGCCACTCGCTGCTGGCCGGCCGGCTCGCCGCCCGGCTGCGCGAGACCCTCGGCGTGGCCGTCGGCTTCGCCGACGTCTTCCGCCACCCCACCCCGGCCGCCCTCGCCGCCCTGCTGCGCGAGCGCTCCGCCCCCGAACCGCGCCCCGCCCTGCGGCCCGTCGCGCGCACCGAGCGGCTGCCGCTCTCCCCGGCCCAGCGCGGCCTCTGGTTCCACTACCGGCTCGAAGGCCCCAGCCCCACCTACAACATCCCGCTCGCCCTCACCCTCACCGGCCCGCTCGACCGCGACGCCCTCGCGCTCGCCGTCGGCGACCTCGCGGCCCGCCACGAGACCCTGCGCACCGTCTACGGCGAGTCCGCCGACGGCGAGCCGTACCAGCGGATCCTCCCGCCCGCCCCGGTCGAACTCCACACCGGCACCGGCGAGATCACCGACGCCGTCCGGTACGCCTTCGACCTCGGCGCCGAACCGCCCCTGCGGGCCACCCTGTTCGCCCACGAGGACGGCACCCACACCCTCCTGCTGCTGCTCCACCACATCGCCGGCGACGGCGCCTCCACCACCCCGCTGGCCCGCGACCTGGCCGCCGCCCACACCGCCCGCCTCGCCGGACGCGCCCCCGAACTTCCACCACTGACGGTCCAGTTCGCCGACCACGTGGACTGGCAGGCGCGACTCCTCGGCACCGGCGACGCCCCCAGCCCGCTCGCCGTCCGCCAACTCGACCACTGGCGCAAGACCCTGGCCGGCCTGCCCGACCAGCTCGACCTCCCCACCGACCGCCCCCGGCCCGCCGTCGCCGCCCACCGCGGCGCCACCGTGCCGTTCCGCCTCGACGCCGACGCCCACGCCGCCCTGACCGCGCTCGCCCGCACCACCGGCACCAGCGTGTTCACCGCCGTCCAGGCCGGCCTCGCCGCGCTGCTCACCCGGCACGGCTGCGGCACCGACATCCCCGTCGGCACCCCCGTCGCCGGCCGCGACTCCGACGAGACCGCCGCCCTGGTCGGCTACTTCGTCAACTCGGTGGTCCTGCGCACCGACACGTCCGGGGACCCGACCTTCCGCGAGCTGCTCGACCGCACCCGCACCGCCGTCCTCGGCGCCCACGACCACGCCGACCTGCCCTTCGACCGGCTCGTCGAGGAGCTCAACCCGCGCCGCTCGCTCGCGAGGCACCCGCTGTTCCAGGTCATGCTCGCCTGGCAGTCCGTCCCCGACCGGGAGTTCGCGCTCGGCGGCGGTCTCACCGCCACCGTCGCCGCGATCCCCTCCGGCACCGCCAAGTTCGACCTCACCCTCAACGCCGGCGAACTGCGCGAGGGCGGCATCGCGGGCTTCCTCGAGTACCGCACCGACCTCTTCGACGAGGCCACCGTGCACGGTCTCGCCGAGCGACTGGCCCGGCTGCTCACCGCCGCCGCCACCGCGCCCGACACCACCATCGGCCGGCTCCCGCTGATCGGCGAGGAGGAGCGCCACCGCGCCCTGGTCGCCTGGAACGGCACCCCCGTCCGGTCCGAACCCGGCGCCACCCTGCCCGAACTCTTCGAGGCCGCCGCCCTCGCCAACCCGACGGCCACCGCCGTCAGTTGCGACGGCGCTTCGCTCGACTACACCGAGCTCGGCGCCCGCGCCGACCGGCTGGCCCGACTGCTGGCCGCCCGCGGCATCGGCCCCGGCACCATCGTCGCACTCGCCCTGCCGCGCTCCCTCGACCTGGTCACCGCCCTGCTCGCGGTCGCCAAGTCCGGCGCCGCCTACCTGCCGCTCGACCCCGAGTACCCGGCCGACCGGCTCGCCTACATGCTCGCCGACGCCGCCCCCGCCGCGCTGCTCACCGACACCGCCACCGCACCCCGGATGCCCGACCACCGGGTGCCGCAGATCCTGGTCGACGGCGGCGAGCCGGACGGCCACCCGGCCGTCCCGCTGGCCCAGCACGAGCGCACCCGGCCGCTGCGCCCCGAGGACACCGCCTACGTCATCTACACCTCCGGCTCCACCGGCCGCCCCAAGGGCGTGCCGGTCACCCACCACAACGTGGTCCGGCTGTTCTCCGCCACCGACCACTGGTTCGGCTTCGGCGCCGACGACGTGTGGACGCTCTTCCACTCCTACGCCTTCGACTTCTCCGTCTGGGAGCTGTGGGGCGCCCTGCTGCACGGCGGCCGGCTCGTCGTCGTCCCGCACCTGGTCAGTCGCGACCCGGCGGCCTTCCTCGAGCTGCTCGCCCGCGAACGGGTGACCGTCCTCAACCAGACGCCGTCCGCCTTCTACCAGCTCAGCGCCGCCGACCGGGAACGCCCCGGCAGCGAACTCGCCCTGCGCTACGTGGTGTTCGGCGGCGAGGCGCTCGAACTCGGCCGCCTCGACGACTGGTACGAGCGGCACGCCGACGACGCGCCGACCCTGGTCAACATGTACGGCATCACCGAGACCACCGTGCACGTCTCCCACATCGCCCTCGACCGGGCGAGCGCCGCCGCCGGCACCAGCAGCACCATCGGCGTCAACATCCCCGACCTGCGGGTCTACGTCCTCGACCCGTACCTGCAGCCCGTCCCGCCGGGCGTCACCGGCGAGATGTACGTGGCCGGCGCCGGCCTCGCCCGCGGTTACCTCGGCCGCCCGGCGCTCAGCTCCGAGCGCTTCGTCGCCGACCCGTACGCCGAACTGTTCGGCGAGCGCGGCACCCGGATGTACCGCTCCGGCGACCTCGCCCGCCGTCGCGCCGACGGCGTCCTGGAGTACTTCGGCCGGGCCGACCAGCAGGTCAAGATCCGCGGCTTCCGGATCGAACTCGGGGAGATCGAGGCCGTGCTGGCCGCCCACCCGGCGGTCGCCGACGCCGCGGTGATCGTCCGCGAGGACGTGCCCGGCGACAAGCGCCTGGTCGGCTACGCCGTCCTCGCCCCCGGCGCCGTCGGTGCCGAGGGAGTCGAGGGCGCCACGGCGGACGAGCTGCGCACCCGCACCGCCGCCGACCTGCCCGCCCACATGGTCCCGTCCGCCGTCGTGCTGCTCGACCGCCTGCCGCTCACCGCCAACGGCAAGCTCGACCGGCGCGCCCTGCCCGCCCCCGACGCCCCCGCCGCCGGAGCCGGACGGCCCCCGCGCAACCCGCGCGAGCAGCAGCTCTGCGAACTGTTCGCCGAAGTCCTGGGTGTCCCCGCGGTCGGCGTCGACGACGACTTCTTCGCCCTCGGCGGCCACTCCCTGCTGGTCGTCCGGCTCGCCGGGCGGATCCGGGCCGTGCTCGGCCTGGAGGTCGGCATCGGCGCGCTGTTCCAGGCGCCCACCGTCGCCGCGCTCGACACCGCGCTGTCCTCCGACACCCCCGGCGCCGACGCGCTCGACGTCCTGCTGCCGCTGCGGCCCACCGCACCCGGCCGGCGCAACCCGGTGTTCGCCGTCCACCCGGCCGGCGGCCTCAGCTGGTGCTACACCGGACTGATCCGCAACCTCCCCGCGGACGTGCCGATCTACGGCCTCCAGGCGCAGGGCGTCGGCGCCGCCACCGCCGGCGAACCCCTGCCCGCCACCCTGGAGGAGCTGGCCGCGCACTACGTCGACCGGCTCCGCGAGGTCCAGCCCGACGGCCCCTACCGGCTGCTCGGCTGGTCCACCGGCGGCATCATCGCCCACGCCATGGCGGCCCGGCTGCAGGAACTCGACTGCGCCGTCGAGCTGTTGGCCGTCCTCGACGCCTACCCGGCCGAGGGCTTCCGCGACCTGCCCGTCCCGGACCAGGCCGAGGCCCTGGAGGCGCTGCTCACCATGGGCGGCTACGGGCCCGAGGACCTCGACGGCCGGCCGCTCGAACTCGCCCACGTCACCGAGGTGCTGCGCCGCGAGGGCAGCCCGCTGGCCGGCCTGGACGACGCCACCGTCGAGGCGCTGAACCGGATCTACCTGCACATCAACCACCTGGTGCGCGCCTACGACCACCGCCGCTTCGAGGGCGACGTGCTGTTCTTCCGGGCCGTCGTCGACACCATCGACGACACCCTGGTGCCCGAGCTGTGGACGCCCTACGTGGCCGGGCGGATCGAGAACACGAACGTCGCCTGCTCGCACAAGGACATGACGCTGCCCGAGCCGATCGCGCACATCGCGGGTGTCGTCGCCGAGCGGCTCGCCGTCCTCGACGACGACCGGGCCGCACGGGACGATCGTGCTGACAGCTGACAGCTGACAGCTGACAGCTGACAGCTGACAGATTTCAGATGACAGATAACAGATAACAGATTTTGAAATCTGTCACCCGCCCCGCCCGCCGACCACCCCACCGAACCAGACCGTCTGGAGAACCCGCCCCATGAGTGACGCCCCCGCCAACCCCTTCGACGGCGACGGCGAGTTCCTCGCGCTCGTCAACGACCAGGGCCAGCATTCGCTCTGGCCGGCTTTCGCCGCCGTCCCGGCCGGCTGGACCGTCGCCCACGGGCCGTGCGAGCGCGCCGCCGCGCTGGACTGGATCACCGCCCACTGGACCGACCTGAGCCCGGCCCGATGACCCACGCGGACGCCAAGCCCGGCCCCGGCGCCCCCGCCGGGGCGGAGGCCGGTGCCCCGGCGCGCCCCCTGCTCGCGGGGCGCCTCGCCGTGGTGCTCGTGTACACGGCCGCGATGTGCATGAACGGCCTGGACTCGACGATCGTCAACCCGGCCCTGTTCACCATCGCCGGCGACTTCGGCCGCCCGGTCTCCGCCGCCAACGCGGTGGAGACCGCCTTCCTGGTCGGCCTCGCCGTCGGCCTCCCGGTGGCCGGCTGGCTCGGCGACCGGTTCGGAGTGCGGCGGGTCTTCCTCGGCGCGCTCGCCGTGTTCACCCTGGCCAGCGCGGTGTGCGCGGCCGCGCCCGGCCTCGGCGCGCTCACCGCCGCCCGCGCGGTGCAGGGAGTGGCGGGCGGTCTGCTCACCCCGGTCGGCATGACGCTGCTGTTCCGGGCCTTCGAACCGCACGAGCGCGCCGGCCTCGGCAAGGTGCTGATCGTGCCGACCGCCCTGATGCCCGCGCTCGGTCCGCCGCTCGGCGGCTTCCTCACCGAACACCTCTCCTGGCACTGGCTGTTCCTGGTCAACGTGCCGATCGGTGTGGCGGCCGTGCTGACCGGTGTGTTCGCGCTGCGCGACCAGGAGGAGCCGCCGGCCGGCCGCTTCGACACCACGGGCTTCCTGCTCGCCACCCCCGGCCTCGGTCTGCTCACCTACGCGCTCGGCTTCGGCCCCGCGCACGGCTGGGACTCCCCGGCGGTCCTGGTGGCCGGGGTGCTCGGCGTGGTGCTGCTCGGCCTCGCCGTCCGCCACCAACTGGGCACCGAGGAACCGCTGGTGGACCTGCGGCTGCTCGCCGACCGGAGCTTCGGCGCGGCGAGCTGGCTGGCCCTGCTGACCGCCGCCGGACTGATGGGCGCGCTGTTCGCCTTCCCGCTGCTGTACCAGGCGGCGCTCGGCGCCTCGGCGCTCGACGCGGGCCTGAGCGTCTTCCCGGAGGCGATCGGCCTGATGGCCGCCTCCCAGGTGGTCGACCGGCTGCTCCCGAAGCTCGGCCCGCGCCGCCTGGCGCTGCCGGCCCTGCTGCTCGCTGCCCTGGTGCTGGCGGCCCTCGCCCTGCCGGGCGTCGGCGAGAACCCCTGGGCCGTCCGGGCGCTGATGTTCGGCGTGGGCCTGATCCTGGGCACCGCCGTGCTGACGGTGCAGATCGCCGGCTTCGCGGACGTGGCGCCGCCCGCGATGGGCCGGGCGATGGGACTGTTCACCATCGTCCGTACCCTCGGTGGCGCGTTCGGCATCGCGGGCGCGGCGGCCCTGATCGGCGCGCTGTCCGAGGACGGCACGCACGGCGCCGAACCCGGTCCGTACCGTGTCGCGCTGCTCGCCACGGCGGGCGCGGTGGCGCTGGGCGCCCTGGTCGCGGCCCGTCTGCCCCGCGAGGCCCCCGGCCCGCCGCCGATGGACTGACCGGCCCGGAACGACCGACGGCCCGCCGTGCCCCGAGGCACGGCGGGCCGTTCCGCTGTCCGGACCGTCAGGAGGACCTCGGCAGGTCGATCTTCTCCCGCTTGTACGCGCCGATCACCTCGATGCCCCTGGTCCCCATGATGCCGTCCAGCGGCAGGGACTCGGTGTACGGGGCGGTGGCGGGCAGCCCGATCCCGGTGAGCGATCCGGTCACCTCGATGCCCCAGTACTCGGGCTGTCGGATGTAGACCAGCGGGACGAGACGGACCGTCATGTTCTCCCAGGGTTTCTCCCCGCTGACGACCAGGATGAAGGTGCCGGGAACGATCCCCGGGACGGCCTTCGCCACGTCGAAGTCGATCAGGCGCACGGAGTCCGGCGCCGGCCGGGTGGTGAAGTCCTCCGCCATGATGGGTCCTCTCGTCGCCGAGTGTGACCGATCGGTCACCTGCGACGCAGGGTAGCCGAGGGTCGCCCACGAACCACGCTTCCAACACGCCGTCCGGTTCCGGCCCCGCCCGTGGCCCCGGACCGTCGCCGGTGCTCAGAGCTCCTTGACCATCCGCCGGTGGCCCGGCCCCCACCGGTAGCCCAGGGCCGTGTTCACGGCGACCATCGGGACGTTGCCGACCTCGACCTCGGTGTGCACGGTCAGCACGCCGTGCCCGACGAGGTGGCGCGCGGCGTGCAGTTTGAGTGCCCGGGCCAGCCCGCGGCCCCGCCAGGGCCGCAGCACCGCGGTGTAGTCCACGTGGCAGGCCTGCGGATCGGGCGTCGCGTGGACGACCGTCACGCCGACGATCCGGTCGGCGCACTCGGCGGTGAACACCCAGTCGGGCCGGGCGCCGGGGGTGGCCAGGGTTTCGGCCCGCCAGCGGTCGAAGTCCGGCAGGGCGTCGGCGAATCCGGGGTTGTCGCGCAGGGTCTCCCGGTAGAGGGCGTGGAGCTGTCGCTCGGGATCCGGCGCGACGGTGGTGGCGAGGGTGTCCAGGGCGAGTCCGGGCGGCGTCCGCGGGGCGGGCGGTTGCCGGCCCAGCGCGGCCGTGGCCGACCGGACATGGGCGTCCACCCGGTAGCCGCGGCCGAGCAGCAGGCCGGTCAGGAGGCTGGCGGAGTCCCGGCCGTCGGTCTCCGGTTCCTCGTGGCCGTCGGGGAGTTCGCCGAGCAGTCGGCTGGCGCCGACCTGGCGGGCCCAGTGCTCCAGTCCGTCGTGCAGGGGCAGCAGCCAGGCGGGCGCGCGTCCCGGTGCGCTGACGACGAACGAGGCGAGGTCGCCGGGGGGAGTCCAGGGGGCCCGCCAGGCGGTGGCGTACGCGAGCAGGTCGCCGGTGGGGCCGGGCTGGACGAGCCGGACCCGGCCGTGCCCGGTCAGTCGGCCCCGGTCGTCGGTGGTCAGCCGGTCCTCGGCGGGCAGGGCGGCGTCCCGGCCGCGGAGTTCGGCCGCGCTGACGGGTGGTTCGGTCCCGTCGGCGGTGAGGAGGTCCGCCAGGGCGGGGTAGTCGGTCTCGGGTCGGAACGGGCGGATCACCCGTGACCGCCGGACAGGGTCGAATGCGTCACATGTGACACCTTACTGGCCGTCATGGCGCCCCGCTCGCGGTTTCCGCGCTCCCGGTTCCGCCTTGTTCCGGCGGCCCCGGGGGTGGACGACCTTTTGCACGATGATCCACTTCGGTGGGATTCTGCGCCGTGCACAAGAAACAGACCGCCCCGCTCATCGGCGCCGCGTTCGGACTCGCCTTCGTCCTGGCGAACGCCGGCGCCCTCCCGTCGACCGCCGCCGTGATCCTCCGGGTCCTCGCGATCCTCGCCTTCCTCAGGCTGTTCCTGGCCCTGCGCCATCGCCCGGCCGGTACCCCCGCAGGTGCTGCCGCCGCCGAGGACGCCCCGACGGCACCCCTGTTCGGCCGGGGCTACCGGCTGGTGGTGGCCGCCGAGGTGGTCGCGGGCCTGTCCGGCCTCGTCGTCCTCAACCCCGTGCTGCACACCCCGAAGGCCACCGTCGGCTGGATCGCGCTGGTGGTCGGCGTGCACTTCCTCGGCCTCGCGGCCGTCTGGCGGCGGCCGTCGCTGAACGCGCTGGCCGCCGCGATGTCCGGCTGCGGCGCCGCGGGCCTCGCCCTCGCCGTGGCTGACGCCCCCGCCGCGGTGATCGCGGCGGTGGCCGGCATCGTTCCGGGCTGCCTGCTGCTCGGCTCGGTCGCCCTGAGCCTGCGCGCCCCGGCCGTCGGCGCCGCTCCGCAGCGGGCCTGACAGCCGGACCCGGACCCGGACCCGGACCTCGAGGACGGCCGGGGAACAGCCACAACGCGCCCGGGTGCTACTCCCCGCGGACTGCCGGCCCCAGCAGGTGGGTCAGCCCGTCGGCGAGGCCGCCGCGCCAGCAGGCGTAGTCGTGGCCGCCGTTGAACTCGCGGTAGGCGAGGTCGTACCCCCGTTCGAGCAGCACGTCGCGCAGGTTGCGGTTCTGGGGCAGCAGCAGCCACTCCTGGAGGCCGGCCTCCACCCAGAAGCGGGCGTCGCGCCGTTCGGCGGCGGCGAACTGACGGGTCAGCCACTCGCTGCCGTCGTTGAGCTCGTCGGCGTCGGGCCACCAGAAGGAGCCGGACTGCGACAGCGCGTTGCCGAACCGGGCCGGGCGGTGGAAGGCCGCGAAGGCGGCGGTCAGGCCGCCCGCGCTCTGTCCGGCGATGACCGTGCGGGCCGGGTCGGCGGTGACCCGGTACTCGGCGCCGGCCCAGGGGAGCAGCCGGTCGGCGAGCAGGTCGACGAAGGCCGGGTTGCAGCTGAGGTCGTCCGGCCGGGCGCGCGGCGGGGTGTGGACGAGCAGCGCGACGGTCGGCGGGATCAGTCCTTCGGCCGTCAGGTTGTCCAGGGTGTCGCCGACCGACAGCTGTCCGCCCCACACGTCGCCGTCCAGCAGGACCAGCACGGGGTACGGGTCGCCGTCGACGCGGTGCCCGGCGGGCAGGTGGACGTCGACGGTCCGCCCGGCCGCCTCGGCGCGCACGGTGCGCCCGCGCGGCACGTCGGGGCGCCGCTCGGTGTGCGGCTGGGCGGGCGCGTCGGGGAGGGCGAGCACCGAGGACGGGTGGCGTCCGTCGCGGCCGGCCATCCGCGGGCCCCGGTCCAGGGGGTCGGGGCGGGCGCCGTCCAGGACCTTGAGCCAGTCGGCCCGCCGGGTGCCGGGGACGTCGCCGCGCACCGGGTACAGCTGGTAGGACGCCCGGTGGTCGGCGCGCAGCCGGTAGGTGCGCGACCAGCCGCCGGTCCGGCGCTCCATCAGGTGCGGGGTGAGGTCGCCGGCGTGCCGGTCCTTGTCGGTGACGGTGTGGACGAGCGTGAGCACGCCGTCGTACGGCGCCTCGCCCGGTTCGTCGCGCAGGACGAAGGTGACCTGTCGGTAGGCCGGGTCGTCCGGGTCGGGGTCGACGAGCGGCGCGCCCTCGGCGGCGACCCGGGCCCAGAAGGCGTCGTCGGCGGCGGGCTGTTCGTTCCGGGCCAGGTGGCCGGGCTGTTCGTTCCGGGCCGGGTGGCCGGGCTGTTCGTTCTGCACGGGGGTGACTCCTCGATGGTCAGGCGGGGTTGCCCTTGCGGCCGAGCAGCACCCAGAGCAGGAAGGGGCCGCCGAGCACGGTGGTGACGATGCCGACCGGGATCTCGACGCCGGCGATCAGCACCCGGCCGAGGGTGTCGGCCAGCACGATGAGGACGGCGCCGACCAGCGCCGAGCCGAGCACCGGGACCCGGGTCGGCCCGGCCAGCCGGCCGGCGACCACGGGCGCGGCCAGGGCGACGAAGCCGACCGGTCCGCAGATCCCGACGGCGAGGCCGGCGAGCGCCACGGCGAGCAGCAGGCAGGCGAGCCGGATCCGGCCGGGGTCGACGCCGAGCGAGGAGGCCACGTTGTCGTCGAAGCGCAGCACGGCCAGTCGGCGGGCCACCACCAGGGCGAGCGGCACCAGCACGGCGAGGCCGATCAGTACCGGGGTGGCGACCTCGTAGTCGCGTCCGTTGAGGCTGCCCGAGGTCCAGACGTAGAGGGAGGACGCCGAGCTGAGCGAGCGTCGGGCCATCGCGACCTGGATGACCGCGGAGGCCAGCGCGGACATCGCGAGGCCGACCACCAGGACCCGGTAGCCGCGGGCGCCGAGGCCGCCGGAGACGGCGGTGACCACCGCGACGGCGACGAGCGCGCCGATCGGCCCGGCCCACCAGGCGCCGAACGTGCCCGAGGCGGTGACCGAGATCAGGACGGCGGCGGTGGCGCCGTCGTTGACGCCGAGCAGTTCGGGGGTGGCGAGCCGGTTGCGGGCCAGGGTCTGGGTGAGGCAGCCGGCGAGGCCGAGCGCGGCGCCGGCGGCGAGGCCCGCGACGATCCGGCCGAGCCGGAACTTCTGCACCAGCAGCACGTCGAGGCGGTCGCCGTAGCCGAACACGGCGCGGAAGGTGGAGCCGAGGTCGAGTTCGCTCTGGCCCGCGTGCGCGGAGACCACCACGGCGGCGAGCAGTGCGGCGGCGAGGCCGAGCGCGGCCAGCGCGGAGCGGCGCGGGAGGAGCAGGGAGAGCGCGCCGCGCCGGATCACCAGGTCGGGCCGGGGCGCCTTCTCCTCGGGGTGGCCGGTGCGGGCGGAGGACTCGCCGGGGGAGGTGTCGGTCAGGCCGAGCGCGGCCATCCTCCGGGAGCGGACGATGGCGATCAGGGTGGGGGCGCCGATCAGGGCGACGATCACCGAGACCGGGGCCTCGAAGGGGCGGGCGACCACCCGGGCGAGCACGTCGGCGCCGGTCAGCACGGCCGCGCCGACGAGCCCGGCGAGCAGGGTGAGCCGCCCGACCCTCGGTCCGGCGGCGGCCCGGGCGAGGAAGCCGGCGAGCAGGCCGAGGAAGGAGATCGGGCCGGCCAGGGCGACGGCGGAGGCGGTGAGCAGGGTGACGGCGAGGGCGACGGCGGCGCGGGTGGCGCCGGGGCGGTGGCCGAGGCCGCGGGCGAGGTCGTCGCCGAGCGCGAGCGCGGACAGCGGCCGGGTGGTGAGCAGGGCGACCACGAACCCGACGCCGAGCACGGGGGCGAGCTGGCGCAGCGTCTCCCAGCCCTCCACGCCGGCCAGCGAGCCGAGCACCCAGACCCGGTAGCGGTCGTACGCCTCGGGCGAGTTGACGATCAGTACGCCGGTGAGTCCGCCGAAGGTGGCGCCGACGGCGGAGCCGCCGAGGACGAGCCGCATGGGGGAGCCGCCGCCCCGGCTGCCGGCGATCGCCAGGACCAGTCCGCTGGCCAGGACGGCGCCGCCGAAGGCGAGGGCGAGGTAGCCGTAGGAGGTGTTCACGCCGAGCACGGCGATGCCGAGGACGACGCCGAGGGAGGCGCCGGCGTTGACGCCGAGCAGGCCGGTCTCGGCGAGCGGGTTGCGGGTGACGGCCTGGAGCTGGGCGCCGGCCACGCCGAGGGCGGCGCCGACCAGCAGGGCGGTCAGGGTGCGGGGGAGTCGCAGGTCGCCGACGACCAGGGCGAGGCGGCTGTCGGCGCGGGCGCCGTCGGTGTCGAGCAGGTAGTCCAGCACGCGGCCGGGGCCGACCTCACCGGCGCCGACGGACAGTGAGAGCGCCGTCAGCGCGAGCAGCACGGTGAGGATGCCGCCGACGGTGATCCAGGCGGTGCGGCGGGACCGTTGGGCCGTCGGCTCGGCGGGGGCGGAGGGGTCCGCGTCGGCCGCTTCGGCGGCACCCACTTGCGACAATGTCATAAGGTAAGGCTAACCTAATGGTCAGCGCGGTCGGACAGGTGTCCGACCCGGAGACGGATCCCTCTCGGATCGTCCTGGTTCGTGCACCGCACCACCGCTCCGTCGCTCCACCGTCCGTACCGCCCGTCCGCAACACCCTTGCCCGGAGGCATCCATGTCGACCCCCCAGAGCCCGCTCCACCTCGCCCGCCGTCGTGCGGTCCAGGCGGTCGCCGCCACCGGGGCGGCCGCCCTGCTGCTCGTCGGCTGCGGCTCGTCGGGCTCCTCCGACAAGGCGTCCTCCGACAAGGGTTCCCCGTCGGGGGCCTCCTCCACCGCCGCCGGCAGCCCCGCCGCCGGCAGCCCGGCGGCCGACGCGGCCGGCGGCAAGCGGACCGTCAAGGACGCCACCGGCACCGCCGTCGAGATCCCCGCCGAGCCCAAGCGCATCGTCACCCTCACCCAGGAGGACCTCGACGCGGTGCTCGCCCTCGGCCTCAAGCCGGCCGGCATCACCAACGGTCAGGGCCTCAACGAGCCGCCGGCGTACCTGAAGGACAAGGTCCAGGGCATCCCGGTGGTCGGCAACCTGCTCCAGCCCGTGATGGACAAGGTGATCGCCGCCAAGCCCGACCTGATCCTGGCCGGCGACATGCAGGACCAGCAGGTCCTCAAGCAGCTGCGCGAGATCACCCCCGCCACCCTGGTGACCATGGCGCCGACCGACGACTGGAAGCTCTCCTTCCGCGGCATCGGAAACGCCCTCAACAAGCTGGACCAGGCCAACAAGGTCATCACCGACTACGACGCCAAGGCCGCCAAGGCCGGCGGCGAGCTCGGCGCCAACAAGGGCGCGGCCGTCTCCATCGTCCGCTGGAACCCGACCGGCCCGAGCTGGATGGAGAAGAAGCAGTTCGCCAGCGGGGTCGCCATCGACATGGGTCTGACCCGCCCGAAGGCCCAGGACAAGGACGGCAACGCGCACACCCCGGCGCTGAGCCTGGAGAAGATCAACGAGATCGACGGCGACTGGCTGTTCCTGTCGACCCTCACCGACGACGGCAAGGCCGCGCTGAAGGACGTCCAGTCCAAGCCCGCCTACCAGGACCTGGCCGCGGTGAAGAACAACCACGCGGTGACCGTGGACGGTTCGGTCTGGTCGACCCGCGGTGGCCCGCTCGCCGCCGGCGTGGTGATCGACGACATCAGCAAGGCGCTCGCCGCCAAGTGACCGCCGACGGCGGGCGCCCGCACGGGCGCCCGCCGTTCCGCGCTTCCGTTCCGCGTTCCGCGTTCCCGTTCCCCCGTGCCGCCCGCGTACCGCGGCGCACCGCCGGCCGCACCGCGGCACCACCCCATCCTCCCGAACCGAAGGAACCCGCCATGGAGTTGACGGTCGACGGCCTCACGGCCGGCTACGGCCCCGGGCGCCCGGTGCTCGGCGGCGTCGACCTGACCGTGCCCGGCGGGCAGGTGGTGGCGATCGTCGGCCCGAACGGCTGCGGGAAGTCCACGCTGCTGCGCTCGATCGCCCGGCTGCACAAGCCGGACTCCGGGCGGGTGCTGGTCGGCGGCGAGGACATCTGGAAGCTGCGCCCCCGGCAGGCCGCCCACCGGGTCGCCCTGCTCCCGCAGAGCCCGCAGGCGCCGGAGGCGGTCACCGTGGCGGGGCTGGTCCGCTACGGCCGCCACCCGCACCAGGGCCTGTTCCGCCAGTGGTCGGCCGACGACGAGCGGCTCACCGCCGAGGCGCTGCGGGCCACCGGCGTCGAGGAGTTCGCCGACCGGCGCCTCGACCGGCTCTCCGGCGGTCAGCGCCAGCGCTGCTGGCTCGCCATGGTGCTCGCCCAGGACGCGCCCGTCGTGCTGCTCGACGAGCCGACCAGCGCGCTCGACCTCGGCCACGCCGTCGAGGTGCTGGAGCTGGTCCGCGAGGTCGCGAAGGGCGGGCGCACCGTCGTCATGGTGCTGCACGACCTCGCCGCGGCGGCCCGCTACGCCGACCTGGTGGTGGCGATGCGCGGCGGCGAGGTGATCGCCTGCGGCGCGCCGCGCGAGGTGGTGGACGCGCCGCTGGTGCGGGCGCTGTACGACGTCGACAGCGATGTGCTCGCGGCCCCCGGGGACGGCGCGCCGGTGATCGTCCCGAGGGCGGGCAGTCGGACGTCGGCCTGACCCGGCCTGCCGCGGTCCGGCTCGTTCTGCCGCCTGGCCCGGCTGCCTGACCCGCGTGGCCGCCCGACCGGCCGCCCGACCGGCCGCCCGGCCGGACGGCCCGCCGTTCCGGCGTCCCCCGAACGGCCCGGCGGGCGCGGCGGGTTGCGGTCCGTGCCGCCCGCCGGTGTGGTCTGCTGGACGGGCGTCCGCCGGACGTCCGTGCCGCCGCCGCGTCCGCCGCCTCCGGGAGGGTCACCGATGCCCCGCCGTACCGCCGCCCTGCTCGTCGCCCTCGCCCTCGGCTCGGCCGCCACCGTGGGCTGCTCCTCGGCCGCCGCGCCCGACCGCGCGGGCGGCTCGTCCCCGGGGACCGGCACCCCCGCCGCCTCGGTCTCCGCCTCGGTCTCCGCCTCCCCCTCGGCGCCGACGGCCCCGCAGTCCACCGGGACGCCCACGGAGGCGCCCACCTCGACCGCGCCCCCCTCCCCGAGCCCGTCCTCGGCCGCGCCCGCCTCGGTGACCGTCCGGGGCGCCGTCACCGACGGACTCAAGTCCCCCTGGGGGCTGGCCGTCCTGCCCGGGGGCGACCTGCTGGTCTCGGAGCGCGACAGCGCCCGGATCCTGCGCGTCTCGGCCCAGGACGGCGCGAAGACGGTGGCCGGCACCGTCCCCGGCGTGACCTCCGGCGGCGAGGGCGGCCTGCTCGGCCTCGCCCTCTCGCCCGACTTCGCCACCGACCACCGGGTGTACGCGTACTTCTCCACCGCCTCGGACAACCGGATCGTCCGCCTCGACTACGACCCGGCCCGCCCGTCCGGCTCCCAACTGGGCGCCCCGACCGTCCTGTTGGACGGCATTCCGCACGGCCCCCGGCACAACGGCGGGCGGATCGCGTTCGGCCCCGACGGCTTCCTGTACGCCGGGACCGGCGACGCCAACGACCGCTCCCTCGCGCAGGACCGTGACTCCCTCGGCGGCAAGACCCTTCGTCTCACCCGGGACGGCGGCCCCGCGCCCGACAACCCGTTCCCCGGCTCGCCGGTCTGGTCGCTGGGCCACCGCAACGTCCAGGGGCTGGCCTGGGACCCGCAGGGGCGGCTCTGGGCCTCGGAGTTCGGCCAGGACACCTGGGACGAGCTGAACCTGATCACCCCCGGCGGCAACTACGGCTGGCCGACCGTCGAAGGCACCGCCGGCCGGCCGGAGTTCGCCGACCCGGTCGCCCAGTGGCACACCGCCGACGCGTCCCCGAGCGGCATCGCCTACGCGGCCGGCGCGGTCTGGACGGCCGCACTGCGCGGCACCCGGCTCTGGCGGGTCCCGCTGGACGGCGACCGGGCCGCCGGCGCCCCGCAGGAGTTCCTGTCCGGCACCTACGGGCGGCTGCGCACCGTGGTGGCCGACCGGGACGGCACCCTGCTCCTCCTCACCGACAACACCGACGGCCGCGGCGAACCGCGCCCGGGTGACGACCGGATCCTGCGGCTGGCCGTCGGGAGCTGACGACCACCCACCTCGCTGGATCACCTGTTCGAGTGGTTTGGAGGGGGTCCGGATCGCGCACCGGGCCCACCTACCGCCCAGTACCCCTCCCCGCGGGCCGCGTTGTCAGTGTGTCCCGTTACGTTCCTTCCATCACTGACCAGCTGGGAGGAGCGCGGCCGTGGCGTGGGTGGAAACGGGTTCGGGCGGCTATTTCGTCGCCTTCGACGAGGAGGGCAAGGTGGTCTGCCGCAACGCGGCGGGCCGTCAGCTGAAGGCCGTCCCGCCGAAGCTGAACGACGACCCGGTGGTCGTCGGCCTCAGGCAGCTCACCGAGTGGCTGGACGCCCACCGGCGCGGCTGCCTGGAGACCGTCGAACGGTGGATGGTCCGCTCGCTGCCGGTGCCCGCCGCCGTCGTCACCGCCGTCTGGGCGGACGAGGCGTGGCGGGAGGTCCTGCGCGACCTCGTGGTCACCGGAGCGGACGGCGCCGTCGCCGGCTTCCTGCGCGGCGCCGACGCCGAGCGCGGCCTCGGTCTGGTGGACCTCGACGGGGACACCGTCCGGCTCACCGACGGCGAGCTGCGGATACCCCACCCGGTCCTGCTCGCGGACCTCGACGAGCTGCGCGAGTTCGCCGTCGAACTCGGCGTCTCCCAGCAGGTCCAGCAGCTGTACCGGGAGGTCTGGCACCGGCCCGAGGGCGTCACCGGCACCGAGGTCGACACCTACGCGGGCGGCCACTACGCCGCCCTGCGCGACCTGCTGGGCCGCTGCGCCCGGCTCGGCTACCGGGTCCGCGGCGGCCACGCCGTCCTGCCCGTGGTCGAGGGAGGGCTCGCCCTGGAGGCACGGGTCTGGGTCGGCGACTACTACGAGTACGACGAGTGCGAGACCGGATCGCTCAGCTGGACCGGCCCGGACGGCAAGGTCCTGCCGCTGGCCGAGGTCGGACCGGTGGCCTGGTCCGAGGGGACGCGGATGGCCGCCGCGCTGTACGCCGGCCGCACGATCGAAGGGGAGGAAGCCGCATGAGCACCACCACCACCACCGGAACCGTCCGCGCCACCACCGGCCCGGACGCCGAACCCGCCCGCCACGAGCGGCTGCTGGACGCCGGGGCCATCCTCGCGCCGGGCACCCTCCCCGGGGCCGGCACCCCCGACAGCGGCGCCGACGTCCTCACCGCCCGCAGCTACGCCCACCCCGCCCTCGACGGCCGCCGCGTCGTCCGGCTGGTGCCCGGCGCGCTCGGCCCCGCCGAGGACCTCGCCGTGGACTTCCTCGGGCTCGTCCCCGCCGAGGAGGCGGTCGAGGTCGGCCAGGTCCGCCAGGAGGCGCTCGGCTTCCCCGCCTGGGCGCTCGTCCACGACCCGGCCAACGGCCACCACGCGCTCGCCCTGGTCAAGGAGATGGAGCGGCTCGCGCGCCAGGCCAAGTCCAAGCCCGGCCACGCCAAGGACGGCTTCGACGAGCTGGCCCGCCGGCTCGGCCGCGCCGTTCCGCACTTCCTGCCCACCTACTGCGAGCAGGTCGGCCGGATCTTCCTGGAGCAGGGCAACCAGACCTACGCGAGCAGCTTCTTCGGCAAGGCCCGCGAGGCCGAGCGCACCCACAACCTCACCGTCGACGAGGAACGGCTGCGGGCCGTCTTCCTGGAGTTCGCCCTGGCCGGCGCGCTCACCGTCAAGGCGCTGCGCCAGTACGTGAAGGAGCTGAGCGCCCGGCTCGACCCGGAGACCGCCTGGCAGCGGTTCCGCCAGCTGTGCACCGAGCGCTCGGCCGCCGGCATGGCCCCCTACGCCGGGGTCGCCGAGGACGCCCGCGCCCTGCTCAAGGCCGCCGGCCTGGACCGCGACGAGCACGAGCGGGCCCTGCTCGCCGAGCTGCTCGCCTCACCCGCCGTCAACCGGGCGCCCGGCACCTTCTGGAAGAGCTGGCACGGCGCCGTCGTCGAGCTCGGCCGCAGCGACGCCGCCGTCCGGGCCCGGCTGCTGGAGCTGATGCCCGACCCGGCCGGCAACGACGACCGCGACGCCCAGGACAACGCCTGGCTCGTCGTCCTCGCCGAGAGCGGCGCCGACGAACTGCTCACCGACCTGCCCGCCGAGGACGCGTCCGGCGCCGGGTCCGAGCCCGGGGCCGCCGGCGAACCGGCCGCCGCCTGGCTGCAGCGCTGGACCAACCACCTCGGCCGCGGCTGGCGCACCCGGGGCCTGAGCACCGGAACGGTCCAGCTGGCCGGCCGGATGCTCGACCGGCTGCGGGCCGAGGCCGTGCCCGTCGACCTCTTCACCGGCGTGCGCCGCAGCGCCACCCAGCTCGAACTCCTCGACCTGCTGCTCGCCGAGGGCGTCCCGGTGGCCGACCCGGCCGAGGGCCACTCCTTCGTCCTCCAGGACTGGGTCGCCGCCTCCGACACCGACGGCCGCACCCTCACCGCGCTCGCCGCCGACCCCCGCTTCCGGCCCGCGCTGCGCGCCGCCGTCCCCGCCGTCTGGGACACCGTCGACAGCCGGGGCCTCGCCGCCCGGCCGGTGCTGCGCGAGCTCTTCGTCGAATGGTCCGACGCCCGCGCCGACGAGCTGACCGCCGCCCGCGGCCTGGAGAGCGCGGCCGCGCTCCTGCGCGACCTGAGCGCGCGCCGCACCGGCATCCGCGACGAGAACCCGGCCGCCGCCCAGCGGATCGCCGGCCTCGACGTGGCCGCCCTGCTCGCCCGCACCCTGCGCGGCGGCATCCTCGACGAACTCGGCTGGCCCGCCCTGGAGGAGGCGCTCACCCGGCTCGGCGTCGAGTCCGGCGACACCCCCGGCCTCGGCAGCGGCCGCAACCTCCCCGAAGGGCTGATGCTGGAGGAGGCCTGGCCGTACCTGGTGCTCGCCCGCGGCCACCAGGTCGTGGTGGCCGGACCGCAGGGCATCGTGCTCGAACACACCCTGCGCATCCCCGACAAGCTGGGGAGCTGGCAGCGGCCGCGCCTGCGCTTCGTCGACGGCGAACTGCTGGTCGCCTGGTCCCACGAGGGCAAGCAGCGCGCCTACTGGTCCGGCCGGCCCGCCGAGACCTTCGACCTCGGCGGCGAGACCATCGCCCGCTACTACGGCAGCGGCGACGACATCGACACGCCGACCCTCCCGCTGCCCGGCGGAGGTCGCACCGGCGGCCACCGCCCGCTGCACGTCGGCGACACCACGATGCCCGGCCAGAACCACGTCCTCGGCGACGGCACCGGCCACTGGACGGCCCGCTGGGCCCGCGGCGGCCCCGTCATGGAGGAACTCGACGCCGCCACCGGCACCCTGGGCCGCGCCTCCGAGCCGCCGCGGATCGCCGCCGGCGCCGCGGCGGGCCGCCTCGACGTCGGCCGCACCCGGCTGCTGCCGCTCCAGCCCGGCCTGGAGACCACCCCGCTCGGCACCGACGGCACCGTCCTCGGCAACTGGGTCCGGGTCGACGGGCCCCGCGTCACCACCGGCACCGCCGACGGCACCACGCTCGTCGTCGACAACCCCCCGAACCAGCCCCGGACGTACCCGCTCGGCCGACTCACCCTGCCCGGCGGCGGCCGCCCGGTGGTCCAGGACGGCCACCGCCACCACCTCGCCCTCGCCCTGCCCGCCGAAGGCTCCGCCACGGACGGCACCGTCACCACCGACCCGACCGGCTGCACCGCCGACCTCGAACCCGGCCACCCCGGCGGCCTCGCCGCCGCCGGCACCGCCCTCGTCCTGCCGCTCGCCCACTGGCACGCCCTGCGCCCGCGCGACGAGCACGGCTCCACCGCGCTGCGCGCCGTCACCGACGAGCAGGCCGCCCGGCTCGTCGACGCCGCCTGGCCGACCGACGCCGAACCCGTCCCCGCCGCCCAGCAGCGCTGGATCACCGTCCAGGGCGTGCGCCGCCCGGTCGTCAGCAGCGGCAAGGCCGAGGAGAAGCTCCCGCTCGACGCCGTCGCCGCCGTCGTGCCCGGCCTCACCCACCGGCTGCTGCTGGCCGGCGTCACCGGGCTCGCCCGCACCGCCGCCGACCTGCTCGACCGGATCGCCCGCTACCTCCCGCAGCCCGAGGACGACGCCCGCGGCACCGGCGAGTCCGACGCCCCCGCGTACGCCCACCGCCCCGAGCACGGCACCGACTACGAACTCGGCGAGGCCGTCTCCCTGCTGCTCCCCGGCGTCGGCGGCTTCGGCCGCTCCTGGCAGCGCGGCGCCGAGTACCGCGTCCTCAACAACCTCCGGGCGGTCACCGCCGTCCTCGCCGCGCCCCCGGAGGCCGACGGCGACGGCTGGAGCACCACCCACCGGATCCGGCTGCACGGCGACGACAACCACCACGGCTGGCTCCAGGTGCTCGGCCGGCTCGACACCCTCGCCTACGCGGCCGCCGCCCCGCTCACCTCCGCCGAGCACCGGGCCTCGCTCGCGCTGCTGCTCACCGAGCTCACCGCCGGGCCGCTCGCCGACCGCGGCGCCACCCTGCGCCGGCTCGTCCTCACCGAGCCGCTCACCGCCCCCAACGCCGACGAGGGCAAGCACGAGAAGCGGTCCGGCCAGGTCTGGCGGCACGGCGGGCGCACCGTCGTCGTCCTCGGCTGCAGCCACCACCACGACGACAAGGTGTACTGGCTCGCCGTCGACCACGACCCGAGCGGCGCCTTCGGCCCGGTCGCGCACTTCGGCACCGCCGAGGAGCACACCACCGAGGAGACCGTCGACGCCGGGTGGATCGCCCGCTTCACCGCCCTGCTCGCCGAGCACGGCGCCATGACCCATCGCGCCGAGCGCGCCGCCGACTTCGGCGAGCGCACCGGCATCGGCGCCACCCGCTCCACCCTGCTGTTCAGCCCCACCACCGCCCTGATCCACTGGTACGGCGCACCGCTGCCCGCCGAGGCGCTCAAGGAGTACGGCCTCAAGGCCGGCGAGGCCAAGGCCGCCCGTGACTGGCTGCGCGGGCGCGAGCGGGAGGCCCTCGCCGAGGTCTGGGGCGCCCTGCTGCCCGCCGACCCGGCGGAGCTCTGGACCACCGGGCCGGACAGCGCCGCCGGCGCCGCGCACTGGACGCGGCGCCTCGGCCGGCTCGTCACCCTGCCCGACGAGGACCAGGCCGCCGTCAGCGGCACCAGCATCCGGAGCGTCGAGCAGATCCTGAACTTCGCGAGCACCCCGTGGATCGGCCGCACCACCCGTCAGCGGCTGCGCGCCTACGGGGAGGCGGGCACGGTCGGCCTGCTGCCCGACGACGCGGACGCCGTGCCGGAGTACAACAACCTCTCCGAAGCCGTCGACGCCCTGGCCTGGCTCGCCTACCGGCTGCCCTGGAACAGCCCGCTGCGCGCGCTGCTCGGCCCGGCCGTCCAGGCACTGCGCACCCGCCTGGCCGACCCGGAGCTGCTGCTCTCCTACGAGCTGCGCCGCAACAGCAAGGGCGAGCCGCTGGCCGCGGTGCTGCGCACCCGCTTCGGTCTGCCCGCCGAGGGCGGCGCCGACGCGGACGGGCTGGTCCGCTGCGGCGAGGCCCTGGTGCTGTCGCCCGGCCACGACGAGGCGGAGCAGATCTGGTGGCGCCCGGCCGGCCTGAGCGGGCCGCAGGACCAGGCGCTGGACCTGCTCGCCGGCCTGGCCGACAGCTACTGGTTCGCCAAGCAGCGGTCCGCCCTCACGGCCCTGCTGGACGGCGCCCTGGACCGGCTGGTCGCCCTGCCGGACCTCCCCGCCGCCGCCACTGCCGCCGACGGCACCGCTGACGGCACCGGGGGCGGGGCCGAGGTCGGGGCCGAGGCCGAGCTCTGGCCCCACCACCCGCTGCTCACGGTGCCGGAGCTGGTGACCGAGGTCGCCAAGGCCCACGAACTCGGCGAGGACGCCGCCGTGGTCTACCTCCAGCTGCTCGCCCTGCCCGACCCGACCGACCGCAACATCGCCCGCTGGACGGGCTGGAAGCCGGCCCGGCTCAAGAAGGCGCGCGCCGAACTCCTCGCCGCCGGACTGGTCATGGAGGCCAAGCGGGCCCGCGCCGGGCGGAGCGTCTTCCTCCCCGGGGGCTGGCAGGAGGCCAAGGCCCCCGGCCTGCCCGTCGAGACCTGGAAGGCCGCCCTCTACGATCTGCCCACCCACCACGCCGTGCTGCCCCGGCAGGCCGTTCCCGAGCTGTTCGCCCGGGCCTGGCGGCGCGTCACCGAGGGGGACGCCCCCGGCTTCGAAGAACTCCGGACCGGCAACCGCAGGAAGGCCCGCCGATGACCACCACGACCACCACCGCGCCCACCGCGCCCACCACCACGACCGCCCCGGCCCGGCAGGTCGTCCCGCCGGAGGAGAAGTTCGCCGCCGAACTCGACTTCCTGGCCGCGTACGACAGCGGCCCGCGTCCGCCCGGCTGGCGGCTCACCCCGCGCGCCGTCGTCACCTTCGTGATGGGCAGCGGCGGCGAGAAGCTCAAGGCCGGCCGCAAGACCCTGTCGATCGAGCAGAAGTTCGTCGGCGAGCGGGCCCTCGTCGAACGCTGCGTCGTCACCCTCGCCGGGGAGCGCGGACTGCTGCTCGTCGGCGAGCCCGGCACCGCCAAGTCGATGCTCTCCGAGCTCCTCGCCGCCGCGGTCTGCGGCACCAGCGCGCTCACCGTCCAGGGCACCGCCGGCACCACCGAGGACCAGCTCAAGTACGGCTGGAACTACGCCCTGCTGCTGGCCAAGGGCCCCAGCCGCGAGGCGCTGGTGCCCTCCCCGGTGCTCAGCGCCATGACCACCGGCGCGGTCGCCCGGGTCGAGGAGGTCACCCGCTGCCTCCCGGAGGTCCAGGACGCCCTGGTCTCGCTGCTCTCCGAGCGGCGGGTCGCCGTCCCCGAACTCGCCGGCACCCCGGACGGCCAGCTGCACGCCGCCCCCGGCTTCACCCTGATCGCCACCGCCAACCTGCGCGACAAGGGCGTCAGCGAGATGTCCGCCGCCCTCAAGCGACGGTTCAACTTCGAGACGGTCGGCCCGATCGGCAGCCTCGCCGCCGAGGTGGAGCTGGTCAGGCGCCAGTCCACCGCCGCCGTCGCCCGCGCCGGAGCGGCCTACGCCGTCGACGACGCCGTGCTGGAGGCCCTGGTCACGGCCTTCCGTGACCTGCGGACCGGCCGCTCCACCGAGGGCTGGGACGTCGAACGCCCGTCCACCGTGATGAGCACCGCGGAGGCCGTCTCGGTGGCCACCGCGCTCGGCGTCGGCGCCGCCTACCTGCCCGACGGGGGCGACCTGCTCGGCCGGCTCCCCGGCCAGCTCATCGGCGTGGTCCGCAAGGACGACCCCGCCGACGCCGCCCGGCTGCTCGGCTACTGGGACGGCCCGGTCCGCCGCCGCGCCGAGCAGGGCGCCGCCACCTGGCGCACCCTGTGGGACCAGCGCTCCGCCCTGGAGCACTGAGGCCCCGCCGGCCCGGCGCCCCACCCACGGGCGCCGGGCCGGCCCCGAACCGCCCCGCGGGCCCCTTCCGTCCCGAACCCCCGAACTCCCGACTCCAACCCCTGACCCCCCAACTCCCGAACTCCCCAACTCCCGAACTCCCGAACTCCACCGAGAGGTGAACAGATGAGCAGCGCGGTGCCGCCCCGCGGGGCGGGCCCCGGCCTCGACGACCCGCGCGCGACGGTCGGGACGGAGGCGGCCCGACTGGCCGCGTCCGGCGTCGACACGCCCGGCCCCTACCTGATCGGGGTGCGCCACCACGCGCCCTCGCTCAGCGCCGTCGTGCCCGCCCTGCTCGACGCCGCCCGGCCCGAGGTGCTGCTGGTCGAGTTGCCCGCCGAGTTCCAGCCCTGGCTCGACCTGCTCGCGGACGAGGCCACCAGGGCCCCGGTCGCCCTCGCCGCCGCGCCCGCCGCCGACCGTCCGGACGACCTCGCCGACACCCTCGGTGCCGAGGCCGGCCACGGCACCGGGCTCGCCTTCTACCCGTTCGCCGACTTCTCGCCCGAGCTCGTCGCCCTGCGCTGGGCCCGCCGCCACGGCGTCGAGACGGTCGCCTGCGACCTGCCCCTCGCCGTGCGCGCCCGCCACGCCGACCGTGACCGCGACCGCGACCGCTCCGGCCCCGACGCTGCCCGCCCGGGCGTCGCCGACGCCCTGCGGCACCGCCTCACCGGCCGCGACGACGACGAGGACCTCTGGGACCGCCTCGTCGAGACCGCCGCCCCCGGCTCCACCCCCGAGGCCGTCCGGCGCGCAGCTCTGCTGGTCGGCTGGGCGCTGCGCCGCGACGCCGAGGACGGCCCGGGCGTCGACCCGTACGACCTGCGGCGCGAGGCCTGGATGCGGGACCGCCTCCGGGAGGCCGGCGCCGGCGGCCGCCGGGTCGCCGCCGTCATCGGCGCCTTCCACGCCCCCGCGCTCACCCCGGCCGGGCCGGACCTCGCCCCGGCCGCCCCCGCTCCGGACCTGGTCCCGGCTCCGGCCCCCGGCCCGACCGCCGACCACGTGGTCTCCCTGATCCCCTACACCTACCCGCTGCTCGACGCCCGTTCCGGCTACCCGGCCGGGATCCGCGACCCCGAGTGGCAGCACACCGTGCTGGACGCCGGCGGCGACCCGGAGCGCCTCGCCGACGCGCTCACCACCACCGCCGTGCGGATCTGCGAGGCGCTGCGCACCCAGGACCACCCCTCCGGCCCGGCCGATGCCCGCGAGGTCGTCCGCCTCGCCGGCGACCTCGCCCGGCTGCGCGCCCTCGCGGCCCCCGGGCGCGGCGAACTGGTCGAGGCGGTGCAGACCGTCCTCGCCCAGGGCGAGCCGCTCGGCCGGGGCCGGGCGGTGGCGCGGGCGCTGGAAAAGGTCCTGGTCGGCAGCCGGACCGGTGAGCCCACACCGGCCGCCCCGCGCAGCGGCCTCGCCCCCGCCGTCGAGCAACTCCTCGCCGGCCTCGGCCTGCCCGGTCCCGGCGACGGCGCCGAACCCACCGCGCGCGAACTCCGCCTCGACCCGCTCCGTTCCTCCCTCGACCGCCGCCGCGAACTCCTCCTCCACCGGCTGACCGTCTGCGGCGTCCCCTACGCCGAACCGGTCGACACCACGGGCGCGGGCGGCACCGAGACCCTCACCACCCGCTGGCGCGTCCGCTGGACCCCGGCCGTCGCCGCGATGCTCACCGTCGCCGGCACCCGGGGCGTCACCCCGGCCCAGGCCGCCGAGGGCGCCCTGCGCGAACGGCTCCGCCGCGAGCAGCAGGCCGACGGCCCGACCGCCCGCGAGGTCCTCCGGGGCCTCTCCGAGGCCGCCGCCTGCGGCCTCCCGGCCCTCACCGGCACCCGCCTCACCCAGCTCACCGCCGTCCTCCCGGCCGACGGCACCCTCCCCGAACTCCTCGACGGCCTCGCCCTCCTGGACCGCCTCACCGCCACCCACGCAGCCCCGGCCCCGGAGCCGACCCCGGAGCCGGTCCCGAAGTCGGCACGCCCGGGGGAGGGAGATCCGTACCTCGCCGCGCTGGCGGCCGCCGGGGAGATCGTGACGGTGGCGGCGGTCCGGCAGCTGGAGGGCCTGGGCGGGTCCGACGAGGCGGACGACGCCAGGGCGCTGGTGGAGTTGGCACGGCGGGCCGACCTCTCCGGGGGTCTGCGGCTGCGCCACGCCCTGGCCGAACTCGCCGACCGCGGCAGCCCGATGGTCCGCGGTGCGGCCGGCGCGGTGCGGGTGCTGCTCCGCCACGACGAGCCGGCGCTGTTCGGCGACCGGGCCGCCTCGTGGATCGACGGGGCCACCGGCCCGGACGCCCGGCACGCCCTCGGCCGGTCGCTGGTCGGCCTGCTGACGGCCGCCGAGAGCCTGTTCTCGACCGCCCCCGAGGCGCTCGAACCGGTCCTGGAGCGGGTCGCCACCCTCCCCGACCACGCCTTCCTGGACCGGCTGCCCGCCCTGCGCGGCGGATTCGACACGCTCAGCCCGGCCGCCCGGGACCGGCTGCTGACGCTCGTCGAGGAGCGCCTGGGCACCCGCCTCGACGCGCTGCCCGAGGAGGTCGCGCCCGCGCTGCTCGCCGGCTGGTCCCGCGCCGACCTCGTCGCCCGGGCCGCCCTCGCCCGACGCGGACTCCTCCCGGGCCGCCTCCCGGCGCCCACCGACGAGGCGCCCACCGACGAGGCGCCCGCCGTCCGGCCGCAGGACCTCGCCCCGGCCCCGGCCCCGGCCGCCACCCCGGCCCCCGCCCCCGACCCGGCCCCCACCACCTCCCACGCCCTCGGCCCGGCCGAGCGCTGGCGGCTGCTCCTCGGCCGCCCCGGCAGCGGCGGCTCCGGCGGCCGCGCCGCGCGCCTGGCGACCGCGCTCGACGAGCTGTACGGCACGGGCCACGGCGAGGGATCCGGCCCCGGTCTGGACGGCCGGGGCGGTGCGGGCGGCAACCGCGGCGGGCGCGAGGCGCCCTACCCGGGCGTGCGCGAGTGGTTCGAGGAGCTGGCCGCCCTGTTCGGGCCGGGCATCCGCGAGGAGGTGCTGGCGGCCGCCGTGGCCCAGGGGCGCGGCGACGCCCTGGAGGCGATCGACCCGGGCGCCGTCCGCCCGTCCGTCGACCTGCTGCGCACCGTCCTGGAACACGCGGGCGGCCTGCCGGAGGCCCGGCTGGCCGGGTTGCGCCCGCTGGTCCGGCGTCTGGTGGACGAGCTGAGCCGGGAGCTGGCCACCACGCTGCGCCCGGCCCTGACCGGGATCAGCGTGCCGCGCCCGAGCCGGCGCCCCGGCGGCGGCCTGGACCTGCACCGCACCATCCGCGCCAACCTCGCCACCGCCCGCCCGGCGGCGCCGTCGGGCGGCTCCGGCGCGGCCTCCCCGGACGGCGGCATGGTGATCGTGCCGGAGCGCCCGGTGTTCCGGACCCGGGCCCGGCAGGCGTCCGACTGGCGGCTGATCCTGGTCGTGGACGTCTCCGGCTCGATGGAGTCGTCCACCGTCTGGGCGGCGCTGACCGCCTCGATCCTGGCCGGGGTGCCCTCGCTGAGCACGCACTTCGTCGCGTTCTCGACCGAGGTCGTCGACCTGACCGACCGGGTGACGGATCCCCTCGGCCTCCTCCTGGAGGTCCGGATCGGCGGCGGCACCCACATCGCCGCCGGACTGAAGTACGCGCGGGGGTTGGTGACGGTGCCGTCCCGCACGCTGGTCGCGGTGGTCAGCGACTTCGAGGAGGGCGGCCCGGTGGGCGGTCTGCTCACGCAGACCCGGGCCCTGGTCGACGCCGGCTGCCACCTGCTGGGGTGCGCGGCGCTCGACGACACCGGCACGGCCCGGTACTCGAAGGCGATCGCGAGCCGGCTGGTTTCGGCCGGGATGCCGGTGGCGGCGCTCAGCCCGCTGGAACTGGCCCGCTGGGTGGGGGAGAAGGTCCGATGACGGAGGCGGTGCGGGAGATGACGGGGACGCGGGCGCAGTGGCCGGCGGTGCGGCCGGAGGTGGTCGCCGAGGTGGTGGCCGGCCTGTCGGCGCGGTTGCAGAAGCGCCTGGACGGGGCCGCCGCCAAACTGGCCGACCGGCCGGTGGAACGGACGGGTGAGGACTGGCGGATCGCCGTGGACGAGGAGGCGGTGCTCGTCCTGCACGCGCCGGGCGGGGTGGTCGCCGACCAGGCCGACGTGCGCTGTGGCTGCCTGTTGGCGCCCGCGTGCGTGCACCGGGCCGCGGCCGTCACGGTCTGCCCGCTCGCCGACGGGGAACCGCCTGTCGGGGAAGCGCCGCTCGGAGAGCCGGCCGGCGCGGAACAGCCGGTCGCGGACCGGCCCGCCGACGCCCCGGCCGCCGACGCGCCCACCGGGGCCCCGGCCGCCGGTGCGCTCACCGCCGCGGAGCGGGCCGCCGTCGACCACCTGCACCGCGTGGGCACCGCCGTCCTCGCGGCGGGCGTGGGCGGGGCGGGCGCGGTGCTCCAGGCGGAGCTGCTGCGGGCGGCCCACCGGGCCCGGCTGGCCGGGTTGCACCGTCCGGCGGCCGCCGCGGTCGCGGTGGTCACCCGGGTCCGCGCGGCCCGGTCGGGCGAGCCGGACCACCGCCTCGCCGACCTGGTGGCCGGCCTGCGCGAACTGCTCGGCCTCACCACCGCCCTGGCCGCCGCCGGCACCGACGGCACTGCCGACCTGGCCGCGTCCACCGGCCCGGGCGTCGCCGAACTGCGCGGGACGGCCCGCCAGGCGTACGTGCCGGCGGGCGGGCTGCGGCTCTACGGGCTGTTCGCCGAGCCGGTGCTGACGGCCACCCACGCGGGTGTGCTCACCTGGGCCGTCGACGCGGGCGGCGGACTGCACACGATGGCCGAGATCATGCCGCACACCGACGCCGCGGCGGCGGCACCGCAGGCCGTCGGCGCCGGGAACCGGGCGGTCCGGCTGGGCGACGCGATGCTCAGCCACCGGGAGTTCACCCGGGCCGGGCTCGCCGTGCAGGGGGCGACCAGGTCGGCGGCCGGTCGGCTCGGGGCGGGCGCCTCGGTCCGGGCGGTCCGCGCGGCGGGGGCGGCCTGGACCGCGGAGCCGCTGGCCGGGCTCTGGGCCGAACCGCAGGCCGCGCAGGTGGCGCGCGCGCTCGGCGCGGCCGCGCTGCCCCCGGAGGTCCGGCCGGCCGGGAGCGAGCTGCTGTTCCTGGACGTGACCCTGCTCGGGGCCGTTCCGTACGGGCCGGGCGGCGAGCAGCGGCTGCTGGCGGAGTGCGACGGCCTGGTGGTGGCGCTCCGCGCCGCGCACGACCACCCGGGGCTGGCTCACCGGGGCAATCTGGCGCTGCTCGCCACCGCCCCGGGGCTGCGGTTGCGGGTGATCGGCCGACTGGAGCGTTCGGCCCTTCCCGAGCTGCGCCTCCTGGCCGTCGGCCAACCACCGACCGAACAACCACCGACCGAACAACCACCGACCGGACAACCACTGACCGGACGACCGCCGACCGGGCAGCCGGTCCCCGCCACGGCCCCGTCCCTCGCGCTGCCCGCCGATCGTGCGGGCCGGGTCAATCTCGGCCTGGAGCGGCTCCAGACGGCCGACCTCACCCTCCCGCCCCGGGACCTCTCCGAACCGGCCGCCGTGCGCGCCCCGGCGGCAGCGGCCCCGCCGACGACCCCCGTGCACCTGCTCGCCCGTCGGGTGGCGCAGGCGGTGACCGGCGGCCGGGCGGCGCTGGCGCTCGGGACCGGTACGGCGGACGGGGACCGGGCCCGACTGCGGTCGGCGGGTCTGGCCACCGGCGCCGCGCTGCTGGACGGTCTGCTGGGAGCGGCGCTGGACCAGCCGCGCGACGTCTTCGGCCGGGTGGTCGCGGACGACCACGAGGCCTTCGCGGGAGCCTGGTTGGCGGCGGCCTGGTACGAGGAGGAGCTGGCCTCGGCCCTCTGCGCGACCGCGTGGTCCGAGGTGCTGCCCGCCGTGCTCCGGGAGGAGGCTCCGGCCGGCCCATAAGGAGAACTATTTGCACAAGCAGATATGCCGCGCCAAATGGCATACTTGGGCGGACCAGAACGTTCGAACGGGTGCGGTCCTGCCGCCGACCGACGGGTCGACCCCGGCAGGACCACCCCGGCAGGACCACAGGACCGCAGGACCGCAGAACCAAGCACGACCGCAGGACCGAGCAGAGAGAGGCGAGCCATGGGGATCCAGGACGACGCCGCCGAGATCCGGGCCGGCGGCTGGCGGACGCTCGCCGCACTGCACGGGCTGATCGACTCGGCCCTGGAGAAGGCGTTGCAGGCCGAGCACCGCCTCTCGGTGGTCGAGTACACGGTGCTGGAGGCGCTGTCGCGGCAGGACGGCTGGCACATGCGGATGCAGCAGCTGGCCCGCGCGGCGGCCCTGAGCAGCAGTGCGACCACTCGATTGGTGAGCCGTCTGGAGGACCGCGGACTGCTCAGCCGCTACCTCTGCGCGGACGACCGGCGCGGCATCTACACCGAGCTGACCGCCCAGGGTCGTGAACTGCTCCGGGCCGCCCGGCCGCTGCACGACGCGACCCTGGAGGCGACGCTCACCGAGGCCGCCGACCTCCCCGAACTCGCGCCGCTGGTCCGCGCGCTCTACGACCTGGAGCTGGCCCCGGCCTCCCCGACGAAGTCCTGAGCCCGGCATCGCCCGGAGCCCGGGTTCACCGCCGGGCGGCCAGCGCGTCCTCGTGGACCCGGTCGAGGAGGGCGAGCAGCAACTCCTTGCTGGACGCCCGCTCCCGGACGTCGCAGAGCACGACCGGCACGCCCGGATCGAGGTCGAGCGCGCGGCGGACGTCCTCGGGGGTGGAGTCACGGCGCCCGTGGAAGCAGTTGACGCCGATGGCGAAGGGGATGCCGCGCTGCTCGAAGAAGTCGACGGCGGCGAAGCTGGACTCCAGCCGGCGGGTGTCGGCCAGCACGATCGCGCCGAGCGCACCGAGCGCCAGGTCGTCCCACATGAACCAGAAGCGGAACTGGCCGGGCGTGCCGAACAGGTAGAGCACGAGGTCCTGGCGGACGGTGATCCGGCCGAAGTCCATCGCGACGGTGGTGGTGGACTTGCCCTGGACGCCTTCGAGGCTGTCGACCCCGATGCTGGCCCGGGTCATCCGTTCTTCGGTCTGCAGCGGTTCGATCTCGCTGACCGAGCCGACCATGGTGGTCTTGCCGACGCCGAAGCCGCCGGCCACGAGGATCTTGACCGCGCCCGGCACCAGGCTCTGGGTCGTCACGTCTGGTCTCCTGGAGGGGAACTGGGCGAAAAGCAGGAAACGGAACAACTGAGAACTGAACAACTGAGAACTGAACAACTGAGAACTGCACAGCTGAGAACTGCACAACGAGCGGACCGACCGGATCGGAACCCGGAGGCCCGGACCGTTCCGGTCAGAGCCTGCGAACGCCCTCGATCACGGCCCGGATCAGCGCGATGTCCGGTGCCTCGGCGAGCTGGACGGGTGCCCGGGTGAGGATCATCCGGGCCTCGGCGAGATCGTCCAGCAGCACCTTGACGACGCTCACCGGCAGGTCCAGGCTGGCCGCGATCTCGGCCACCGCCAGCGGGCGTTCGCGGCAGAGGTCGAGGATCGCGGCCGGTTCGGGCGTCAGTCGGCTGGTGTCCGTGCGCGGGTCGGCGGTGACCACCAGGGTGATCAGCGCGAAACCGTCACGGACCGGGCCGGTGCGCCCGTTGGTGATGGCGTAAGGGCGGACCAGATGGCCCGCGTCCTTGTCGTAGAACCAGGCCTCGTCGGCGTCGAGGGTCACGCACCGCCACCCACGCCCGGTTGGCCGGCGTCGCTGCGCGGCGCCGCGGTGAGGTACTGGCCGACCTGCTTGACCAGCATGTTGATCTCGTAGGCCATGAGTCCGGCGTCGACCGCCTCGCTGGTGAGCACGGCGAGCCGGGCGCCCTGTCCGGCGGTGGTGACGAACAGGAACAGCTGGTCCATCTCGATCACGGTCTGCCGGACCCGGCCGCCGTTGAAACGGTGGCCGGCGCCCCGGGCGAGGCTCTGCAGCCCGGACGCCACGGCCGACAGGTGCTCGGCGTCGGCCCGGTCCAGGCCCTGGGAGAGCCCGACCAGCAGGCCGTCCTCGGAGAGGACGATGGCGTGCCGGGTCTCCGGGACCCGCGCCACCAGCTGGTCCAGCAGCCAGTTGAGGTCGCGCTGGGTGTCGGTGTACTGCGTCATCACTGCTGTTCCTTAGCTGCGGAAGGTGCGGCCGGGGCAGGGGGCGCGGCCGGCGCGTCCGCGTCGGGTGTCGTCGCACGGGCGGAGCGGGTGCCGCGCTGGATGGCGGCCATGGTGGCCCGCGAGCGCTGCGGCGAGAGGTCGTCCGCGGGCGGTCCGTAGGAGCCGGGCTGCCCGTACGGTCCGACGCCACCGCCGACCCCGCCGCCCCCGCCGACCGCGCCGCCCGGACCCGTCGGGCCGGGGTGGCCGTAGGACGCGGGCGCGGTGGCGGGAGCGCCGTACGTCCCGGGGTGGCCGAACGCCGTGCCGGGCACGTTGGCCTCCCGCAACTGTTCGGCGAGGCTGGCGTTGCGGACCCGCTGCGGCAGCACGCGCGGGGTGCGCAGCTCGCCGTCGGGTCCGTGGTCCAGGCGGTCCTCCTCGGCGCGCTGGTGCGTGGGTGCCACGCGTGCGGCGGGCGACCCGTCGGCGCCGCCCACCGGCGGCTCCCAGACGCCGGTCACAGCCGCAGCCGAGGCCGGGGCCGAAGCCTCGGTCCCGGGCCCGCCCGCTGTTCCGTCCACCGTGCCGTCCACCGCCACGGTCGGCCGCGCCCCGTCCGGGCCCGGCTCGGCCGTCGCCTCGTCGTACGGCCGGGGCAGGGTGGGCCGGGCCACGACCACCGCGCCCGGCAGGCCGGGGATCGTGGCACCCACCGGCAGGCCGCCGTTGACGGCCGCGTCGTGGTCGTCCCGGGCGCCGCCCAGGGGGTAGCGCGCGAGCAGTTCGCCGATCACCACGCTGCTGTCGACGTGGTCCGGCGCGCCGAGTTCCTCGGCCGGGACACCTCCGTACGGACCCGGAGCGGGCACCGGAGCAGGTACCGGCTCCGGTACTGGGGCCGCGCCGAGCGCGGGGAACCCCTGCGCCGCGACGACCTCGCGCGGCGGCACACCCTCCGCGCCGGTCCCGCCCGTTGCGCCCGTCCTGCCGGTCCCGCCGACCGGGTCGGACCCCGGGTCGGACGCCCCCGTGCCCTGCCCCGCCGCCGGGTTGGTGCCCAGCAGCCCGCCCAGCACCCCGGCGAGCGCGCCGGAGAGTTCCTGGTCGACCTCGCCGAGGTCGGCCTCGGGCCCGGTGCCCGGCAGGTCCGGCACCGGTGTCCGGGTGACCCGGGCGCCGGACGGCAGGCCGGGGAGCGCGGCCGGCTGTCCGGCCTGCTCCAGCAGCACCGCCGGGACCAGCACCACGGCCCTGGTCCCGCCGTACGGGGAGGGCCGCAGGGTGACCTGGATGTCGTGCCGGGCGGCCAGTCGGGCGACCACGAAGAGGCCGAGCCGCAGGTCGTCGCCGAGCGCGGAGACGTCCAGCTCGGGCGGGTTGGCCAGGTAGTCGTTGAGCCGCTCGTACTCCTCCTCGGCCATGCCGAGGCCGCGGTCCTCGACCTCCACCGCGAGGCCCTTGGGGACCTCCTGCGCGGAGACCTGCACCTGGGTGTACGGCGGGGAGAAGGTGGTGCCGTTCTCGATCAGTTCGGCGACCAGGTGGATCACGTCGGCCACGGCCTGGCCGCTGAGCGAGGTGCGGGGCACGCCCTGGACGACGACGCGCGAGTAGTTCTCGGTCTCGGAGACGGCGCTGCGCAGCACGTTGACCATGGGCACGGCGTTGCGCCAGCGCCGGGCGGGCAGCGCACCGCCGAGGATGACCAGGTTCTCGGCGTTGCGCCGCATCCGGGTCGCCAGGTGGTCGACCGCGAACAGTTCGCGGAGCAGCTCGGGTTCCTCGTGCTCGCGTTCCAGCGCGTCCAGCATGCTGATCTGGCGGTGGATCAGGATCTGGGTGCGCCGGGCGATGTTGAGGAAGACCTTCTTCGTCCCCTCGCGGCCCTGGGCCTGGTGGACGATGGCCGCGACGGCGGCCTGCCGGACGGCGGCGAGGCCGTCGGCGGTCTGCTGGACCTCGTCGCCGACCCGCCGCGAGGGGGCCCAGGCGGGCGGGGTCGGGACCGACTCGCCGGCCTGGAGACGGCCGACGACCTGCGGGATCTCGTGCTGGGCGATGGCCAGGGTGTCGGCGTGCAGGCCGGCGAGCCGGGCCGGGAGGATCCGCGCGGCGCGCACGCCGCGGACCAGGCTCCAGAGCACGACGGCGGCGACGACCGCGCTGCCCGCGTAGAGGGCGGTGCGCTCCCCGGCGTCGCGCAGCAGGTAGGCGGCGTAGCCCCAGGCGGCGGCGAGGCCGAGGGAGGGGACCAGCGCGAGGGCGAGGAGCGAGCTGCGGAGGGAGCCGGACCGGCCGGCGCGGTGGCCCGTCCGGGGGGCCGATATGCCTGGCATCTGATTCCTTGTAGCAGGGCCGAACGGCGGTTGTCCGTGTGCGGTCCGACCGCGGCCGCGGGGCGCCGCGGCCGACGGTTCCCGGGGGGTCGCCGGAGTCGGTGACGTTTCGTCACCGTCCGAACGGGTGCAGCACGGCCGCCGACTGCAGGCACGCTACCAGCCCCAGGTGCCCTCAGGGCAACATCAACTGACGATACGTGAACGGTTGATGACTCGACCCCGGGTCTGCGGAGCGGCCGCTCCGGTGGGCATCCCGGCTGGTCGGAGCGGATGGCGGGAACGCCTGACGGCTTTCCGGCGACCGGGGTCCGGTCTCCGGAAAGCCGTCAGGGACAGGTCAAAAACGGGCATTCCGTGGTGCTTCGTCGCTCATCGGACCCCGGGGGTCCGTCGGGCCAACCGCGGGTGAACCCCCGGAGGGTGTCGAACGGCGGGCACCGGACGACGGGCGGCGGACGGGGGAGCCGCCGCCCGGCGTCAGCCCGCCAGCGGCATGTGCAGCACCGCCGCGGACCCGCCCTGCACCTGCGCCTCCGCCCGTGCCTCGCGCTCGGCCAGTTCGGTCCACGCCCAGCTCGCCAGGTGGGCGAGTTCGGCCGACCACTGCTTCCCGTAGGTGCCCGCGGCCACCTGGCCGAGCCTCAGCCGCTGGACGTCCGAGGTGCCGGCCGGCGGGTAGATGTGGGTGGCGTCGCGCAGGTAGCGCTCGATGTGGAAGTCCGCGTGCAGGCCCCGGGCGGCATGGATCTCCATCGCGTTGCGCGCCGAGTCCAGCGCGTACTCGGTGTTGATCAGCTTGGCGTTCATCAGCTCGGCGTCGCACGCCCGGCCGTGGTCCAGCAGGTGCGAGGCGTGGTAGGCGGCGAGCTTGGCGGTCATCAGCCGGGACTGCATCTCGCCCAGCTTCAGTGCGATGTTGGGCAGCTGGGAGAGCGGCTTGCCGTACAGGACGCGCTCCTCGGCGAACCGCGCGGTGTCCTCGACGATCGCCCGGTGGATGCCGAGCGCGACCGCCGCCAGGTTCAGCCGCCCGTACAGGGTCGAGGAGGAGTAGGCGACGTCCAGGCCCTGGCCCTCGATGCCGAGCCGGTTGGCGACCGGGATCCGGCAGTCCTCGAAGACGAGTTCGCCGAAGCTGAAGCCGTGCAGGCCGCTCTGCGAACCGAGGGCGCCGGTGCGGAAGCCGGGGCGGTCGCTCTCCACCAGGAAGGCGGCGAGCCCCTTGCTGCCCTCGCCGGTGCGGAGCACCACGCCGTGCACGTCGCCGATGTGCGAGTTGCCCACGAACCACTTGCGGCCGTTGAGCACGTACTCGTCGCCCTCGCGCCGGGCGGTGCCGCTCATGCCGAGCACGTGCCCGCCGGACTCCGGCTCGGTGACGGCGATGGTGGGCAGCGCCGCTCCGGAGGCGAAACGGGGCAGCCAGTGGCGGCGCTGGGTGTCGTTGCCGAAGTGGATGACCTTGGCGACGCCGAGCTGCGAGGCCTGCGTCATCGCCCCCATCGCGCCGCTGACGCGCGACAGTTCCTCGACGATGACGGTTTTGGCGAGATGTCCGAGCCCCAGTCCGCCGAACTCGCGCGGGATGGTGACCCCGATCCAGCCACGGCGAGCAATTTCGCGCGCGAGTTCGAATTCGACCTGGCGCTCGGCCTCCATTCTGGCCACCTGCGGGCGTACTTCCTTCTCCGCGAACTCGCGCACCTCCGCTCGGAGGCTCTCGTGTCGCTCGTCGGTGAAGTAGTCCATCGCCATGCCGGGTCCTCTCGGTCGGGTGGTTCGGTGGGTGTGCCTCCGTCCGTGCAGCCGATCCGCTTCGGCCGCCGAGGGGTGGGGGAGTGACGGTGGCGGCCGGTTGCCCCTGAGTTGCAGCCGGTGCGTGCGGAAGTGCCGGCGGTGGCCCACGCTGCCCTTGGGGACCGCCGTTTTTCGGCAGGGCTCATTGTCATATGTGTGTCGGAACCGCTCTACAGTGGATCTTGGATTGGCGTGATCGGGCCGTTCGCGGACGGCGGGGGATTGAACGTGCGGCGAGCGGGGAAATGACCTTTCCCACTTTTCCGGTCACGTGCTTCCGTCGGGTCCCGTTCCCGTCGCCCTCCCGTTCCCGGCCCGTTCCCGCCCGTCGGCCCACCCACCGGTCACCTGCGCCCCACCCGCGCCGCACCCGCCGCCTCGTCGCCCACATGCGGCTTTGACTGAGCATCAGCAGTACGGACAGGGAGGGGCCGGGAGCGCGGAAAGCGCTGGATGTCTGATTACATGTGCGCCATGACTGATGTGATGAGCACTCAAGGCCAGTTCCCGGGTGCCGCCGGGGAGTCGGAGAGGACCCGCAGGCTGCGCAGCCTGGGCCTCAACGAACCCACCGCGGACGAGGCCTTCGACCGCTTCGCCCACCTGGCCGCCAGCATCACCCGCGCCCCCATCGCGATGGTCAACTTCATCAACGACGAGCGCCAGATGTTCCGGGGGCTCTACATCCCGCCAAACTCCGCCGACACGATGGCCGAAGAAGGCTCCTCCTGGGCCGATCGCGGCATCGCCTTCGACCTCCCGACCCGGGAGATGCCGCTGAGTCACGGCTTCTGCCCCCACGTCGTCGCCCAGCGCTCCCCCCTCGCCCTCGACGACATCCTCGCCTACCCCCGGTTCGCCGGGAACCCGGTCGTCGACGAACTGGGTGTGCGCGCCTACCTCGGCGCCCCGCTCGTCGACGACACCAACACCGTCATCGGCACCGTCTGCGTGCTCGACCGCGAACCCCGCCAGTGGGGCCGCGAGCGGCTCCGCGACATCCAGCACCTCGCCGAGGCCCTGCTCTCCGAGATCCGGCTGCGCGACAACCTGCTCGCCCAGCAGCAGGAGATGTTCGCGGCCTTCGACGGCTCGCCGTTCCCGATCATGCTCACCGACGGGCCCGGCCAGGAGATCCGCTACGCCAACGCCCAGCACGCCGACACCTTCGGCGCCCCGGCGGCGTACGGCGCCATCGGCCAGGCCTACCCCCAGCTCGGCGCCGCCGGCCTCCAGCAGGCGGTCTCCGAGGCCTACCACACCGGCCGCGCCACCGTCCTCAACGAGGTGCGCGTCCAGTCCCTGCGCCCCGAGGCCCAGCGCGGCCAGCAGATCTTCAGCTTCACCTGCACCCCGCTGCGCACCGCCCGCACCGGCCAGGTCACCGGCGTGCTGACGGTCGGCATGGACGTCACCGCCCAGTCCCGCACCGAGGAGGAACTCGGCACGCTCGCGGCCCTGCTGGTCGACCGCCTCCAGCAGAACGGCACCGCCCCGGTCGGCCGTCCCGGCCTCGGCGCGGGCGAGACCGGCCTCGTCCTGCCGGGCTGAGCACGGCCGGCCCGGACCTCCCGGCCCGCGTGCGCGTCACCCCCCGGACTGCGTACGCACCACCGGAGTTCCGCACCAGGCACCTGCACCACGCACCTGAACCGCCTACCCGCACCACGGATCACGCACCACGCACTACGCACCACGCACCTGCACCGCCTACCCGCACCACGGACCCACGCACCACGCATCGGACCAGCGCCACCGCATACCCGCACCACCGCACACCCGCACACCCGCACACCCGCACCGCCCGGGCAGCCGCCCACCGCCCGGGCCACCGCGCCGCACCGCACAGCCCCCGGCACGCGCCGGCCGCCTACCGTGGCGGGGCGCCTCTCACCCCCGAGGAGAGGCTCCCCGCCACCCTGCTGTCCGGGTGAACCGCCCGGCCGTCGCCCCGCCGCGCCCACCCCCGCGGCGGCCGCCGGTGGTAGGCATGGGCCGCATGCAGTGGTTCGCCGCCCCCGAGTACTGGCCCAGCAGACTGCTGGTGCAACGGCTGCTGGCCGCGCTCTACCTGATCGGCTTCCTCGCCGCGGCCCGCCAGTTCCGCGCCCTGATCGGCAGCCGCGGCATGCTGCCCGTCCCCCGCTTCACCGCCCGGGTGCCGTTCCGGCAGGCGCCCGGCCTCTTCCACCTCCACTACAGCGACCGCTTCTTCACCGCCGTCGCCCTGACCGGCGCCGCACTCTCCGCCGCCCTCCTCGGCGGACTCGGCGACGCCGTCCCGCTCTGGACGTCCATGCTCTGCTGGGCGGTCCTGTGGGTCCTCTACCTGTCGATCGTCAACGTCGGGCAGACCTGGTACTCGTTCGGATGGGAGTCGCTCCTGCTCGAAGCGGGCTTCCTGGCCACCTTCCTCGGCAACGCCGACACCGCCCCGCCCACCCCCGTGCTCTGGCTGCTGCGCTGGCTGGCCTTCCGCGTCGAGTTCGGCGCCGGGCTCATCAAACTGCGCGGCGACAGCTGCTGGCGCGACCTGACCTGCCTGCGCTACCACCACGAGACCCAGCCCATGCCCGGACCGCTCAGCTGGTTCTTCCACCACCTGCCCGACCCGCTGCACCGCGTCGAGGCGGCGGCCAACCACGTCACCCAACTCCTCGTCCCGGTCGGCCTGCTCCTGCCCCAGCCGATCGCCACCTACGCCGCCTGCGTCGTCGTCGCCACCCAGCTCTGGCTGGTCGCCTCCGGCAACTTCGCCTGGCTCAACTGGCTCACCATCGCCCTCGCCCTCGCCGCCGTCGACCCCGCCCGCCTGGGCCTGCCCGTCCACCCCCGCGCCTACCCCGCCACCCCGGTCTGGTTCGAGGCCCTGGCACTGGCGCTCACCGCCGCCGTGCTCGTCCTCAGCTACTGGCCGGTCCGGAACATGATCTCCCCGCGGCAGGTCATGAACCGCTCCTTCAACCGCGTCCACCTGGTCAACACCTACGGCGCGTTCGGCAGCGTCAACCGGACCCGGCAGGAGGTCGTGGTCGAAGGAACGGACGAGCCGGTGATCACCCGGCACACCGTCTGGAAGGAGTACGGGTTCAAGGGCAAACCCGGCGACGTCCGCCGCCTGCCCCGCCAGTACGCCCCCTACCACCTACGGCTCGACTGGCTGATGTGGTTCGCCGGCATCTCGACCGGCTACGCCCGGCCGTGGTTCCTCCCCTTCGTCGCCCGGCTGCTCGTCAACGACCGCGACACCCTGCGCCTGCTGCGCCACAACCCCTTCCCGGACGCCCCGCCGACCCACGTCCGGGCGACCCTCCACCTCTACCGGTTCACCGATTGGCGCGAACTGCGGGACACCGGCGCGTGGTGGCACCGGACCGCGTGGTCCGAGTACCTCGCACCGGTCGACCTCGCCGCCCTCGCCCGCGCCGGACACCGCCCACCGCCCGCCGCGGGCACCGGAAAGGGCACGCCCGGCGGGCCGGGGAAGCCCGGCAGCGCGCGAACCACCCACCCGGACGGCCGACCCGGCCCTGCGCCGAGTGGGCGGTGAACGGCCGTGCCGACCACCCGACCGGCCCTCCCGAGTGGCGCCCGGCCGGGCGGTGGGGCACGCCACACCGGTCCGAGGAACGGTGGGTGCGTGCATGGCTCGAACGGGCACCCGTATTCTTGGCCTCCGACCGGCAGCCCTACCGCGCGCCCCCTCAGCCCCTTCCGCCGGGGCAGCACCGCGCACCCGGACCGCCACCCCCTCGCCGCCAGCCCACGCCCCCGCCGCAGCCGCCCAGAACCGGACCTCACATGACAGTGCTTCACTCCCGCAACGCCGACGCGGCCGACGCAGCCGGCTCCGCAGACGTCAAGGACACCACGGCCGCCACGGACACCACGGCCGCCGCGACCACCACCGACAGCGACCTCCGCGAGGACCTCGGCCGCTACGCCGAACTCGGCGCGTTCACCCTCACGGCCGACACCCATCCCTGGTACGCGGCCGTCGACACCGTCGCCACCCCCGAGGACGCCCGCGCCGCGTCGACCGTCCTCGCCGAACTGCGCGGACACGACCTCCAGCAGGTCTGGGACGACGTCACCGCGCTCGCCGCCGACGTCAAGATCGACGCGCCGGACACCGTCGGCAAGACCGCCGTGCTCGTCGAGATGCTGCAGCTCCTGCGCCGCACCTCGACCGTGCTCGCCCCCGCCGCCTACGACGCCGACCTCGACTCCCTCGTCGCCGCCACCGCCGACCGGGCCTGGCGGCGCGAGCGCGGCGTCAAGCTCTCCTGGCTGCGCGGCCGCTCGCTGCGCAAGCAGGCCACCGCCCTGGCCGTCACCACCGGACGGCCCCGCACCCAGGACCTGCACGAGGCCCTCGCCTCGGCCGAGGTCGAGCGCCGGGCCTGGGCCGCCCTGGCCCCCGCCGGGACCCTCCCCACCGCGCCGTCCGACGCCGCCCTGACCCACCGCACCGCCCAGACCTTCGAGGCGATCAACACCGGCGTCCGCGAACTCGCCCGGCTGCTGCCCGGCCACGACCTCGACGCGCTGTCCTTCCCGGACCTCGTCGACCTGGTCGACCGCCTCGCCGCCGACGAGGGCACCCTCTACCGCCTCCCCACCATCCGCGGCCTGCGCGCCACCCTGGAGGACGCCGGCCTCGCCGACCTCCTCACCGAGCTCACCACCGCCCGCGCCGACCGCCGCGCCGCCGAGGCCGCGTACGCGGCCCGCCAGGCCCTGGCCGGCGGCCAGCGCGACGGCCTGACGCCGGCGGTGGAGGAGGAGCCGGCCGCTTCCGCGGAGGTCGAGACGGAGACCGTGGACGCGGTGGACGCGGTGGACGCGGTGGACGTGGTCGACGCGGTCGATGTGGCGGACGCCGAGGAGGCCGAGACCCCGGCCGTCGAGGTCGAGGTCTCGGTCGCGGCCAAGAGCGAGACCGACACCGAGGCCGTCGCCACCGAGGCCCCCGCTCCCTCCGCCGCCGAAGCGGAGGCGGAGGGGGAGGCGGACGTCGAGGAGCCGACGGTGGACGAGCCGAAGGCCGAGGTCCCGGCCGAGGAGCAGTCGCTCGTCGTCACCCTCCCGGCCCCCTCGCCCGCCGCCGACGACCTGCTCGGTACCACCACCGCCCCGCCGGCCCAGCCCTCCGCCCCCGAGGCGGAGACCATCGCGCCCACCGAGGCCGAGGCCCAGGCCGAGGCGGACACGGAGACCGCGACCGAGGTCGAGCCGACTCTGGTGGACGAGGCCCCCGAGCCGGTCGCCGAGGTGGAGCCGGAGGTCGTGGCGGTGCCCGAGGTCGAGCCCGTCGCCGAGGCCCCGGTCGAGGAGGCGGCCGTCGAACCGGTCGTGGAAGCCACTGGTGAAGCCGAGTCGGCTGTGGAGGCCCCGACCGAGGTCGAGCCCGTCGCCGAGGCCCCCGTCGAGGAGGCGGCCGTCGAACCGGTCGTGGAAGCCACTGGTGAAGCCGAGTCGGCCGTGGAGGCCCCGACCGAGGTCGAGCCGACTCTGGTGGACGAGGCCCCCGAGCCGGTCGCCGAGGTCGAGCCCGAGGTCGTGGCGGTGCCCGAGGTCGAGCCCGTCGCCGAGGCCCCCGTCGAGGAGACCGCCGCCGAGCCGGTCGCGGAAGCGGTCGTCGAGGCCGAGCCGGCCGTCGAGGCGCAGGTCGACGCTGACGTCGTCGAGGAGCCCGAGGCCGCCCCCGCGGTCGAGGCCGTGGTGGCGGAGGTCGTCATCGAGGCCGAGGTCGAGCCCACGGTCGAGGCCCCGGCCGCGGAGACCGCCGCGTCGGCCGAGCCGGTCGTGGCGCCCGAACCCGAGCCCGAGGTGGAGGTCGTCGCCGAGGCCGTCGAGACCGTCGAGACCGTCGATGCCGCCGAGGAGGTCGTGCCGGAGCCGGTGGCCGAGGTCGTCGAGCCCGCGCCTGCCGCAGAGGTCGAGGTCGAGGTCGCGACCGAGTCCGAGTCCGCGACCGAGCCCGAAGCGGCCGGCCCGCCGGCGAAGCCGGACTTCACGCCCGGACGGCCCGTGACGGCGTACTCCGCGGAGGAACTGCTCGCGATCGTCCGCTGGATCGACGGCGACGGGGTCGAGCGGAGCGACGAGGAGCTGCTCCGCGCGGCGATGAAGGAGCTGGGCTTCGCCCGGCTCGGCCCGCGGATCAAGGAGGCGCTGGGCGCCGCCGTCACCGCCGCCCGCGCCTGACGCACAGCACCGCCACCAGCACCACCGGCACCACCAGCACCACCGGCACCACGACGGCCCCGGAGGCACGGTTCACGAACCGCGCCTCCGGGGCCGTCCCGCGCCACGGGCGCACGCGCCAACGGGGCGCCGCTGCTACCCCGCCCGGCCGGGCCGGGCCCGGGCCAGCTGCGCCGCCAGGACGGTCGGGGCCTCCACCAGGGACGGCCCGTACCAGGTGAGGTGGCGCCCGCTCACCAGGGCGGCCGGGACACCCGGGAAGGCCTCCGGGCCGTCGTCGGCGGTGAACCGGTAGGGCTCGTCGGGCAGCACCACCAGGTCGGGGCGGTCGGCGAGCAGCTCCGGGAGCGGAACGGCGGGGTAGCGCTCCGGCCGGGCCGGGTCCTCGGCGTGCGGGAGGTGCAGACCGAGGCGGCGCAGCAGGTCGCCGGCGAAGGTGTCGTGACCCAGCACCATCCAGGGGCGGCGCCAGATCGGCACGACGGCCCGGCGGGCGGGGCCGGGCAGCGGCCGGACCTCGGCCCAGGCGGCCTCGGCGGCGTCCCGCCAGGCGGGGCGGGTGAGGCCGCAACCGACGGTGAGCAGCCGGTCCAGTGAGCGGAACGCCTGGTCGAGGGTGCGGATGTCGGTGACCCAGACCGGGAGTCCGGCGGCCCGCAGCGCGTCGAGGTCGGGCCGGCGGTTCTCCTCGTCGTTGGCGATCACGAGGTCCGGGGCCAGGGCGACGATCCGGGCCACGTCCGGGTTCTTGGTGCCGCCGATCCGGGGAACGGCCAGGTCGGCGGGGTGGCTGCACCAGTCCGTGACGCCGACCAGCAGCCCGGGCGCGGTGGCGGCGACGGCCTCGGTGAGCGAGGGCACCAACGACACCACCCGCCGCACCGCGCCGGCCCCCGGCCCCGCGAGCGGCACCGTCAGCCCGAGATCGTCGACCGCCGCCCCGGGTCCGTCGACCACCGGCCGCCCGGCCGCACCGTCACCCGGCGTCCCGCCGGTCGCATGGAAGCTCACCGCGCCACCCTAGGTCCTCGCCACCTCCGCGGTACCCGGTGGGCAAGTTCCGGGAACCGGCCGGGCACAGTGGCCGACTACCTGGTCCGGGTTCACAGGACGAGCCCGAGCACGACCATTGACCAGGAGAGTTACTGATGCGCCCTCGCGTCTTCTGCGGTATCGCGGCCGCCGTCGCCCTGTTCGCCACGGCTTGTACCAGCGGCGGTGACGGGAGCGGGGACAGCACGAACGGCGGCGGGAGCGCACAGGCGTCCGCCGCCGGTGCTTTCCCGGTCAAGGTGGTCGACTGCGCGGGCAAGGAGACGACGGTCAAGCAGGCGCCGAAGAAGATCGTCACCACCGACGCGGCCGGCCTGGAGATGCTGCTCCAGCTCGGGGCCGGGGACCGGGTCATCGGGACCGGGTTCCCGCCCGGCAAGGGCAGCCTGCCGGCCGCCGTCGCCGAGCAGGGCGCCAAGGTGCCGGTGCTCGGTGACACCCTGATCCCCAAGGAGAAGCTGCTCGGTTCCGGTGGTGACCTCTACGTGGACACCTTCGGGCCGATGCCGATGATGGGCGCGGCGGGCGCCGGGCCGACCGAGGAGGAGCTCAAGGCGGTCGGCCTGCAGCACGTGCTGCTGCTCTCCACCGCCTGCGCCAGTGGCCCCAAGGCCGCCCCGGGCGCGCGCACCGACCTGGCCGCCGTGGTGGAGGACGTCCGCCGCCTGGGCGCGGTCACCGGGACGGCGGCCCGCGCCGAGGAGCTGGTCGGCGCGATGGACCGGCAGATCACCGAGGTCAAGAACGCCACCGCGGGCGTACCGGAGGCGCAGCGTCCCGGGTACTTCCTCTTCGACTTCGACGCCGGTACAAAGCAACCGATGGCCGTCTGCGGCAAGCAGATCGCCAACGCGGTGATCACCCTGGCCGGTGCGCGCAACGTGTTCGCCGACTGCGACGCCGACTTCCGGCCCGTCTCCTGGGAGGACGTGGTGGCGAAGAACCCGGACTGGATCCAGCTCGCCGTGCGCAACCGCGGCAGCGAGGAGGCCAACCGCAAGGCCTTCGACGAGGCCGAGGCGTTCCTCAAGGGCTTCCCGGCGACCCAGGGGCTGAAGGCCGTGCAGGAGGGGCACTTCCTGCGGATCGGCTCGGAGGTCACCACGATCGCCGGGATCCGCAACGCCGACACCGTGCGGCAGATCGCCGCGACCGTCCACCCGACGCTCGTCAAGAGCGGGCAGTAGGCCGTGGTCCGGGCCACCACCGACGCGGCCGGCGTCGACGCCGACTCCGGTGCCGATCCCGGTAACGACCTCGGCTCCGGTACCGACCTCGGCGCCGACACCGACACCGACACCGGCACCGGCGCCGCGCGGCGCAAACGCGTCCGCGCGTTGCGCGCCGGACCGCTCGCCGCCGTGCTCACCGCGGCCCTGGTGGTCGCGCTGACCGCCGCCGTCTCGCTCGGTTCGGTCGACATCCCGCCCGGCGAGGTGTGGTCGGTGGTCGGCCGCCGGCTCACCGGGCAGCATCCGGCCCCCGGCACCCGCGACCTCATCGTCTGGCAACTGCGCGTCCCCCGCGCCCTGCTGGCGGCGGCGGTGGGGGCCGGGCTCGGCCTGGTCGGCACCGCCGTGCAGGCCCTGGTCCGCAACCCGCTCGCCGACCCGTACCTGCTCGGCATCTCCTCCGGGGCCTCGCTCGGCGCGGTGGGCGTGATCGTCCTCGGCACCGGGCTCGGCCTGGAGCTGACCGTCGGCGGGATCGCCGGGCTCACCGTCTCGGTGGCGGCCTTCCTCGGCGCGCTGGCCGCGTTCTCCCTGGTCTGGCTGCTGGCCCGGCGCGGCGGCGGGTTCTCCCCGCTGCGCCTGGTGCTGGCCGGCATCGGCATCGGCCAGTTCCTCACCGGCCTGACCAGCTACCTCGTGCTCCAGACCGGTGACGAGCAGCAGACCCGCGGCGTGCTGTTCTGGCTGATGGGCAGCCTGAGCGGCGCCACCTGGGGCCAACTGGCCGTCCCCGCCGCCGCCGTGCTCCTCGGACTGGTGCTGCTCCAGGGCCGCGCCCGGGGGCTGAACGCCATGCTGATGGGCGACGAGACGGCGGCCGGGCTCGGCGTGGACGTGGTCCGGCTGCGCCGCGAGATCTTCGCCGTCACCAGTGTGCTCACCGGTGTGCTGGTCGCCGTCTCCGGGGCGATCGGCTTCGTCGGCCTGATGGTCCCGCACGTGTGCCGGCTGCTGGTCGGCGGCGACCACCGCCGGCTGCTGCCGCTGTCCGCCCTCACCGGCGCGGTCCTGCTGGTCGTCGTCGACCTGATCGCCCGCACCGCGCTCGACGGCCAGGAGGTGCCGATCGGCGTGGTCACCGCACTGCTCGGCGCGCCCACCCTGCTCTACCTGCTGGACCGACGACTGGAGCGGAATTGAGAATCGCCGTCGAAGACCTGAGCGTCGCCCTCGCCGGGCGGACCGTGGTGGCCGGTGTCCACCTGGTCGCCAAGGAGGGCGAGATCGCCGGCCTGGTCGGTCCCAACGGCAGCGGCAAGTCCAGTCTGCTGCGCACCGTCTACCGGCATCTGCGGCCGAGCGCCGGACGGGTGCTGCTGGCCGGCCGGGAACTGTCGGAGCTGAGTCCGGCGGAGTCCGCCCGGCACATCGGGGCCCTGCCCCAGGAGCGCGGCGGTGACTTCGAGTTGACCGTCCGCGAGGTGGTGGCGATGGGCCGCACCCCGTACAAGCGGGCGTTCGCCAAGGACGACGCCGAGGACCACCGGCTGGTGGCCGAGGCGCTGACCAGGGTCGGCATGGCGCACGCGCCGGACCGCCGGTTCGCCCAGCTCTCCGGCGGCGAGCGTCAACGGGTGCTGCTGGCGCGGGCGTTGGCGCAGCAGCCGGACGTCCTGGTGCTGGACGAGCCGACCAACCACCTGGACGTCCGGCACCAGGTGGAACTGCTCGCCCTGCTGCGCGAGCAGCGCCGCACCACCCTGGTCGCGCTGCACGACCTGAACGCGGCCGCCTCGGTCTGCGACCGGCTGCACGTGCTGCACCGGGGCACGCTCGTCGCCTCCGGGGAACCGCGGGAGGTGCTGACCCCCGAACTGCTCGCCGAGGTGTTCGGGGTGCGGGCCGCGGTGGTCGAACACCCGCTCACCGGCGACCCGTTGATCGCCTTCGACCACCGCACACCGGCCGGCGCCCCGGACCCGGGGGTGCCGGGTCCGGCGCGCCGGCCGGTGGGGGAGGGGGCCGGTGTGGTGCCGGCGGCTGCCGTCTCGGCAGTGCCGGACCCGACGCCGGTCGTGGCCGCCGCCGGGGTCAAGGCCCCCGCCGTCGCGGCGACTTCGGTTCCGGCTGTGACCTCGGTTCCGATCGTGCCTGCGGCACACGTCGTGCCTGCGGCACCCGTCGTGCCTTCGGTACCGGCCGCGGCCCCCGCCCCGGCCGGATTCCCGGCATCGGCCTCCGTGACGGTGGAACGTCAGGAGGTCTCGTAGTGGCTCGGACGGCCGTTGCGCTCGACCAGTCGGCCGACCTTCGCGGCCTCCTCGCTGCGCAGCAACTCCCATTCGCCGTCCGGGCGGTGCAGCACCGAGGAGTGCCACGGGGTCATCCACATGTCGGTGTGCTCCAGCAGGCGGATGCCGAACTTCAGCACACCGACCTTCTGCGGGTGGATGGAGAGCCGGAACGAGCGGGGGTGCTGCTCGGCGATCAGGTCGCCCCAGGCGCGGCTGCGCTGGATGACGCCGTAGGCGCGCTGGCGGCAGTCCTTCTGGAGGGCGGACTTGGTGCCGGTCCAGCCGAAGGTGTCCTCGGTGAGGAAGCGGGTGATGCCGCGATAGAGCTTGGCGGTCTCCTCGTCGGTCAGCACCTGCTCGCGCAGCTCCTCCTTGGTGGGCGCGTACTGGGCGTGCACCCGGGCGCGCTTCTCGTCGAAGGGCAGGTCGCCGAGGACGGCCCGCAGGTCGAAGGTGTCGAGGTTGGTCAGGCCCTCGCGCTCGATCAGGGCGGACAACTCGTCGGAGTACTGGTCGATGTGGTCGTCGGGGACGTGGATGAGGTCGCCGAAGATGTGGCCGTCGGAGCAGATCAGGATCTTGGCGCCGGGCGCGTAGAGTTTGCCGATCTCCTCGGCGAGCCCGTTGAGGAAGGTGAGCGACAGCCGCTCGCCCTCGTCGGGCAGGTGGCCGAGCACCTTGGCGAGGTTGGGCGACTTGCAGGGGAAGCCGGGCAGGGTGAAGAGGATCGGGTCCCCGGCGTTGATGAAGTCCGCCAGCTGCTCCAGCTGGAGCGGGAAGTCGGCGGGCGCGGCGTCGACGTCCGGATCGGACGCGCGGCGGTGCGGCAGGAGCAGGTCGAGGATCTCGGCGGAGAGCCGGGCCACGGTCTGCTGGTCGGGTGCGGTGTAGTCGGTGCCGGTGCTCTCGTTGCTGTCGGCCTGGGAGTTGCTGGTGACGGTGCCGGCGGGCGGCATGGTGGTCCTCCACGGAACGGTGAACGGGCTTCGGGCAGGCGGAGCCACGCCCCGGCGGCGGTCGCCGGGACGCTGTGGTGGATGCAGGGAGACGCGTCGGGGGGTCCTCGGGCGGATCCGGGGGAGCGGTCAGTTCCGCCGGTCGTAGGCGACCGGCAGCCGGTTCACCCCGCGGGCGAGGACGGCGGGCACCCAGGCGAGCGAGTCGATCTCCTCGCCCTCGGCGACGGACGGGCGCAGCCCGGGCAGCCGGGTGAGCAGGGTGCCGATGGCGATCTGGAGTTCGGCCCGGGCCAGCGAGGCGCCGGGGCAGAAGTGGATGCCGTGGCCGAAGGCCAGATGGGCGTTGGGGGAGCGGTCGAAGTCCAGGACGTCGGTGTCCGGGAACTGCTCCTCGTCGCGGTTGGCGGCGCCGAGCGAGACGATCACCGAGTCACCGGCCGGCACGGTGGTGCCGTACAGGTCGCTGTCCGCGGCGAAGAACCGCCAGGTGGTGAGCTCGAACGCGCCGTCGTAGCGCAGGAGTTCCTCGATCGCCCGGCTGAGCAGGCCCGGCTCGGCGGTCGGCGTGTCCGGGTCGAGGCTCGCGCGCAGCCGGTCGAGCTGGTCCGGGTGGCGCAGCAGGGTGATCAGCATGGTGGTGATCTGGTTGGTGACCGGCTCCTGGCCGGCGACCAGCAGCTGGAACACCATGGAGGCGAGCTCCTCGGGGCTCAGCTCGCCGGCGTCGCAGGCGGCGACGAGCCGGCCGAGCAGGTCCACGTCGGTCCCGGCGGGGTCGTAGGTGGCGCGCTTGTGCGCGACCACGTCCGCGATGTAGGTCTGCAGGCCGCGCAGCCGGCCCTCGTACGCCGGTCGGCCCGGGTCCTGCGGGCCGACCGGTTGCACCACCTTGCCCCAGTCGCGGTCGAAGCGCACCGCCAGCTCCTGCGGCAGGCCGATCACCTCGGCCAGCACCCGGAACGGATAGTGGGCGGCGAAGCCCTCCACCAGGTCGGTGCCGCCGGCCGGTGAGGTCGGCGGCAGCTCGTCGATCAGGGCGTCGGCCAGCTCCTGGAGGCGCGGGCGCAGCGACTCCACCCGGCGCGGGGCGAAGGCGTCCAGGACGAGCTTGCGCATCGTGGTGTGCTTCGGCGGGTCCTGGTGCAGCAGGTGCACCTGGAGCTGGGAGTGCTGCGGCTCGGGCATGATCGAGGCGAGCTTGCGCCAGTCCTCGTTGCCGAGGTCGTGGTTCTTGCCGAGGCGCGGGTCGTTGAGCGCCGCGTGCGCGGCCTTGTAGCCGGTGACCAGCCAGGCGCCGACGCCGCTCGGGAACGTCACCCGGTGGACCGGGCCGGCCGCCCGCATCCGCCGGTACAGCGGGTAGGGGTCGCTCTTGTACTCCTGACCGAACAGCGGTATCGGATCGGGGAGTTCGTCGTAGCCGAACGGGCAGCGGGCCCCGTCCGGCGTCTCGCCCGCCGCGGTCGGGTCGTGGACGGTGTCGGTCATTGCGGATGTTCCTCCGGTAAGGATCTGCCGTGCGTAGGGACAGGTGTGACGGTCGGTCACACGCGGCTGCGGATCGTCCGGTTGGTTCCGGTGGTGCTCCCGCCGCCGGTGGCGCCGCCGGGGGCGGCGTCCTTGGTGCGGTTGGTGCGGTGGTGCAGGGTCAGCAGGGTGACGGCGAGGACGGCGGCGATTCCGGCGAGGGTGAGCCCGGCCCGGGTGCCGGCCACCTCGGTGGCTCCGTAGAGGGTGGCGGCGGTGCCCAGCGCGGGGCCGAGCGCGAAGCCCAGGCTGCGGGCCAGTTGGACGGCCGAGCCGGCGGTGGCGAGTTGGTCCGGCGGGGCGGAGGTCATCACCAGGGCCTGGACCGGTCCGCCGTTGAGGCCCATGCCGACGCCGGCCACCGCGAGCCGCCAGGCGATGTCGACCGGCGTCCAGTCGGTGTCCACGGGGACGAGCAGCAGCAGGCCGAACGCGGTCACGGCGGCGCCGGTCAGCGCCGTCGGGCGGGCGCCCCAGCGGTCCGCGAGCCGACCGCCGAACCGGCCGGCCACCACCATGCCGAGCGGGAACGCCAGCATGGTGAGGGCGGTCTCGGTGGCGCTCTCACCGTCGTCCCGGCGCAGGTACTGGGCGAGCAGGTAGTGGTTGGCGGCGAAGCCGGCGGCGAGCGCCAGCACCGAGCCGTTGACGGCGGCGGTGCCGGAGGCGCGCAGCACACCGGCGACCGGCCGGCCGCCGGGGCGGCGCAGCCAGAACAGCACCAGCGGCACGGAGGGCAGGGTGAGCAGCAGCCAGAGCGGCGCGTCCGGGGCCAGGGTGAGGCCGAGCAGCACGGCGGCCACCGCCGAGCCGATCAGCGCGGCGTCGCCGAGCGAGCCGCGGTCGGGCAGCCGCAGCCGCTTGCCGCCGCGCGGGGCGTCCCGGTGGGCGATCAGCCAGGCGGCGAGGCAGATCGGCAGCTTGACGAGGAAGATCGCCCGCCAGCCGACGTGGTCCAGCAGCAGGCCGCCGATGACCGGGCCGGTGACGGCGCCGAGCGGTCCGAGGGTGGCCGGCACGCTCATCGCGCGGCCGCGCAGCTCGGGGCGGACGGCGGTGGCCGCGAGGACCGGCATCAGTACGAACAGCACGGCGCCGAAGGCTCCTTGGGCGAGGCGGGCGGCGATCAGCCAGCTCGCCCAGGGTGCGACGGCGGCCAGTGCGCTGCACAGCGCGAAGCAGCCGACGGACAGCAGCAGGGCCGCGCGCAGGCCGACTTGGTCCAGCCACCGCCCGGCGGGCAGCAACAGGGCCACCAGGGGGAGCTGGTAGCCGAGCACGGCCCACTGGGCGGTGGTGGGGGAGACGTCGAGGGCGTCGGCGATGTCGGTGAGCGCGAGATTGACGACGTTCATGTCGAGCATCGCAACGAAGGAGATCAGGCCCGCGGCGAAGACCAGGCTCCAACGGTCCTCCGCCCGGACCGGGCCGTCACCCGACGTACTGGTGGCGGGCGACTGCTGCGCTGCCATGGGTCATCCTCCGTTCCCCCGTGCTGTCCGGACACCACCTCGGCGGCGGCGTCCGGTACAGCAGTCGGAGACACCGGCGCTCGAGTTCCGAACAGGTGGGGGATTTTTATGGCTTGGCCGGATCATGACCACGGTGGCCGATCTTGCTCGCCCCCTGGGCGGCGCCCGCGGGTCGGCGGCTGACACCTGACAGCTGACAGCTGACGGCTGACAAATGACAGATAACAGATAACAGATGACGGATGACAGATTTTGTCATCTGTCATCCGTCATCGATGTCGGGCGTCCGGCCCCGCCGCTCCGGGGGCTCGCCGCCTCAGCAGGCGGCCGCCAGCTCGGCCGGCGTGCCCGGGGCCGGCTCGCCGGCCTCGGCGGCCCGCAGACGGGCGATCAGCTCCTCGCGGGCCCGGGCCACCCGGGAGCGGACGGTGCCGACCGGGCAGCCGGCCACCTCGGCGGCCTCGGCGTAGCTCAGCCCGACCACCTGGGTGAGGACGAAGGCCTCGCGCCGCTGCGCGGGCACCCGGTCCAGCAGGTCGCCGAGCGCCACGCCGTCCTCGAAGCCCGCGGCGGGCGCGGTGCCCTGCCGCTCGGCGGCCTCCTGCCAGTCCGGCAGCGCCGCGCAGCGCGGCCGGGCGGCGGCGGTGCGGTAGCGGTCGATGACGGTCCGGCGGGCGATCGACAGCAGCCAGGTGCGCGCGGAGGAGCGTCCGGCGAACCCGGGCAGGCTGCGCAGGGCGCGCAGGAAGGTCTCCTGGGCGAGGTCGTCGGCGGACTGCACATCGGTGAGGTGGGCGACGAAGCGCCACACGTCCCGCTGGGTGGCCCTCACGAACGCCTCGACGTCGGCGGACCGCCCCTCGCGGGCGGCCAGGGCGAGGGTGGTGAGCTGCTCGTCATCCATGGCGGCCTCCCACCCGGACGGTCCCACCTCGGAGAAGGTACGGGACGATGGTCATATGAGATGCGAGCAACTCCGTACCGCTCTGTCCGCCCGCCTCGACGGCGAACCGGCCGGTGTGCCGGACCGTCGGCTGGACAAGCACGTCGCGCGCTGCGCGACCTGCCGGGACTGGCTGGAGCGGGCGGAGCGGCTGCGCGGACCGCTGCTCGCGGACCGGGCCGGCGGCGACCCGTCGGCGGACTGGACGGCGAAGCTCCTCGCGCGCCTCGGCACGGAGCCGGACGGCGAGGTCGAGGACCGCCCCGGGCAGGGGGACGGCGGGCGGACGCGGTAGGACGGTGGCGCCGGAGCGAGCCGGTGCGCCGTCGAAGTCAGGCATGGAAGGGTCCTGGGGGGAAGACGGTGGTGGCGGTCCCGCTGCGGGCGGAACCGTCGGCGTCGGTGGGCGTCCGCGGGTCCGGCGCCCCGGCCGGCGGAGCGGCGGGACGGTCGGCGCGCACGGGCCCGGGCCCGGCCGCACGGGCGGCGTCCGTCGGTACCGGCGGCGCCCCGCTCCCGGGCCGACCGGCCGTCCGCACCGGCCCACGACCGTCCCCGCGGGAGGAGCGGGACGCGGTGGTGCGCGGTCGGTCGGGAGTCGTCCGGGGACGGGCGGCGGTACCCGGCGGCGCGGTTGCGGCGCGGGGCGACCTGCCCACCGCGGGGCGGACACCGGGGGTGTCCGGAAAGGGCGGCGGGCGCGTCAGCGGGCGAACGCGGGACAGGGCGGCCCGCGCCTGACGAGGGCGTGCGAGAGCAGCACCAACCGCGGCAGCCGGGCCCGGCTGCCGACGGGTCTGGGCGCGTCCGGCGGCCGGTACCCGGCGGGGCGGCCGAACAGCGCGAGCAGTGGTGCCAGCAGCGCCCCGGCCAGTACCGCGCCCAAAGCGCCGAGCAGGTCGAACAGCCGTACCAACGCCGTCTCGCCGCGCCAGAGCAGCAGCGCGCAGGCCAGCGCGGCGAGCACGTGGGCGGCGATCATGCCGGTCGACATGCCGTGCGCGGCCATGTCGTGGCCGCTCATGCCGTGCCCGCCCGCGCCCTGACCGGTGAGGCCCGGCCCGGTTACGCCCTGGCCGGTCACGCCCTGGCCGGTGAGGCCCTGCCCGGACGTGGACGGGAGGTTCTGCGCCGCCGCCGCGCCGTGCGCGTGGTGGGCGGGAGCGGTCACCGGGGCACCGGTCGGCGGGACGTCCGGATCGAGTCCGGCCATCAGCGCCAGGTCGTCCGGCGTCACCCCGGTGGGTGTTCCGTCCGGATTGCACAGCAGCAGCGAGGCCCAGTCCGTCGGCGGTGTGCGGCTCGCACCGCCACCGCCGAACACCGTGCCCGCCTGTTCGAACGTCAGGTGCAGGGCCGTCTGCGCGGCCACCATCCAGACGCTGATCACCGCGAGCCCGCGCCGTCGGCCGGCCAGCAGCCAGGTGACGCCGAGGGTCAGACCGAACGCGCCCGCCAGGACGGGGGCCGAAACTCCGGAACCGGACATGGCGACGTGCGCCGTGGCGGCCAGCGCCACGCAGAGCGCGGCGAAGACCACGGCGCGCAGCGAGCGGATCCGGTCGGTCATCACGATGACACTCATCGTCGCACCCGCCTCCGTCGACCAGTACCGCACCCTCCGGTATTGGCCGGTTCCGCCCCTGTGACGGCAGGTCCGACCACCCCGGACGCGCCCCGGCGGGGCGGGCCGTTCGGGCACTGACGCCGCGCGGGGCGGGTGGGGACGGTGGTGCGGGAGGGGAGTCGCGCGGTGGCCGGATCTCGACGGTGCGGGGGCGGACGAAGGGCCGACCCGCGCCCGACTGGTCCCGGAAGGTGCTATTCATGCCGTCATATCGGTTTGACAGCTTCATTCCGATACGCACTGAATGTGACCTCGCACACACGGGATCGACAGGGACAGGAGGCCCGGATGGGCACCACCGCATCCGATGCCGGCGCGGCCACGACCGGCGCGGCCACGACCGGCGCGGCCACGACCGGCGCGGTGACGGCCGCCGCCGGCGCCGGAGGCGTCGCCGGCCCTCCGGGCGGCGTCGACCTCGCCGACCCGGCGTTCTGGCGGCTGCCCGCGCCGGCCCGCTCGGCCGCCTTCGCCGAGCTCCGCCGCCTCCCCGCCCCCGCCCGCTTCGGCGACGCCCCCGGCGGCAGCGGCAACGCCCCCGGTCGACGGGCCCGCCAGGGCTTCCACGCCCTCGTCCGGCACGCCGACGTCGTCGAGGCCAGCCGCACCCCCGACGTGTTCCTCAGCGGACCGGGCGTCACCACCCCCGAGCCCGCCCGCTGGGTGCGCCTCCTCTTCGGCGACTCGATGGTGAACCTCGACGACCCCCGGCACGCCCAGCTGCGCAGGATCGTCTCCCGCGCCTTCACCCCGCGCCTGCTCTCCCGGGTGGAGGAGGACATCCGCCGGGTCGCCACCGACCTGGTCGACCGGGTCGAGCGCGAGCGCCCCCGGGACTTCGTCAACGCGGTGGCCGCCGAACTCCCCTTCCGGGTGATCTGCGACATGATGGGCATTCCGGAGGAGCCCCGTCGCGCCATCCTCGATCAGGTCAACCACGCCTCCGAGCACACCGGCGTCGCCCGCCCGCTGCGCGCCCGCATCCGGATGCCCGGGCGCGGACTCCGGGCGCTGGCCCGGATGCAGGGCATGGTCGCCGACCTCGGCCGCGAACGGCGCCGCCGGCCCGCCGACGACCTGATCTCCGCGCTGGTCACCGCCGACGTCGACGGACGGCGCCTCACCGGCCGGGAACTCGGCGCCTTCTTCTCCCTGCTGCTCGTCGCCGGTGTGGAGACCACCCGCAACGCCCTCGCGCACGGCCTCCACCTGCTCACCACCCACCCCGGACAGCGCGCCCTGCTCCTCGGCGACCTCGACCGGCACCTCGGCGGCGCGGTCGACGAGATCGTCCGTCACGCCACGCCGATCATCCAGTTCCGCCGCACCCTGGCCGTCGACCACCGGCTCGGCGGCCCGGACGGCCCGCTGCTGCGGGCGGGCGAGAAGGTGGTGCTCTACTACGGCTCCGCCAACCGCGACGAGAGCGTCTTCACCGACCCCGAGGCCTTCGACATCACCCGCACCCCCAATCCCCACCTGGGCTTCGGCGGGGGCGGGCCGCACTACTGCCTCGGCGCGCACCTCGCCCGGCAGGAGATGAAGGTGCTCTACCGGGAGCTGTTCACCCGGCTCCCCGAAGCCCGGTCGGTCGGCGAACCGGAGGTCGCACCGTCCAGCTTCGACCACCGGATCCGCTCGCTCCCGTTCACCTTCTGACCGTTCACCCTTCAGCCACTCCCCTTCTGACCGCTCACGTTCCGGCCACCCTCCTTCCGGCCACCCTCCTTCCGGCCACCCGTCTCCCGGCCACCCGCCTTCCGGCCGCTCACCCTCCGCCCCGCCCGGCCCGCCCCGGCCGGTCGTCGTCGGAGGGCTCCCAGACCGCGTGGTCGTGCGCGAACAGCACCCGGCGCGGGGCGAACTCCGCCAGCCGGTCCAGCCAGGCCGGGAACCCGGGCAGCGGCGCGCCGACCACCCCCTCCCGGGCCGCCCGCCGGGCCAGCACCGCCGCGCCGTACGCGGAGGCCGCGTCGTACGCCTGCCCGGCCAGCACGGTGGAGCCGTCCGGCCCGCCCACCACCAGCGACTGGTGCCCGGCCGTGTGACCGGGCGTCGGCACCACCCGCACGCCCGGCCAGATCTCCGCCTCCCCGTCCAGCTCCCGGTAGCGGGCCCCGGGGAAGTCGACCAGCGCGTCGATGGTGTAGTCGCCCGCCCGGGCCGCCGCCAGCTCCACCGCCTGCGTCCAGACCGGCACCCCGGCCAGCAGCGGATTCCCGCCGCAGTGGTCGAAGTGCAGGTGGCAGCTGACGACCACGTCGATGTCGCCCGGCGTCACGCCCGCGGCCGCCAGAGCCGCCGTCAGCGGGCGGCGGACCGGACGGTAGTGCGCGTCCACCTCCGGATCGCCCTCGCCGAGGCCGGTGTCGAAGAGCAGCAGCCCCTCCGGACGGCGCACCAGGTACGCCAGCACCGGCTCCACCCGAGGCTCGGGGCCGCCGGCCTCCGCGGCCGGGCGGACGAAGTAGCCGAGGTCGAGGCGCCGTACCGCGGTCGGCGTCCGATCGGACGAGGATGTGGACATACGGCTTCTCCCCAGAACACGGTGGCCGCTGAGCCCGGCGGGCCGCACGAGGCCGCACGAGGCCGCGCTAGGCCGCACGGCGCCGCGGTGGCGGACGTCACTGCGACTACCCGGTCCGCGGAGCAGAATGCCGACATGACCGACCGTTCGCTCCCAGCGCACCCACCCGGCTCCGCCCGGCCCACCGCCGCGGCGCCGACCGCCGCCGCTGCGCGCACCGCCGCAGCGCAGCCCACCGCCGCTGCGCCCACCCCCGCGGCATCGCCGGCCGTCGACGGCCCCACCGCCGACGCCTGGCGCGCGCTCGACGGGTCGGACGCGCTGCTGGAGCGGGTCTCCTTCCACGGCCCCGACGCGGTGCTGCCCTCCCGGCTGCCCGTGCGGCGGCTGGCCCGGGCCACCGTCGCCGCCTGCTCGCTGGCCGCCGCCGAACTCGCCGCGCTGCGCTCCGGCGGCCCCGTGCCCGAGGTCCGGATCGACCAGGGCGCGGTCGCCACGGCCTTCGTCAGCGAACGCCACCTGCGGATCGACGGCCGCGCCCCGGTCAGCTTCGCGCCGCTCTCCGGCTTCTGGCAGACCGCCGACGGCTGGCTGCGCACCCACGCCAACTACCCCCACCACCGGGACCGCCTGCTGACCGCGCTCGGCCTGCCCGCCGACGCCGGGCCCGAGCGGCTCGCCGCCGTGCTGCGGGAACGGCCGGCCGCGGTCGTCCAGGAGCGCGCGTACGGGGCGGGGGCGCTCGCCGTCGCCGTCGCGCCGGCCCGGGACCACGTCCTGCCGCTCGTCGAACGCCGGACCGTCGACGGGGCCGCCCCCCGCCCCCTGGACCCCGCCGGACTGCCCGCCGCCGGCATCCGCGTCCTGGATCTCACCCGGGTGATCGCCGGCCCGGTCGCCACCCGCACCCTCGCCCTGCTCGGCGCCGACGTGCTGCGGATCGACTCGCCCCACCTCCCCGAGGCCGAGGACGCCCACGTCGACACCGGATTCGGCAAGCGCTCCACCCGCCTGGACCTCGCCGAGCCGACCGACCGCGCCGTCTTCGAGGAACTGCTCGCCACCGCCGACGTCGTCGTCACCGCCTACCGCCCCGGCGCCCTCGACGCGCACGGACTCGCCCCCGACGCCCTGATCGCCCGTCGGCCGGGCCTGGTCGTGGCCCAGCTGAACGCCTGGGGCTGGAGCGGGCCGTGGGCCGGGCGGCGCGGCTTCGACAGCCTGGTCCAGGCGGGTTGCGGCATCGCCGCGATCGAGGCGGCCGCCGACGGCCGCCCCGGCGTCCTGCCCGCCCAGGCGCTCGACCACGGCACCGGCTACCTGATCGCGGCCGGGGTCCTGCGCGCCCTCACCGAGCAGCGCACCCACCGCCCGGGGGCCCGCCACCTGCGGTACTCCCTCGCCGGCACCGCCTCCTGGCTGCTGCACGGCATCGCCCCCACCGCCGACCCGCACGTCCTGCCGAACGACGAGCCCTACGACCCCGCCCGGTGGCTCACCGAGACCGACGCCCCCGACCACGGACGTCTCCGGTACGCCCGCTCGCCGATCGGGTACGCGGGCGCCCCGGCGGACTGGTCGCGGCCACCGGGGCGCTGGGGCACCGACGCACCGGGCTGGCGCTGACCACAGGCCGCGCGCCGTTCCCGCCTCCCACCCACGGGCGGCCGGAACGGCACGCGGCACGCGGCACGCGGCACGCGGCGCGTGACCGGTCCGGTCAGACGCCCGAGGGGATGGCCTTCGCCGAGCTGCGGACCTGGAAGGCCGTCACGATCTCGACCAGCCCCAGGAACACCAGCCAGCAGCCGGCCAGGACGGCCAGCGCGGTGATCGAGCCCACCGGCCAGACCATCAGCAGCACACCCGCCAAGGTGTTCGCCGCCCCCGCGAAGGCCTGCCAGCCACGGGCCGGCATCGACTCGTCCGAGAGGGCCGCGACGAGCTGGGTGATGCCGCGGAACAACCAGCCGATGCCGATCCAGATCGCCAGCAGGAGCAGCGACTGCGCCGCACTGCGGAAGCACAGCAGGCCGAGCAGGACGCAGAGCGCCCCGCTGATGAAGGCCAGCACCCGCATCGCGGTGGCGGCGTGGGTGCCGAACGCGGCGACCAGCTGCACGATGCCGATGACCAGCAGGTAGAGGCCGAACAGCACGCCGACCACCCACAGCGTCTGCTTCGGCCAGACGAACACGACGATCCCGAGCGCGAGCGAGACCAGCCCGGCGAGCAGCAGCACCTGCCAGGCGGCCTTGGCGAGCATGCCGAGCGGACCCCGGACCGGGGACCCGTCGGGAGTGATGATCGGGGAGACCACGGTGGCGTCCTCCTGGAGTGCGGGCAGCGGACGGCCTGCCTCACGTGCGCCGCCCGCCCCCACCATCGCCGCCCGCACCGGGCCCCGCCCGCCGGGTGCACCCGTTCGGGCGATCGGACCGGTTCGAACTGGTTGCCCCCGGGTTCCCCGAACGCCATCTCGACCTCACAACCGCGCCGCGCCCGCCTCAAGCACAGCCGCGCGGTGGTCGCGGTCAGCGGCGACGACGCCACCAACCTCGAGGCCGCCCCGGTGTCCGCGTCGTCCTGCGCCTCTTCGACGACTCCTTCGCGAGCCACGTCTACGCCACCCTCGACAACGTGGCCTCCGGCTCCACCTCCTACCTCGCCGCCCCCGCCTTCGCCGCCGCCCTGATGGGCCGGGAAGTCCTGGGCACCCTCTCGGTGTTCCGCCACGTCCTGCTCATCGCGGAGCTGACCGCCGACCTCGGCAGCGGCCTGATCGGCCTCACCCGCCACGACCTCGAAGACCCCGGCGGCGTCCGCGTCCTCGCCGTCCGCCCGGCCCGCACCCCGCAGGTCCACCACTGGAACTACGCCGACCGCACCCGCACCCTCGACCCCGGCGACCGTGTGGTGGTGGCCGCCACCCGCAACGGCCTCGCCCGCCTCAACACCGTTCCGACGGCCGACGGCTGAGCCGGCGTGGCTGCGGGGCGGCGGTGAAGCTACCACGGACAGGCTCATTCCGTTTGTGAATGGACGGAAAAGGTGATTGTCCGTCATTCTATTGATCGTCAAAGTCCCATCAGCATGACCTGATTGATGCCGCCCGGCTCGGCGCTGGGCGTATCCAACCCGCGGAGAGGCGGAGCACATGGCATTGGTCCCCGACATCGGGGCTACTCGCCCAGGCCGTTGGCGAAGGCTGCGGCGCGGGATGGCGGCGGCGGTGACGGCCGCGGCGCTGGGCACCCTGGGCGCGGTCGTCCCGGCCGCGGCGGGGCCGGCAGTGCCGGCGGTGGAGCCGGTGCTGCTGGCCTACGTCGCCAATCTCCAGGACGGTTCGGTCACCGTCTACAACCCGGCGACCGGCAAGGTGGCCACCACCGTCCCGGTCGGCAACGGGCCGCAGTACGTGGCTCTCTCGCCGGACCGCACGCAGGTGTACGTCACCAACAGTGGCGCCTCCTCCGTGTCGGTGATCGACACCGCGACCAACACCGTCGCCGGCACCATCGCGGTCGGCCTCGGCCCGAGGGCGGTGACCTTCTCACCGGACAGCGTGCACGCCTACGTGGGCATCGCCGACAAGGTGGTCGTGATCGACACGGCCACCCGGAAGATCACCGCCTCCATTCCGGTCGACATGGGGCCGATAGCGATCAGGCTGACCCCGGACGGCCGCCGGGCCTACGTGGCCAGTCTCGACGGCAACTCGGTGTCGGTGATCGACACCGCGACCAACACCGTCACCGCCACCATCCGCCAGTCCGGCTCCAGGAACCCGAAGGGGGTGGTTCTCAGCCCCGACGGCGCGCTCGCGTACGTCTCCTACACCTCCTCCGGCCGAGTCGGGGTGATCGACACCGCCACCAACAGCATCGTGGCGCTCATCCCGGTCGGCGTCGGACCGGGGGGCATGGCCGGCAGTCCGGACGGGCAGCATGTGTACGTCGCCAACGGCACGGCCGATTCGGTGTCGGTGATCGACACCGCGACCAACACCGTGGTCGCCACCGTGCCGGTCGGTGACCTGCCGCTCGACGTGGCGGCCGACCCGGCAGGCGGCGCCGTGTACGTCACCAACGCCAATGCGAACACGGTGTCGGTGATCGACACCGCGACCAACACCGTCACCGCCACCGTCCCCACGGGGCGCCGCCCCTGGGGCCTCGCGGTCGGTGAGGTCGTCCCGCTCACGGTCACCGGCATCAGCCCCGGCCACGGCCCGGCCGCCGGCGGCACCACCGTCACCATCACGGGCGCCCGCCTGACCCGCACCACCGCCGTCACCGTCGACGGCATCCCGGCGACCGACGTGACCGTCGTCGACGACACCACCGTCACCGCGACTGCCCCGCCGCACGCGCCCGGCACCGTCGATGTGTCCCTGACCGCCTCGGGCAGCACCCTCCCGGCCGGGAGGTTCACGTACGAGGTTCCGGTTCCCGTGGTGAGCGGCATTGCGCCGGACCACGGTCCGTTGGAGGGCGGCAGCACCGTCACGATCACTGGTGGCAACCTGTCCGGGGCGAGTGCCGTGATGTTCGGGGCCGTGCCGGCCACGGCGTTCACGGTTGTGAGCGACACGCAGGTCACCGCGACCGTTCCGGCCGGGGGTGCTGCCGGCGCGGTCGATGTCACGGTCACCACGACGGGCGGTACGAGCGCGGCCCTGAAGTACACCTACGAGGAGGGCTCCTACGTCTTCGCCAAGTCCGCCGATCCGAAGTCGGGTTCGACGGTGAAGGCGGGAGACACGGTCACCTACACGGTCACGGTGACCCAGCAGGGCGCGGGTGAGGTCAGGGGCGCCGCGATCAGCGACGACCTGTCCAGGGTCCTGGACGACGCCGCCTACAACGGCGACGTCAAGGCGACCTCCGGCACCGCCGAGGTCAAGGACGGCAAGCTGACGTGGACCGGCGACCTGCTGGTCGGCGCTACCGCCACGATCACCTACTCCGTGACCGTCAACGGGAAGGGCGACACCAAGCTGCAGAACGCCGTCACCACCACGGACGGCAAGCGCGGCACCTGCGCCACCGAGAAGGGTTGCGAGACCGACCACACGGCCCGGACCGGCGGCACTGCGTCGCCCGCCCCGACGCCGTCGCCGACCGGCGGCGATCCGACGCCCGGCGCGCCGCTCCCCGCCCCGCCGCTGCCCGGCCCGGTCAACCCCGCTCCGGTCAACCCCGGCCCGGCGCTCCCCGGCCCGCAGGCCCCGGCCGCCCTGGCGAATCCGGTGTCCAAGGTCGCTCCGGCGGCCTCAGCGCCCCGACCGACGTCGGGCGGCGGACTCGCCGACACCGGTGCCACCGTGCTCACCACCGCGACGGTCAGCGCAGCCCTGCTGATCCTCGGGGGCCTCTCCGTCGCGGTCAGCCGCCGCCGCCACGGCTGACCGCGACGGACCCGACGGTGGGGCGGTCGTGGCAGCCTGCCACGACCGCCCCACCGTCGTTTCCCTCAGGTGGTCCAGGAATTCGGCGCAGTGGTCCGGACGCCGGACGCCTTTCAGCGCCCGTAGGCCTTCGCGGCCGTGACAGGCGAGAGATCGACGCCGGTTACCCCTGTCGGCCCAGCAGGTGCTGGCCGTCGTGCACCCGGACGGCGGGCGCCATGTCACCGCGGAGTGCGTCGAGGACGCGGACGGCGTACACCTCGGCCATTCGGTCGGAGACCTCCGCCGGTGTGAGCCAGTCGACGGCGGTCGACTCGGCCGACAGTTGCTCGCTCCCGCTCTCCGGGACGCACCGGAACACCAGGGCGACGATGCCGCGGTTCATGTTCTTGTAGACACCGGTCAGCCGCTCCACGCCGACCTTGATCCCGGTCTCCTCGAACACTTCGCGGCGGAGGCCGTCCTCGAGGGCTTCCGCCACCTCCAGCACCCCACCCGGCGGTTCCCACGCCCCGTTGTCCGCCCGCCGGATCACCAGCACCCGCCCGTCCTCCCGCACCACCACCCCGGCGACGGACACCGAGTGGAGCGACGTTGACTGCGGCTTCCCGGTGCTGTTACTCATGTGCAGGAGGATAGGAGTCTTGAAGGACCATGGCGAATGATGACGTGGCTTCGTCGGCCACAGCGAAGTACCTGCAGATCGCGGACGACCTCGCTGCACAGATCGCATCGGGTGTCCTTGCCCCTGGCGCGACTGTCCCCAGTGAGGCTGAACTCATGCAGCGCTACGGAGTTGCGTCCGGGACTGTCCGCAAGGCCATCGCCGAACTGCGTACAGCTCAGCTGATCGAGACGCACCACGGCCGCGGCTCGTTCGTCCGTTCTCGTCCTCCGGTCGAACGGAAGTCTGCGGATCGCTTCCGCCGAGCCCACCGGAAGGCCGGCAAGGCCGCATACCTCGCGGAGGCCGAGGCCTCCGGCGGGGTCCCATCCGTGACCGTACTGTTCGTCGGTCCCACGGCGGTTCCTCAGGAGATCGCGGAGCGTCTGGGTCTTCCCGTCGGTACGCAGGTTCTGGCGCGCAAGCGTCGATACTTCCGGGACGGTGTACCGACCGAGGAAGCTACGTCCTACCTGCCGTGGGACGTGGTCAAGGACATCCCGGAGGTCTTTGCCGAGAATCCTGGTGGTGGCGGTATCTATGCTCGGCTTGAGGAACACGGTTACGTGCTTGCGGAGTTCGCCGAGACCGTCCGATCCCGGCTCGCAACCAAGGCCGAGACCAAGGCGCTTGCCCTGAGTCCCGGTTCACCGGTGCTTCATCTTGTTCGCGATGCAGTGAGCGAAAGCGGTCGCGTGGTGGAGGTCTGCGACACGATCATGGCGGCAGACCAGTTCGTACTGGACTACCGTTTTTCTGCGAGTGATTGACGGATCATCATTTCTATCAACCCGTCGCGAGGCTCTGCTCGCGACGGGTTGACTCATATATAGGAGTGAGGCACTCTTTTGCCATGCACTCATGTACATGAGTGCATGGTAAGGCCTCATTCAGAGGAGATGGCTGCACAGGCCAACATCTTGGAGCTCCCATGCGGCAATTCCTGATGGACACTCATGCGTCGGCTGGCGGCGGGCCCAACTTCGCTCCGATGGCGATCGAGATCTTGTTGCCCTACCTGCCGGAGGCGGCGGGTCAGGCTCGTCGCTTCGTTCGGGATGCCTTGGTCGACTGGGGACTGGAGCAGTTGATCGACGTCGGCGTGCTGGTCGCCAGTGAGCTGGTCACCAATGCGGCGAAGACCGGATGCCAGCAGCAGATGACGGTTGGCGTCCGGTGGATCTCGCCGGTCACTCTGCGGATCGCGGTGCGCGACGGTTCCTGCATTCTGCCCGTGCTGATCCGCGCTTCCCGCAGTGCAGAGTGCCACCGGGGACTTGCCCTGGTGGATCGTCTCACCGATGGGCGGTGGGGTGCGACCGTCGAGGTGGCCGGAAAGGTCGTCCATGCCGATCTGACGATCGTCCGGTGAGCTCCTGGTCGTCGAAGGACGAGCTGGAATCCGATGATTCGCCTCCTGTTCCGGATCCCACCCGGGTCTGGGTTGCGTACGGGGTCTCGGTTGCGGCGGCCTTCCATGTCCTCGCTGCGGCGCTTGTGTTGATCAACCGTGCCCACTGAACGCCGGCTGTGCCGTCGGGCCCGACGGCACAGCCGGGGGACCGACCGTGCCTCTCCTCGACGCGAAAGGAGCCCAGCTGTGTTCATCACGGACCCGAAGCAGCCCCGGCCCGAGCCCGTGAACCCGCCCGCGCCTCGGCCGCCGGACCGGTAGCCACCACACAACAAGGAGGTCCCACATGGCCCGGGGAACCGACAAGGACAGCAACGGCAAGCACGGGGGCAAGAAGGACCCCGGTACCGCGAAGCCGTCAGGAGGGCCCCTTCAGCGGTCGGCGAAGGGGCCCTCCCCGAGCCGGGTCAGCGGTGCTTGAACTCCGCCGGGCGCTTCTCGGCGAAGGCGGCCATGCCTTCCTTCTGATCGGCGGTGGCGAAGGCCGCGTGGAAGAGGCGGCGCTCGAAGCGGACGCCCTCCGCGAGGGTGGTCTCGAAGGCGCGGTTGACGCTCTCCTTCATCATGATCGACGCGGGGGTGGACATCGCGGCGACCTTCTCGGCGGTGGCGAGCGCCTCGGCGAGCAGCTGGTCGGCCGGGACGATCCGGGAGACGAGGCCGGCCCGTTCGGCCTCCTCGGCGCCCATCATCCGGCCGGTCAGGCACAGCTCCATCGCCTTGGCCTTGCCGACCGCGCGGGTGAGCCGCTGCGAGCCGCCGATGCCCGGGATGACGCCGAGCTTGATCTCCGGCTGGCCGAACTTCGCGGTGTCCGCCGCGAGCAGGATGTCGCAGAGCATCGCCAGCTCGCAGCCGCCGCCCAGCGCGAAGCCGGCCACCGCCGCGACGACGGGCTTGCGCAGCTCGCCCAGGCGGTCCCACGGGCCCAGCCAGTCGTCCAGGTAGACGTCCGGGAACCGGTTGCCCTGCATCTCCTTGATGTCCGCGCCCGCGGCGAACGCCTTCTCCGAGCCGGTGATCACCAGACAGCCGATCTCCGGGTCGCGGTCGAACGCGGTGGCGGCGGCCACGACCTCGTTCATCAGCGTGGTGTTGAGCGCGTTCAGCGCCTCCGGCCGGTTGAGCGTGATCAGTCCGACCCGGCCCTTGCGGTCCACCAGGATCGTCTCGTAGGTCTCGGTCATCGCCGTTGACTCCCATTCCGCTGCTCGGCCCCTCTCGGGGCGCGCCAAGACCGTCCAACGATCTCCGAAACGGGCCGCCTCGCGCCAGTCTCGATCCGCGAGACGGTCGTCACCCGACCGATCCGTTGATCCGCAGGTCGCCGTCGGCGGGCGGCTCGAAGAACGCTGCCACCGTCCGCTCGTCGACCTCGGCCAGCGTCGCCGGCGACCAGCGCGGGTTGCGGTCCTTGTCGACCACCTGGGCGCGGATGCCCTCGACCAGGTCGTGGTGGGCGAGCGCGGCGCACGACACCCGGTACTCCTGCTCCAGGCTCTCGGCCAGCGAACCGTGCGACCGGGCCCGCCGCAGCGCGCTCAGCGTGACCTTGAGCATCGTCGGCGAGCGCTCGGCCAGCTCCTCGGCGGCCTGCTTGGCCTCCGGGACGCCGCCGGCCCGCAGCCGGGCGACGATCTCCTCCACGCTGTCGGCCGCGTAGCAGGCGTCGATCCACCCGCGCTGCTCGGCGAGGGGCGCGGCGGGCGCCGGCTCGGCGTACCGGGCGACGACCTCCGCCACCGGAGCACCGGTCAGGTCGGCGAGCAGCTCCGGCAGCTTCGCCGAGGGCACGAAGTGGTCGGCGAACCCGCACAGCAGCGCGTCCCCGGGCGTCATCGAGGCGGCCGTCAGCCCCAGGTGGGTCCCCAGCTCGCCCGGCGCGCGCGACAGCAGCCGGCTGCCGCCGACGTCCGGCACCAGGCCGATCCGGGTCTCCGGCAGGGCCACCACCGAACGCTCGGTGACGATCCGCACCGAGCCGTGGGCGGAGACGCCGACGCCGCCTCCCATGGTGATGCCGTCCATCACCGCCACGTACGGCTTCGGGTAGCGGGAGATCAGCTCGTTCAGCCGGTACTCGTCGCGGAGGAACGCGCGCGTCCCGGCCCCGCCGACCTTGGCGTCGTCGTGGAACGCCCGGATGTCGCCGCCCGCGCACAGCCCCCGTTCCCCGGCGCCGGTCAGCACCACGACCCGCACCGCGTCGTCCTCGGCGAACGCGTCCAGCGCCGCCCGGACGTCCAGGATCATGCCGTGCGTCAACGAGTTGAGCGCCCGCGGCCGGTCGAGCACGATCCGCCCCACCCCGCCGTCCCGCCGGACCCGCACCTCGTCACCCATCGTCCCCACTCCCGTCCGTCGACGCCGATCGATCCTCCGGACACCGTACTTGGTGTCGGCGACGTCGCCGGTCGGTGCGATCATGGGCGTCCGCGTGGGACGGGGCAGGGGAGAGCGAGGGGGCAGGGTGGGGGAGAGTACGGGCGCCGTGGCACGGACGGCGCTGCTGATCGGGGTGGGGGACGCCCCGGCGACGGCGCACGTCCTGCCGTCGCTGGAGTCGACGGTGGCGGCCGACCTGCGGCTCCTCAGGGCGGCGTTGGAGGGCAGCGGTTACACCGAGGTGGACGTCCTCCGGGACGGCAGCCGGAGCGAGATCGCCGAACGGATCACCACGGCGTCACGGCGGGCCGGACCGGGCGGTACCCTGCTGCTGTACTTCACCGGGCACGGGGTGCGGATCGGCGCCACCGACTACGTGGTCCCGGCCGACGCCCGCGGCCCGCTGGAGGGCACCGGCGGGGGCGACTGGGACCAGCCCTACATCCTGGACTCCCTGCTGGACGCGGACATCAGCCGGTACCTCCGGGACTGCCGGGCCGGCACGGTGCTCTGGGTCATGGACGCCTGCCGGTCGGCGGAGGCCGAGGGCGGGGCGGTCTTCGGCAGCCGGATCACCCAGGGGCCGCCGGGCAGCGGCTTCGCCGTGATGACCGGTTGCGGGCCCGGCGAACGCAGCGGCTACACGGCGGACGGCAGCCTGTTCACCTCCGCGCTGGCCCGTGCCTTCGACCCGCTGAGCGAGTCGACGACCGTGGAGGAGGTGTACGGGACGGCGCGCCGGCTGACCCGGGAGTCCTCGCTCAGCCGGTTCGGGCGGGCCCAACTGCCGCAGGTCTACTACGGCAACGACCGGGAGCAGGAGACCCGGGCGGCCGTCGTCGCCGACGGCCGGCGGCTGCTGGGGGCGTGGTCGGAGGCCGTGCGCGCGCCGGAGCTGTGGGCGCTGGCGGCGGACGCCGAGGACGAGGAGGTCACGGCGTTCCAGGGCAGCCTGACCGCGTTCGTGGAGAGCGTCGCCCGGCAGGTCGACCGGGCGCAGAAGCGGCTGCCCGACCCGTGGGCCGACGACGACTTCCCGGTCCGGCTGCTGCGGGACCGGCTGCCGCAGCTGGTGTCGAAGGAGGCACGGCTGTCCGTGCTGGAGGTGGCGGCGCTCGTCGCGGGGGTGTTCGCCCACGAGGCGGCCTGGGCCGGACGGCTCAGCCGGGCCGAGGAGTTCTACCCGCACTTCGCCCACCACGACCCGGCCGCGGACGAGCCGAGGCGCCACTACGAACTGGTCCTGGAGCAGTACCCGCAGGTCGCGGACAAGATCAGGCGGCACCGCCCCCGGGAGGGCGCCGAGCCGGAGTCGGAGGCCACCGTCCTCTGGCTGGTCCACCGCTGGATCGCCGAGCGCTTCCAGACCGACGAGCAGGCGGTCCCGGCCGTCCTGGGCGACGAGGCGGCCGCAGCCCTGCTCGGGGACGGGAACCCGAACGGGAGAGGCGACGGCGGCCGGGCCGGGGAACTCTCGGGCGCCCTGCGCGCGATCGCGGCCGGGCTGTCGCTCGGACACCTCGCCGACCAGGGCCAGGCGTCCTGCCCCGACCGGCACGTGGTGCGCGGGAAGGCCCGCCCGCTGCGCGTCCGACCGCTGAGCGCCCTGCTCCGGCTGGCCGGGCTGCTGGCCCTGGACGCGCGGACCCTGCCGGACGTCCTCTCCGAGCATCTCGCGGTCTCCGACTCGGTGCTCCCGCGCGAGGTGCTGTCGGCCCTGGAGAACGCCCACTGGGACACCGGCGACCGGGACGGCCCGGTCCGGGAGCTGCAACTCGACGCCGTCTGCCCGCACCCGGCGATCCACGCGGCCCTCGCCGCCGTGGTCCAGGAGGCCGACGAACTCGTCCAGCTGCTGGCGACGGAGGAACGCCGCCTGCCCGCCGCCGAGGCCGCGCTGCTCGGCGGGCTGCCGTCCCGGGTGACCGACGGCCGCCTGCGGCCGGCGGAGGAATCGGGCCGCCGGGCGTACGACACGCCGCTGCTGCGCTTCTCGCTCGCCCAGACCGAGGTGCGGCGGCTGCTCATGGGGGAGCAGCTGTACGGCGGACGGCACGAGGCCGCCCTCCGCGAGCTGTACCAGAACTCGATGGACGCCTGCCGCTACCGGGCGATGCGCGAACGGTACCTGGGCGCGTGCGGCCGCAGCGTCGGCAGCTGGAGCGGTTCCATCCGGATCGTCACCGGCGAGGACGAGCGGGGCCGCTACGTCGAGTGCCTGGACAACGGCGTCGGCATGACCGCCGATCAGCTCAAGGGGACCTTCACCCGCGCGGGACGCCGCTTCGAGCAGTCCGGCGAGTTCCGGCGCGAACAGGCGGCCTGGCTCCGGCAGGACAGCACGCTGCGCCTCTACCCCAACAGCCGCTTCGGCATCGGCGTGTTCAGCTACTTCATGCTGGCCGACGAGATGACGATCACCACCCGCCCGGTGGGGACCGACGGGCGCCCGGCCGCCGAGACGATGCGGGTGGACATCGCGGGCAGCGGCAGCCTGTTCCGGATCCGGCAGGCCGAGGCCGGGGCGGCGGCCGCACTGGCCGGGGGCGGCACCGCCGTCCGGCTGTACCTGAAGCCCGGCCTGATGAGCGGCGACGCGTGCGTCGAGGCGCTGCGCTCGGTCGTGTTCGTGAGCGAGTTCCGGCTCGAAGTGCGGGGGGACGGCGGAGCGGCCCGGGTGTGGGAGCCCGGCGTGCTCGCGCCGGGGGGAAAGAAGCAGCAGATCGAGGCCGGAACCGCGGTCGAGGCCGTCCCGGGGACCCTGTGGTGGGTCCAGGGCAAGGGGGCGGTCCTGTGCGACGGGATCGCGGCGAACATCTTCCCGTACGGCTATGTGCTCAACCTGACCGGGGCGCATGCGGGGAAGCTGAGCGTCGACCGGGAGAAGTTGGAGCGCTTCGATGGGGCCTGGCGGGCGGAGCAGTGGCGGCTCGGCACCTCGGCGCTCGCGGGCTGGGAGGCGCTCACCGTCGACTGGCTGTGGGACCTGGAGGCCCAGGACCTGGCGGCAGCCCAGGCGGTCGCGGGGGAATGGACCGGTCGGGGTGTGCTCGTCGGGCGGCAGATCGGCGGGCCGATCAACCTGGACGGGATGGGCTGGTTCCCGCTGGACAGCCAGGTGGCGTCGCTGAGGCCCAGGGATTCGCGACCGAACATCGACCCCACCGTCGCTCCGTGGCGCGCTGCGGTCCACGGCACTCGACGGTCCGTGGCCGAACTGGCGACCCCGCACTCCCTGGAGGGGTATCCGGTACCGGAACCCGGTTGGGCCAGGCTGGCGCAGGCGGAATCCCGTGACTGGCGTCATGTCGTACTGGCGGCGCACGACCAGGATCGGACCGTGGCCGAACTGGTCCGGGCGCTGCGCGGTCTGCGGATGGCGCACCCGGAGCTGGCCGGCCCCGCGGTCCGCGCGGGTGACCTGGCCTGGGTCCCGGACCACCGTGACAAGGCGACCGTTGACCTGCTGCTGTGGCCGGACGGTCGCGACCGCCACCTGCGCACCGGGACGTACGCGTACCGGCACGAGCCGCAGGACCATCGGGGGCTGGTCCGCGTCTCGCGGACCGGGCGGCGGAGCCTGGGCGAACTCGCCGAGGGCTTCGCCAAGTACGCGCCGTTCCTCGAACGGCCGTTGCCCGAGGCGCCCGCGAACGTCCGCGACCACGTGTGCGACGAGCGGGAGATCTCCGCCCTGTACGTCAGGGACGAGAAGGGGCGGATCGTCCGCCCGACGGCCGGGCCCTGGGACCTGGTGGCACACGCGGAGAGCGCCGACCTCGATCCGGAGGAGGCCCGGCAGGTGCTGGTCCGACACGCCTGGCTGGGCTGGGCGGTCCCTTCGCGGGAGGAGACGGCCGCGTGGTCCGCGCTGGACCTGGACCTGCGCGAGGTCCTCTCGCCCTATCTGCTCGTCGACGCCGAGGGGCGGCCCGAGTTCCCCTGGGCGGCCACCCTCGGACTTGCCGCGCGGTGGGAGATCACGGTGCGGAAGGCCGAGAAGATCATCGCCAAGGCGGCTCCGGCGCTCGGCGTCGTCCACCGGCGGCGCTACGTGTCGGGCACGGTGGCCCGGGGCTTCGTGCCCGAGTCGGAGACAGCCGATGCCGCGCTCTGGCTGCAGCAGGACGGGCTGCGCCTGGAGAACGGGGTGTCGCTCCGGGACCTCGCCTTCAGCCGCCGGTACGCGATGTCCTGGGAGGACCGGGCGGCCGTCGTCGACGACCTGCGCGCCGCAGGCGTGGACGTCCCCGACGCGGCGGCGCTGCTGGAAGCCTGGGAGGACCTTCCGCTGCCCAGCCGGTACGCCTTCTCAGGGATGGACCCGGGCTTCAACGGGGCGAACTACCCCGTACCACCCACCCCTGCCGTGCTCTTCACCGGGAGTGCGAACCTGCGGCAGACGCTCGGCTACCTCTGGGCCATCGCGGGCGAGGAGACCGGGCGGCTGGCACTGCCCGAGCTGGCTCCACCGGGGCTCCCGCAGTGCCTGAATGACTTCCGGCCGACCTGGCACGAGCACCGGGCACTGGTCGACCAGGCGGGCGGCGAGGAGTTCGACGAATGGTTCGAGAGTCCCCGCTGGGCGCGGCTGGACGCCAATCGGCTGATCGGCTACGCCCGGGCGCGGCAACTCGGTGTACGCGACGCGTTCCGGCTCCTGGAGAAGTTCCGGGCCATCGGCGCCCTGGTACCGGATCTCTCCCCGGCCGAGGCCGCCCGTCTGCCCGAGGCCGCCCCGGACCCCTGGGACGCCGCCGCGCTGGATCCGGCCCACCGGGTCTCCCCGCCCGGTGCGCCGCTCGTCCCGCTCGACCTGGTCAGCATCGCCTGCCGGCTCGGCGAACCCCTCGACCGGGCCTGGGAGCGCATCTCGCCCTACGGCGTCCTGGAGGACCGGCCCGCCCGCTTCGCGGACGTGCCCCCGGTCCAACCGCTCTGGCAGGACCTCGCGATCCTCTCGGTCGGCCTGGACGGCCTGCTCCCGGGGCTCACCGGCCAGGTGACACCCGAGCGACTGGCGCTCGCGGCCGAAGGAGTGGGCGAGACGCCCGCCTGGGTCCGCGACCGGCTGGCGCTCTACGCGGGGCTGTTCAGCTTGGACCTGCCGCCCGAGCCCGCCGCGCCGCCCGCGCCCACCACCGAACCCGACGGAGAACAGGAACGGCCATGAGCACCACCCCGACCCCGCACGACCACCACCTGCCCTACGCCGAGGCCGACCTGGGCGAGGTCGACGGCGCACCGTTCAGCCAGTCCGCGGCGCCGGACGGCCGTTCGGTCCGCGTCAGCGGCACGTGCCCGCGCTGCCACGGCCGCACGCGGACGGAGTTCCGGCGCGGGAACCCCGGCACGGGCACCAAGGGCCTGTTCGACCGGCTCTCCGGGCGCTCGGGCGGCACGGCGCGGACGGAGCCGGAGCCGTTGCACGGCGAGGTGCACTTCTGCGAATGCGGGCACGGGCACCCGAGCATCCCCGCCGACGTGCGCTTCGTCGGCTGCGGCGCGAGCTGGCGGATCGCCCCGTGAGCGCCCGCTCCGACCGGCGGTGGGCCGAACTCGCCCGGGACCTGGAGTTCACCCGCCTCCCGGAGCTGCGCCGGCAGGCCGAGGGCTGGCGCACCGGCCTCACCGGGCTGACCGCGTTGCTCGCCGTCCTGGCGCTGCTGAAGGGCCGGGACAACCTCGACCAGCTCCCGGCCTGGGCGGCCGACACGGCGACGGCGCTGCTCGCGCTGGCCTTCCTGCTGCTGGTGACGGGCTCGCTGCTGGCGGTCCGGGCGGCGCACGGCGTGCCCGGGGAGGAGATCCTGCTCGGCGGGCAGGCGCTGCGACGCTGGACGGAGCGGGAGGTGGACCGGGTGACCCGGGCGCTGGCCCGGGCCTCGGGGTGCTGCGCGGTCGGACTGGTGCTGATCGTGGGGGCGCTCGGGCTGGCCTGGGCGACCACGGAGGCAGCGCCGTCGCACCTGGTCCGGGTGCGGACCGGGACCGTCGAGCTGTGCGGGGAGCTGATCCGGGCGGACCAGGCGCAGCTCGTGCTGCGAGCCGGGACGGACCGCGGGGAGCGGACCGTCCCTCAGGTCGACGTGACAGGACTGGAAGCCGTTGGTTCCTGCGGGAAGTGAGAACGCGGAGGGCGGCACCGGTCCGGCCGGTGCCGCCCTCCGTCCTGCTGGTGGTGCGGGTGGTGCCGTGGTGGAGCGACGGGAACCCGGGTGGGGGTTCCCGTCGGGTCAGGGGGTGATGCGGCCGGTGACCTCGCCGAAGCCGATGACGGTGCCCTCCGGGCCGGGGGCGGTGGCGGTGATGGTCACCTCGTCGCCGTCCTCCAGGAAGGTGCGGGTCGAGCCGTCGGGGAACTTGATCGGGTTCTCGCCGTTCCAGGTCAGCTCGATCAGGGCGCCGCGGGTCTCCACCTCCGGTCCGCTGACGGTGCCGGAGGCGAAGAGGTCGCCGGTGCGCAGCGAGGCGCCGTTGACCGTCATGTGGGCGAGCTGTTGGGCGGCCGTCCAATACATCGAGGCGAACGGCGGACGCGAGACCGTGTGGCCGTTCAGCCGGACCTCCAGGGCGAGGTCCAGGCCCCACGGCTCCTCGCCCGAGCGGTCGTCCAGGTAGGGCAGCGGCTCGACGTCGCGGGCGGGCGGGGCGACCCGGGCGTGCTCCAGGGCGTCCAGCGGCACGATCCACGGCGAGACGGAGGTGGCGAAGGACTTGCCCAGGAACGGGCCGAGCGGCACGTACTCCCAGGCCTGGATGTCCCGCGCGGACCAGTCGTTGACCAGGCAGACACCGAAGACGTGCTCGCGGAAGCCGTCCAGGGCGACCGGCGTGCCGAGCGCGGAGGGCGCGCCGACGACGAAGCCGACCTCGGCCTCGATGTCCAGCCGGCGGGTCGGCCCGAAGGACGGCACGGCGTCGGTCGGCGCCTTGCGCTGCCCCTGCGGACGGCTCACCGGGGTGCCGGAGACCACCACGGTGCCGGAGCGGCCGTGGTAGCCGATCGGCAGGTGCTTCCAGTTGGGCGTCAGCGGTTCCGTGCCGGGGCGGAACATCTTCCCCAGGTTGGTGGCGTGGTGCTCGGAGGCGTAGAAGTCGACGTAGTCGGCCACCTCGAACGGCAGGTGCAGCTCCACCTCGGCCAGCGGCAACAGCAGCGGCGTGAGCGCGTCCCGGAACGACTCCTCGGTCAGCCAGCGGGTGAGCGAGGCACGGACCCCGGTCCACACCGGGCGGCCCGCGGCCAGCAGCGGGTTGAGCGAGTCCGCGTCGAGCAGCACGGACGGTGCCCCGGCGGCACGGGCGGCCGCGCCCGCGTCCAGGACGAAGTCGCCGATCCGGACACCGATGCGCCGCGCACCCGGCCGGTCGGCCGCCGTGAAGACGCCGTACGGCAGGTTGTGCACGCCGAACGGCGAGTCGTTCGCGGGGGCGAGCCAGCTGCGGGGGGTGGTCAACGGTCCTCCTGGGGCGTCAGGGTGGGCGACAGCAGGCCGAGGGCGGCCAGGTCGTCCAGGGGCTCGGCGATGCTACAGGTGCCGAACGCGGTGAACGAGTTGCGGATCACCGTCACCTGACGGTCGGTCAGGGTGCGAACGGCCTCGGCGAGCACCGGGCCGGAGCGCTCGGCCAGGATGTCGGCCGCCGCCTTCGGGTCGGTCTCCGCCGCCGCCAGCAGGACGTTCAGGAAGCCGTGGTGCTCGAAGCCGGTCACCGGGTCGGTGTGCCGGACGGCGTGGTGCAGTCCGGCGGTGCACTTGTACGGCAGGCCGCGCTGCGCGCACCCGGTGAGGAAGCCGGCCAGCTCCGCCTCGTCCGGGAAGGCGCCGGCGGCCACGCCGCCGGTGCGGAACTTGGCCCGGTACGGGCTGTCCACCAGCACGTCCAGCACCTCGTCCAGGCCGTCGCCGCGCAGCAGTTCGCGCGGCAGTTCGACGGCGGCGGGCACGTCCGGCGGCAGCAGCAGGTCGAGCGCCGCGACGGCCTCGTGGGCGTCCCGGGTGGCCAGTTCGACACCGGCGACCTCGAACGGTGCGGCGGCGGTGAGGGCCGGGCCGAGTTCGGAGCTGCCCCCCGGCAGCACCAGCCCGACCCGGAGGCGAGGTCCGGTCCCGTCGGCGGCGCCCGCCGCGGCGGCCAACTCGCCCAGCCGGCCGGCCCCGCAGAGGAGCGGACCGACGGCGTCGGCGTACCGGGCGGCGCGGTGCGCGCGGTGCGCGGGCACCGCCTCGGCGACGGGCAGGTTCCCGGGCGGGAACACCGCCGCGTCGTCGAACAGCCCCTGGAACAGCGGCGGGACGGACGCCGCCCCGGCGGCGGAGGGAGCGGTGCTCACGACTGCGGCCCCCGACCGGCCCACGTCCAGGCGTAGTTGGAGTCCTCGCTCGCCCGGCCGCCCTCGCCCAGCTCCAGCGGGCGGAAGGTGTCCACCATCACCGCGAGCTCGTCGAAGAACTCCGCGCCGATCGACCGCTCGTAAGCGCCCGGCTGCGGGCCGTGGGTGTGGCCGCCCGGGTGCAGCGAGATCGAACCCTGGCCGATGCCCGAGCCCTTGCGCGCCGCGTAGTCGCCGCCGCAGTAGAACATGACCTCGTCGCTGTCCACGTTGGAGTGGTAGTACGGCACCGGGATCGACAGCGGGTGGTAGTCCACCTTGCGGGGCACGAAGTTGCAGATCACGAACCCGTTGCCCTCGAACACCTGGTGGGCCGGCGGCGGCTGGTGGATCCGCCCGGTGATCGGCTCGTAGTCCCGGATGTTGAACGCGTACGGGTACAGGCAGCCGTCCCAGCCGACCACGTCGAACGGGTGGTGCGGCACCGTGTACCGGGTGCCCGCGATGCCGTTCGGGCCGCGGTGCTTGACCAGCACGTCGACGTCCGTGCCGTCCACCAGGAGCGGACCCGACGGGGCGCGCAGGTCCCGCTCGCAGTACGGCGCGTGCTCCAGCAGCTGCCCGTACTTGGAGAGGAAGCGCTTGACCGGGGTGATGTGGCTGTTCGCCTCGATGCAGTAGGCGCGCAGCGGCTCCTCGCCGGTCGGCACCCAGCGGTGGGTGGTCGCCCGGGGGATGATCACGTAGTCGCCCTGGCCGACCTCCAGCGTGCCGAAGACCGTCTCCAGGGTGCCGGCGCCGGACTCCACGTACACGCACTCGTCGCCGAGCCCGTTGCGGTACAGCTCGCTCGGGGCCCCGGCGGCGACGTACGAGATCCGCACGTCGCCGTTGCCGAGGACGAGCCGGCGGCTGCCGACGACGTCCGCGGACTTCCACTCCTGGTCCGCGAACAGCTCGTGCAGCTTGAGGTGGCGGGGGAGCAGGGGATGGTTGGCCACCGTCGACTGGTCGGGCAGCTCCCACGGCACCGCGTTCACGACGGCCGAGGGGATGCCCCGGTGGTAGAGCAGCGAGGAGTCCGAGGAGAACCCCTCCTCGCCCATCAACTCCTCGTAGTACAGCCCGCCTTCGGGCGTGCGGTGCTGCGTGTGCCGCTTGGGCGGGATGCTGCCCAGCTGCCGGTAGTACGCCATCGTCCCTGCTCCTCCCGGACCCTCTCCCGGGCCCAGACCTGTCTGACCTGCCGGCCGGCCTCGGACGCGCCGGTCTCAGAGGTTGCCGCGGGCGTCCTGCTCGCGCTCGATGGCCTCGAAGAGCGCCTTGAAGTTGCCCTTCCCGAAGCCCAGCGAACCATGCCGCTCGATGAACTCGTAGAAGACGGTCGGACGGTCGCCGATCGGCTTGGTGAAGATCTGCAGCAGGTAGCCGTCCTCGTCGCGGTCGACCAGGATGCCGCGGGTCTTCAGCTCCTCGATCGGGACCCGCACGTGGCCGATCCGCTCGCGCAGCTCGGGGTCGTCGTAGTACGAGTCGGGGGTGTTGAGGAACTCGACGCCGCGCGACCGCAGCACGTCGACGGTGGTGAGGATGTCGTTGGTGGCCAGCGCCATGTGCTGGCAGCCCGGGCCGGTGTAGAACTCCAGGTACTCGTCGATCTGCGACTTCTTCTTGGCGATGGCCGGCTCGTTGAGCGGGAACTTCACCCGGTGGTTGCCGCTGGCGACGACCTTGGACATCAGCGCCGAGTAGTCGGTGGCGATGTCGTCGCCCACGAACTCGGCCATGTTCACGAAGCCCATGACCTTGTTGTAGAAGGTGACCCACTCGTCCATCTTGCCGAGCTCGACGTTGCCGACCGCGTGGTCCAGCGCCTGGAACAGGCGGCGCGGCGAGCCCTCGGGGTGCTGCACCCGGCTCTTGGCGGCGATGTAGCCCGGCAGGTACGGCCCGGTGTAGCGGGACCGGTCGACCAGGGTGTGACGGGTCTCGCCGTAGGTGGCGATCGCGGCCCGGCGGACGGTGCCGTGCTCGTCGGAGACGTCGTTCGGCTCCTCCAGGACGGTGGCACCCTGGGCGCGGGCGTGCTCGATGCACTTGTCGACGTCCGGCACCTCCATCGCCAGGTCGACGACGCCGTCGCCGTGGCGGCGGTGGTGGTCCAGCAGCGGGCTGTCCGGCGCCACGCCGCCCTTGATCACGAAGCGGCAGGAGCCGGAGCGCAGCACGTAGGCCTTGCGGTCACGGCGGCCGGTCTCCGGGCCGGAGTAGGCGACCAGCTCCATGCCGAAGACGACCTGGTAGAACTGGGCCGTCTGAGTGGCGTTGCCGACCACGAACACGACGGCGTCCTGCGCGGTGACCGGGAAGGGGTCGGTGGCGGGGTCGTGCTCGACGAGGCCGACCAGGCGGCGCAGCTGCTCGGCGTCGAGACCGGCCTCGCGCTCCTCGGGGGTCAGCTCAAGGGCGTTGGACTGCGGGGTCATCGGTCGTTCCTCCACAATGAGGCCTCGGCATTGAGGCATCCGCTGGTGGCCGCCGCGCCGCTGGGGTGGGGGCATGGGTGCGGGCGGCTGAGCGCTGAGCTTGCTCCAGTCGGAGGGGTTGGGCAACAGGTCGGGTTTTCACTGTTCAATGTGTACAAGGTGATCAGAAAATCGCTGGGCAGGCTGGGCAGAATGCTCGGTCGACCGGGGGTGTTCCACGAGTTCTGCGTAACGGTCACGGGGAGTGCGGCGGACGGCCGGGTGGGGTCGGGAACGGTCGACGGGGTGGACGATTCGGGAACGGTCGACGGGGTGGACGATTCGGGAACGGTCGACGGGGTGGACGATCAGGACGGCGGGTCGGCCGTGGTCGGGACGGGGCCCAGATGGTCGCGGAACCAGTCCCGGGCCAGCTCGGCGACCCGGTCCAGCGTCCCGGGCTCCTCGAAGAGGTGGCCGGCGTGCGGGACCACCGCCAGTTCACTCTCGCAGCGCAGCTGCGCGCGCGCCCGCCGGTTCAGCTCGATCACCGCGTCGTCCCGGCCGCCGACGATCAGCAGCGTCGGCGCGGTCACGGCGGCCAGCACCGCCGCCCCGGCCAGGTCCGGCCGCCCGCCCCGGGAGACCACGGCGGCCACGCCGTCGCCGAGCCGGGCGGCCGTCCACAGCGCGGCGGCGGCGCCGGTGCTCGCGCCGAACAGGGCGAGGGGCAGGGCGGCGGGGAGGGCGGCGGGCCGGGGCGGGGCTCCGGCTGGGTCGGGCAGGGTGCGCACTTCGTCGGGCAGGGTCCGTGCGATGTCGGTCAGGCGGGCGCCGAGCAGGGCGACGTCGAAGACGTTCCGCCGGTCGGGCTCCTCGTCCTCGGTGAGCAGGTCGAACAGGAAGGTGGCCAGTCCGGCCGCGTTCAGCCCGGTCGCCACGTGGAGGTTGCGCGGGCTGCGTCGGCTGCTGCCGCTGCCGTGCGCGAACACCACGAGGCCGCGGGCGCCGGCGGGGACGGTCAGCCGGCCGGTCAGGCGGACACCGGCGGCGGGGAGCGTCAGCTCGCGGTCGGTGGCGGGGGTTGCCGGGGCGGAGACGGGTGCGGTCGTGTCGGTGTCGGTGTCGGTGGGGGCGGGGACGTCGGTCGGGGTGGCAGCTTCGGTGAGGTGGCGCAGGACCTCGGCGTCCTCGGTCTGGGTGAAGTCGGCGTAGAACTCGCCGATCGCGAAGAACGGCGACGGCGTGCCGACGCAGACCAGTTCGTCGGCGACGTCGCCGAGCCGTTCCGTCCAGTCCCGCGGCGCCACCGGAACGGCGAGCACCACCCGCCGCGCGCCGCGCGCCCGCACGATCAGGCAGGCGGCCCGCGCGGTCGAACCGGTGGCGACGCCGTCGTCCACCACGACCACGGTCCGCCCGTGCAGGTCCACCGGCGGCCGGTCGCCCCGGTAGCGGCGCGCCCGGCGCTCCAGCTCCGTCCGCTCGTGGGCCTCCACGGCGGCCAACTGCTCGGGGGTGACCCCGGCGGGCCGCAGCACGTGGTCGTTGATCACCCGCACCCCGTCCTCGCCGATCGCCCCCATCCCGAGCTCCGGCTGGTAGGGGACGCCCAGCTTGCGGATCACGCAGATGTCCAGCGGCGCGTCGAGGGCGGCCGCCACCTCGGCGGCCACCGGGACACCGCCGCGTGGCAGCGCGACCACCACGGTGCCGGGGCCGCGCAGGTGGCCGAGCCGGTCGGCCAGTCGGACTCCGGCGTCGGTGCGGTCGGTGAAGTGGGTACCGGTGGCGTGCATGGTGGCGGCCTCTCCGTTCCACCGTACGTCGGCGGGGCGGCTGCGGGGGCTTGGCGGTGGGGGCCTGTGCGGCGGGCATCGCGGTGGGGGCCTCTGCGGCGGGCATCGGGGTGGGGGCCTGTGCGGCGGGCTTCGCCACGGCGGGGGCGGGGCGCCCGGTGGCGCGGTCGTCCGGGCGGTCCCGGGCGCGGGCGGGACGCGGATGGGGCCGACCGCCCGTGCGTCCGGGACGACGGGCGCATCAGCGTGGTGGCGAACGACCCGGCGGGCCCGTCCCTCGCCCGCCGGGCCGTCCGCCCCCGTACGTTCGCCCGGAGGAGCCGAGCCATGACCATCCCCCACCCGCACCCCCATCCCGAGCCCGGGCCACGGCGCGGGTCCGCCGACGTGGGCCCGGCCGCCGACCGGACGGCCGACCGGACCACCTTCCGGACCGCCGACCGGACCGATCGACTCGGCGGGTCCGGGGGCGTGCCCGGTAGGCACGCCCCCGGACTGCACACCACCGGTGCCCCCGCCATCGGCTGGACGGTGGCCACCGCCCTCCCCGTCAGCTACCGGGTCCGCTTCGCCCCCGGTGTGCTGGACCCGGGCAACCCGGCACTCGCGAGGGCCGGCGGCCCGCCCGGGCGCCGGCTCGTCGTGGTCGACGCCCGGGTGAACGAGCTGCACGGCCACCGCCTCCGCCGCTACCTGACCGCCCAGGGCGTGGAGCACGAGACGCTGGTCCTGCTGGCCCACGAACAGGTGAAGACCATGGACGCGGTCTTCCAGGTCGCCGACCGGATGGACTCCTTCGGGATCTCCCGGCGCGGCGAACCGGTGCTCGCGGTCGGCGGCGGCGTACTCACCGACATCGTCGGCCTCGCCTGCAGCCTCTACCGGCGCTCGACACCGTTCGTGCGGGTCCCGACCACGCTGATCGGCCTGGTCGACGCGGGCGTCGGCGCCAAGACCGGGGTCAACCACGGCCGGCACAAGAACCGGCTCGGCAGCTACCACCCCGCCGTCGAGACCCTGCTCGACCCCGCCTTCCTCGCCACCCTGGAGCGCCGCCACATCGGCAACGGGCTCGCCGAGATCCTCAAGGTCGCGCTGATCAAGGACGCGGACCTGTTCGCGCTGCTGGAGCGGCACGGCCGGGAGCTGCTCGACACCCGGTTCCAGAGCCCGGGCGCGGGCGCCGCCGTCCTCGGTCGCGCCGTCCACGGCATGCTCCAGGAACTCCAGCCCAACCTCTGGGAGCACCGCCTGGAGCGCCTCATGGACTACGGGCACTCGTTCAGCCCGACGGTGGAGATGCGCGCCCTGCCCGAACTCCTGCACGGCGAGGCGGTCTGCGTCGACATGGCGCTCACCACCGTGGTCGCCCGGCGGCGCGGCCTGCTCGACGGAGAGCAGGCCGAACGGATCCTGCGGCTGATGCGGCGGCTCGAACTGCCGGTCTGGCACCCGCTGATGGAACCGGTCACGCTCGCCGAGGCGCTCGCCGACACCGTCCGTCACCGCGACGGACGACAACGGCTGCCGCTGCCGTCCGGGATCGGGTCAGGGGTCTTCGTGGACGACCTGAGCGGGCGCGAACTCGCCGACGCGGCCGGGTGGTTGCGCGGCTGGTCGGCAGCGGAGCGGTCGGGGGCGGACCGGTCGGGGACGGAGCGGTCGGGGACGGAGCGGTCGGGGGTGGACCGGTCGGCGCTGGGTTGGCCGGGGCCGGTTGTGGTGGGGGCGGACGAGGGGGCGCCGCCGGGGAAAAGGGGGGGGGCCCCCC